>NZ_BAKI01000039.1 GCF_000583655.1 Lentilactobacillus farraginis DSM 18382 = JCM 14108
CACGGGTCTTTTCCACAAAGTGGTCACCGACAATGTAAACAGTGCCATCATTTAGCCAGCGAGCAATCACTGCTTTTTTCTTGACCCAGCCAACTGTCGCTGTCCCATCCACATCACCATCAACATTTTTCGAACTAACTAATACACTATCAGCCAAGTGAGGATCATTTCCGGTAGCAATTCGATTACTATAATGTAGCCGTTTAGTTTCATCAGCTAATTTCTTTTGTAAAACATCGGCACCGGCTTTAGTGATTATAGTTCTTTCCGCCCGGTTGGGTACCAGTCGCTTTATTTTCGCTAAATAATCGTCTAATTGTTCGGCCATACTAACCATGTTTTTTACCAACCCTCTCATTAATCTGTAGAGTCAAAATGTCATAAGTCACAATTTTATTGCTATCATCTAAACTCAAATTAACGATTTGATACAGTTGGTCTTGATATTGAACTAACAGACCTTTGTCAATTAACGGATTGTGTCGAATAACAATTTGAATAGTATCTTCAAAATCTGTTCCCAAAAGCGAAACGTTCTGTGTGTTAGTTCGCGTATAAGGCATGCACCATAACACGAACTGTGGTTTAAATTGCGTTCCTGATGCACCAGTATTAGGATTAATTGTTGGTAAAGCCGTTCCAAACTGGGCTTGCCGATTAAACTGCTCCGGACTAAATTTATTAAGTGCCATCCGGATCACTTCCTGAAACCATTCCTTGGAGTTGATCTAGCATCATCAACAAACCAGCCGACATCCCCCTAGATAATTCCCGATCATAATATAATTGAGTTGCCAGTGTTTTTATTGCTAAGTCGTAAATTGATGAGGCTTGATATTGGGTTTCAGTTGAACTGACTGAATGATTGACAATCTCAGTTGCCTCATTAATCAAATTGGTAACAGTCGTTAATTCAGTCGGACTTTGGTCAATATGCAACTCATCCATTAATTCTGTCGGATTAACCGTCACATGACACCCCTCCTAACAGCCGCCCATCACTGTATTGTTTATTTCATTGGCGACTTATTTAAATTACTTGCCAGTTGAACTAGTAGTCCCACTAGTCTTTGCAGCAGGAGTTAAATCTGCTAATCCAGTAAATGGCGCATAAATGACCGATTCAGTATCCCACAACTCAACATCAAAGCGATCAATGGCACGAATCTTAGTCAAGTCACTTTCAAAAGAACCAGCACCAATATTAGTAGCCAACAAAGACATCTGTTGGAGATCGAAAAGTCTAACTGCTTCTTTCAAAGCACCGATGTACAGTGGGAAACTGTTACCATCGTTTGGCAGAAAGGCATCGGCAATAACTGTAATTGTCTTACCAGCCAACATTTTTTGTGATGGATTAAGCGGGTTAGGTTGAATGACGTATTGTCCGTTATTATCCTTGACTTTATCCAGAACAGCAAAGCCTGATTGGTTAGTAACAAATGCAGATTCATTCCAAATCAGTGGATCCAATTCCTTGTTGTAAATATCCTTAATGGCGTCAAAACTATCAACTGTGGTTTTTTGTGCGCTTGGTAACTTAGCCAATGCTTGCAAAATTTCACTGTTCCGGGTAATAACATCCTTCTTGGCAATCCAGTTTTCCAAATATGATAATAGATTTGCATCACTATCATTCATCAAAGTATTTGTAATACTAGAAATTCCGGCATATCGATGAATTTTATAATTTAATGGCTTAAAGGCTGCCGGATCATCATTATTCCCAATTTGGGCTGTTTCATCATCCAAGTTGGCAAATGGGGTCACTGACTGTCGTGGCTCAATAACTCGTGATCCCGAAGGTGCATTAACTCCTTCCACAGTTACTAGTGGCTCCAATGATGTAAAGGTTTGTTTTAAAGTATTGATGGCCGTTTGGACATCTTCTGGAATTGTCAAGCCAACACCATTTCCGTTGGCATCAAGTCCACTAGACATCAAATTCAAAAACTTTGGATCACCCTTTAAGGCTCCCTTGACAATATTAATAAACTTAGGCTTGTCTTTTGGCGTAACATCTTTTTGACCACCTGCAGCTGGTTTATCAGGCTTTACTAATTTAGCCGTTGCTAAAGCATCATCATATGCACCTTTAGCAAAATCTCGGGTCTTCTTTGCTTTATCAATTGAATCAGCAATTTTAGTTAGATCCTCATCTGAATATTTTTCAGGAGAATCGTTCAGTTCAACTGCCATTTGATTACGCTTTTCTTGAAGGTCCGTTACTTTTTGACCAGCTTCAAGCCAAGCATCGTGCAGCTTATTTAAATCCATAATTTAATTTCCTTCTTTCTTAAATAAAATAGCCAACTTATGTGATCGTAATTGGTCACTAGTTTGGCTATTAGTTTCTTTAGGCTTTTCTTTTACTTTGGTTAACAATGATTTAATTTTACTAATTGCCTGATTACTCAACATAACCGGCGAGAGCATATTAGTAACTTTGGCTGGTTGATCGTCAAACATCATTTCGTCTGCAAATCCTTGCTCAACGGCATCTTTTGCATTGATATAAGTTTCCTTGGCCATCATTTGCATGACTGTTTGCGGATCCAGTCCTGTTCGTTGCACATAAACATTTGCAATTGATTGATCAGTCGAGTTCAAGCCTTGTAAATCGCTGGATAAATCATCTGCATTCCCTTGAGATACAGTGGAAGCCCGATGAATCATTAATTGAGCCGTTGGCGAAATTTTAATCGTATCACCAGCCATTGCAATGACACTGGCCGCACTCGCTGCTAATCCAACAATGTCAACTTCCACATTACCGGTATAATTCTTAAGTGCGGTATATATCTCAGAACCGGCAAACACATCGCCACCCGGTGAATTAATTTCGGCAACAATATTTTGACCATTTGCAGTGCTTAACGCATCTTTAACTGCGGAAGGAGTAACTGTTGAATAGCCAAAGAATTCATATACTTCAGCATCATCATCACTAGATACAACACCTTTAATTGGTACTGTTGTCATTATCATCACCTCCTTCCACTGCTGAAACTTTCAAATCAGGAAAAACTCCCGCTTGTTTCAGAATTGTTTGTGCTTGTTGTGGCGTTAATGCTGGTGACTGACCAGTACTTAATTTAGTAATATTACTAATTAATTGCTGATGATCAACATCAATAGCCGAATTAATATCCATTTTAATGTCGATTCCCAACTTTAAAGACAATTCTGATTCAATTGGCCGAATATATAGGCTCAAACTATTTTGATACAAAGAACGAATCATCTCAATTGATGATTGTTCGTCACCTTGACCATTTAAATAACTATCTGGAACACAAAAAGCCTTGGCAATCTGGGTCTGACTAAACGTGGCATTATTTAATAATTTAGCTATATCCGGATTAATCTGTAAGGAATCAAGCTGAGCAGATTGATCCAAAACAATTGGTCGACCAGCATTCGAACCAGAATTCTGATTCTCAAACGATTTTCTAATATTTTCTTTAGCTTCCGGTTCCAATTTGGCCGCCGGAACCGTAATCGTATAACTAGGCGCAATTGCATTCTTTAAACTGCTCAGTGACAATTGATTACTATAGTTCTGGATGTTAATTTCTTTAGCTAAACTGTTTAGCGGACTGCTACCAACCAATTCAGTGGCAACTTGTCCGGAAACAAACAATCGGAAATGTAAAACGTCGGCAGCTAAATATGTCACCTGCCCTCGGTCATCACCGTAATTAACTGTGTAATAAAGAACATTTTGTTGATTATCTAAAGTAATGCTGACCTGGTAAAACGGGATTAAGGTCAACCCTGCTGGACTTCCATTGCCATTTCGCTGAATTAGAACAAAGGCGTTGCCAGTTAACATCATTTGAGCACTAACTGCTTGCCAAAAATTATAAGCACTCAATAATGTGCTGGGCTGATTTAGCATGTTGCTATATTGGTCTGTTTTAAATTCACAGCTGGCCACATCACCTGCAATTCGATTAATCACCGCATAAATATCACTATTTTGCAGTGCTCCGTCTGCATCCACAGTGTTAGTGGATAACAATGTACCATTTAACATAAATGGTGAATACCCGGTGGTACTAATTGTTTGTGTTTGTTTTGACATAAAATTTTTAAAGGGGTTCAGCATTCAACGCCTCCTTTCACGAAATGACATAGGCTAAAACGATTAAAGCAATCCCGGCCACTACCCAACCTACAATAAAATTAATAAGGCTTGCGGCAACCACAAATGCAATTAACCCAAATAAAAATAATATAAAAGACAGGTTAGTGATTAAACCTGTCCATAGTTGTTTCAGATTCAACTAATCTGCCTCCCTAATAATTTATTCACTACATATATCACCCAACAAGTGTTGAAAATATTAAAAACTAAAATGATCACTGGTAAAGAATTCGTTGACCTCCTCATTACTCATTCCATTAAATGGATTCTTTTTATCTTCTTTAAGGCCATGATTAGGATTTTCAAAATAAAAAAGGGCTTGAGACATGGCATCGATAGTGGCATCGGCACAATCAATTTTCGAAGTCAACGCCGTTCGATCAATTTTAATACCATATGGATTAGCCACTGTTACAGCGTTAGCCAAGCAGGTCTGCAAAATCGGATCAGCCAGCATCTCAATATTTCCCGCAATAAACTGATTTCTCAAAAATACTGTGGGCGAGCTCAAACTAACCGTCCCTTGCTTTAAAGTAATAAAAGGCACTTCTGGCATATTATTATCCAACCAATCAGTAATTGCACTAGCCTGATAAGGATCATAAATGAAGGCCTTAACTTTCAAATGATGATCGTTAACAAAATCCAGGAACCAGCGTCCAACAAAATCTTCATCAATTAAGCCATAAGAATTTTGCGAAATATCACAAAAGCCTAACTTTTCTGCGTTTGAGTAATTAATTCCATCTTGTTTTTCTTTCACAATAATGGAATTATCTGCTCGGGCTAACGGAACAAATGAATGCTGCAAGATGAAATATTTCTTTTGTTCGCCATTCAAATGTGGGAAAACAAAACTATAAGCCGTATCATCTGAAGCATGTGATAAATCAAAACCCACATAGCAATCTTGATTATCAATTTCGAAATCAGAAACAACTGACTTTTGAATATCATCTAGTTTCAAATATTTATCTTTAGCCGTCTGCAACCACATATTGAGGTTACGGTTAATGAAATCATTTAACGTACCGTCTTCCAGCTTAGAATCACGTTCACTAATTAACCCTTTCAGTAGGGTATCATGCTTAGCCGGTAAATCTAGTAATGGATTACTTTTCACCCATGTTTCGGGGTTCTCAACTTCATCTTGGTCATCCTGCTGCCAAATTAATGCCAACGTTGAATCTTCCGTTCGGTTAGAATCTTTTTCCATCACCTTAGTGAGTCGTCTAACATCACTATACATCGGGACTTTAGGGTTACTGTATGCCGTACTGATAAAAAATGTTTGTCGGTTACTGGTTTGAACTTGTCCAGAAGTGACCTTAGAAATCACATCTGAATTAAAGTTTTCATCCCCGTATTCATCCACAGTAGCAAAGAGGAAATGAAAGGCATCTAATTGTGCACTACCAGCTGTCATTCGTAATATCTGGTTTTGAGTCTTCGTGGATTTCAAAACATCATCATTAATCGCAATATTCTGATCCTTGATTAATTTACGAAATCCAGCATTTCTTGTAAGCTGTTAAAAGTCTGTTTAATGTAACGCCAAGACTTCTTAGACTGCTTATCAACCGGCGCCAAGTAACATAAATCGGCGTTAAACTGGTCACTAGCCTCGACCAAGTAAGCGTAAAGGATCAAGATATTCAATAAATATGACTTACCATTAGTCCGAGCCACTGAAACCATACATCGCTCAAATCGCTTCTGCTTGTCTTCCTTTGTTCGCCATCCCTGAGAAAGGCACAAGATTGCTTGTTGCCAAATCATCAGTGGTATCGGCTTGTTTTGAGAAACATCAGGGCACATGCGTGCGAAGTTACAGATATTTCGGCATTTATCCAAATCATAGTAATACGGAAACTTATCCTCCGTAGATCGTTTTAAATCATTCAAATGTCTAAACGCTGCTAGTTTAATTGTTTTGCAGGCTAACTGTTGACCAGTTAATACCCGGTAACAATAAACAGTGGCCGGATCACGGTATTTGCTTTTGATTTCATCAAAGTAGCCTTTCCCATCAAGCTGCTGAAAGATTTTATCCAAGTTAGTATTTCTTTGAGTAAAATCAAATTCCTGTACCACTAAAACTCACTTCCCCCATTTAACATCTCTTTAATATTGGGTTCCTCATCGTTGTCATCTGAGAGTTGCAGTAATGAGGCTCGTGCAGATGGTGTTAAGCCTAATTCGTGTGCTAAGCTGTTTAATTTTGCCGTAGCAGAATCAATAATTTGTGATGCCGGATTACGTTTCCAGCCTGCGTTGTCTTCATATGTTTCTCCAGTTCGTTGATTGACCACAGTTTTAGAAACTTTGGTGACAACACCATCTGTTTTAATTGAGTCATAGCCTTTCCGCAATAATTGATAGTTAATACAAAACGCTTCAATTGTTCCCTTGTCGGCCTGTTTAACATATCCTGATGCTTGCAAAATTGGTACAAGTTTCGTCCACATTGCTCGCGCATAACTTGACAGATATTTTGGACAACTCTTTTGAATCAAATCCATTCCAGAAGTTTCCGTTATTAGTTTTTGAGTTCTAACTCGCTGATCCTTGCGAGCATGCTTGTCTGTAGTTAGTTTCATTTGTTTTGGCATTTTTTAGTTCACCTCCAAGCAATAAAAAAGAGCCCCCAATAGGGACTCTTTCAATCTGATTCATTTAGACTAATGAATCACAAAAAAATCATTAAACACACTGTTCGAACGTATACACCCTACAATCGTGAAAAAACGTCTAATTATATTAACTTTTAGGAGGGAAATATACATAGTCATTATAGTAGGGTTATTCATATAAGCAATTTGTGAAATTGCGTGCACCCAGTTATAGTAAGCCCATAAAAAAGTTTTGAATTTACAACTTTTAACGTGCGCTACTGCTGGGCGTGCGCTCCCCTAGGCTTTCACCACCCCGGGGGTGTTTAAACATTCACCTAAATTGTATTTTTTTGTAAGATTCAAACAGTAAGCTTTAAACAATTTTTTCTTTATATCTATATCACCCAGAGGAGGTTGAAAAAATTGTTTTTAATAAGTAAACCTCATCAGAAATATTTATTCCGATTACCTACATGATACCACCTGAAAAACACTTTGTCGTTTCACAAAGACATCTTTTTTTAATTTTGTTGATGAAGATCCCCACCATCCAAGAAACGGTACCCACCCCTGAAATTATTACCATCCAAGCTGGCAGGAGTTTCCTACATCAGGGATGTTTATTTCGTGCGTTCAGATAATACTTTAATCCACCAACGTTTGCTGCAGTGTTTGAGTTGGTTTTGATTGAGTGATTGTTCAATCTTGGTTTTCGTATTATGCGTAGTCGGTGACAAGCACCATAAGTTATCCATGTCTAACCATTTATCAACAGATAGTACACGTCTAGGCACAATGTGGTCAACAATAATCTTATCGTTTGAGACTGGCAAGCCAGTGACTGCATCTAAATAATAATCTCGTGCAGCAACAAATTGCCGAATCTTTTTCCATTCCTTTGAGTGATAAAACTGATTCGCTGTTTGATCACGATAGTACATATTGTACTCTCGGTTTCGTGCAGAACTGACTGCATGGTTGGGCTTCTGGTGCTGTGTAACGTGCTCACTGCAATACCTTTGCCCCATTGGTATCAATGTTTGACAGCCAACCTCATGACAGATATGTAGCTTCATATAAGCTCACCTGTCCTTCTTTCGGTACGAACTGTTTACTTAATTCCTGCTGTAAATCAATGATTGAATCAATTAATTTGTATTCATCCAGTTTCAATTGATGATCATTAATTAAACCAAACGATTTCCAAACAATGCCTTGGTATTTCATTCCATATACTTTAGTTGCGTAATCGAATATATCATTGAACAAGTCGCTATTGCTGATAAATAAGGTGTGAACTTCGCTGTTTAATGTCATTGGATCAGCGTATTTATTAAGGCAATATTCAAAATCACCTAATACCTTTAGTTTATCTAACGTATCCTGATGATCGAAGACACTTAACTGTTCAGTAAACATTTGTGCATTTGATTTAACGTAAGCTATACGATCATACAATGCATGTTCAAACTTTTTATCAGTCATTGAAAAAATATCCATTGTAGCTATTTTTCCATATTTAAGCAGGCTTTTTACAAACAGTTTGGTTTTATCCGTCGGGAATAATGAACTAACTTTATTTACCAATGAATTATCAACTGACACTGAACTTTTACAATTTATAGGCGCCAATTGTCCAAGTTCATCAGATTTATCAAAATTCTCTACCAATAACGTCTTGTGACCATAATAATCTTCAACCACATCTTTAGCAGCATAGGTAATTGCCCATTGCTTATTTTTAAATTCAGGATTGCTCTTATCAGTAAAAGCTGCGATTAAATTAACTTTGTCTTTGCACTCCCAGTAATGAACTCGTTTTAGCGTCTGCTGTAATAGTAAGTTAAACGCATCATTGGTTGAACAATAAATCGCATAATGAATTCGATTAACCCCATTTCTAAAATTTCGACAATTAGTAATTGAATTAACTAACACTTCATCTTTCAAAGGATCACCACCAATAATTTTGAAGTAACTGTTACACCAAATGATGATATTTCATAGCTTTTAGTACAGCAGATTTACTCATCATCCGTTCTCCGTGCATATTAATTACCTCATCAGCATTTAATTGCTTCTGAATATTTTTAATATCATTGCCATTAATAACCAATTGAGTTAACTTCATCAAGAAATAACGTTGATACTGCTTACTTCTAACAGCATTCCGAGTACTTTTGACCATTTTTTCTGGGGCTATTTGATTAGCATAAGCTTGCAAACTAGACAACTTATTTGCTGGCACATTATTCATTGAACCATTGTATTGACTTTCTAATTCAATTACTCGTTTAACTAGTTCATTCATTTTTAATCCATCCAATCTGTAATATATTCATTTCATGTGGGATTAATCTTATCACGGTTTTACATATCTGGTTACTATCGTCACTCCTCCACACTTTGGATACTTGAGTTATTTAATAAATCCTTCAGAAATTCAGCTTCATCCCGTGTAAATTGTTGTGTGATTTCGCCTCGATCAACGTGTGGGTTACGTACTCCACAGATGAAATACCCACCACGATCATCTACTCGTCGAGATACATACTGTTGCCCATTACTACCAACCATGCCATTCATTTTTAAACGATATTTAGGAACGGATAATTCAACCTTTTCATGATTCAAGATTGCATCCACAACGTTAGCTAAATCATCGCGGTTAGAAATAGTCTCATCATTGGCATATTTATCAATGAATTTGGCGAATTTAGCTATTCTCTTCCAATCAGAAATACTTTCTGCCATTGTGCTTTGGTACATATTGAACAATTCCTTATCAACAATCTTTACTGTCATTTTTATTTACCTCCAATTATTTTTAACGCGTCATCTACAGAACGACAAACACCATATAACACTGGATATTGCTTAATAAATTTGGCAAACCGCTTCTGATCTTCACGTAACTTGCCTCGTTCATTTTTAACTTCAATCAAAATCATTTTTCCACTATGATGTTCAAAACCGGTAATATCCGGCCAACCTTTCGGGAACAAAGCAATAATCCGATTATCTTTGGTAATAACCTTACCTGCATTGCTCCGACACACGGTGCAGTCATGACTTGATAACGCCATTAAAATCTCGTTTTGAATCTGATGTTCTGATTTGATTTTTATCACTCCCACAGGTTGTGAAGGATGTGAAAGATAATGTGAAGGATAAACAAATCGCTGTAATCCTTGTGCCAGTAATGGATTAGCCATTATTTTTTACGTGTGAAGGATAAACCAAAATAAAGTGTTTACTATATATAGTCTTTCTTACTTTTTATATATATACTTTTGATGATTCATCCTTCACATAGGGTAAAAAGAGTAATAATACTTAGGGCGACAAGGGATTTCGAGTTTAATTTATCCTTCACTTATCCTTCACACATCCTTCACATCACTTAATCCAATTCATATTTGGACTAACTTTCAGCTTTATTCCTTGATAAACGTTCCCAACTCTGGAATGTTTCATCTCAAACTTCTGTTTCATTTCACGTCCGAATTTCTGTTTGCTCATTGAGTATTCAGAATTTTCTTTCGACCAGGATTGATACTTTTTGAATAGTTCACCGGCTGGGGCACGATATTCATCACCCCGATCACAACAATCATCCACAAACAAACTCACAACATCCATCTCTTCACGGTATTGCCGACTGGCACGGGTAACGCTAATTGGTGGGTTTAATCCTTCGTGTTGCCACATTAGTGCTCCCTCAACAATCCAGTTAAGAATGCCCACAGATTCACGTTGCAGTTTGTACTTCAAATCCTTATCAACCTTTTCAACTGGAATTTGAACTT
Source organism: Lentilactobacillus farraginis DSM 18382 = JCM 14108 (assembly GCF_000583655.1). Taxonomy (GTDB): domain Bacteria; phylum Bacillota; class Bacilli; order Lactobacillales; family Lactobacillaceae; genus Lentilactobacillus; species Lentilactobacillus farraginis. The sequence continues at coordinate 10,575 of NZ_BAKI01000039.1, forward strand.
TAAATGGAATCAACATTAATCGCCGCCAAATACCATCATCGGTACCCCGAATAATTGGCTTGTGGTTGGTAGCCAACCACAATTTGAACTGTGGTTTAAACTCAAACTCTTTTCCGTAAAGGAACCGGGCAGTTACTTTATCACCACCGGTCAACTGCTTAACTAATCCTTCATCCAATCTCACACCCTCATTTGGTTCACTTGATGTAACTAACCGGGCATTTTCCAGCCGGGCAATATCGGAATTAGCACCGGAATCATTCTGCTTCACCATAATGGATTTAGCCTGCATCGATTTAGCATAGGTTCCGAGAATATCCGAAATCATATCAGTAAAAATACTTTTACCATTGCGACCATTACCGTAAAGAATAAACATCACCTGTTCTTTAATGCTGCCTGTGGATGAATAACCCACAGCTTTTTGAATGTAGTGAATTAATTCTTTGTCACCATCAAATATCTGATTTAAAAACTCCGTCCATTCGGGGCAGTCGATATTATCGGTGTATTCCACACTAGCTTGCTGGGAAAACATTTTATCAATATCGTGGTTTTTCAGAATGCCGTTGGTTAAATCAATGTAGCCGTTGGCAGCATTTAGCAATGTAATATCCTTATCAAACTCGCCATGTAATACCGGCACTCGATGTTGCACCTCGTTTAACATGGCCCGCTTGGCACTGTTTGAACGGCTTTTTCTTAGAAAAGTACGCCAGGCGTTTTTAGCTTTTTCAGGATCGACATCAGCGGCAACCACCAACTTTTCATTTTTCATGTTGTTAACCGTCATATCAACGAATTGGGCTACTTTGCCTTCGTTATCCATTTCCCAATAACTGCCGTTATAGAAATACCAAGATTTATCAATATAGGAATATTTAACCAGCTTGCCGAACACATCCATGAATCGATCAGCATTTCCGGTATCATCCACGAACGAGGGGGAATTTTCTTAGCCTTTTTGGTTTTGCCAAAATTGATAATGTACTTGTTTAACGGTTCTCGCTGTGGGTTAAAAGTTTCCTGGGTTTCGTTAATGGCTTTGTTCAGCAATCCAATTCCATACGTGGTTTTGCCGTGTTTCTCGTCATATTTTGGCCGCATCAAACTGGATTTTCTGAATATCTCATCCATTTTGTTAAAATCTCGTCCCGTCCAAAACGCTAAATCGTTGGCAAATGCCATATCCGCTTCACTCTGGGATGTATAGAAACCATCCCAACCGCCCTTCATAAACATCTTGAACCGTTTGCCGGTCTTACTTAATTCGGCTCGTCTAACAATTTCATCAATGGATAAATCATTCTTACGGATTGGCGTGTGGTTGGGCAATTTAACCACGTTATCTTTACCCAAGAATTTGGTGTACATCAGTTTAATTACTTGCGGATCCGGGGCATTGATGTGATCCGCATATCTGCCAACCGTATTACCAGTTAACGCGAAGAATCGTCCGGACTCATACATTTCAACGTTGCCTTTGCGACGTCGATCACCAGGAATTTTGCCTTTAAAAATAGCATGAATCCCGGTACCGGATAAACTAATTTCAACATATGATTTTGTCATGGTTAATACATCACGAACGGTATTTTGTTGATAATCACCAGCTTTGAATCGATCCAGTTCATCGGCGATGTGGTCAATATCCAAGCCGACATAACCATTCGCAAAATAGAATGCCAACCCATCCATATCGTACGTTTTCAATGCTCTTAACGCCGTTTGGTAATCAGTCCAACTATTTGGATCATTTGTGCGCCCAGCGCCACCATCGATTGCATTGTGGGGAATTTTCGTGTACTTGTTGCGTTCCGGCTTCCAAATCTTTTTGAAAAGCCCCCATTGTTTCAAGGCCCGCAACTCGTTTGGTATGTTTTCATATCTCAATTTTTAATACCCCCGAATTTAGAATGGTAAATCATCATCAGAAATATCAATCGAATCACCGGAATTGGCGAATGGATCATTATTGGCCGCCGGTGCATTATTCTGTGGTTCACTATTTTCAGCGAATGGATTATTGCCATTTTTTTGATCTTTCCATACATGTGCCACTTTAGGAAAATCAGACTTTTCAAAATTCCACGGGGCTACTTGGTTAACATCTTTCTTTTCACCGTTGTAATCATCAACGCCTTTTTTGACATATACTTTTGCCGGGCGGTTGGCAATCGCTTTGGTAAAATCTTCGATTGAATTAATCGGTTGGCCTTCGGGGATGCCCACAGCTTCCAAAATGTATTGAAAACTCTTGGTATCGTATTGGTTCGTTTTTTTACGCTTCCAGTTATCCATAAATACATGGCGGTTTTGGTATTTGGCGTTTGTGTTTGCCAATGCCTTCACCCCGTTCAAATCGTTACGAACGACTAAATCCAGTTGTAAGGATTCGGCACCACTCGGTGTTGCCTTTTCCTGTGCTGATTTGATTACCATTTCATAGGTACCTGTTGGCAGTGCCCCGTAAGTTTGGTGTTCATTGTTTGAGTAGTCTGTTGTAATAAAAGCCATAGTTTGTTATCTCCTTATTTTTTGTTTAAAAGTCCCAATCGCTTACCCTGCATATAGGCCCAACCGGGCTTATATCCACGGGCTTTTGCAATCTGATATAATTCGCTCATATTCTGGGCATTTTCCGGTTTCATCTTGCCGAGCTTAACAGTTGTGTAGTCGGTAGTTAATTTGAACTCACCAACTTTTTCAAGTTGTTTAGTGGCATCCACATCCATTTGTTCGGTTTCAACTTGAATTTCTTTCCCGCATTGTGGGCAAACATGGCACTGGGCGGGAATTACTGCCCAACAATGGGGGCATGTTTTAATCGGCGTTGACGTTGTATTATTGCTTCGTTTTTTCTTAGGTCGTCCTTCAAGGCTCCATTGTCGTGGAGTATCAGGCAGACCAAAACGGGTATAGTTAGCTGCATGATCAATGATAGTGGCCATTTTATTTGGCAAATATCGCATACAACGCATTGTTGCTTGAATATCAAATACCAAGCTTTCAGTTGGCCGTGCGATTACACAACACGTACACTCTTTGACGTCATATCCTTCATCAACCAATCCAAAGTTACATAGAACAGTGATCTTTCCCTTTCTAAAATCACTCATAATACGTTTTCTTTCGTCACTAGGAGTTTTAGAATCACAATGTTTTGCACTGATACCCGCTTTTCTAAATTCAGCCGCAATTTGTTTGCTATGTTGAGTATCATGAGCATAAACAATGGTTCGCTGTCCAAATGCTTTATCCATCCAAGTTTTAACAATATCGCCATACAAAGTGGGCTTTGCTGAATCACTAACAGACTGATTGGTATAATCGCCAGTGCTTGATTTCTTTAGCTTTTCGTCATTAAACAATGTCACACTGTAGTATTTATATGGGCTTAGTTTTTTGTGTTCAATTAACCACTTAACCGTGGGGCCTTTGACCATAGCAGAATAAATATCGTCAAACCCTGCTCCGTTCATTCGCCACGGACTGCCTGAGAATCCAAGCCTAGGAACATCCGAATAGTATTTAAAATTTTAAATATGTTTTTGCCCGACTATGTTGCGATTCATCGCAAATAATTAAGTTTGGTTTAGGCAAGTGATCTAATCGATTAGCAACTTTGCCCACAGTCATAATTGTGCAGTGCATTAAATCAACGTCTTGTTTCTGAAAAGATTGGGTTATTTGATTCACGAGTTCCTGTCTGTGGACGAAAAACATGACTTGTCCACCTTTAGCAACTGTTAATCTGGCAATTTCTGCAATAATAACTGACTTACCACTTCCTGGTGGTGAAACAATTAAAACACCATGATTGCCTTCAGCAAGCTTTTGACGGGTTTCGTCTACTAATCGTTGTTGATAATCAAATAATTTAAATGGCAATACTATTCACCGCCAAACATAAATAAGTCCTTAGCAGCACACATGGTTCGATTGTCCAAACGATTTTTGGCATAAATCGAGTCATTTCCTTGCAGCATAACGCCACGACCGTTAGTCTTCGGATTAATAATCAACCGACCAACCACATCACATAATCCCAACATTCCGTCCATCACGCTTTGACGAATTTCGGGTGCATATTGATTAAATTGTTGACCATTTTCAGTGGTAATCTGGCGTTGCGTCTCCCAAGCTGTAGTTAATACATTAACTGGCAACGCGTAGATAGCAGTCATTACTCTCGAAAAATAATTAGTCCACTGTGAATAATCCTGCAATTCATTTGAGATGCCATTATGGCTACCCTTACCCTTTTCCACAAACCAATCTTTTTCAAAGCTTGACACATTATCAATAACTAAATTGTCGTAACCAACAATCAATTCTGATGCCTGTTCAAGATACTGCTTCATGTCTTCTTCGGGGTGAGTTCGATCCATTTCATCGACTGTAACGTTGCTAATGCCAGCTAATACTTTAGCGGAGTTATCCAAATCAAAAATTCTAGTTTTACCAGGTAAATATTTAACACAAGTTGTTTTCCCAGTTCCGGGTTTAGCATATAGAATGACTCGCCAATTCAAGGTTCGCTGCAAATCTTTAGCTTCAATCGTCTTCATGATTAAGCACCTACTCTTTGATAACGAATTTGGTTACTATCCATGAAAGCCCTCAACAGTTTCATTTGTGGAATTGTTGCCGTTATTTTTAAAGACACTGAATGGGAAACAACTTCGCCAGTGTTGGTATCAATCGTTTTATCTTTCTGCTGAATTTGATGTGTTTGTGCTTCCGCTGCTTGTGCTTCCAGAGTCTGCTGTTTTTGTTTATTTAGTTTGACCTGATTATCAATTGCTTGAAGCAAATAATTAACATCTTGGCCTTGCTTCAACTGGTCGATCCAACCAGCTGGATCAATGTGATAAGCTTGAGCATATTTGGTGATAGTACTGATACCGGTTTTTAAATCATCGTGTTGCTTTTTAATGTAACCCATCACATCAGCAATTCCTTCGGTTACTTTCTTCTTGGTGGTGGTTTTATTTAACCAAGTAGGATCAATTTCAACCTCGCCTGGTTCCACATGGTAATTAGGTGCCATTTCAGCAATCAGAGATTGAACATGTTTTAAGCGAAGCTGGCGTTGCTGATCTTCCAATTCCTTTAGCCCAGCATCGATTGGATTAATCGAACTATCCAGGGTCATTTCCAAATCTTTAATTTGAGCTGCAAACCGTTGATATGGTTCAGCATATTTTTTTCTAATTTCCTTACGTTTATCATCAAGAGCTTGCTTCAATTTCCGAAGCTCTGCCGGCTGGACTTGGCTTCTTTTTCTGTGGAAGCTGTTACTGCCATTCCTTGATATTTGTTGGCATATGCTTCTACAGCTGTTTTTAATTGATCAAAATTATTAATTGTAATCACAGGTAGCTGATAGTCAATCGTGTATTCTGGTAGGGATAATTCATTTGCCATTTATATTTACCTCCATCTTTTAATGTAAATAGTGTCGTTGATCAATTGAATTCTTCATTGACGCTATTTCTTTTCTTTTAGATTTTGTGATTCTGCCACAGATTAATCTAATTGGTTCGGGATAAATTGGGACTCGTTCTTTCTGCTTCTTCATAAAATCCTTGTCGGTCCCAGTTACGACGTAAGTCGGATACTTTATGCTGAGCTTTCGCATAACGTCGGCACGAGAGACACCAGTTTCTAATATTTGGGAATCCATTACACCAACTGCTTTCCAAAATTTAGTCATTATTCCACCTCGTGATGTAAAATATATTCAGATAGTCGTTGCTTTTCTTTATCTAGGACAAAGAAATATGCCAACAAGCTATGATCTTTTTCCACGGGTGTACGTCCAATAATCATATTCAAACGTTTGATACGGTTCTGTATTGTTAATGTTTTCATTCTGATGACCCTCCAGGTGTTATAATATTAGTAGTTATAGTTGTTAGCTGGTCCACCCATTTGCGGTAGTGGGCTATTTAGTGCATATAATTAAGGTGGTGAATTCTTATGGATTTTTACAATTGGTTAATGAGATTTAAAGACGTCAGTCTGCCAATCGGTGATTTGGCCCGAGACGCGAAATCTGATAGATCGTTTCCCAAAGGAAATTTAGATTGGGAAACTTTAGAAAAATATATCAAATCAGTAAATCCCCAAAATCCTGAATTAGAAATTGTTCGCAACGCCTTTAATTACTATCTAGCGGAGAAAAGTCGCTAATTAATAAAATCCAGTAATCATTTGGAAGCTTCATATTTTCTTGGCCATATTTGCCTCGTATTTCAGTATTGGCATAAAGGCCACCATGGAACAGTTGGGCTTCCTTTCTTTTTCTTAATTCACCTATTAATTCAGATGTCGAATACTTTTGCAATTTATTCATCGATATGATTCCTTTCTATTTTTTAGTGACGCCCAGTTGGTATAAAGTATTCAATGACCAGGGCTGCTAAGAACAATAAAACTAGTACTTCCAATGATTCCATTAATCAAACCACTCTTTCCAAAAAGTTTTTGGATTCGCTTTATACTTCATATACTCAGTCCCAACCCAAAAACCAATCGCACTAAAAATTACATAGTCTAACCACTGTGGTAAAATTAAAACCATTTTTACACCTCCTTACCAGTTGAATTCACTCCAATGATCCTCCAGGAACTGCTGCATTTTGGTAGCTTTAAACAACCAGGGACTACCTTTACTGCCACGATGGACTAAATATCTATCATCCATTAAGGCTTGCATTTCCCGTGAATATTTTGGATTTTCCAAGAAATTTTCTTTTAACCATTGTGGTGATTTGTTCCCACACCATTTACGAAGATCGTTTAAATTCCAAGTCCGTCCAAATGTTGATTCCCGTTTTAACTTTTGGTAATCTTCCTTATTTATCAATTCAAAATTATCAGGAATTTGAATTGATACTTTAGCACTAATGACTTGAGACATTTTGTCACTTCCTTTAGTTATTCCAATTGATCGAGGTGAACTCTATGAATACTGTGGTAATTACCACAAAGTCTCATGATTCAATTTCGGTCTCTAATTTAAAGAAAATTCAAACTATGGATATTATGGGTGAAAAGATATCAATTACTAATTTTGCTGATTTTTCTTTAAATGATGCTAACGGAGAAGTCAAATTTATTGGTGATACAATCTTTAGCATTGACCGAAGAGACATCATGAGTGTCTTATTCAAGTAACAATCTATAAAGTTCAGCAATGGTTGCAGCCATTTCTGGACTTTTACTTTTTTCACTCAATAGTTCCAATAAATATTCTCGTACTGCATTATGAAGTTTTTGATCCATTTAATTCACTTCCAATTCTGGCTTAGTTGTATACTTAATTTATCCCAATTAATCGAGGTGATTAAATGTCGACCAGCACAAAATACCAGCTTTATATCAGCAAAAACCGGCAAATAATCCCAGCAACGGTTTAACGGTTGTTGGAATTATTTGCCGGTTTTAATATGCAAAATATTCCAGTTAATATAAAAAAAGAGTACAAAAACAGGAGTTTCACCTGTAGAATTGTTTAACGACCAAGAAAAACAATCAAACAGAAAGGAACTCCCTTCATGAATCATACTGGAAAAAACGGTCGTTGCATAGACCTAAATACATATTATCAAAAAAAATATGATCACTACCTGTTTCGGGTGTTAGATAGACTTCAGTGCCCACACTGTCACAATCCGGTGGGATTGAGAATCCATGGTCGCTATTTAAGAAATATTTATCTCACGGCAACCAAACGCATCCAGATTATGGTGTCACGAATGATCTGTACTTGTGGCAAAACATTTGTCGTTTTACCGCCAGCGATCATACCGTTCAAGCGTTATATTTTGGGAACGGTTCTGGCAGTTATCAAGGCAAGTAAGGGGCAATCGGTTTACTATGCCGAAAAGCGGTTTGAAGTTGCCAGTAGTCTGATTCGATACTGGCTCAGACAATTCGATCAGTGGCATGGTGCCCTTGTCAAGGCCTTCGGCCTCTTGGAATCAGGCCCAATTGAAGCAGCCTATCTGTACAATCACTATCATCAGAAACGTCGTTTGATGCAAATTATTTCAGCCTGGACCCAACCCTTTCATGATCTTTTTACAAACCACATAGTTTAATCTTATCAGCAATGTTGGCGTCCGTTATCCTTAATTCTATCCTATAAATTGAGGTAAACAGACATGACTAATCAAGATATCGATGACATTGCTTTATTTCGCTATAACCTGGTGATTCCATTGATCAATAATGATTTCCCCGATCAAAATAAAACCGCTTATATGCGACGAATTGCCGAAACGGAGCGTCAATTTCCCGGTGGCAGCAGCGGATACGTCCAAATGGGCACTTTACGGGAATGGGCAACCAAATACCGAAAAGCCGGCTTTTCAGGATTGAAACCGCAGCCAAGAAAAGATCGCGGGACTAGCCGTAGGCTCACGGAAGGCCAAAAAGATGAAATTATTCGGCTAAAAACAGAGAATCCACGCCGACCGGCGACCACTATCCGGCGAAAAATGATTAGCACCGGCTTTTTTCCAACGGGAATTCCATCAGAGAGTACCATCCAGCGTTATTTAGCTAAGGTAGTTCCCGACCTTCGACGGGATCATATCGAAGACATGCGCGCTTTTGAAATGGCGCACGTTAATGAACTCTGGCAGATGGATACCACTCACGGACCCTTTATCACCAATGATGGCCACAAACGCAAAGTTTATATTGTCGGCATTATTGATGATGCCTCGCGCTATTTAGTCGGCTGGCACCTGTCTTACAAAGATGATTCAGTCGCCGTTCAACTGGCACTCAAACAAGCCATTGCGACGTATGGTAAGCCACGACAATTGTATGCCGATAACGGCAAGCCCTATGTTAATAAGCAATTGGCGTTAATCTGTGCTGAATTGGGAATCGGTATCCGACATGCCCAAATCTATCATGGCAATCAAAAAGGCAAGATTGAGCGCTGGTTTGGCGTTATGAAACAGCAGTGGATGGCGAATATTAATTACGATGATTATTCGTCAATCGCAGAACTCAAACAATCTTTCGCGGACTACGTACGCGATCGGAATAATCAATCCAATCGAAACTTACCTAATAAAGAAGCGCCGATTGATCGGCTCAGTACGGAACCTGAAATGATTCATAAAGTTGAGGCTCGGCGCTTAAACATGGCGTTTTTACATCGTGAAGCACGGGTCGTCAATCACGATGGGACCATCAATCTTAATTCAAGACAGTATGAAACCGGCCGGGCAACCATTGGTGAAAAGGTAATGGTTCGTTACCAGCCGGATTACTCAGCTGTATACATTGAATGGAACGAACAGTTAGTGCCAGTTTCGCTGGTTGATAAGATTCATAATGGGCATGCCAAACGAGAGCGAATTAGAATGACGGAGGATCAATAATGGACTACTTAATGTATTATGGAATGACCCATAATCCGTTCGATAAATCAGTACAAACAGTGATCAAGACCATTGATTATAAGGAATTGACGTTTCGTTTAAACTATCTGATTAAGACCCTTGGGCTGGGCGTCGTAACCGGTCGGCCGGGGGCCGGCAAAACCATTATTTTACGGGATTTTGTCCGCCAATTAGATCCAAATCAATATCGGGTTAATTATATTCCTTTATCAACGGTCAGTGTTAGCGACTTTTACGATCAGCTGGCAGTCAATATTGGGTTGGAACCCGCTTATCGGAAAGCACAGAAATTTCGGCAGATTCAAGAACGAATTACCGAAATGCATGATATTGAACGCGTCACGCCAATTTTCATTATCGATGAAGCCCAATATCTAAATGGCGCCATCCTCGATGAACTAATGTTAATTACTAACTTTGACATGGATGCGCAGAAGAAATGCGTTGTTATACTGGCGGGCCTGCCCGTTTTAGCTCAAAGGATACAACGACCGCAGTTTGAAGCGTTTAGACAGCGAATCGCGATCAATTATCAAGTTATCGGTATGGAAAACGAAGAAGCCGTTCACTATGTGAATGATAAGTTTAAAGCGGCTGGTGTAACGTCACCAATCATCAATAAAGAAGCCGTGCAAACGATTATTAAGAATGCCGGTGAAAGCATTCGCCGACTAGATTTGATTATCACGCAGTGTTTAATTTTGGGTGCTAATAAGCAACAAAAAATCATTGATAATGAAACTGTCTTTGAAGCCAATTCCGAATTAGCGCTACTTTAAGCCAACCGACATCATTTAGACCAGCCTAACGGCTGGTTTTTATGTATCCCAAGATAAGATGCTGGAAGAATCTGACGGTAAAATAATTAATCCAGACAAAAAGTCATTTTAATCCAGCTCATAGTTCAATATATGGCCGAAATAAAATGACTTTTAACCGCTGGAAGAGCGCGACGCGCGACAATTAAAGATGACCATCAATAAAGAATTTACCGACAGATTATTAAATATTTTGGATGCTTCGCCTAACCGTGTTGTCGGCACAAAATATACAAAATCTGTTTTAAATTTATTTAATAAGTATCCTTTAGCTGATATTAAAGACTCATTAAATAAATTACCCGCTGATAAATACACTTATCATTTGTACGAAGATTTTGAACATGATCGTATTTCAGGCTTCGGTGTTCGTGACGATTCCAGAAATCCGAGCTGAACCAGTATTAATTAATTTTTCGATGGCCTCCAGCACTGCCTGCTGGGGGTCACTTGATGTTGTACCGTTACTGAATTGAATGGTCACTGTTAACGCTCCTAGGAAAGCTGGGTATTTCTTTTGACTATCCGTGGATATTTGTTGCTCTATCTTAAAATTGGCTAAATCTATAAAATCAGCATTTTTGGCGCTCTTACCTTTAAAACCTTTCGGAACATTTCCGACACGTGTTATTTCGTCCATTTAATTCACCTCCTTTCTATGCTGGCTGTGTGGACGAATCCGGAGTAAATAAAAGGTTGATCGTCACTTGGAAAGTCTCTTTCTAAGCTCGTTCTCTTTTGGGAACGGTTATTGTAAAAAAAATTCCTAATTCATCATTAGAGAATCCGAGCACGCTCGCAATCTTTGCAAGTTCATCAGCTCCCAGACTAACTTTACCGGTTTCCCGCTTGGAATATGTTGCTCTGCTTTTCCAACCTAGCATTTTGGCCATGTCCTCTTGCGAATATCCTTTCGCAATTCTTTCAGCTTTGACTCTTCTTAAATCTACTGACATAATTTTCCATCTCCTTACGTTCTCATTTGGGAACACTTAAAGAATATCGTATTCGTTCCCAATTGTCAACATGATAATTAAAAAAATAGTCAAAAAGTTTTTTTAATATCTTGATTGTTTCCGATTGGGAACGGTGCTATAATGTGATGGTAAGCAAGGAGGGTTTCTATTGAAAACAAATGACGAAATAATCGACACACTTATTGAATTAAAAAATGAGCAGAATTTAACACTTAGTGAACTGGCCAGACGTGTAAACATGGCCAAGTCAGCATTATCAAGGTATTTTAATAAAACTAGAGAATTTCCACTAAATAATGTGGATGCTTTTGCTAAAGCGTTACACACTACCCCAGAATATATTCTTGGATTCAAAGAGAATGAGATTGGTTCATTAACTGATAGTGATAGAAGAATTCTAAGGATTAATAAAAGGTTAAACTCTGATCGTCAAGAAAAAGTTTACAATTATGCCAGTGACCAATTAGACGAACAGAATAACGAAAAAGTAACTTCAATGTTTAACCACAAACCGCTGGTTGATATTCCTTACGGTCGTTCAACTGCTGCCGGTTCCCCTATTAATGGTGAGGATCAAGATACCCAATTAATCCACAAGCTGATTGCTGGTGAGAAGGTCCCCGCGGGTGCTGATGAATTAGTTACTGTGGATGGTGATTCTATGGAGCCCCTCTTAAAAAAGGGTAGTCAGGTGTTCATTCACTATCAACCAGAGGTTGAGAATGGTGAAATTGCGATTGTCCACATCCGTGATGTTGGTGTTACTTGTAAAAAGTTTTATGTAAATGAGGATAATACCGTTACCTTAAAATCAATTAACAAGGCATACGATGACATGGTGTTTGATTGTGATGAAGTTAATGTAATCGGTAAAGTGATCTTATGAGCTCCCAAATGTGGGGGCTTCATTTAAAGTTTTAAAAGAACATATGTTTCGACTAACCAGGTGGTTTGCTTAGGTTCGAGTCCTAAATAGTCAATATTTAACCGAAAAAAATAACCAACGTTCTCTGGATAAACGTTGGCCACAGGAAAGAATCGATCGTGAAGCAGCTAATATGTATTACAAATTTTTGGTAAATATCCACGATAAGATCAGCAGTAATTTTAAGGGACTTGCTAAGCATGATCCTAATAAGTGGCGACACTTTATTTCAGTTAACGAAATGCTTGATCAATTGGAAGAATCTGTTGTTGAGATAGAATTTGAATAAGCAAAGTGAATACTATAAAGGGGAGAATTTTATATGCAAGCATTCGTCAAAATTAAACGAATTTCAAAGAAAAGAGGTCTTAGCTTATATCAATTAAATAACCAAGCGGGATTGAAAGCAAATGTTATTTATTCTTGGAAAACTAAGAATCCATCAGTTGAGAAATTAAAAGCTGTTGATTATTTATTAAACGATGCAAATGAAGCATCCTTAGCTGCGGACCCTACTGAACTATCAAAAAATCAGAGAGCGATAGCAAAATTAATTGATCCTGATATTTCCAATGATGATTGCCAGGCTATTATTAAAATACTTC
>NZ_BAKI01000038.1 GCF_000583655.1 Lentilactobacillus farraginis DSM 18382 = JCM 14108
TGCGGAGCTAACCCGGGATAAGCCGGAGTGTAAGGCGTTCTTTTCGGAAATCCCGGGTTTGGATTTTTGAAAAGAATCCCTTACATGCAGGCTTGTGGGTTAGTGCAGCAGTCCTAAGAAAGTGTGCAAAGCAAAACACTCAGCATCCGTCAAAGTAAGCGCCAAATTTTTCTAAAAACCAAGAGCAATCCAAAAAGCGGCACCAAAATCTTCTCTGATTAATCGAAGATTTTGGTGCCGCTTTTACCTACCATTAAAAAACTATTTGATAACTACTTTTGTGCCAAATGGTATATTTTTATACATCCAATAAGCATCCGCAACCGTTAAGCGGACACAGCCGTGCGATGCCGGTGTTCCCAACTTTTCAGCTTCTGACGGGATGTATTGTCCCTTCTTATTAACCGGTACGCTGTGAAACAGATAAACCCCGTGATCAAGCCACGAGACCCAATAGTTGGCACCTTCATGCGAGGTGGCGTTGTAGAAAGATTTCCCCCGCTGCGCCTGAATGTGAAAAGTCCCTTTGGGTGTTGGCGATGATGCGCGACCAGTTGAACAATACATTGTATAAATGACTTTCCCATTACCGTGCAGGTAAACCCGTTGATTCTTTGTGCTGACGTAGATCCAAAGCTTGCTGACTTTTTTCAAATTCGGATATGGCTGATTCTCTGAAGGATCATGCCAATTAACGGTTGACCCAATGGCCCGGTATTTGGCATAAGTTTTCGAACCGGCATTATGTCCCACCCAAAACGTTAAGCCGATTATCAAAGTTACGGCCAACATCGAAAAAATAATCAAACGACGTTTCATTTAAAATAACCCCCATTTTATGTATTTTGATAGCCAAAACACGTATAAATTAACTATAGAACCCCGCTGCCAACATTTCAAATATTTTTGCAGAGGGTCTTTAATTCGCAATTCACCGTGGCAATGCTATACTTATCAGCGAAAACGGTTACTTTGCTGAAAGGATGTGTTAAAGTGCGTTATATTGATCTCTCTACAGGTACCAAATACATGGGAAATCCCACCATGTTTGAAAGTGTCTCCCGCTATCTGATGACCAGTAATCGATTCACAGAGACCCTTTTTGAATGGTCCCAGCCACTCAAAGCCTCCGTGGTAATCGGTGCCAATCAAAACGTAGCGGCCGAATTGAATTTGGACTATATCAGAGCCCATGACATTCAAATTACTCGGCGAGCCGGTGGTGGCGGCGCGGTTTATGTCGACTCCGGCAACCTGACATATGCTTTTGTCGACACCGATGACGGCACCAACTACCTGAATTTTAAAAAATATGCCACTCCTATCATTAATGTTTTGAAGAAACTAGGCGTTCACGCGGCCTTGAGTGGCCGAAATGATCTAACAGTTGATGGAAAAAAATTTCCCGGAATGGCGGCTTTTAAAATCGGTAATCGATTCTATTGTGGCGGCACCTTGATGGTTGACGTCGATCTGGACGCCGCTGATAAGGCCTTAAAACCACCCACTTCAAAACTGGCTGCCAAGGGGGTCAAATCAGTCCATAGTCGTGTCACCAATCTTCGGCCGTATTTCAATGAAGAATACCGACACATTTCAATTAAAGAAATTATCAACATGATTCTCCAAGAAGTCTTTGAAACGACCGATCTTCAAGCCATTCCAACCTATGTGATGCAAGCGTCTGATTGGCAGGCAGTCAATCAGATTACCAATCAGGATTACCAAACCGACTCGTGGACCATGGGCAAACAGTATCATGACGACTACTTTCACGCTAATCATTACGACGGTGTCGGGAATATCGAAATCAGTTTTTCGGTAAATGACGGTATCGTTTCCCACGCCAAAATCTTTGGCGACTTTAATCAGGCTGCCGGTAATCTAAAAGAAATTCAGACCAATATAACCGGCGTTCCATTTAATCAAAAGAGTCTTGAAGAAGCTTTTAGTAATAGCCATCTGACGGATAATATCGGTCAAGTCACACCGACCCAAATGGCGGAACTGATGCTTGATTCTGCTTATCAAGACAATTTCCGAGAAAAGTAACTTTTCCACGGCCTGCTCCATCAAAAACGGCCAACCAACTATTCTGATAAACATAGTCGATTGGTCGCTTTTCTTTGCTCTTAAATGATTCAATTATTGAACAACTTTTACCGTCGCGGTCTTATTACCAAAGACCGTTTGTGTTATCTGGTCTGATGCCATATTTAGTGATTCTTTAGCTCCGGCAGGCGTAGACATCAGCTTAAACTGTTTAAAGTTTTTGACCTTCTTTAGTGCCGCACTACTCAACTTAAACGTAAAGTTTCCCGCTGGTTTGGCTTTAGTCTTTTGCAACACTGTTCCTTTATTATTCAAAACCGTTAGTGCCGCGTTCGACGATGTCTTTCCCGTCAAAACATTTTTCTTCACCTTAAACGTCCGAACACGCAATTGATTGGCCGGCAATTGCTGCAACTTCGCCCCTTTGTTGATGGTATAAAGAAGGGTCTCACTGCTAACGTACTTTGGAAAATAGAATTGACCATTCTTATACGTGACTTTCATGACCGCTTCATTGCCCCAGTTAACAAAACTGTTAACCGTGTAGTTTGCCTGAGCTGAAAGCCATTCCGGAATTGACATCCCCGAACTAACAACCAAAACGTTACCACCTTTATTGGCTGCCTTTTTGGCAATTGCCGTCAACTCGGTATTCATTCGTGAAATAACCTGATTAGCTGACTCGGCTTTTAAACTGGCTGGTAATGTTGGATCACTATATTTACCGCCATCAACCGATTCCGCGTCATGATAAGCATCTTGTAGAGCCGGCCAAAAATCTTTTCCAAGAGCCTGCTGGGCTTTACTGAAGTCTTGTGGTCCACTATACGTCCCTGCCGGTCGTAACAATGGCATTGTGATTTTGTTAACTTCGTCATATTTTTGACCTTCAAAACTACCATAACCACCTTCTCGCAAATTGGCTGTCCAGGTTACGGGCACTTTGCCATTTCCTGAAGATGACAAGGCATAATGCGCCGTTTTAAAAGTCCGCATATTATCAGCCGAGTAAGCCGCGCTGAAATGCAAGCCATATAAACCATAGCCTAATTGGTGGGCAACTTGGATTCCGGTGTCGGTTAATGGACTATCGGCCCAACCCTGCCCGCGACCGTTAATATTAAACATGGTTTGACCATGACGAGTCAAATATAAATTAACCGGTTTGGCCTTGGTGGCTGCCAAAGCCGGCTGATGATTAGCAGTGCCCCAGAAAACAACCCCAGACAGCAATGCCATAGCAACAACAAATGATTTCTTCAACATGTAAACTCCCCCTGAAACGATAAAATAAAATTGCTGATTCGTGCTTTAAGCATCTGCTAAAGCGTTTTAATTATATCATTTTTCGGTAGCGCTTTCATCATTGGATTTGAATTCCTGAGAATCAATTCGCCCACTTTATAAAAAAAGAGCCGGGCAACTGCCTCAGCTCTCTCATTTATTTGGCGACAATAATCAATCTCACAATCGATTTCAGAAGCTACTTTTAATAATAAGTTGCCACTTGATACATCTTCTTGACGAAATCACCGGCGCTTAAGGTGAGTGGCGCCTGGTTTTCAAAAACAATCGCCATGTGATAATTGCCGGTCGTCGCATAGTAACCAGTATGAAAGCCCTGACCGCTAAATGAACCATTGTTGTATTTAACGCCTTTTTGACCAACATACATGCCACCGGAATAAACCGTCCCATAACTCGTCAACTGTCGGTATTGAGCGGCCGTTAGTACCGAACCATTTTGCAGCCCCAAAATAAACTTGTAATAATCACTTGGCGTTGTCAGCAGATTTCCCGCTCCGGGAATGGCAGAAAGCCGTGGCAATGAAACCTTCTGCGGCTTACTGTAATCCGACTCACCTTTTCGTGAATAGCTTAACGCTACCATAGAAGTATCAATACTTTGATTACCAATGATTCTGGTATTCTTCATCCCCAGCCGATTGATAATTCTATTTTGCAGATTAGTCGTATAACTTTGCTTGGTTACTTTGGCAATGATGCCGGCCAACAACACATAGTTTGCGTCACTATAGTTATAAGCTGTCTGGCCCGTGGCATTCAATTGTTTCAACATACTTGCGTAAGCTTGGCTTTCGGTCATTGCTTTAGCCGGTGTTGTATCGGCATTGTCCAATCCTGAAGTCATTGACAGCATTGCCCGGATAGTAATCCCGCTGCTTCCCTTAATTTGCGGGTAGTAAGTGCTCAATTTCGTGGTGGGTGATAACTTGCCACTGGTAATTAACTGTTGCACGATTGCGGCAGTCATTGCCTTTTGAAGGGAGGCCAAAGGATACAAAACCGAACCATCACCCTGGCTGGCAATTTTTTTAGCGGCGTTGGCAAAACCATTATTTACCGTTACGATATGCTTACTGCCTGCCGAAGCTAATATAGCACTGCCGCTCACGTCGTACTGCTTCATAGTTGCCTGGGCGATTTGCGACAAGCTGACAGATTTAAGCCCCTTAACGTTCATCCAACCAATTATTTGATTGAAATACCGTAATTTAGCATAGGTTCCCGTTTTAGTGGTTTTTGTCTGCATTACCCGAACGTAATAATTGGGATAATTGCTGCTGTTACTGTCCGCTGTCTGTGTGCTTGAGCTGGTAAAGTACGGCCCCGAACGATAAATCGGATAGGTAACCTGCTTCATAATCTGGGCATCATACCGATGGTTACTCGTCTTTAGAATCGGATAATACCCGGCCATTAATCCATGAATTGCAATTGAGCCGGCAACCAGCAATCCGCATAAAAAGAATAACAACATTCTTATCTTCTTCGTTGTTTGAACCAAAGTTATCACCGTCCATTGTTTCCATATTCGTCATAATTAAAATCCGCGTCAGCCTGCTGCCAAGCTTTCGAATAGAAAAGATTATCAATCGTATAGTGAGGTGCCGCTTGTTTTTTGGTTAAAAACGGATCAACTTTTTGATCGATTTTCAACCACCCGCGCCATCCGGGATGAATCGTATCTGTCATGAAATAATTAGCATCCCCATCCCACTCAAATCGTCAATATGGTTAAAGCCTTGCGAACGTAACTGATAGGTTATCTTATGGTCAAACTTCATCAACATTTTTGAAGATAAATCGGTATATTTTTCCCATCTATAATTAACGGGTGGAATAATAAACAAAACGTTTGTATGGTCTTTAGCGAATTGATTCAATACCAGTTGAAAGTCACCATACTCAGGTGATTTCAAAAAACTCATCTTGGCTTGGAAACCCTTCAAAGCTTTAAAATGATGCTTTAAACGGCGTTTCCAAAATCGGTTGCCAATTTGAAAATCATTTGACCCGGTATGTTGTCTGCCAAGTTCGCCTGCCAATCGATCCAAACGTTGAAAATTATAAACTTTTGGTAATTGAGCGGCATTCTTTGCAATCTTTTGTTCATTATTTACCGGAATCCTAAATCTGGCGTAAATTTGGTCTTCGTTCAATAGTACCTGTGACGATAATCAACATAAAACCGTTGAAATTCAGTTGGCTTTAGTCCAGCAGCAATTCGTGCCAGCGCAGCCGAAATAACCTTGTCGGAATCACCAGAGGGCATTTGCAGTAGTCGATAAGCTGCATACCGATCCATTTTGGTACCCTTCTCCGATTGAATCCAGGTCGTTGTCTGCAGTGGTGAATAGTAAAAAGAAAACGCGTTTGGATCTTCGCCCTTTGGCACAAACCACTGTGGGGAAACAAAGAAAATCGCCTTTTTATTTTTCAACTGCTGATTGATTGACTGCATCACAAAGAACTGTGTCAAAGACTGGCTTCCCCGCGCGCCAAGTAAAAACGGCCGGTATGATCGATGATACTTGGCGGCCAATACTGATGGATGAAACGGATCAAATCGCGACCACTCGGACGAACCGAAAAATGGTACGTATTTGTTGGCCAAAGCCCGTCGTTTAAGCAGTTGCCCTTTTAATACCAATGGTGACAAAGAAGCAGCAGCATTTTTCTGCGCCGTGGGACTAACATAACTGAATTTTATCCAAATCGGTGATAAAAAAACGACAACCATCAACAATGCCGCGCATAAGACCGGCCCGAAAATTTCAAAAAGTCGCTTTTTTATTTTCATTTCAATGCTTCGGCTTTCGCAATAATCTTAGCAGGTGTGTTCCACTCCGATCGGTTAAACTCCGAAATTGGCGCGTTAACGCCTAATTTATCCTGAAGATCCAGCAACAACTGAACCGTCCCCATTGAATCCAATAAGGCACTATCATAGAGGTTCTCGTCCAACCTGTCTGAAAAATCTTCACCAGTTAAATCGTTTAAAATTGAAAGAACCGTTTCTTTTACGTTATCCATAATTGTCAACCCCTCAGTTAATTAGTCTTCTTTATCGAAGCTTTCCCGGCTCAAAAAACAAGGTGTTCAAAAAGCCTGAGAAAATCAAGAATGTGAAACAAACAAAGTTAAAGGTAATAAAGATTGCCAGTAATTCCGTAAATTTATTATGCGGAATTCGCTCCTGATGTTTTTTCTTATATCGAAGCCAGGTATCGTTAACCACTAATGCACAACCATGAAGCAGCCCATAGAGAATATAGAACCAGGTTTCACCATGCCAAAAGCCCATAATCAGCATATTAACGATGTAGCAAACATTCGCCGTTGTAATTCGGCTTTTAAACACCTTGTGTTTCATTAAGAAAAACACCAACCGCATGAAAATATAATCCCGAAACCAAAATGACAGCGTCATGTGCCAACGATTCCAAAAATCTTTAATATTCTTGGATTTAAATGGCTGGTTAAAGTTCATCGGCGTTTTAATTCCCATCAGATAACTAATGCCAACTGCGAACAAACTATATCCCGCAAAATCAAAGAACAAATCCATGCTGTAAGCATACATATAGCCAACGATATACCATGAAAACCCGTGAGCCATCAAAGCGCCAAACTGTACCCGGGGCATCAGGATCGACCCGAAGTAGTACGCTAAGATAAACTTATACAGAAACCCCAAGAAGACATACCGGACTCCGGTTTGAACCAAATTCAAATAGTCCTTTTGGGCAGGAACCTTTTCATAATCGCTAACAAATCGTCGGTATCTGTCAATCGGACCGGAAGAAATCGTTGGGAAGAATAACAGAAACTGACTGAAAACAACCGGATGATAGTCCTTGATATAACCATCTCTGGTTTCCATGATGGTTTGAACTACTTTGAAGGTGATATATGAGATCCCCAGAAAACCAATAATCGATTGCCTGCCGGCTTCAATTGCCGGGGTCACCTTAACAATCACCAATGGTAGAATTGCTAAAATAACCGCTAAAACAAATACCCACCCTTTGTTAGGTGAATCTTTCCGCCGTCGATAATGGAAATAGGCGGAAACCAGTGCTACTTGGTAAATAAAGTAGCAAACCAGTGAGATGCCGGTTCGCCAATTAGGCCCGCCAAACGTCAATATCAGGAAGAAAAGTGATATTAATGTTTGGTACCAGCGGAACCGCCGACCATAAAGCAGGCCAAGCATGAGCGGTATCAATGCGACAGCCAGCAGAATAAAGTAAGTCGGATTGCCATAGGGAATGTACCATTTCATCGCAAATTAACCTCGCTGATCACCGATTTAATGTCGACTTTTCCATTGTTGCTTAACGGCAATGATTTTCTGTAAACAATTTTTTGAGGAATCATGTAGGACATCATCGATGCTTTCAGATCGCTTTTAATAGCAGCTGTTAAATCCAACTCATTATTAAAGCGATTCTTATTTGGCACAATATAGGCAATCAGCATTGATACCTGATGCTGCGCATTATATTTGGGGACAACCACACACTGCTTAACGTACTTTCCTTTACTAACCAGAATCGCGACATCTTCAAGTTCAACCCGATAACCGTTAATCTTCACCTGAAAGTCTTTTCGGCCATAGTACCGAAGCAAACCGTCCTGGCGCATAGTGGCCACATCGCCTGTTTTGTAAGCGGGTTGCCCATTGTGAGTTAAAAAGGCTTGGCTGGTTTTTTCGGGGTTATTGAGGTACCCCTTCGAAACACTGGTGCCATAGATCTCTAATTCTCCTTGGGTGCCGTCACTGACAGGGTTCCCCTGATCGTCAATGATTCTGGCATGCATACCGTCTTTAACGTAACCGATCGGCAATCGATCAAATTCTTCAAGAATTTCGTCAGTGATTTCGATTTGAGTCATCGCAACGGTTGCCTCAGTCGGCCCATAGGTATTAAATACATGGGCTTTCGGAAATTTCTTTTTTAGCATTTTAGCTGTTCTGACCGTTAACTCTTCCCCACAAAATAAAAAATAATTTAAACTTGGGTAGTGCTTAGCATCAAATGTTGGCTCCAGTAAACAAATATTTACAAACGATGGGGTTGATACCCAGACATTAATTGGCAACGTTGGCAATGTCGTAAACAAAACTAAGAAATTGTCCGTAATCTTCTTTGACAGGACGTGAAGCGTGCCACCCTTGAAGAGCGTTGGGTACAGGCTCATAACAGATAAATCAAATGAGTAGGCGGGTTGCTGCAGCATTTGCAGTTGAGCCGGCAGGTGAAAGTCATTGCCAACCAACCATTTAACAAAACTCATCAAATTGTTGTAACTAATTTCAACACCCTTAGGAACGCCCGTCGTACCAGAAGTAAAAATAATATAAAATGTCTGATTGCCGCTGACAGCGTGAGTCACCTGATAAGATATCCGTTCTGAAAAAATAGCTGCCAGCTCTTTTTTCGAAATAACCGGTAACCCACCCAGGTCAACCGGTAATGCTTCGACCGCAATCACCGCAGCCGGCTTGGCGATTTCATTAATCAACGTCAAACGCTCGGTTGGTGAATCAATATCAACCGGTATATACGCATGTCCGGATTTCACCACCGCAATAAAGGTGGCAATCATCGCAAAATCCTTACCGCCAAAAACCATAATCGGCGAATCCTTGGGCAGCTGCATTTGATCAATGTGCTTTGCCAAGGCATCTGAATAGTGTTTCAAATCCATATAAGTGTTCGTTTGATTGCCGTAATGATAGGCCAATTTGTCGCCACCATTTTCGGCGTAGGAATCGATCACATTAATTAAATCCCGAATTAAATCCCGCTCTAACATACTTCATCACTTCCCCCGTTAAAAATCATTGTAAATAAATTTTGCCTGATTAATCCCGCTGTAATCGTACAGATAAAAGAGGACCATCATAATCGCAAAATAAAATAACGTCGTTAAAATGAACTTTATAACAGGCTGTTGCAGCCACCTTGTTAATACAGCCATTGCCATCTCCCCTTCAAAAATTACCCGAATAATGCAATTTCGATTATGCGTTCTACAAAAGCCCCAAAACGGCTATCCTAGCTTGTCACTCATCATTTGATCAAATAATGGTACTGCCAGCTTTTGAATTGAAGCCGCCGGCCGATAATAATTGCTCAAAAGAACCACCCCGTTTTTACCATTTCGGGATTCAAGTACACATGATTCATAACCATACCCAATGCCGTGTGAACGGATACCGTTGGGCTGATTATAAACACCACCGCCGTATGTTGAAGATGTCCCCGCGGTATGTAAAGTTCTGACATTTTTTATCGAAATAATCTTCCCCTGTAAAAGACGGCTTTCAACTTTAAATAACGCATAAGCCGTCATATAAACCTGACCGGTTCCCAATTCGTTTTGCATCGCCGCTCTGGTTTCATGAAATGGTTTTTGATAATTTTGAATAACCTGAGAAGCTCTTTTATATCGATAACCAATTGTTTTATATGGCGTCAACGGTTGTGTTTGGACAAACCCGGTTCCTTTTAAATCAAAAGGTCTAATAAATAATTGGTCAAAGTAACGCCGATAACTCTTTTCGCTTAACCGGGCGATGATACCCGCCAACAAAACGTAGTTAACCGGCTGATAACGCCACTTACCATATGCTTCCGGATTACTTAAAACGTGTTTCACGGCATATTCAACAACCTGTTTCTCACGCAATGGCCGTTTGGAACCGGTATCTGTCATTGACAGTCCCGAGTCCATATCCAGCATATTCCGAATTAAAATGTGGTTTGCGTGCGCAATCGTTGGATAAAAACGGGCCAGGGAAGTCGTCAACGCCAACCTTTTTTCCTGAATCAGCTTCATAATACAGGCGGCAGTTAACGATTTTTGAATGGATAAAATTTGAAACTCAGAATTAGTTTTATTCTTAAGTCGATCAGCGTAATTTGCATAGCCAAACGCCTTTCGATATAAAAACCGGCCATTTTTGATAATCAGGGCCGAGCCCACAAAATGTCCCCGCTTCAAATAATCTGTAATGTCACCGGTAGTCAAAAAGCCTTTTTGACCGTCTTTCTCCTCAGGAGATAACCGAGTAACAACCACCTTTTTATCTGCCCGTGACTTCGGAGCTTTACGTGAAGACTGACTTTTTGCCGAACGACTGATCTGAGTCGAGCTGCTATTGTGATTATCGGCATGCCACACCAAAAATAGCCCAACACAAACGCCAATAGCGGCCAAACTGCCTAAAACATAAATCCAATGACGTCCCCGTTTCATCAATACGCCCCATTCCCACATTCATCATTCCTAATGATAATTTATATGCGCATGCACCCTTTTAAATTCATACATGCTTTTAAGATTAACGACTCAAAGCCCGCCAAACAAGTAAGACTTTCTTTACATGCACTTTACATTCCTTGCGCCTCTAAAGATAAGCACACCTACGATAATTAACTGGTTCCCGACTAGTTTGCGTTTGGGTTTACAAATAACATTTAAGCAGCCTTTAAATGACTTCTCTCCTCCTCGAAAAAAGAATTTAAAATCCAATGACGCTTGTTAATCTGATCTTCTTTCAGATACACTGACTGCTTAATTGAATTTATTATATGATACGCTATTTCAATAACAATTATAATATCGGCCCCTTTTCCAAAGCTTTACGTTCTTTTGAATTCCGTTAGAATTAGTTTTATATTTAGTTATATGAACCCGACGATACGATAATTAATAACTGCCTAAAATAATAAATCTCAAGTTTTACTAAATTATGGTATAAAAAATAGCAGCTATTCAAGTTATCAAATTCTTGCTTGAATAGCTGCGTTTAATTATATTTTTTGGTCTTTCGGACTATATTTGAAGCAATAATTCCTTCAATTTTTCAGAATCCCGATCGACAACGGCTTCCATGTTTTTAAACCGTTTCGAATATGAAGGGTGGTATAACGGAAAAATTTTGCGGGTTTTAGTTGTCCATTTAAACACTTTATTTGCCTGATCAAAATACTGAACCGGCCGTTCGATTAATCGGCCGTGCAGGTCACCGATTTTGGCCTTATTCCCCAATAATCGCTGCAGGCTGGCATTTCCCATCGGTACCATCAACAAGTTTTCGAAATGGCTCATTTCATAATCAAACATTGGCGCCCACTGTTTGACCTCAGTATTGTTGGGCCGGCGGTCACGTTTTCGACCTGTTTTACCAATGGAAAACGGCCGGGCGCTGACGACTCCTGTGATATAAACATCTTCGCGAGTCAGTCCCAGTGATGCCAACCAGCGATCAAGTTCTTTTCCGGAAGGCCCTTGAAAGGGATGACCCAGCTTGACCTCTTTGTCACCCGGTGCTTCACCTAAAAGCAACACTTTGGGATTTTTACCGCCTTCTCCGGCCACAAAGCCCTCCAAGCGTGGATTCTCTTCTGATTTTTGCTTTCCCCAGGCAATCCATGCCGGGGTTAAAACCGTTTGCAGCTGCATACGTTGTCCCTCACCTTTACTCAATTATCGAATTAACCCTGTCCATCTTTGAAAGCCGGATAAAGCGTCATGCCGCCATCGATAAACAGCGTTACACCCGTTACATAACTTGACTCGTCGGAGGCCAGCCAGGCCGCACCGGCAGCGACTTCTTCCGGCTTACCGATTCGATTCATCGGTACCATTGAAACGGTTTGATCCAGTTGTGCTTTATCCGCAAACTTTTTGGCGTTAATCGGCGTGTTGATCGCTCCTGGACCAATCGCATTGACCCGAATATTGTCTTTGGCGTACTCCATCGCAATGGTTTGCGTAAACAATTTGACGCCACCTTTGGCAGCCGCGTAACTGGCAAAGGTTGGCCAGGGAATCTGTTCGTGAACTGATGATACATTAATGATATTTCCCTTTTTGTTGTGTGACTTGAAATAGTTCAAAGCAGCTTTCGCACCCAAGAAGACACCGGTTTCGTTAATTGAAATCACCTTATTCCAATCTTCCAGCGATAATTCATGGGTGGGTGACTTTACTTCCATCCCGGCATTGTTTACCCACACATCCAGGTCACCGAATTTATCCAAGGCGGCGTTTAATAACGCTTGGTTGCCATCTTCAGTGGAAACATCCGCTTTCACAATAGTCGCTTGGCCACCATTGTCGACTACTTCTGCCGCAACCTTTTTAGCACCGGCTTCGTCACTGTTATAGTTGATCACCACCGACATGTGTTCTTGACCAAACCGATCAGCAATTGCTGTCCCGATCCCCTTTGAACCGCCAGTGATGACGGCTACTTTATTATTTAAATCTGTATACATTCACACACTTCCCCTAAAATCAGACTGTCGTTACAAATTAATGTTATGCTGACACATTCAGTATTTCAAGCCCGAACTATTATTATGTATAGAAACACCTAAGTTTACTTAACTACTTTTAATATCTATCAAGACTCAGCTTTATTCCAAACAAAAACACCTAAATATTGGTTTAGGCGTTAGATGATACCATAATTATTAACAGGAAAAGTAACCCAACAAGAATTTAACCCCTACCAGGTTCAAATTATTACCATCACAACCATTCACCTATTACATATCTACCATCAGGCTACCGTCATACTACTATCTGAAGTGAATGTATTATTCAGCCAACGAATAAATCGAATAATTGAATAAATAACTACTTGGAACAAAATAATCGCACAAATATTTCCCCAAGAAATGCCAACCTTAATCATCTTACCATTAGTAACGTAATTTATTTATTAACAAACGGTGCGAAGCGGTCAATAAATGAAATTGATCGTGAATCATGAATCTTTTTAATTTGGTTGAGGACTATGCAGTACTGTCGATAGTTACGAAGAAAATTGCCGTAAATATGATAACTCAAAATCCTTTGATCAGGTTCGTTTGCTAGTCGTTTCTTTCAGAACTGAGTTAAAGAGAATTCGAAGTTCATAAAAAGTACACTTTTAGTTAGTCGTATTATCACCGATTAACCCTTGCTGCGCCTTCAAAAGTGCTTTTCTTAACTGTTCATCTACAGCGTAAATGTACAGTCCATTTACACCCCGAGTTAATAGAACATTTAATTCATTCGGTAATAATTGATCAGCTACTTGGGCTTTTTGACCATCACGAAGCGTTCGATTCCGAACAGCATTTGTATTTTCACTCATTTTAGAATCAAAAATAATATGACCATTTCTATATTTAACAGATGGCCCAATAATAACGCCACAATAATTCAAATCAAATCCTTGAATCGTGTATGTTGAACCAACCTCACCGATTGTCTGTTCCTGTTCAGCCCATGGTAGCTTTTTCTTCGACTTTCGAACTTCTTTTGGAGCCTCCAGCTGTAAATTCCATGGAAGCGACAAATTTCCAGCAGTAACCATCCAATTACCACCGTTTTTTGGTTTCCTTTTGCTATTATATTTCCAATCAAAGGTTGCTAAAATGCGCGAAAGACCCGATTCCTCGTTCTTAGCTTTCACTTTAATCTGGTTGTACATTTCCAGTGCATTATCAAATACCCGCAAATCATATTTTTTATCACTTGGAATATTTGTAACAACTCTTTTGTCGATCAAATTTTTGATCCAGTGAACGGTTTGAGGCTCTGCATTAATTCTTAGCTGATTGGTTAACATGATCAAATCATTCTGTTTTCTAGCTCTCTCCTCCATTCTCCTGATTTGATCCGAATCCAGATACTCCTCGGTTTTCAATATTTGTTTCTTATCAAACACCGCAATTGTTACTCGTGACCGGTTTAAAATATCATCTAATTGATTCTTACCACGATAAGCTTGTTTTCCCTGAGTCCATAGCAGATGGGCTTCGTCAATTAAAACAATATCAACTTTCGGTGCGTCTTCAGGATGACTGTTAATGAAGTGAGTCGGTTTGCTGACGGTGTCTCGAACCCGCTTATCAAGCTCCAGTTTATGGATAATATCTCGATAAACTTTAAATTGTTCATCATGATTAATTAACAAATAGTTCTTTAAATTGCTGGTGTCTAAACGAACAGAACTTTTATCAAGATGACTTAAGAGATAAAAAATTGTACTTAAAAGAACGGTTTTACCAGATCCCGCTTCCCCTTCAACGAGAATCAACTGCCCCGTTTTATCTTTCATTAAGCTATCGATCACCTTATCAATGATGACATCTTTGGCACGTTCCTGTTCCGGCGTTAATTTATGAAATGGGGAAGCTTTGAAAATTGCAGAATCACGGATTTCCCTTTCAATCGGAAATAGATGATTATCAAGTGCCCTTAATCTGCGCCAAATTTTAGAAAAGATAATCTCTTTTTCATCGGATGTGTAGTAATCATTTTGTTCATTTTCTCGCCGATTATTCAGTCTTTTAACGCTTGGTACCCCCAGCATAAAAAGCATCATTTGATTTTCAATATCCAACGTCAACGATTTATTGAAATGATCATGCCCGATTATCAGCAAATGGGCATCACTTTCTTGCGACATTTTTTTCCAATCATCCCGAACCCGCGGGTCATCGTTCAAATGCTGTTGCGTTCGCCGTTCAATATCATTTGTTTCACCAACATACACTTCGTATGAATGATTCTTATTTGCGGCATAAATTAAATAGACAGTTGGATAATCAAATAGTAGTTGACGTTTTTTGGAGTCTCCGCCGATTACGTCATTCAAGTGTCCGGCTACTTCCCCATCATATGTAACTTTTTCAATAATTGGCGCGTCAATTTTATCCATAACTACCACTCATCCCCTACCAAATTTTAAAAATTAATTATCGAATTTCCAATGTCGATTTTTATTAATAGCCAACTTTTCCTGAACAATTTCATTCGGGTCAACATCAAGTTTTTCACACATATAATAGCAATAAGTTAAAATATCAGCCAGTTCAAATTTAATATCATTGCGTGTTTTTTTCGAAAAGTCAGTTTCGTTTTCTACCCGCCACAAAAATAACTCATTTAATTCTCCGGCTTCAACGGAAACAGCCCGTGCCAGAGCAGGCAATGTATGATACTTTTCCCATCCACGACTATCCCGAAATTCAATTAATTCTTCAATCAATTGTTTATATTCCATTTTAATCCCCCGATTGTATTTCTAACTACTTACTGATCCTGACAGTTTCTGAAATAATAATATCACAACCGGTTTATCATCACTATACCGCACAAAAAAAAGCAGGCAACACTTTGTTGACCACTTTCATGAATCCAAGTAATGGTTATCCCTTTATCTCATCCAATATCCGCTGTTCGTCATAAAGTCGCATCACAAAATACATCCCAGCATAAATCACCAGCGGAATCCAAACATAATTAACATCAATCATTGTGATGGTAGCGGCATTCTGATTATGATTGGCAACATAACCTGAAACATGGAACAAGCCGGCGGTTATCAGGCCACCAATTCCTAAGCCAAAGTTAACGCCAAAATCATCGGTTGACGCTAGAATACCTTCCGCTTGAACACCCATGCTGACACCGTAACGAATGGTATCGGCAATCATAATCGAAACCAGCCCGATAATAATGCCGTTACCGATCGAGTTAATAAAAATACCCCCAAACAGCGTCGGGATATTATCAAGATAAACGCCGGCAGCGATAACCGCTTGGCCGATAAAAGCCGTTAAAATCCCACTCATCATCGTTCGCTTCTTACTCTGGGTTTCCGTAATCCGCATAATCAACAGAACACCGATCAGCGATGTAAACGTAAAACTGTTGGCAAGCGGCACGAGATTTTCGTTGCCAATAACGTATTTAAAATAATAGATGGTGGTTTGATTTTTAATCGAGGTTACCAGCCAGTACATAAAAATTGAAACCGAGATCACAATCCACGGTTGATTATGCCGAATCATTGCCAGCACCGTCTTCAATGGCTGGTGGGCAATCGTGGGGTTGGCATACCGTTCACGAACGTGGATAAACGTGTTGAGAATTAAGATTAACGAAATGACCCCAAATAAAATAATGGTTCCCAAAAAGCCGGTTTGCTGATTGCCTTTCCCAAACAGGGCAACCAATGGCAGTGTAAATACCGCCACGATAATTTGAACCGAACTGCCAAAAAACTGTCTAATCACGCCCAGCAGTGTGAGTTCACGAGAATTTTGCGACAATGTCGGCAAAATGGACGTAATCGGCAAATTGACCGCCGTATATAAGAAGCCCAGGCCCAGATATGTAAAGTAAGCCCAGGCCACCTTGCCACTATATGAAAAGTTGGGCGTAATAAACGTTAGAACCGCAAAAACAACGTAGGGAAACGCATACCACAAAAAGAAAGGCCGACTTTTACCAAATTTAGAGTGGGTATGATCGATCATGACGCCGATAATAAAACTTTCGGCAACATCGGCCACCCGGGCAACTACAAATAAGATTGCAACCGCGCTGGCGCTTAACCCATAAACATCGGTGTAGAAAAATAACAGATAGGTCGTCATCATTTGAAAGACCAGGTTATCGGCCGCATCACTCAACCATAACTGATTCGTTCGGGCCACCGGGTAACCCAGCCAGTTTCTTTTGCCATTTGATCACCTAACTTCCTTTTTTGATTGTTAGCATTTTACTTGTTAACAACCATTTTAGGCGTTTTAAGGTAATCTTGGCAATCAATTGTCAAAAAATTTGTGAAAAATGCTGACGGGTGTCATACCAAATCAGCCTTGACCATCCAGTGTTAAAATCGGCCGATACAAATCCGGCCGCCGATCACGGAAAAGCCCCCAAGCATTGCGGGTAGCTTTGATTTGATCCGTGTCAAACGAATGAACCAGCACACTTTCCGACTTTTCATCTGCTTGCTCAACAATTCTACCGGTTTGATCCGTTATAAAAGCTGACCCGTAAAAGGTGATTTCCGAATCATCAATAATTTCGGTTCCAACCCGATTGGCAACGATAATTGGGACTAAGTTGGCTGCCGCATGACCCTGAATTGTTCGTTGCCAATGACCTTTTGAGTTAATTTCGGGATGTTGCGGCACTGATCCGATTGCGGAAGGATACAGAATGAATTCGGCTCCTTCAAGTGCCATGCATCTGGCCGCTTCGGGGAACCACTGGTCCCAGCAAATACCAACCCCAATTTTGCCATAGGCCGTCTGCCAAACCTTAAAGCCGGTATTGCCGGGGGTAAAGTAATATTTTTCTTCATAGCCAACGTCATCAGGAATATGACTTTTTCGGTAAACACCCAGTATGTCACCGGTGGCATCAATCACCGTCAAGGAATTGTAACGATTCGTGTTTTTCTTTTCAAAAAAACTAACCGGCAGCACAACATGCAGCTCTTTAGCCAATTTTTGTAATTCCGTCACCGCGACATCATTTTCCAATTCAGTGGCAAAATCCATATAGGCCGGTTTCTGCTGCTGGGGAAAATACTTTCGTTCGAAGAGTTCCTGAAGCAGAATGATTTTGGCACCGCAATCCGCCGCCTGTCGAATTAAGTTCTTGGCTTTGTCAACGTTCGCCTGAACGTCCCAAGAGCAACGCATCTGAGTTGTCGCTACTTTGAGTGTTGTCATTTTAACCAATCCTTTCTAAATCATTACTTTTGATAAGAACGCCCGGGTCCTAGGATTCTTAGTTTCGTGAAAGATGTAGTGGGGATCACCCTGATCCGCAATTATCCCTTGATCCATAAATAGAATCTTATCAGCTACCTTTTGGGCAAACGACATCTCATGAGTCACGATAATCATTGTCATCCCCTTATCCGCCAAATCAGTCATTACTGCCAAAACATCGCCGACCATCTCCGGATCCAGTGCCGACGTTGGCTCGTCAAACAACAAAACACTGGGATTCATTGCCAATGACCGGGCAATGGCCACTCGTTGCTGCTGACCGCCTGACAAAGACTGGGGATACGCGTTTGCTTTGTTGTCCAACCCAACTTGTGACAGCAAGCGGTGGGCCCGATCGATCGCACGTTGTTGAGATAGCAATTTCAGCTTTACGGGTGCAAACGTAATATTTTCCAAAGCGGTTTTATTAGGAAACAAGTTAAACTGTTGAAAAACCATACCGATTTTTTGTCTAATTGATCGAATCTTGCCGGCGTCAGCCAACATAATGTTTTGATCATTAAATTTCACGATCCCCTGGTAATCGTCTTCAAGCCGGTTCAAACAGCGCAGTAACGTACTTTTACCGCCACCTGAGGGCCCAATAATCACGACTTTTTCGGAACGTTGCACGTTAAATGTAATATTTTTCAAAACCAAATTTTGGCCAAATCGTTTTTCAAGATTAGTGACTTCAATAATATTACCTGCCATACTTATTCCTCCTGATTAACTTTCAAATAAGCTGTTCCCAGTCGTCGTTCCAGTAAACTGATAACCTGTGACATTGAAAACGTCAACACAAAGTAAATAATGGCGGCAACTAATAATGGCGGTATAAAGTTATACAATGTGCCACCAACACCCAACGCTTGAGCGGTAACTTCCTGAACACCGATATAAAATAAAACCGAAGATTCCTTGATCAGTGTAATGAACTCATTTCCAAGTGCCGGTAAAATATTGCGGACTGCCTGTGGCATTACAATGCTAAACAACGTTGTATGGTCACTCAATCCCAAGGATAAGCCGGCTTCCGTCTGACCCCTGGGAATGGAAATCAATCCGGAACGAAAGATTTCAGCCGTGTAAGCACCGGAATTAATCCCCAAAGCAATCGATCCGGGAATCATTCGATCAAGCCCCGAGCCAAGAAATTGAATCTGAGGGATATCCAGCACTTTGGAAAGGCCATAATAGATTAGCATGACTTGAATCATCGACGGTGTCCCCCGCACAATGGCAATGTATACTCTGGCAATATACTGGCACAATTTTACTTTAGAGCGTCGCAGCGTCACAAAGAAAAGTCCTAAAATTATGCCGATTAAAATACCGATAATTGAGATTAAAATTGTTTGAGCTGTTCCTTGAACAAAGACAGGATAGTAATGTTTCAGAAATGAGAACATCCTTTAATTCCCCCAATCATCATTTGTATTTTGCCTGAATTGTTTGAGCCTGTTTAAACATTTTGGTAAGCTCCCCACTCTTTTGCAGCTTGGTGATCTCGCTATTCACCTTTTTCAACAATTTCTTATCGGATTTACGGGTTGCGACATTGATGTATCTAAAGTTCTTCGGCGTATTCAAGGTAACGTTGGAAATCGCGTATTTTTTCGGATACGTTGTTACATAGTTATCGGCAATTTCGTTTTCAACTACCAAGCCATCCAGCTTCCCCTGTCCCAGTTCCGTTGCCAAACTGGTTAGGTTGGATTCAATAACGGGTTGGCTGCCTTTAATTTGTGACTTCACAATTGATTCTTGCGTGGTCGATTGCTGGGCACCCACGGATTTACCCTTTAAATCTGCGGTTGTATGATACTTGTTCGCGTCCTTTCGATTAACCAGCAGTTGATTCTTGACGGTGTAATAAGACTTTGAAAAGGCAACGGCTTTCTTTCGCTGTGGCGTTGAAACCATCCCAGCTAAAATCAAATCGACTTTATTATCTTGCAATTCCGAAATTAACGACGGAAATTCCGTATTCACGATTTTCAACTTAACCCCAAGACTGTCCGCAATCTTTTTTGACAGCAATATATCATAGCCTACAATCTCTTTATGACCATTTTTAACAATCGGAAATTCAAACGGTGCATAATCTGCCGAGGTGCCAACAATCAACGTTTTTTTATCCTGAATTTTTTTTACACTATTATCAGCCTTACTCGTACTACAGCCGGCCAGTAGCAGACCCACCACCATTAAGCTACCGATAAATCCAAATAATTTTTTCATTTACATAATCCCTCCTCGACTTCATCTCAGCCAACAAGCTGAAGTGAAATTAAAAATAAATAAGTTTGATGTGATTTTACAGTTATTTTCTAATTTTTTCAAGAGGAATTCACTTTTTAATGTCATATTTAATTACATACATTGATAATTAGGCACCGTTCGGCCATTCTTTATCGATGCATATTAAGTCTACTTAATTGTTTATGTAATATTTATTGACATATGCATCCAACAATACGTACAATAATGCTAACCATTGATCCGCAATTATCAGAAAGCGAAGTGACCACTATGTTTGTTCGCAACGGAACTGCCGCTTTAAGCCGCGTGCTTACCTGCCCGCCAAGCTATCTCCAACGGGCAGCTCCGATTAATGAAATTTCAAAAAGGTATGCCAATCAACCGCTGGATCAAACAAAACTTCAGGCTGAATATCGTCAGTTGGTTGAAATCTATCATCAAATTGGCGTGACGGTTGAACAATTGACGCCGACCACTGAAATGCCAAATGCTGTTTTCTCACGCGATTTCGGTGGCTGTGTCAGAGAAGGTTACATCCTGGGGCGGTTTAAAAAATCAATTCGATTTAAGGAATCCACCGCGTATGAACATAAAATGGCTGATTTGGGAATTCCCAAGCTCGGGGAAGTTGTCCACGGTTTCTTTGAGGGTGGTGACTTTGCTTTTTTAGCCGATAATGTTATAGCTATCGGCATGCTTGATCGAACTGATCAAACCGGCTTTGATGAGATTAAAGCAATGCTGTCACCGCTGGGCTATCAAGTTTATCCCGTTAAAGCAGCTTCGCGATATTTGCATTTGGACATGTGCTTCAATCTGGTGGCTGACCATTTAGCCGTTGCGTATGTTCAGGGGCTGCCACCTGACTTCTTAAGTTTGTTGTCCAAATTGGCAATTAAACTGATCCCGGTCCCCGAGACGGCCATTTTTAAACATGGCTGTAATCTGGAGAGTCTGGGACATCATCGGGTCATTTCGCTAAAGCAGAATCAGGCCATTAACGCTGCATTAAGAAGCGCGGGGATGAGCGTCTTGGAACTGAATGCTGTTGAAACATTAAAAGCCGGTGGCGGTCCCCACTGTATGACTTTCCCACTTCATCGTGTTTAACCGTATGTATACAAAATGAGGCCCGGACATTAAGTCCAGACCTCGAGGGAAGAGTTTTCATTTATATTGAAGGGTATTCATATACATGAAGTGAGTTAAGAAATCATTGGGTTAAATAATTATTTTGGGGTTAATTATTTGCACCTTTGCTTTGAAACAATCGGTCAGCTACCATCGCATCGCTTCCTTACTATCAATAAGGGCAATGCAGATTCTATCAGAGGATAGAACCATGTTGGCATTGCATTGCACTTATTTGATTGTCTATATCATATCGTCCTTAGCTTAACTCAAGCTTAAGTCAACTATATTTTTTGTTACTTTCTTTATCAAAGAAAGAGGTCTTTACTATGGATATTCGAAAAAATAACTTTGAAAGCCAATTGACGCTGCCGCTGTTAGTCTCTCGAAAGGATGCTTGGCGATTATTTTTTAATAATAATAAGCCGGCCGGTCGGATTGCCAACATTTTAATTTACGTTATCTTCCCACTTGGTTTACTGGCTCTTTTAAGCTGATTACCAATCAAATAAACATCATTTTTGTCAAGTCGGGGCAAGGAGAATTTTCCTTACGTCGGCTTTTTTTATCTCAAAACAAAAGTCGTGTCTTGTTCACCGATTTTTTTAAGGAAAAAATTTGAATCCGATTCACTTAACCCGTATTATTAACAGTATTGAAAGAAAATTGCCATTTTAATAATATGGGAGGTTATTATTTTTATGCATCAAAAACTACTATCAACTCTTAAGCAACACAAAAGCCTCACGATTTATCTCACTTTTCTGGGACTGGCATTTCTGGTCGTCCTGCCCTTTTGGGTAACCATGCACCTATACTCGGGTCCTGATCTACAATTTCATCTAAGTAGAATTCAAGAGATCTTCGTCAATTTAAAGCACGGCGTTTTCAGCAGTCATATTGCGACTCACACATTTAATCAGATTGGTGACGCCGTAGTATCCTGCTACCCGTGGGTTTGGTTGTATTTATTTGCGGGATTGAAATTTGTTTTGTCGTCCGTTAGTGCCATTTACTTTACATATGTATTGATCGTTTTTGCCACGCTGACTATCGCATACTACAGTATGAAACTGGTTTCCGAATCCACAAAGATTTCATTTTATTTTGCTGTTTTATATGGTTTGACAACCTATCTCATCATGGAAATCATTACAACCCAGTTTGGTGAATTTCTTTCCTATCCATTCATCCCCTGGCGTTTGCCGGGCTTTATCAGCTGATGTTTCGAAATTATCAACGCTGGTATCTGCTAACAATCGGTGTTACGGGAATCATGTACGCCCACGCCCCCACCACTTTGATCGTAATTGTAGCCTTACTGGTGTTTTATCTCGCCTTTTTCAATAAACAATCAGTGACGGAGCGGGGCACCCGCTTTATTCATATCGGTATTGCCGCACTTTATAGTCTTCTTTTAAGCTTAATTGTTTGGGGACCGCTTGCCTACCTCAGCTTAAGTCAAAAACTCATGCGGCCAAATCCGCAATCATTGTATGCAGACCCGCAAAGTCTGTTCACCTGGTTTAACCAAAGTATTGCCAATAAAGGATTTGGGCTGATTCTGCTGTTCTTCCTGGTATTTGGCTTTTTATTCTTGAAAAAGGTGCCGCCAATTGGTCGTTACGCCTATTTCGGCGCTGTCACCACCTTGTTTGTGCTCTCCAATCTTTTTCCATGGAACATTGTCCACCACCTGCCACTGATCAAGGGCGTTGAGGCCATTCAAAGCGGCCATCGCATCATGCCGGTAGTTGTCATGTTTCTGGCCGCGTTTAGCGCCTATTTTCTTGGGACCCGCTTCAATCATCATTGGGGAAGTACCTGCCTGATCGTTGTTCTTTTTAGTCTATGTCTGATCAACTCGTTTAATTATTCGGCCCTTTACCCGATGAATATCACGACCGATCAGAATCCGTATGACAATCAATTCAACCGCACCGACCAGCCAGAGTTAACATACAAAGCAACCCCAACCCATCAAATTCCCCGTTCAAACCTGAATCTTCAAAACTACAAAGTTAATAACCACGACTATAACAATCAATTTCCAACCGTTAACGGCTCCGGTCGAACCGATTACCTCCCAGTTAATTCAGGAAAATACATTGAGGCGTTGGCTAATAAAGTTGCTATTCTAAACGGCCAAAAATTTAAAATCGCCCAGTCCAGCATTCACGCCGGCAGTAATTCACTTAGCTACCATCTG
Organism: Lentilactobacillus farraginis DSM 18382 = JCM 14108; assembly: GCF_000583655.1. Taxonomy (GTDB): domain Bacteria; phylum Bacillota; class Bacilli; order Lactobacillales; family Lactobacillaceae; genus Lentilactobacillus; species Lentilactobacillus farraginis. The sequence goes on from NZ_BAKI01000038.1 coordinate 23,551, forward strand.
CTGATTCCAATGAAAAAAGCAACGACCCTTGACCTACCATTTATTCGCTATGCCGGTATGAATTATACCGTCAAATTCAACGGGAAAACGCTGACCCATTTAGCAACTTCTAATCGTGGCACGTTTAAACTGACAATTCCCCAAACCGTCAAAAGCGCTAAAATCAGCATTCAAAGTCATGGTTCCGGCTTTAATGGTACATTTATCATTTTATCGTTGCTTGGTTGGCTGGGGCTGTTGGGCAGTGGGATCTTTAAGAAACTCTCACGTTCCCGCTAAATAATTTTGGCAGCCTGAATATAAAAAAAGACCCGTTCACACAGGCCTTGAGGGAAGAGTTTTCATTCATATTGAAGGGGATTCATATGAAAAAAGTTAAGAAATCGTTGGGTTAAATAATTATTTGAGGGGTTAAATTATTTGCACCTTTACGCTAAAACAATCAGTCAGCTACTACTAATTATTTTTTTGTTATCAACAAGCGCATCTGCAGGTTCTATCAGGGAATAGAATCGTGTTGGCATTGCACTACGCTTATTTGATTGTTTATATCATATCGTCTTTAGCTTAACTGAAGCTTAAATCAGGAATTTTTGTTTACAAGT
>NZ_BAKI01000037.1 GCF_000583655.1 Lentilactobacillus farraginis DSM 18382 = JCM 14108
AATTTTATGTACTGTTAAAAGGGGTATCGGCAAACGCCGATACCCCTTTTAACAACAAAAACTTATTATTTACTTGGTTGTCTTGGTTGGATTACTCTTTTTGGCATCTTCAGCTTTCATTTTTTCTTCAAGCTCACTAATGGAATAAACACCATCAGTGGAAGAACCGCCAATTTCTTCCGGCTTGATTCCACGGTAATCCGGCATACCGGTACCAGCAGGAATCAATTTACCAATAATAACATTTTCTTTCAAACCAACCAGCGGATCATTCTTACCACGAATAGCAGCGTCGGTAAGAACCCGAGTTGTTTCCTGGAATGAGGCAGCAGACAAGAAACTATTTGTTTCAAGAGCGGCTTTGGTAATTCCAAGCAGCACTGGCCGGGCAGTTGCCGGAATACCACCGGAAATAACCGTGTCAGCATTGCTGCTTCTGAAATCGTTAATATCCATTAACGTACCAGGAAGTACATCAGTATCACCCGGATCCATGATTCGAACCTTTCGAAGCATTTGTCGAATCATGATTTCCACGTGCTTATCAGCCACTTCCACACCTTGCATTCGGTAAACTTTTTGAACTTCATGCAAGAGGTAATTTTCAGTTGAAAGAACATCGCGAACCTTCAAAAGTTCCTTTGGATCAACAGAACCTTCATTCAGTGCAGAACCACGGTGAATGAAATCACCTTCTGCAACTCTCATTCGGGCAGTGATTGGCACCGTATAAGTCCGGGTATCCGCCTCACCTTTAACCGTAATCTCTTTGGTTCTTTCAGCCGGATTCTCTTCAATTGATTCAATTGTTCCCGTTACTTCACTAATCTCAGCTTTACCTTTTGGATTCCGGGCTTCAAAAATTTCTTGAACTCGTGGCAATCCTTGAGTGATATCAGCGTTACCGGCAACACCACCGGTATGGAAGTTCCGCATAGTCAACTGCGTACCAGGTTCACCGATTGATTGGGCAGCAACCGTTCCAACAGCTTCACCAACTTCAACTTCATCGCCGGTAGCCATGTTTCGACCGTAGCACTTCTCGCAAACACCATGAACGGTATTGCAAGTAAAGGCTGATCGAATGGTTACTTCTTTGATCCCCAATTCATCAATCTTTTGGGCTTGGTCTTCATTAATCATCGTTTGGGCCGGAACAATTACGTCACCGGTCTGAGGATTCTTAACCGTCTTCAATGCATAACGACCAACAATCCGATCATAAAGCGGTTCAATCATTTCATTACCTTCAGTGATCGCACTGATGGTAAGGCCACGATCGGTGCCACAATCCTTCTCACGGACAATAACATCCTGAGCCACATCAACCAATCGACGGGTCAAGTATCCTGAGTTGCAGTCTTAAGCGCCGTATCAGTCATTCCTTTACGGGCACCATGGGTAGAAATAAACATTTCCAAAACAGAAAGTCCCTCACGGAAGTTTGACGTAATCGGCAATTCCATGATTTCACCGTTAGGAGCAGCCATTAAGCCACGCATACCGGCTAATTGCGTAAAGTTTGAAATATTTCCACGGGCTCCGGAATCACTCATCATATAGATTGGGTTTTGCGGATCCTGTGCTTCCATCAAACGTTTTTGAATATCATCTTTAGCATCGTTCCAAATACCGATGACCCGTTCATAACGTTCATGGTCGGTAATCAAACCACGTCGGAACTGCTTGGTAACCATTTCCACTTTCTTGTGGGCACCATCGATAATTTCCTGCTTGTCTGGCAGTTCCGTAATATCCGAAATTCCAACTGTCAAACCGGACTTGGTCGATTCATCATAACCCAGGTCTTTCATTCGATCCAGGAAGAGTGACGTTTCGGTAACCTTATAAATCTTATAAACCTGCGCGATAATATCACTCAAGAAGCCCTTCTTGAAAGGCGGTACCAATTCGGCATTTTGAAGATGTTCATGAATATCTTCACCTGCTTCCAGGAAGTACTTGTCGTCAACGAACCCATTAATATTGGTTTCGGTAGGTTCATTAATATACGGGAAGTCCTTCGGTAAAATTCGATTAAAGATAACTTTTCCAACGGAAGTTACCAGAATCTTGCCAAGCTGTTCTTTGGTAAACGACTTATCAGGATAAGCAGCAGCTTTGATCCCGATTCGGGTATGCCAGTGAACAATCCCATTTCTGAAAGCCAGGCCAACTTCATCAGGTGAATTGAAGATCATCCCTTCACCTTCACGGCCCTTTTCTTCCATCGTCAGGTAATAGTTCCCAATAACCATATCTTGTGATGGCGTTACAACCGGCTTACCATCCTTAGGCGCAAGAATATGACCGGCAGCCAGCATTAGGAGACGTGACTCAGCCTGAGCTTCGTCTGACAGCGGCACGTGAATCGCCATTTGATCCCCATCAAAATCGGCATTATAAGCTTCGCAGACCAGCGGATGCAATCGCATCGACTTACCACTTACCAAAACCGGTTCAAATGCTTGAATTCCCAAACGGTGAAGTGTTGGGGCCCGGTTTAATAGAACCGGGTGTTCTTTAATAACATCTTCCAAAACATTGAAGACATCGTCATCCTGACGCTCAATCTTTCGTTTGGCATTCTTAATGTTAGAAGCCAATTTGCGGCCAACCAGTTCCTTCATAATAAACGGCTTGAATAATTCCATAGCCATTGGAACCGGCAACCCCATTTGGTTCATCTTAAGACTTGGGCCAACATCAATAACTGAACGACCGGAGTAGTCAACCCGCTTACCAAGCAAGTTTTGACGGAAACGTCCCTGCTTACCTTTCAGCATGTGTGACAAGGACTTAAGCGGACGATTACCAGGGCCGGCAACCGGACGGCCACGACGACCATTATCAATCAGAGCATCAACAGCTTCTTGAAGCATCCGTTTTTCATTTTGAACAATGATTCCGGGTGCGTTCAAATCAAGCAGCCGCTTCAATCGGTTGTTACGGTTGATTACCCGACGATACAAATCGTTTAAATCAGAAGTGGCAAAACGGCCACCTTCCAATTGAACCATCGGCCGTAAGTCAGGCGGAATAACCGGAATCGTATCAAGGACCATCCAAGAAAGCTTATTGCCGGACTGCACAAAGGCCTCCAAGATATCCAAACGACGAACTGCCCGGGTCCGCTTTTGACCGGTTGCATTCTTCAATTCATCTTTTAATTCATTTACTTCCTTGGCAACATCAACATCATTCAACAATGTTTTAATTGCTTCGGCACCAATCTGAGCCTCAAAACGAGGGCCATATTCGGTCTTCTTTTCACGATATTCACGTTCTGAAAGTAATTGTTTTTTCTCCAATGGTGTATTACCGGAATCAATAACCACGTATGAAGCAAAGTAAATAATTTCTTCCAAAGCACGCGGACTCATGTCAAGAACAAGTCCCATTCGACTCGGGATTCCTTTAAAGTACCAAATATGGGTAACCGGAGCTGCCAATTCAATGTGGCCCATTCGTTCACGACGAACCTTGGAACGGGTAACTTCAACGCCACATCGGTCACAGACAATTCCCTTGTATCGAATCCGCTTGTACTTACCACAAGCACATTCCCAGTCTTTTGTCGGACCAAAAATTCGTTCATCAAACAAACCGTCTTTTTCCGGTTTTAACGTTCGATAATTGATGGTTTCCGGCTTTTTAACTTCGCCGTAAGACCAACTTCGAATTTTGTCGGGAGAGGCTAGCCCAATTTGCATACTTTCGAATTTATTAACATCGACCACTAGTTTGACCTCCCATGATTAGTCATTACTATTGTTTACATTGGTTGGTTTGGTTGGCTGATCGGCAGCTTCTTGTTTATCAGAAGTTGTTTCAGTCGAACCGGTTTTTTGTGAATCTTTTTTATCAGATTTCTTGCTCAGGGCATCAACGTTGACAACATCGTCATCATCGTCAAGGTCCCGCAGCTCGATTTCTTTGTGACTGTTATCCAGAACTTTCATGTCAAGACCCAGTGATTGCAATTCCTTTACCAGAACCCGGAATGATTCCGGAACACCCGGCTTAGGAATTGGTTCACCTTTAACAATTGCTTCGTAGGTCTTAACCCGGCCAACAACGTCATCGGATTTGTAAGTTAAAATTTCCTGAAGTGTATAGGCAGCACCATAAGCTTCAAGTGCCCAAACTTCCATTTCACCAAAACGCTGACCACCAAATTGTGCTTTACCACCAAGTGGTTGTTGCGTAACAAGTGAGTAAGGTCCAATTGAACGGGCATGAATCTTATCATCAACCATGTGGGCTAATTTCAGATAATGCATGACCCCAACGGCAATTGGCTTATCAAATGGTTCACCGGTTCGGCCGTCATAAAGAATGTATTTACCATCCTTTGGCATGCCGGCTTCGCGAACAGCGTTCCAAATGTCCTTATCAGTTGCCCCATCAAAAACCGGTGTTGCAACGTGAATACCAAGCTTTCGAGCAGCCATTCCCAAATGAAGTTCCAAAACCTGACCAATATTCATTCGTGAAGGCACACCCATTGGACTCAACATGATATCAACCGGCGTTCCGTCTGGTAAGAATGGCATATCCTCTTCCGGAATAACAACCGAAACAGTCCCTTTGTTACCATGACGACCGGACATTTTATCACCGACTTGAATCTTACGCTTCTGGGCAATATAAACCCGAACCATCTTGTTAACACCTGGTGACAATTCGTCGCCGTTTTCACGGGTGAAGACTTTGACATCTTGAATAATGCCGCCGCCACCATGAGGAACTCTTAATGAAGTATCTCGAACTTCTCGTGATTTCTCACCAAAGATAGCATGAAGCAATCGTTCTTCGGCAGATAACTCAGTGACTCCTTTAGGCGTTACTTTACCAACCAGGATATCACCATCGTGAACTTCCGCCCCGATGCGAATTGTCCCGCTGTCATCAAGGTTCTTCAGGGCATCTTCACCGACGTTGGGGATCTCACGAGTCATTTCCTCAGGTCCCAATTTGGTATCCCGAGTTTCCGATTCATATTCTTCAATATGAATTGACGTGTATACATCGTCTTTAACCAATCGCTCACTAATCGCGATGGCATCTTCGAAGTTGTATCCCTGCCAAGTCATGAAGGCAACGATTGGATTTTGACCGAGCGCTAACTCGCCGCCCTCCATTGATGGACCATCAGCTAATACTTCATCAGGATCAACGTGATCGCCAACTCGGACAATCGGACGTTGGTTGTAGTTCTTACCACCGTTTGAACGACGGAATTTCATCAGCTTATACTTATCAAGCGTTCCATCATCACGACGAATTCTGATTTCGCGAGCATCAACGTATTCAACTGTTCCGGCAAACTTGCAGATCAGTGCAACCCCGGAATCATGAGCTGCTTTATATTCAATCCCCGTTCCAACAAGTGGTGCGTGCGGATTAACCAAAGGAACCGCCTGACGCTGCATGTTGGCACCCATTAAGGCACGGTTGGAATCATCGTTTTCCAAGAAAGGAATACATGCCGTCGCAACCGCGACAACTTGTTTAGGAGAAACATCCATATAATCAACTTTATCGATACCGATTTCAATGTTGTTTGACTTGTGACGGGCCATAACCACGTTATTAACAAACGAGCCATCGTCATTCAATGGTGAGTTGGCCTGCGCAATAACAAAGTTATCTTCTTCATCAGCCGTCAAATAATCAATTCGGTCGGTAACTTTATGCGTTGTCCAATCAACCCGTCGATATGGTGTCTCAATAAAGCCATATTTATTAACCCGGGCGTAACTGGACAAACTGTTGATCAACCCGATGTTTGGTCCTTCGGGTGTTTCAATCGGACACATCCGGCCATAGTGGGTATAGTGAACATCTCGGACTTCATAACCGGCACGATCACGCGTTAAACCACCAGGTCCAAGAGCTGACAGCCGACGCTTATGCGTTAATTCACCAAGCGGATTGGTTTGATCCATAAATTGTGACAATTGTGATGAACCAAAGAATTCCTTAATTGAAGCAACCACTGGCCGAATATTGATTAATTGCTGTGGCGTAACGGTTGACGTATCCTGAATTGACATTCTTTCACGAACAACCCGTTCCATCCGTGACAAACCAATTCGGAATTGGTTTTGCAATAATTCACCCACTGAACGAATTCGTCGGTTACCCAAGTGATCAATATCATCGGTTGAGCCAATGCCTTCCTGCAGGTTAAAGAAATAGTTCATCGAAGCAATAACGTCGGCTGGCGTAATATGCTTAAACTCGAGTGGAATATTATCATTACCAATTAACGGCACAACTTTTTCGGGATCCGTTACTGAGTAAACCTTAATAATTTGAACAGTCATTGGTTTCGTTACAACGGCTTCGTCGGAAGGATTAAAAGTGTAGGCCTTAAAATCATCCTGATCCAGGTAAGGTGCCAACTTTTTCATGACATCTTTGGTAATAACCGTGTCCTTTTGCACAATGACTTCACCGGTTTCCGGATCAGCAAGCGTTTCAGCCAAAGTCAGGCCCAAGAGGCGGTTCTTCAAGCTGAGCTTCTTGTTAGTCTTATAACGGCCAACCGGTGCCATATCATAACGCTTTGGATCAAAGAAGCGGGCTGTCAGCAGGCTTCTCGATGAATCAGCAGTTTTAGGTTCACCTGGCCGCAACCGTTCATAGATATCCTTCAGCGATTCTTCAACTCTTGAATCATCAGTGTCTTTATGAACATCTTTTTCAAGCGTTAATTCCAAACTGTCATTATTACCCAAAATATCGGTAATTTCACTGTCACTGCCAAAGCCCAAAGCTCTTACCAGTTCGGTCAGCGGAATCTTTCGAGTTCGGTCAATTCGAACATACGCGATATTCTTTGAGTCGGTTTCAAATTCCAGCCAGGCTCCCCGATTAGGGATTACCGTGGTGCCATATGAAATACGACCATTTTTATCAGTGTCTTCATGATAGTAGACACCGGGTGAACGGACCAATTGGGAAACAATAACCCGCTCAGCACCATTGATAATAAAAGTTCCTTGATCGGTCATTAATGGGAAGTCGCCAAAGAATACGTCTTGGGTTTTGATCTCATTGGTTTCATGATTGGTCAATTTCAGTGTGATATGAAGTGGTGCCGAATAATTTGCTTCATGTTCACGTGCCTCATCAACAGTGTACTTTGGTTCCAATAACTGATAATCCACAAACTCTAATGAAAGCTTCCCTTGGAAATCATCAATTGGCATAATCCCATCGAAGGTTTCGCGAAGTCCCTCTTTTAAAAACCAGTTGTAAGAATTAGTCTGGATTTCAATAAGGTTTGGGAGATCAAGCACTTCTTTAATCCGTGCGTAACTTCGTCGGGTACGGTGTTTTCCATATTTAACTAAGTGTCCTGCCAAGTTTTTCACCTCTCCAAAATTCCAGAATCGAAATATTACGTTTTGATTACAATTGCCCTTTTTAACTGATTTTTGGCAAAAAAAATCCAAAAACAAGCTCAACTTGCTTTTGGTTTTTTATGCAGGTTAATCCGGACAATAGATCGCATTAACCATTTCGATTCACAACAAATACAGTTAAGACTATACCAACTAATGACACAGTTGTCAAATAAAAGTCTTCTGAATCATATTTTATTTTTTATTATCAACTAAGGTTTGTCGATTAGGCTTCTTAACAGAAATTGTGATCTGGTTATTCCGACCACCAACCGTGACGGAATCACCGGGTACAATTTCCTTTGAAAGTAACTTGGCGCTCAGGTTATCCTCAAGTTCCGTTTGAATTGCCCGCCGAATTGGACGTGCACCATATTGCGGATCAAAGCCGACCTTCGAAATGATGCCAATTGCCGTCTTGGTAACCTTAATATCAATCCCCTGATCATGAATTCGTTTAATAACCGGCTTGGTCATCAGTTTAACAATCTGATCAAGTTCAGCTTTGGTTAAGGAGTGGAAGATAACGACTTCATCAATTCGGTTCAAAAATTCTGGACGGAAGCGTTGTTTCAGTGCTGCTTTGATTGTATCCTTCATTGCACCGTAATCTTCCTTGGTGTCCTCTTGGCCAAACCCAACCGTCTTCTTATCCCGAAGCGTTGTCGCACCAAGATTGGAAGTCATGATGATAACCGTATTTCTAAAGTCGATCTTTCGACCTTTGGAATCTGTCAGGTAACCATCGTCCAAAACTTGAAGCAACAAGTTGAAAACATCCGGATGGGCTTTTTCAACTTCATCAAATAAGACAACTGAATAAGGCTTTTGACGAACTTTTTCAGTCAACTGACCGCCTTCGTCATAACCAACGTACCCTGGAGCCGACCCGATCAAACGACTGGTTGAGTACTTTTCCATATACTCACTCATATCAACTCTGATCATGTCTTCCTCAGAACCAAAGACCGCTTCGGCCACTGCTTTTGCAAGCTCGGTTTTACCAACACCGGTAGGCCCCAGGAACATGAATGAACCAATTGGACGGTTAGGGTCTTTCAAACCACTTCGAGCCCGCCGAATCGATCGTGATACCGCCGAAATGGCTTCTTCCTGACCAACAACCCGTTGATGGAGAACAGACTCCAAATTAACTAAACGATCTGCCTCGGATTTGCTTAAACGGGTAACCGGAATACCAGTCCACTCAGCAACAATTTGCGCAATATCCTGACTGGTTTCCTTAACCGGGTAATGTGCATCATTGTCATCCTCAGGTGCCTCATCCTGCTTTGTTAAGGTATCCTGAAGTTTATTTGCCTGTTTACGGATTTTGGAAGCTTTCTCATAATCCTGGGCAACCAATGCTTCGTTCAATTGGTCGAGCAGGTCTGATAGTTCCTTATGATCATCGACTACATCAGAATTTTGCAAATGGTCAATTCGAACTTTGGCCGCCGCTTCGTCCATTAAATCAATCGCCTTATCCGGCAGGAACCGGTCACTAATATAACGGTTGGACAAATTAACGGCTGTCTGAATCGCCTCATCGGTAATTTCAACGTGATGATGTTGTTCGTACTTTGGCCGCAAACCTTTTAGAATTTGAACTGTTTCATCAGAAGTTGGTTCGTCAACCATTACTTTGGCAAACCGACGTTCCAAAGCAGCGTCCGACTCAATATACTTTTGATATTCATCAAGCGTTGTCGCACCAATCAACTGCAATTCTCCACGAGCCAAGGCAGGCTTTAAAATATTGGAAGCGTCAATTGCGCCTTCAGCCCCACCGGCGCCAATCAGGGTATGAAGCTCATCAATAAAGAGAATGATGTTGCCATCTTGGTAAATTTCTTCAATGACTTTCTTCAGTCGGTCTTCAAATTCACCACGGTACTTGGTGCCGGCAACCAACGAGCCCATATCAAGCATCATTAATCGCTTATTTACCATATCACCCGGTACATCACCGTTAACAATTCTTTCCGCCAAACCTTCTGCGATGGCTGTTTTACCAACGCCGGGTTCACCGATTAAAACCGGATTATTTTTAGTCCGCCGAGCCAGAATTTGAACAACTCGCTTAACTTCCAGATCACGACCAATGGTTGGGTCCAAACGATTTTCACGAGCCATTTCCGTTAAATCACGAGCCAATGAATCAATCGTTGGTGTCTTACTGTCCTTTTGCTTGGACGGCCGGGCACCACGCTTATTCGTCGCCATGTTGGAAGCCATTGAACCACCGCTAATACCCATTTTTCTCAGCGTTACTTTTCGAATTTGCGATAAGTCAAGGCCCAGGTTAATCAGAATTCTCGAAGAAAGGATGGTTTCATCCGTTAACAGTGAAAGCAAAATGTGCTCGGTGCCAACTTTTGGAACCCCATTTTTCTTGGCAAATTCACCTGCTTGTGCCAATACTTCTTTGGCCTTGGGAGAGTATGGTAAATAATCGTTACTGCTAAGATCCTTTAAATTACCATACCCGGCAAAGCGTTCTACTTCTTCTGTAATATCTTCCGCAGTCACTGAGAACTGTTGAAGAGCTTTATATGCGATTCCGTTGGTTTCAATCAGTAGACCTAGTAACAGGTGCTCAGTACCGATAGCTTGGTGCTTGAATTTCTTTGCCTGTTCCTGAGCAATGGTTAAAACGTTCTTAGCGCTTGGAGTGAATAAATTATTCATAGATACCCTCGCTTTCTATCGTTCATAACGCAAACGATTTAATATTGATATCATGATGTTTGCCCGCATAATATCAGTTAAATCACTATTGTTAAGGTCAATTGCATCTTTATCAATCGCTGCCAAAATAATTCCTACTTCGCGACGATTAATTAAGTCATTATTATATAACGTTTGAACGATCGTTTCACTATCTCTTTTCGACAATCGATTGCCAATTGCGTCAATGAGTGAATTCAACACGTCAATGTCATCTAATAAATGAACTTTTTCTATTCTAATGTAGCCGCCACCACCCCTTTTACTTTCAACAATGTATCCATTTTGAATTGTAAAACGTGTGTTGATCACGTAATTAATCTGCGACGGAACAACGTCAAATAATCCGGCGATTTCCGATCGACGAATCTTAACCTGTTCGTTATCGGCGAGTATTTCCTTTAAGTAACGTTCAATTAAATCAGAAATGTTTTCGTCGGCCATAATCTCACCCAATTCTTTGACTAATATTGACTTTAATTATACGAAGAAAGTGAGAAAATGCAAAGAAAAGGATTCGCCGTTTAACTAAAAGACTCCCAACCGGTTGCGTAACATTACCAAGTTAGGAGTATTTTATATAACATTATGGAAGAAAAATCAACTCTAATCCCGATAATCGAGAAAAAAGAGCCAAAAAAATCGGGAAAACAAGATTTGAACTTGCGACCCCTACGTCCCGAACGTAGTGCTCTACCAAGCTGAGCTATTTCCCGATAATCAATTATTTAGTTAACATTAATAATATATCACAAACCAAGGGCCTGTGACAAAAAAATCGGGAAGACAGGATTCGAACCTGCGACCCCCTGGTCCCAAACCAGGTGCTCTACCAAGCTGAGCTACTTCCCGAAAAGATAATTCCAAGAAAGAACGGCAATAAAAAATGCACCCAGTAGGAGTCGAACCTACAACCTTCTGATTCGTAGTCAGACACTCTATCCAGTTGCGCTATGGGTGCATAATAATATTAAATTTAAGTATCTCGATGCTTCCACAATATCGAGGAAGCGGAAGACGGGATTCGAACCCGCGACCCCCACCATGGCAAGGTGATGTTCTACCACTGAACTACTTCCGCAAAATGCCGACTAGACGATTCGAACGCCCGACCTCTTCATTACTAGTGAAGCGCTCTAACCAACTGAGCTAAGTCGGCAGGATATATAATGGTTCTATGCGGGCGAAGGGATTCGAACCCCCACGTCATAAGACACTAGAACCTAAATCTAGCGCGTCTGCCAGTTCCGCCACGCCCGCATTGTATAAAAACTGGCAATGAGCCGTGGCAGTCTCGAACTGCCGACCCTCTGATTAAAAGTCAGATGCTCTACCAACTGAGCTAACGGCTCAATGGAGGATACAGGGATCGAACCTGTGACCTCCTGCTTGTAAGGCAGATGCTCTCCCAGCTGAGCTAATCCTCCATGAAATTAATCATGAATCCATATGTTGTTGGTAGTTACATCATCAAAACAACTATTAAATTTTACCATTAATACTCAAACGAAGTCAAGCAGTAATTTTTAAATTAATCAGCCGATTGATAACTATCGAAAGCGTTTAGTAAATTTCCGACAAGAAATATTATAGCGTATTTTATTGATCTTTACCAGCAGAATTTTTAAATTCAGCAATTTTTTTATTGTTTCCTGATACGTCGCCCTTTAAACTGGTTCAGTTTATAAAAAGGGGCCGAAACAGTAATCTGCTTCGGCCCCAACGCTTCCTTTCAACAAGCCTGTAGCTTGGCTCGTATTCAAGAACTGGGGAAAACCATTAACCAATCACAAAGAGAGGGGGATCTCATTGCAATCATGCTGTAACCCAAGCACTTGGATCTATTTCGGCTTTTGCTTTGGGTTACATAAATTAAATACGTCAAAAGGCTCCCCGGATTTTTTATTATTTTACTTTTTATTGCTGCTTTTCAATCTTGGTCTTGCCATGCATGTACGGACGCAGAACCTCCGGAATCGTTACCGACCCATCTTCATTTTGATAATTCTCCAAGATTGCGGCTACCGTCCGACCGACTGCCAGCCCCGAACCGTTTAAGGTGTGAACATAATGCAGTTTACCGTCTTCATCCCGATACTGAATGTGCGATCGACGTGCTTGAAAATCGGTTGTATTTGAACAACTGGAAATCTCTCGGTACTTATCCTGAGCCGGGAACCAGACTTCCAAATCATGAGTCATTGCCGCCGTGAAGCTCATGTCACTAGTTGTCAGCGTAATTACGTGATAAGCCAGCCCCAGCTTCTTTAAATTTTCTTCCGCCTGATGCGTAATTTGTTCCAATGCATCCCATGAATCTTCCGGTTTGGTAAACTTCACCATTTCAACCTTATTAAATTGGTGCAGTCGAATCAACCTTTGGTATCCCGACCGGCACTACCGGCTTCCGAACGAAAAGCCGGTGTTAAAGCTGTAAAGGAAACCGGGAGTTTTTCTTCTGGAATCACCTCATTACGATAATAATTAACCAGTGGCACTTCGGCAGTCGGAATCATCGTTAAATCCGTCCCGGTAATTTCGTAGCCGGCTTTATTTTCTAAGAACTTAGGGAACTGGCCCGTGCCATACATCGAATCATCATTAACCATATATGGTGGAATAACTTCCTGATATCCGGCTGCCGTATTTTGATCCAAATAGAAATTATAAACCGCCCGTTCAAGCAGTGCACCATCACCAATGTAGTAAACAAACCGACTGCCGGATACTTTGGCAGCTCGTTCAAAATCCAAAATGCCTAAATCCTCGCCAATATCCCAGTGCTGTTTTGGCTCAAAGTCAAACGACGGAATCTGACCGACTTTTCTAAGCTCGACCGCGCCTTCTTCAGTCAGTGAAACCGGCACATTATCAGCTGGAATATTCGGCAAATGGGCGGCTAAATTATTTTCGTCTTCTTCAATTTGACGAAGCTGCTCATCCAACTCCTTAATTGTTTGCCCCGTTTTCTTCATTTCGGCAATTGCTTCGGAAGCGTCCTGCTTGCTTCGCTTCAACTGCGAGATTTTGTCAGAAACATCGTTTCGAGTTGCCTTTAACGATTCTGATTTGACAATCAAGTCTCGTCTTTTGGCATCCAAATCCAACAGTTGATCAATTGTTTCCGCCTTAATCCCCCGGGTTGCCAATTTTTTCTTTGTAAACTCCGGATCTTTTCGAATCTTTTTTATATCCAGCATTATGCTTCTCCTCCTCGTTATCCATTAAACGCTGTTAATATTAGTAGCTGACAATTACAGCACAAAAAAAGAACCCCTCATCACTGGGACGAAGGATTCTTTTCGCGGTACCACCCAAGTTCTCGACATAGCCGAGCTCTCAAAGTATGGTAACGGCATACGGCCGTGCGGCATTACCCGCCCGTTTCCTTGTGCTGGAATATTCGATGACAATTCACACCAACCATTGCCTCTCTGAAATCTACTAAATAGGCACAAAACGTTTTAATCTGACTTGATTATAACCAATCCATTTTCAAATCACAAGCCATCAAATTGCTAATTGACTTAATTTCTCATCAATCAAATTAAAAACGGCCTGTTTGTCAGCATCATTTTCCACGAAATCAAGCTGATCGCCATTAATCTGCATTTTAGCCGATTTATCATAATGCCGATACCAGCTTTGATAACGCTGATTCAAGTCCTTGTAATATTGGTATAATCCCGGATCGCTGTCGATCTGTTCATAAGGTCGGCCCCGCTTTTTAATTCGGTTTAACATTGTTTCAAAAGAAATATTAATATGAATCAGCAAATCGGGATTCTTACTGTGAGAAGCGTGTGGCAATTCCTGCATCATATTTTGAAGCAGCGAATCATAAATATCGACTTCCGTTTCAGTTGCCCGACCAAGGTCGGCATTCAAGTGAAACAGCAATGAATCCTCAAAAATCGACCGATCCAAAATACTTTCTTCATCTTGCCAGGCTCGCTTTATGTCGGCCATGCGCCGGTTTAAAAAGTCGATTTGCAGCAAAAACGCGTATTTCTTCGGATTTTTATAGAAAAGCGGCAGAATCTGATTATTATCAACCGATTCGTAATAAGCCGGCTTATCAAGATGTTTTGCCAGCATTTGCGTCAACGACGTTTTTCCGGCACCAATGGTTCCTGCTAAAACAAGCATGTTGAAATCCCCTTATTCATTTTAATAACAGCACAATATATTGTACTAGTTCTAAATGTCGGGCGCAACATCTGGTAATTATTTATTGCAAATCGGAAATATCAACCACTTCGATATTGTCTTTACCACCATAAGCTTCAAACCACGGTGTCGCATTTTCGCCAAGGATTTTGGTTAACTCGGTAACATTTCTGGTTCCTTTATGTTCCAGCCAGTCAACCAAGCCGGCCTCTCCGTCGCGAACAAATATCTCGACGCCGTCAATCCAAGTTGCCCGGCCACTTAAGACACCGTTAAAGGCAGCACCGGCACTACCGGCAAGCTTTAGTTCACGTTGAAAAACGTCGGTCGGCACTCCCGCGCTAAGAAAAATAAACGGTCGACTAGCCGCATCGCTCAACTGCTTAAGGTAGTCTTTAGCTTGTTCCTCGGTATAGGCTGATTCAGTCGTGTCGCTATTCCACCCTGCAATATAGGTCGGGTTAAACGGTACTTCCATCTTCAAAACATCAATATGATACTTATCCTTGGTAAACTCCTTCATTGCGCGAAGTACAAAGTCGGGCTTCTCTTTGGCAAACGCCAATGATTTACTATCATATTTATCATCATAGGTAACGATTTCCAAGAAAGTCGGTGTTTGAGCCGCCAAGCCTTCCGTTCCATAGCGTTCAGCAAATGCCTTTTTCTGATCGTTAATCTCATCGGGATCGTCCGGATTAAAATACAATAACACTTTTAAAGCGTCTGCACCTTTTGAAACCATAATTTGGGCAGACTGATCCGGAATCAAGCTCGGCAGGCGGCCGGGTTCATTTGCATCATAGCCGGTTTTTTCGTAAGACATAATCAACCCGGTATCCGCTGCTTTGGCCGCAATCCCTTTAAAGCCCATTTGTTCGTCTAACAGAACAGCAGAACTTAAAGGACTCAGTACGCGGGAAACCGTTTCTTTAAAATCATAAACCATTTTCATACTGAAAAGCTTTCCGTATTTTTCGGAAGCTTTTTTCATCATCTTAACAAGTGATCCACGTTGATCTAACGCCAATGCATCGACTATTCCGTCATTAGTCGTTAATTTCAACATTCTTTCATACTTACCCTTTGAAAGGCGTTTTTTCGTCATCAATATCACCTCATATTTTTAATAGACCAATTTTTAAATTTCATTCGTTTATTATACGCTGTTGCCCGTATTCTGTACAATAAAAAAATTGGGCCGCCCTTTTCAATGGATAGCCCAATCTTTTGAAAAATAATCATTTTTCATTTAATTTTGATAAATCCTCTTCCTCATGGGATGGGGAAACGTCGACCTTTTCAAGTGGAATGATTTTCGTATGCTTTTTCAACTTATAGCCAATGTAAAGAACCAATACCAACGGCACACTCATATAAGTAACCAAAATCTGTTTCCAATCAAAGTGTAAGAAAGCACTCGGATTTTGACCAACAATAACCAAGATACATAAAATCAGACAAAGGATTGGTCCAAACGGAAATAGCTTAGCATGATATTTCAGCTCTTTCAAATCGTGTCCCTGCTTGACAAAGGCCCGCCTAAAGCGATAGTGCGAGATGGCAATCCCAAACCAGGCAATAAAGCCGGTTAAACCAGAAGCTGCCACCAACCACATATAAATCTTCGGTCCGGCAATACTTGAAATAAACGTTAGAAGCGAAACAACCGTGGTTGCGATCAACGCGTAATACGGGATCCCGTTCGGCGCCGTCTTCCCAAACTTTTTCGGTGCATAACCACTGTTTGAAAGCGAGTAAAGCATTCGTGTCGAAGCATACATACCAGAATTGGCCGAGGAAATGACGGAGGTCAAAATAACCGCGTTCATCACACTTGCGGCCGCTGCCAGACCGGCTCGCTGAAAGACCAGGGTAAATGGACTGATCGCAATATCGGTTGTACTCGACCCCAAAAGTGAATGACTGGTGTAAGGAATAATGGCTGCAATTACAAAAATTGTCAGGATGTAAAAGAGAATAATTCGCCAAAAGACTTCGTTAATGGCTTTTGGAACACTGTGCTGCGGATCCTGTGATTCACCAGCCGTAATCCCAACCAATTCGGTTCCTTGAAATGAAAAACCGGCGACAACAAAGACGCTCAGGATTGCCGGAAAACCACCGACAAACGGGGCTTGTTTGATTGTAAAGTTTCGCAAGCCGATAAAATGACCGCCCATAATCCCGAAGATTGTCAAACAGCCAATCCCAAGGAAAATAATAATCGTAACGACTTTGATCAGGGACATCCAAAACTCGGTTTCGCCAAATGCCCGCACGGACATCGCATTAATCAATAAAATTAATGCCAAGGCAATGGCACTCCAAATCCATTGCGGCACGTTAGGAAGCCAGAAGCCATTACCAAAGCGGCAGTACTGATATCAACCGCAACTGTAATTGCCCAGTTAAACCAGTAGTTCCACCCCATCGCAAATCCCAACGCCGGGTCCACGTACTTTGCCGAGTAAGCAGCAAACGATCCGGAAATCGGCATGTTCGTGGCCATTTCCCCCAAACTGGTCATTAGGAAGTAAACCATCATCCCCATAAAGAAGTAAGCTGTCAGGGCACCCAGCGGCCCAGCCTGCGAAATTGCTGATCCACTGGCAACAAACAGGCCGGTTCCAATACAGCCGCCAAGGGCAATCATCGACACGTGCCGTGCCTTAAGCCCCCGCTTTACCTGGCCGTTGCTGTCGCCATTTCCATTTTCATTCATCATCTAAAACCTCGTCTCTTATATTTATCATCAAATCAGACCACAAAAAAAGCTCTTTCAAATATATTGAAAGAGACCATAAGTGTTTTTTCACAACATCTTGATAGCTCCCCGCAACACGCCTGCTGCGACAGTCCTTAACCTGTTAAATTAAGTCCCAACGAACAGTCAGAAAAGTAACTGCCCATTTCGGCATTCATCCCTTTTTACTTCAGTCGCCACTTCTTTTCAAGTTCCTGAAATATACTCTTAATGAATGCGCCTCTACTCGAATACATTGATTTATCTGATTATTTACTTTTTTAACACTAAGAATTGTAACTCAAATCGCCACTTCTGACAACAAAGCCGGCTCGCCTACTTCAGTTCAAGTTCAAAAATCGCTTTTCTGCGGCCGACAATCGGATCCCGCAGTTCCGCCTTGAATCTAAAATGCAGGCGTTTTAAAAGCGCAAGTGATTGTTGATTATCCGTGAAGACTTCGGCAATTAACGAACGAATCTCCGAGGCAGACCGGAGTACCGGCAGCAGACCCGTTATGGCCTCGCTCATATAACCGGTATGCCAACAATCCGGCGCCAAAAAATAGCTGATTTCAAAATGATTGGGATCCGGTCGACCACCCCGGCCGACCCGTTCGAACAATAAAATGGCACCAATCAATTTGGAGCCCCGAAAAATGCCAAGCGTGCCAGAGGCCTTCAGTTGACGTTTTAACGCACTTTGAATCATTTGGGGATTACTGATCAAATCGAATCCGGCCCCGCTGGCAACTTCCTTATGTGCCGTTAAAGCCGCGTATTCAGTATAATCATTTAAATCAAGTCGGCGAATCGCCAGACGTTTGGTATAAATTGTCAATTGCAGGACCTCTCAAAAACATTAACACCGACAATTACTTATCTCAGACGCAGTTAAACCTTTGTGTTAACAACGAATCGGAACCGGGCAACTTGTGGTGCGTACTTCACGTAAAACATTTCCGATATCAACAGCCAACTATAGCCAACCAGGCAGCCACCCAACGTATCCGTGGGATAGTGGGCGTTTAGATAAACCCGGGAAAACATCACCAGAATAATAACCAAGCCGACTAGGATTCGCAGTACAACCCGAAGTGACGCCTGCCTAATCAGAGGTATGACCGCGATCCACAAGACTGCCATCAGTAAAAAGACCCCGAGTACGTGGCCACTGGGATAACTAAAGCCGTTATCAGCGCCCAGGTGAAGCGGCGGCCGGTGACGTTTCACCAGGTGCTTAACGACAAAACCGACTATGTCGCCGCCTCCCAGAGTAAATAACGCCCATAATGCCGGCACCTTATATTTAAATCCCCACAGGAAAAAGGCAATCACAAAGACCCACAGGATATCCATTTTGGGGCTCGCAAAAAATGATACCCCCGTATATATTTTCTCTAAAAGCTCGCTTGGTGCCTTTCCTTGGATTGCAGTCGTGAAAATTGAATCTAAAAATTGCAAGTAATCAAAATTAAACGCGACTGAAATTGATAACAACAGGGTGATGATGATGCTGACCAGCAGCTTAAACGCCCGGTTCACATCCTTATCAATCATCATGTAGCCTTCGTTCCCTAACATCTTCAACAATCCTCTCTACGAAATAAATATCAGTTTTGAGTATATCACATCCACCGCCGCCTTTTTTTCAAGCTGCCAAATTTTCCAATCTCTTAAAGTTCCACCAAATTGAAAGCCATCGGCAGCCGGCACCAATTAAAAAAGATTGGCAGCCAATCCAAGTGCCAACCTCTTAACACGCCGGTTTATCATTCAGTTAGTCAATCGTAATATCGCCGCCGTCAGTTGATAAACTATAGGAAACCCGGGCCTCTTTATCCAAATTCCAAGCATGCGTATCCCGACCAAACAATTCATGGTCGCCACCGTCAGCCGTTGCCGTAACCTTGGCCTTATCCGGTTCAAGAATCCGGCCATCAATATCGCCACCCGCCGTTTCAGCGGATAAGTGGGTGTTGATTTGGTTATTACTAAAGGAAATATCGCCGCCCTGGGTAATCAGTGAAACTGTTGAAAAATGACTGCTATTCAATGAAATATCACCGCCATCCGAAGATAAATCGCTGGTACCGTCACTAAAACGGCAATGATGTAATTCAATGTCGCCACCCTCACTGCTTTGCGAGATTGCCGGCGCTACTACCCGACTCAACGCGACATCACCACCGTCACTGTTGATGTCCAAAGTCGACTTCAACCGTACGCTTTGCATGTTCACATCGGCACTGCCACGCATTTGAAACCGTTTCAGGGTTAAATTGTTGAGCGAGACTTCATCATCAAACCGGCCACTAATTTGACTAACCTTATTTTTCTTTGGCAATGTCACAACTGTGGTCCCATAATCATCTTCCTCATCTGAATCGACATCAAAGCCGATCCGCCAAGTGTGGTGATTGATTTTAGAGTGAATGGCCAATTGATTGCCGGTCCGCTTGACTTTAGTGCCAGCTGGGTAGGTGACAGTTGGTTTAGCGACCTCACCAGTCCGAACTTCAACTTTATCACCAGTTGAAAAATCAATTTGCCTAAGATTATTGGTATATTCCCTTTGATAGGTCTTGGAAGAATGGCTGGTCCTGGCAACTTTAAAGCCACTGTGCTCCCAATAAACGGTTTTTAACCCGGAATGCCCCAGCGCAACAACGGCCAACAACACGCCAACAGCCATAGTGATCATACCGATAACAACGGTTCGTTTCATTTTCGCTGTCCCCTTTCATGCTTCTCAGCCCGATTTCTCGTGACCAGCTTATCGTACAGCCACTTTGAAAACAGGGTAATGCCATGGATAGTCCCGTCGAACAAGCTCTTAAAGGTTGGGATTAATACAATGACTGCCCCAATTGCAACCAGTCCAATACCTGAATAAAACATGCCGACCCAAAAATCACTGCCGACAACACTGATACCAGTCGCAAATGAGACCAAACCACCAAAGACAACGCCAAACCCAACGCCAAGAACTGCAAGCAAAACACTAATGGCAACTGCAACCACACCAATAAACAAGCCGATTGCCCCTAATGCCAATGGAATCGTAATCGGTGTTGATAAAACAGCCAGGACCATCAGCCAAATTGTTTTGACATCGTCACGGGGATGGCTGGTCCGATTACCGGAACGCGAAGCCGTGTTTAAATTTTTAATCGAGTAATCAGCCAAAACCTTTCGAGCCAATTGATGCGGCGTACCAAGCTCCCTGACACAATCGTTATAAGTCTTGAAATGGCCATCCTGTAAATACTCCGTATAAAAGTCCACCACGTCACTTCTTTCCTCAGCAGCCAGCTGTGTCAACAATGATTTTAACTCTTCAATATAGTCATTCATGACCCGAATCATCTCCCAACATTTGATCAACTCCCATTTTAAAATCCCGCCATTCGTTTTGAATAACCCGGTATTGCCGCTTGCCTTCAGCAGTAATTTGGTAGTAACGGCGATTACGCCCCTGATATGGCTCGTCGTAGGTGGTCAGTAATTGATTTTTTTTCAACCTGCGAAGGACCGGATACATTGTCGATTCCGAGACGGAAATAGATGCCTGCACCTTCTGAGTCAGCGCGTAACCGTAATAATCATTCTCCATTAACAGGCCAAGCACGCACCCGTCCAGCAGCTCCGAACTGATTTGAATTGCCATGCTATCACCTCTATAATACTATACAACGTATAATATGATTTCATAAACATAGTAATCGAGATCTCTTCACTTGTCAATACCAATCATCAGCCGGTTTCAGTAATCTCGCGACTAATCCAGCAAAAAAGGACTGAACAAAATTACGTTTGTCCAGTCCCACACGACGTTGTATGCTATTTCATTCATCCTGCACCAGTTTTCAACTGAGTCCAGTCTCAAAACTTTTTGAATTGTTTTAACTTCTTTAAATCACGTTCAAACCTAAGCCGGATTTTGTTAACCAGTTCAGCGACAATAAAGCCTAATGCAATCGAGCCGGCAATCCAAATAACCTCCGAAAGGTAGCTGAAAGCAGCCTGATAGCTGCCCATCGCAAAACTCTTGATCGCGTTATAGGCCTGCCCGCCCGGCACCAGTGGTACCAATCCTGGGACGTCAAACAAAATACTCGGCATTTTTTTCCAACGGGCAATAATCACCGAGGCAACCCCGATACACAAACCACCAAAAAAGTTGGCTGAACCAAGGCCGCCCCACGTGTTAATAATCACGTAATAAACCAGCCAGCCGATAAAGGCGTTAATCCCGGCAATGTTTAATGCCCTGTGCGGCAAATTCACGATCAGGCCAAAGCCGACGCCCGAAAGATAAACGCAAATACATTTTATGATAAAAAATTCTACCGGATTCATCTAAATTACCAACCTCACATAAAATGTAATGCAATCGCGACGCCAAAACCCAATGCGCAGGCGCTGATTAACGCCTCAATTCCCCGGGCCGGCCCACTGATCAAATTGCCGGATAACGCGTCTCGAACTGCGTTGGTTAGTGGGATTCCCGGCACCAGCGGCATCATCCCGCCAACTATAATATCATCAGCCTGCTTTCCCAAGCCGAGCTGAACGGATAAAATTGCCAAAGCCGCAACGCTGCCGCCGCCAAGAACTCACTCAAAAAGCGGATTTGCACGTAGATGTTTAAAAAGTACAAGACCGCCCAACCAACCATTCCGACTAAACAGGTAATCCAAAAGTCCGCCAAGTTGTTTCGAAAGACAACAATTAACGCACCGCTGACAATCCCGGCACAATCTCTTGGACCCATAGTGGAAACGTTCCGACAATTTCGTCAATATGAATCAGCTGATCGTAAAAATCGTCAATATCGATTTGCTTAGCCTCAAATCGCCGAGATAATTCATTCACTTTAGCTACTTTTTCCAAATCAAAGGACCGTTTATCAATCGCCCCAACCTGGGCACCAACGTCCGCTACGCCGCCGGACATAATAATCCCCGTAACAGTGACGTAAACCCGGGCTTTAGCCAAACCGGCGTTTCGAGCAATTCGTAAAATCGTATTGTTGACCCGGGTCATTTCCGATCCGGATTCAATCATAATCGTTCCCGCCAGAATACAGGTATCCAGCACCAGCTGATCATGCTGCCGCTTTTGTTCATACCTTTGTTCTTCATCCATTAAGCAACCCACCTTGGCATAGACGAATCAAAATTAAACAAGCCAGTCGTCCATAAAGTGCCCAGGGTGACTATTTTACAAAGACATAGTGGGCGGTTTTATAGCCAATCGTTAACTTCTTTTTATCCGTCAAATTTTGTGCAATTACGGACCCTTCAAACGGATCGTGAGAAGGATCTTTAGCCGATCGCCCAGGTCCAATTTAATGTCGCCCAACAGTGTCAGTAGATCATGATTATCAATAAACCGATTAACCACAACCTCTTCACCATCTTTAGCAGCCATCAATACTTTATCATGATCTTTCTCATAATGGCCATCTTTATCAGGAATAATGCCACCGTGGGGACATCTTTTGGGATGCCCCAAAAAGTCATCCAAATGATCAATCATTTTGTTACTGGTAACATGTTCCAGTTGTTCTGCCTCTCGATGGACATCCGGTAAATCAAAATGCAATACATTAATTAAAAAGGTTTCCCAGATTCGATGTTTCCGAACTAATTCTTCGGCATACCGAGTCCCGGAAGCCGTTAAGCGGACGCCGGAATACGGCTTGTGCGTAACCAGGTCTTCATCGACCATTTTATTAACCATTTCTGTAACCGAACCGGCAGCGATATCCAAACTAATCGCAATCTGTTTATTGCTGACTAATTTATTTGCACCACCGAGTTCAAAAATAATTTTTAAATAGTCTTCTTTCATTGGTGTCATTAAAATTAAAATCTCCTATATTCTATTCTTTAAGCTGACAGAATTACGGGATGTCGTTTCCTCGATCGTAAATCATATCTTCATTTTCGCCACGGGTTGTCTCGGCCTGAATCGTAACATGACACATATGATATTTGTTTTTCATCAGTTCGTCAATTTCGGTATAGATTTTTTGGGCCTCACTGATTTTCATATCGTGCATGTTAACATGGGCTGAAAAGATAACGTTGTGTTCATCAATCGACCATGCGTGAACATGATGAACACCAAAAACGCCATCAATTTTCAACAAGTCACGTTTAATTGCCGGATAATCCAGTGCGGGGGCCCCTGCATCAGAATCCGATAAGTCTGGCGAATAATCGGCATTGACTCATAAAAAATATACACAGCAACCAAAATTGTGACAATCGGATCAATCATAACCCAACCAAATATGTCAATTAGTATACCACCAATAATGATGGCAACCGATGACAACGCATCGCTAAGAATGTGCAGGTAAGTCGCCCGCATATTCAAGTTTCGCTTTGCGCCGGCATTTAATAAAAAGGCAGACGCAAAATTGGCAATTAATCCTATTATAGCAACAATTAACATTAAATTACCGTTAATTGTTTCCGGATGTGAAATCCGCTTAACTGCTTCAATAATCAAAAACACACAAATCAGACACAAGGCGATGGCGTTTAAGAAAGCGGCAATAATTTCCGCTCGCTTATAGCCAAAAGTATTCCGTTCATTTTGACGCTTTTTACTAATTCGATGTGCCGCATAGCTGAACGCAATTGAAAAAGAATCCCCCAAATTATGAAACGCATCGGAAATCAGTGATAGACTTCCAGACAGCGCACCGCCGACAAATTCGGCAATTGTGATAAAAACATTCAAAACCGTCACTAAAAGAAACCGGCGGCCACTCAGGACGTCGCGCTTTTGATGATCATTTCCCTCCATTAATCAACACTCCAATCTATGTATTATTATAACATTTGTAAATTAAAATTTCCATCTTTCCCAAAAATATTTTTAGGTATACAAAAACCACTGCCAAGTAGACTTGGCAGTGGCCATTCGGAAGAGCTGTCATCCCCGTTGGTTTTAACTAAATTTTAATTCGTTCATACCCGAAGACTGATCCAAATTTATCATTGGATACTCAAAGTGCTTAAGCGCACGATGGAACTCTTTGTTGTTATCATTACCTGCGTAATCCAACATCAATACAAACGAGAATCTAATTAACGACAAAAAAGGGTACAGCTCTCCCTATGCCTAGAATATCATCGTCTCCATGATTAAACAATTGTTTTGTCTATAATCTCAACAAAAGTATCACTGCAAATGCCGTTTTAAATATCGCAGCGCTCGATTAACTTTTTAACTTCCTGAATCGAGGAACCGTTTTGAATAAAGCAGTGGACCAAATCCACCCAATACATATCCCGATCGTCCAACGTTGTCCCACTTGCCAGGCTCGGCTTACTCGGGACCAGTCCTTCAGTAATGTAGTCAGCAATGACATCCGGTGTTACATTGAATTGCCTTGCTGATTCAGCTAATGAAAGTTCCATAATTATACCTCGAAAAGTTCAAAATTTAAGATCAGTTTAACAGGATTCAGGATAATTGCAACCGGTTTTGATTAATCAATCTTCAACCATTCGCCAATTTCCCTCTGCTGCCTTGGAAATCTGATTAATAAAGTGCAAAATTTTTGCTGCCCGATCCTTGTCATGGGTCGTCAGCAGGTTTAGCCCCTGACCCGTTAAAATCGGGTTGCTTAATGAGAAATCGGTCCCCTTTTTTTCACCGGTCGAAAATGCCAAGACCGTCTGGCCGGCTTCAATTTCCGTAATGATGAAAAACAAGCTGAAATCATCGTCGGCTTTCATATAAGCCGGCATGGCCCAGACACCGTCACTAATTTGAAGAAGTTCTTCGTTTTCAAAACGATAATCTTTATGATTGGCTTCAGTTACGGGTCGGTCCAATACAAACAGCATTTTATCAAAAACCGGGTTCCCTAATTTAATGTTGTCTTCCATGATAAGCTCCCTTTTATGATCAATTTTTATGGTGATGACCATGATGCTTATGATCTTTGTTGCTTGGCATTGACTGGGCTGCCAACAATGCGGCAGCGATAATCGCGATTGCCGTGTTGGCGGCAATTGACACAATACTAATGGTAGCCGTAGCCGTATTTTTCTTCATTTCTTATTATCTCCATCTCAAATGTCAAAGCTCAATTATAGCAAATTAAGCTTGAATTACAATCCCTAAGAAGCAA
>NZ_BAKI01000036.1 GCF_000583655.1 Lentilactobacillus farraginis DSM 18382 = JCM 14108
CTTTTAATTGATTAGGTCCAAATTTCGCCAGTCGATTCCGGGCCTGCTTATCGGTTAGTCCATTCATTCGGCTGGTGCTTAACGCTTTAAAGATTGCGTCACCACTTTTGTTATACCAGTTCATCGTATCTCCCCTTATCATTTTGATTAGTAAAAATTAATATCTGATAATAATAGTGTAACAAAGATTATGTACTAATATGTGAATTTTGTGTGAATAAATTATGTCTTAAATATAATTTAATAAGCAAAAAGCAAACCTAAAAGATTATCTTAAGGCTTGCTTTGAAGTGCTGATTTTTAATTTTGAATTTAATAAGGCAGCCATAATAACGACAATTGCCAATAAGATCCAATGTGGTAAACCAATCCAAATAAGGAAACTTTTAGTTACCCTTTTCTTCGGATGGCGCTTCAACTCGACTCTTAAAAGCCAAGTAGGCAACATAGATAATTGTCCAAATCAATCCATTGGTGATTAATGATTCATTTGAAAAGAAGACATTACTGAAGTGGGTAAATTGATTGAGGATAACCCCAATATATTGTACCAACGCAAAAACCGCGTATGAGATCAAAATTACTTTTAACTGAGCAACATTTTCGGTGCTAAAGAAACTGCTTCGACGACTATTATCGGTAATCTTAAACAGACTGTAAGCCATCAAGAATCGGCTTCCCAACATTATCAAGATGATTAACCAGAATAGTAAAATTTCCCATTCGGTAGCACTTGTCATGCCGCATCCGCCAATTGTTGAGTCATAAAGGTCCGAACAGCCGGAATAAACATCAACAGAAATCCCAATCCGGAAACAATGGCAAAAAATACAAATCGAATTCCTAAAATAACTGCCAGGACTGCCGCAATAACGTAAGCGACTGTTTGTGGCTGACTGGATTGTTTGGTGGTCATCATCATCCCCACACCCTTTCTTGAGAAAAGCTGAGTTTCAAATATAGTTTAACGGCTAATTATACCGTCATAACTTGCAACCACATTATATGAATTTTCCCCTAAAAGAACTATTAATTAGTCCTTTTATTTAACAATCCTGCAGTGCCAGCTTATAACCCGTTTCAGTAAGAATTGCCACTCATAAAAAATTATTTTGATCTATCAAATAAATCCAGTCCCTGCCACAGCCAATTTGAAGATGCTTGTCCGATAAGCTTTCCGTGCGCCATTTGAAGAACGGTATCGCTTAACAAATTAGCTTTTTCTTCATCATGACAGCTCAGAATCACCGTTGAGCCAGTGCTGGCCAAGCCTACCAGAACTTTTTTGAGCCGCCAAAGATCATCATTGTTTAATTTCTCAGCCGGTTCTTCAAGTAGAATTAACTGTGGCTTTTCAAAAATCGCTTGAACAAGACCCAATTTATGTAGCATGTACGGAAAATAATCGGCAGTTTGGGTCTGCCAATCCTGTTCGGTCATTCCCATTTTTTGGAAGGCTTCTTTGATATCGTCAACACTGGCGGACCGCCTAATTTTATTCAATAGAACCATATTCTGAAGTCCAGTTAGATCATTTGGAAAGGTTGTATTTTCCAACAGGACACCAATGCTTTTTGGAAAATCACGTTTTTCGTGCAGCTGCTCGGCATTTACAATGATTTTCCCTGACGTTGGGCTCACCAAACCGGCAATGATTCTGATCAATTGGCCCATGCCGGAATTCTTTGCGCCAAATAAGCCATAAATTCTACCATTTTCAAAATTATAAGAAATGTCTGTCAAGACCTGGGTACCTCGGCCTTTTTTTGAAACATTTATTAACTGTACAGTCATCCAACCACCCTTAAGATATTCGTTGTGCCAATTTATATTGCCAACTCAAATCACTTCTACCAATACCGGCTCCGGCAGTTAAGCGCAAGGTTACCAATCAAAATAAGTATGCCGCAAACACTCCCAAAGCTCAGCATTGCTAAAAGACGATTATGCCAATTATACCCAACAAATGGCTGGATAAAGTAAGCTACACCATGCGGTAAGGAAAACAATAGTAACCATATCACCATCGAAATCAGATAAATCAAACCCGTCCTTTTCAAGTTAAGTGCCAGCACATGAAGAACTGTTGAAAAAATACCGAAAGTAACACTGACAACAATAATAGTGCCGACATAGGTCAAATACGGATGGATCAGTTCCCAGCGTAACAGTGATGAGCCAATCGGTTGATCTGCCAACCTCTAAAATTTTCTCCGCCATGAAACAAAGCTACTGCAATTAAGAAATCGCTGCTATACAGCAACAGGAAAAATAATGTCACAATCCTAAACTGTGCCCACTCACTTTCCAATAAAGCGCGCTTCAGTTTGCCTGCTTTTAAGTACAGGGGATAATTGCTGCTTGCGGAACTTCTCTCAATCGTCCGCCCGGTACTGATCAATATTAGAAAAACCGGCAGCAGCAAAGTAAGCAACATCTGAATCCCCTGCCCCGAAGACGAAAAGGACAACGCCGCCACCATTGCCGGGTGTGGTATCTGATTAGTCGTTAGATGACCGCTCGCAAACCGAATAAACGTGTCGTACCACGACAGCCCTTCGGCAAAAAAGGTCCCCACGATAATCGCCAAAATTGTCAACCGACTTCTTTTGGAATGCCTAATCGCATATAGTTCAGCCAGAAACAAATAAAGCCCTCCAAACATCTTTTTCTAATAGTTAATGCCACTCACTTTTTAAAATCAAAAACGTTTGTCGAATTAACTATTATTAAAGGCTAATTGAAGTTCATTCAAAAAACAACCGGAATTAAAAAACTTCAATAAAAAGTCAAACTTTGGCCATAATTTGTTCACAATTTGGTCACAAAATTCGTTTAAATTAAATATTGGCAAAAAATCCTGACAATAACATGTGACTACCAGGAACTTTTTTGCTATGCATCTAAAGCAGCGTGTCTCCACGCTTTTTCAAGTGAGGTGTTTTTACTATTAGAATTTCCGGCTGGCGATACAGCTTACTACACAACATTCCGCTCTTTTTGCTAACGAGCGCTTTTCTGATTGAAACGATTACTTGGCATCAATTTGGTCAAGCAGGCATTCGTGGTTTAGCCCCACTTAATCAGAGCTCGGCCATTTTGCGCCAAGTCGTTCCAGGATTATGGATTGCCCATGTCATTTTCTTCAGATATTGGTACCAGGCCCACCCGGCTTACAGACCAGCTAACAGAAATTCCAATTGGCTCGGCCTTGGCTTATTTTGGAGTGGTCTGGTAATATCATTCGGATTGTTCTTTATGCTGTCCGTTCACTATTATTGGCCGGGATGGTTGGCGCTGGTAATTGCTTTTGTCCTAAAGGACCTCTTCACGACCAGTCAATTTGATCAAACTAATCAAAAACGCGACCCCGAAAATTAAGGTCGCAATTTCGTATCAATCTTTTAATCGGTCTTTGATCTGGAAAAACGGTAATATAAGTAACAGGCACCCATCACCGTAATGGCAACCACCAATACGACCAACCATTGATCGATAATTTCCAATAATTTTGTCCAAGCATGGCCGGCATAATGTCCTGTTAGTATAAGAACGGTATTCCAGACAAGGGTCCCCAGCAGGGTCAAACCGGAAAACTTTACTAAGGGATAAGCAGTCATCCCGGCAGGAATTGAAATCAGACTCCTAACAACCGGAATACAGCGACCGATTAAAATCGCCCAACTGCCGTGCCGGCTAAAATAACGGCCGGCTTTTTCAATATCGGCAGGCTTGAGCCGCAGTATTCGACCAAATTTCCCGGATACCAGCTTCTCCAATTGGGAAACACTGAGAAGCCGGCCAATACCATATAAAGTCAACGCCCCAACGTAGGCCCCACCGGTAGCTGCCAAGACAGAGCCCCAAATTGTCAGGTGGCTGCTGACTGTTAAATAACCGGTAAAGACCAATACCAATTCGGAAGGAATCGGCGGAAAAAGGTTCTCAAACGCAATGAGAAAGGCAATTGCCAAATAACCGTATTGATTAATTAATTCAGTAATTGTCGTTTCACTCAAGGAATCGCCTCATTTCTATAGTGTGCGAAGCTACCCCGGGATAAACCGGCGTGTAAGGCGTTTATTTCGGAAACCCCGGGTTTGGGTTTTTGAAATAAATCCCTTACATGCAGGTTTGTGGGGTAGCGTAGCAGTCCTCAAACAGTGTGCGGAGCAAAGCGGTTAACACCCGGAGCATAAGGCGTCAAAGCGGAAAATCCTGGGCTTGGATTTTTGAAATACGTCCGTTACCCTTACATATAGGTCTGTGGGGCAACATATCAAAGCGGTCATTCAGTATCAAAAGTATACCATAGGCAACTCTGCCAAAAACAAAGCAACTGTTTAAGTTTCCTTAAATTCAACTCATACTGATATTTTGCCGTGTTCGCTTTCACGAACCGCTGGCTTGGGCTTATAATTAAAGCGTACCAAAACAAGGAGGTTTTGATCTTATGAAGACTGTTAAAATTGGCGGCACTCATTTTGAAGCATCAGCTGTCGCACTTGGCATCATGCGGATGGCCGGTATGGACACCGCAGACGCAGCCAAAACCCTTCAAACCGCATATGACACTGGAATTAATTACATTGATTCTGCTGACATTTACGGCGAAGGCGGTTCAGAAAAGACCTTTAAAGAAGCATTGAAGGCTTCCGGCATTTCTCGGGATAAATTATATATTCAATCCAAGGGCGGAATTATTCTTGACCCTAAGAGAAGTCATGACGGACTGGTCTTTGGTGCCCGATACGACTTCTCAAAGCAACATCTTATCGAAGCAGTTGACGGTATTTTACAGCGAATGGGAATCGATTACTTAGATGCCTTTCTGCTGCATCGTCCCGACCCACTGATGGAAGCCGATGATATCGCAGACGCTTTTGATACTTTACAACGTGAGGGTAAAGTTCGCCACTTTGGGGTTTCAAACTTTAATCCACAGCAAGTTGAAATGGTTCAATCGTGGCTCAGTCAACGACTGCTTATTAATCAACTGCAATTTAACGTTGTCCACTCAGGATGATCCGTGCAGGGATGCACGTTAACATGATTGACGACGCCAGCATCGATCACGACGGCGGCATCTTGGAATACAGTCGGCGTAAACATATGACAATTCAAGCGTGGTCACCATTTAACTATGGCTTGTTTGCCGGTATGTACATTAATGACCCTAAATATCCGGAATTAAATAAAAAGCTGGCAGAACTCGGTGAAAAGTACGGTGTATCAAAGAATGCCATTGCAACGGCTTGGATTCTCCGTCACCCTGCTCACGTTCAAGTATTGTTGGGAACAATGAATCCGGAACACATCAAAGATAGTGCCTCGGGTGCGGATGTCAACCTAACAAAGCAGGAATGGTATGATTTGTACTTCGCAGCGGGAAATGACTTGCCATAAAACAGTGTGCGGAGCAAAGCGGGTAACACCCGGAGCATAAGGCATCGCTTTACACAACACCCCAAAAATAAACACAACAAAACTCAGCGGTTACGTACTTGGTACCGCTGAGTTTTGTTGCTAAGGAAGATTAATCATGAGTAAACGCAGAAGAAAGAAACAACAGTCCAATTCCCTATTAGGGGTTATCACGGCATTGGTTGTTTTTGCCGGTGTCTGGTATTTTACCGGTGGTCAACCCAGCAGCCTGACAGATCTATTCAATCAAGCCACCCAGACTATTACCAATTCAACCAAAAGCATTTCATCAAACGATAAACTGGCGGACTTAAACTATCATTCCGGTGCGTCAAGCTTTGTCTATGTCAATCATAATAAAGCCAAACTCAATCCCCAAAAGTGGCGAATCAATAAAGTCGTTTATTCAAATTTGGATTCATTAAATCGGACCAGTTCTGGTAATCTGGCTTATTTGGAAAAGCGTAACCTGGCTTCAGACGAAAATCGAGTTCGTCAGTACGTCGAACCAACTGCTTGGCATCAAAAATTTATTGACCGGCAGCCGATTATTAATCGGGGGCATCTAATCGCCTACTCAATATCAAAGGGCATCAATCAAAAAGGACATTATCAACCTAACGATACGTCCGGCGATCAAAACAACCCCAAAAATTTATTTACGCAAACCGCTTTTTCCAATCAGCGGGTTCAAACCATTTACGAACAAAAGATTCGAACCGCGCTTAAAGCGGGTAAACGGGTTATTTTCTTTGCTAAGCCAATTTTCAGAGGTAAAGAATTAATGGCTCGCGGAATTCACCTTGAAGCAATCAGTACCGATCGGTCACTGAATTTCAACGTTTATCTGTTTAACGTCCAGCCAAACGTTAAATTTAATTACGCTACCGGTCGGTCAACAATTGATCGCAGTATGAAAGTACCGAATCCTTAAAGATTCACTTTTTAATTTCTTCAAAAGTAAAAAGTACCAAGTTGGAAACTAAATTACCATCGTTTCCAACTTGGTACTTTATTTATTCAACCCTATTGACTATCTTTAAAATATGCATTGAGCGCCTGCCACATTTCGGCATGCTGCTTATCAAAAAATTTAAAATCAATGTTAAATCACTGGAATTCAACAAATATACTTCTAGTTTAAAACGTCAGTAATTTTTAAACTACGAATCATTTGGGTCATAATATATATTTTTTTAAAATTGGTGCGCCAAAATCGACAATACTCATTGTCGCGTTTTTAAAACACCACGTGAGCATTATTCCACGAACGATAGTTTCAAACTCTTCAAATAGTATCTGACTATTTTGTTCAGAACTTTCAACATCATTTACTATCAAAGACTGAATTTTTTCGGAAAAGGTTCTATTTTTAAAATGATTCCCAGGAATTTCAAAATTAATGCGTAAATTAGCTATGAATGCTGCGGTTGTTATCTCAAGACCAACGTTTTCTACAAACTGTAGTTCAAAAATTCCAACTTTTAATAAAATTTCTTTTAGCGATAAACCAGTCGTTTCTATTTGATCTATTTTCTCATTCATAAAATGATTGAATCCTTCATAATAAATCGCACTAACAATATCCTCTTTTGATTTAAAATGAACGTAAAAGGTTCCGACAGAAACATTTGCTTCCTTAGCGATCTCGGCTATTTTTGTATGTTCAATTCCATGAATTTTAAATAGCTTAATAGAAGCCTCGAGAATTCCGTTGCGAGTCTTAGCCTTTTGCTGTACCCTTGTCACATCTAAACCTCCTTGACAATCTCCTTATTTGTAATATAATGAATTAATTCAGTGAATGCGTTCAGTGAATTAATTCAAAAATTGTTAAGGAGATGTTTATCTTGTTTTTCTTTAGTTTAACCTATAAGAAACCAATAAGTGAAGTCGAAAAGTTCTTGGACAAACATAATCAATACTTAGATTCATTCTACCAAAGTGGTCATTTTATTTTTTCCGGTAGAAAAGAGCCTCGAATTGGCGGTGTTATTCTCTGTAAGGCAAACAGTTTAAAAGAAGCAGAAAATATTTATCATAACGATCCTTTTTATAAAAATAAAATTGCAGACTATAACGTCATCGAATTTACTCCAACCAAAGCTAATGCCTTATTTAAAAAGATTATTTAGATTTGCATCTTAATCTTTAAAAATTTATTACCAGAGTATTTGAGGGTGAAATGTTGCAGAAATGATTTCTGGATTTTGCCACATGGTCTCATTGCTAACACTTGTAATTTAGCTGTGTTGGGGCTAAACTAAATCAACGCCGCTTTTTTATCGTATAAAATAAGTGAAAAAAACGCAAACATTTTTCAATAAAAGGTCAATTGTTTATACCAGACAAAAACGTTTTTTATTCTATCAATTTCTGTAACAGGTATTTGTAATTACGGGCAGGTCTTTATTGATTCAAAAAGACAACATTGACAAGGTACCATTTTAAATCTACTTACAAAATAAAGGGAATTAATCGTCTCAAAACCGATTGATTCCCTTTATTTTTGGAGATTAGTTTTTATTTCTATTCACTGCCTTTTAGCTCAACGTTTTATACTCCGAGTGCTAACCGTTTTGCATCATACACTATTTTAGGACTGCTACTCAAAGCAATGCCGCTGCATATAAGAGATTGATTTGAAAAATCCAAACCCGGGATTTCCCAAATCAACGTCTTATACTCCGGGCATTAACCGCTTTGCTCCGCACACTGTTTAATGAATTCCCAATTCCAGCTTTGCTTCCCTGGACATTTTATCAATTGACCATGCCGGTTCAAAAACAACGTTAATGTAGACGTCTTTCACCTCATCAAAACCGGTTAATTCCTCACGGATTGCCTCATTCAGATAATCGGTCAATGGACAGCCGGCAATTGTTAACGTCATCGTTAATGTACACAGCCCTTTATCATCAAGTTCAATACCGTAAATCAATCCCAGATTGACAATATCAATGCCTAATTCAGGATCAATTACATTTTCCAAAACATCCAAAGCCTTTTCTTTAAATGGCCGATTGTCAACTTCGCTCATAACGTGGCCCTCCTCGTTGTTTTTTCTTTTTGGCTGGGATTTAGCTAGCTGCATGCATTAGCCTAGGACTGCTACACAAAGCCATGCCACTGCATATAAGAGATCGATTTGAAAAATCCAAACCCGGGATTCCCCAAATCGACGTCTTATACTCCGGGCATTAACCGCTTTGCTCCGCACACTACTATCCAATCGATCCTTCCATTTCAAAACTAATCAACCGATTCAATTCAACCGCGTACTCCATTGGCAATTCCTTGGTGAACGGCTCCACAAAACTCATAATAATCATTTCAGTCGCCTTCTGTTCGGAAATTCCCCGCGACATCAGATAATATAATTGTTCCTCTGAAATTTTCGAAACTTTGGCTTCATGTTCCATTGAGACGTTGTCATTTAAGATTTCATTATACGGAATTGTATCACTGGTCGATTTATCATCCATGATAATCGTGTCACACTCAACATGCGCAAAAGAACCGTCTGAATGTCGACCAAACTTAATTTTGCCTCGATAATCCACAGCGCCGCCATCTTTGGAAATTGACTTGGAAATAACCGACGACGATGTATTCGGCGCGTTATGAATCATCTGAGCACCGGTATCCGAATCAATATTCTTACCGGCAACCGCAATGGACAGCATCGTCCCCCGGGCACCTTCTCCGTTCAGATAAACAGATGGATACTTCATGGTTATCTTAGAACCAAGGTTGCCGTCAACCCACTCCATAATCGCATTATCCAGCGCCTGAGCCCGCTTGGTTTCCAAACTATAAACATTATTGGACCAATTTTGAATCGTCGTATATCGGCAGTAGGCATTCGGCAGAACGTTGACCTCAACAACCGCCGCATGCAAACTGTCACTCTTGTATGTAGGTGCCGTACAACCCTCAACATATTCCAAATGGGCGCCTTCATCTACAATAATCAGTGTTCTTTCGAATTGACCCGACTTTTCAGCGTTGATTCGGAAATAGGACTGAATCGGTGTCGTCACCGTCACACCTTTCGGCACATAAATAAACGTCCCACCTGACCAAACCGCTGAATTCAAAGCCGCATACTTATTATTCGTCGGTTTTACCAATTTACCAAACCATTTTTTAAACAAGTCCGGATATTTTTTCAATGCTGTATCAGTATCGGTAAAAATAATACCCAACTTATCAAACTGCTCTTCCATTTTGTGGTAAACCACTTCCGACTCGTACTGCGCGGATGATCCTGCCAAGTATTTCCGTTCTGCTTGGGGGACACCCAGTCGATCAAAAGTCGTTTTAATATCTTGGGGAACATCATCCCAATCACGATATTGTTTGTCGGTTGCCCGTTGGAAAAACTTCATGTGATCCAGATCCAGTCCCGTTAAGTCAGGACCAAAACCGGGCTCGGCCATCTTCAAGTAAGTGTGGTAAGCCTTCAGTCGATAATCGAGCATCCACTGAGGTTCATCCTTGGCTTTTGAAATTTCCCGAACCTTTTCTTCCGTTAATCCCAAGCCGGTTGAATAAACCGGTTTGACATCATCGTGAAAACCAAATTCATAGTCTTTATCATCAAGTACTTCTGAAACGTCAGTCATCTGCCCCACTTCCTTCCTCATTCAACACTTCGTCCATCGCGTGCCAAGCCAGTGCCGCACATTTGATTCGGGTCGGAAATTCCGCCACAGTACCAACAATCGCGGCATCTCCCAACAATTCTTCGTCATCTTCATCAATGTCATCGCCACTAATTAGCTTGGAAAACGCCAAAATCAACCGTCTGGCTGTCTTCACATCCTTGCCAATCAATACCGTGGTCATTAAACTAGCCGAAGCTTGGGAAATTGTACATCCCGAGCCCTCAAATGCGACATCGTTAATTTTATCGTCTTTTACAGCGACCGAAACTTTAATGACATCACCACAAGTGGGATTCTTTAACCGTTTCTCACCCGTTGGATCAGCCAATTCCCCTTTATGCCTGGGAAACTGGGCGTGGTCAATAATAACTGTCTTATAAAGTTCGTTCAGCTTTGCCAATCCCATTTGCGAAAAACTCCTTTACTTCGTTCAATCCAGCCAGCAAACGGTCGGCCTCTTCCTTGGTGTTGTAGAAATAAAAGCTGGCCCGGCAGGTTGCCTCACAACTTAAATATTCCATCAACGGCTGGGCACAATGATGACCCGCTCGAACGGCAATGCCGTCCATATCCAAGCCGGTTGCGACATCGTGGGGATGCAGGCCCTTTAAGTTAAAGGACAAAACCCCGGTATGTTTAGCCGGATCATGCGGCCCATAAACCGTAATCCCGTCAATTTGAAGCAGTTTGGGTAATGTATAGTCCACAATTTCCTGCTCATAAGCCTGAATATTATCCATGCCCAACTTGTTCAAATAATCGATGGCACTGCCCAGCGCGATTGCCCCGCTGATATTGGGGGTCCCGGCTTCATACTTCCATGGGGAGGCTTTCCAGTCGGCAGCCTGTTCATGAACCTCATTGATCATTTCCCCACCAAACTGGCTGGTTCCATTTGATCCAAGACTTCCGGCGTACCATACAAGATTCCAATTCCAGTTGGGGCTAACATCTTATGGCCGGAAAAAGCGTAAAAATCAACGCCTAAATCCTGAACATCCACCTTTAAATGGGGCGTTGATTGCGCACCGTCCGCAATCATGTATGCGCCGTGTTGATGAGCCAGCTTAGTTAACGCCTTAATCGGGTTAATTACCCCCATCACATTGGAAGCGTGGGCAATCGACACGATCTTGGTTTTATCGGTAATCTGCTTTTCGGCATCCGCCATATCAAGCTCACCATCGGCTGTCAGACCAATGTACTTTAAAGTAGCGTGCTGGCATTTGGCAACCTGCTGCCAAGGAACCACGTTACTATGATGTTCCAATTCAGAGATAACGATCTCATCGCCTTCATTAACGACACTGTTGCCAAAGCTTGAAGCAATCCAGTTAAGGCTTTCAGTTGTTGACCGGGTATAAATAACCGATTGTCTGCTTTTAGCATTGATGAAAGCCGCCACCTTATCCCGGGCTGCTTCAAATTCTTCTGTTGCCCGCTCAGCCAGCGTGTGAACGCCCCGATGAACATTGGCATTGTCGTGCTCATAGTAGTGCACTAAGGAATTTAAAACACTGGTTGGCTTCTGGGTCGTTGCGGCATTATCCAGATAAACCAATTGCTCGCCGTTTACTTTTTGGTCAAGAATCGGGAAATCCGATCTTGAATTATTCAATCCCCTGCTCATTTGAAAGCTTCCTTTCCATCATCTCTACCATCTGTTCTCTGACTTCTGCAACCGGAATATCTCGAAGGACAACGCCCAGAAAGCCCCGAACAACCAATCGTTTGGCAACCTTCTTGGATAAACCGCGACTCATCAAATAATATAACTGTTTTTTGTTAATTTGACCGACACTGGCAGCGTGGCCGGCAATCACGTCATTTTCATCAATTAGCAGAATTGGGTTGGCATCTCCATGCGCTTTGGGTGACAACATCAACACCCGGTTTTCCTGCTGGGCTTTTGCGCCGTGTGCACCGTGAATAATTTTACCGACCCCGTTAAAAATCAAGGTTGATTTATCAAGTAAGACGCCCCGCTGCAAAATGTTACCCTCTGAATGGCGACCGTAATTAGTCACCTGCGTGTCGAGTCCCTGAACCTGTCTGCCGGTAGATAAGGCGACCGTCTGCATCTCGGTATGTGAGCCGGCCCCCCGCAAATCAGAATCAAAGTCGGCAACCGTATTGCCGTCATTTAACACGCCCATGGTCCAATCAATTCTGGCATTGGCTTCCAAATGGCCACGGCGATTATAGTAGGCGTATGTTTGCTCACCAAGCGTGTCCAATGCCGAAAACTTAACATAGCTGTCATTTTCAGCAACAATCTCCACCGTAACGTGAGCCGGATTCGACTTTTCGCCAATCGTTGAAACCCGCTGAAGCACTGAAAAATGACTGTTGGCACCGGCAACGATCAACGTATGGTTAACAAAATTTTCAGTTATCCGGCTGTCTTGAACCGCCATTAAGTTAAGTGGTTCGGCCAAATCAACATTTTCCGGCACGTAAAGGAAAGTGCCACCATTCATCAATGCGGCATTGACAGCTGTTAAACGGTTTTCCTTATAGTCAACGGCTTTTTGGAATAAGTATTTCGAAAGCAAATCGCTGTGTTTCGTGACCGCTGTCCGCATATCGCATAAAATAATCCCTTTGGCCTTTAATTCATCACTGAGGTCGTTTTTAACGGTTTGTTTGCCTACGCTGACAAAATGGTAATGCGTTGTGGCGTCCAATAAGTCACTTGGAGCTTTAGCCGACTGTTCTTCACTTTCCACGAAATCAAGTAACGGCCATGAGTGATAGTTCACCTTGTCAAAAACCGGCAGGGTTAATTGATCAATCTGCTTCCAGGCAGCCGTCCTCAAGCTGGTCAGCCACTCGGGTTCATCGGCAAATTCAGCCTGTTGCAGCAGATTTGGATTTAATTTGCGGGTCTTTGTTGAAAGCATGTTACTTCCCTCCTCCGACACTGACATCATTATCTACCAGGTTAACGTCCAGGCCAAGTTCATCTTTCAAACCGGCGTAACCTTCCGCCTCAAGCTTTTCTGCCAAACCGCGTCACCGGTTTTAACGATTCGCCCATCCATCATCACGTGAACCTGATCCGGATGAATATACTTCAGCAATCGTTGATAGTGGGTAATCATTAACGTCCCAAAGTCTGGGCTGGCCATATGATTAACCCCTTTGGCAACCACTTGTAGAGCATCAATATCAAGTCCTGAATCAATTTCGTCCAGAATCGCAAACTTGGGCTGAATCATCATTAATTGTAAGATTTCGTTTCGTTTCTTTTCGCCACCGGAGAAGCCTTCGTTTAAATAACGTTCGGTCATCTCGTCGGACATATTCAATACTTTTAAATTTTCGTCGAGTTTCTTTAAAAACTTTCGAATCGGTAAAGGCTTTTCCCGGGTTGCGTTAACCGCTGTCCGCATAAATTCCAAATTGGTAATTCCTTTAATTTCAACCGGATACTGCATGGCTAAAAATAAGCCGGCCCGGGCACGTTCATCGACTTTCTTATCTAAGATGCTTTCGCCGTCCAATGTAATGTCACCCTGAGTAACGTGATAATTCGGGTTCCCCATAATGGTCTCAGACAGCGTCGATTTTCCGGTTCCGTTTGGTCCCATGATCGCGTGAGTTTCCCCCGTATTGATGACCAGATTGACCCCTTTTAAAATTTCTTGTCGTTTCTTGGTCTCCTCATCCTCAACTGCAACGTGCAGATCGGTTACTTTTAAAGTTGCCATGTCGCGATTCTCCTTTCATAACGCTTGTTTAAACTGACTTGATTCTATCAGAAATATGTACTTTTACATACATTTGGAATATTTATGGTGACAATTACGCCCATAAACGTGCATCATTAAAAATTGATTAAATTATAAACGCTAAGCCCCCTCTTTGGCAATACCAAAGCCGATATTCATTTAGAATTTTTTATTTTTCTCTATTGGAATAATTATCAGGCCGACTATTTTTATTCAAACATAGACCAACTTTATTCAAAATTAGGAATTTCCCGGTTTTTTATGACATCACGCAAAAAAACATTGTAATTTTATAATTATTAGAATACTATGAGAACTACACAATTGGTATGGACAATCCAAGTTAAAATTATTTAAGGTAGGTGGTTTCATGGATAACTTAAAGGATGACGGCAAGTTAATGTACTCGCCCAAGTTTGAGCATGCAGCCTGTGGAATGGGCTTCATCACTCAAGTGGACGGCCATCCGAGTCACGAAATTGTGGAAAAAGCGTTGACCATGTTACAAAGAATGAATCATCGTGGTGGTACCGGGGCTGAACCCGATACAGGTGACGGCGCTGGGATACTTATGGCATTACCGGATGCCTTTTTCCGCGACCAAATGGCGAAATGTGAATTAACGTTACCCAAATTTGGCGATTATGCGGTTGCTCAACTCTTCTTACCGCATGACGAAGCTGAAAAAGCGTCAATGCTGGCAGCCGTTACCAGCCAAATTGACGAAGCCGGGTTCCCGGTTCTGTGGACCCGCAATGTGCCATTTGTGTACGAAAATTGTGGTCCGGCTGCGCAACAATCCATGCCGGGATTCGTTCAGGTAGTCTTGCAGCGGCCGGTCGACATCAAACCCGGTCAGGACTTTGAAGACCACCTTTATATACTGAGACGTCAGCTTGAAAAGACCTTTGATCGACAATCAATGTATATCTGCTCGATGTCAAGTCGCACCATTGTTTATAAGGGCATGCTGCACGCTTATCAAGTCAGCCTCTTTTACCCGGACCTTCACGATCCGCAGATGAAAAGTGCAATCTGCCTAATTCATTCCCGTTTCTCAACCAACACCTTTCCAAGCTGGGATCGGGCCCAACCGTTCCGATTTCTGGCCCATAACGGTGAAATTAATACATTAAAAGGCGCTGAGAATTGGATGACCAGCCACGGCATCGAAATTTACGACGAAGATGATTCCGACTCTGCCAAACTGGAAAATTGTATGGAATATTTATACCGTCACGGCCGCTCGATTCCACAATCATTAATGATGATGGTCCCCGAAGCTTGGGGTGACGGCACGGAAATGTCAGCTGAACAGCGGGCATTTGATGAGTATAATGCCACCTTCATGGCACCTTGGGACGGCCCGGCCGCCCTGTGTTTCACTGATGGGATTCAAGTCGGCGCTTTTCTTGACCGAAACGGTCTGCGCCCATCCCGCTTTACGTTAACCAAAGACAACCAACTCGTGGTTGCCTCGGAATCCGGCGTTGTCGATGTCGATCCAAGTGACATCGTTGATAAAGGAATCCTGGCTCCGGCTGAAATGATTCTGGTTGATACCAGTACCGGCAGAATTTCAAAAACCGATGAACTAAAGCGTCAATGCGCCGAAGCTCATCCTTACCAGCAATGGCTCAATGCTAACCGACTAACACTCGACAAATTACCTGAAGTTAAACCTGAAGCAAGCATCTCCAAAGACAGCTTAAAGAAATTATGGCTTCGAAACGGCTACACGCACGAAGTCATTCAAACGGCGCTAATCCCAATGGCCAAAAACGGTGGCGAACCCGTTGTGGCAATGGGCTTTGATTCGCCGCTGGCCGTTTTAAGCAAAAAGCCGCAGTCACTGTTTACCTACTTTAAGCAGTCCTTTGCCCAAGTGACCAATCCACCGATTGACCCGTTACGTGAAAAGGTGGTTATCGGCACATTCGGCTTTTTAGGCCGTGACGGCGATTGTACTAAAGATTCGGCTGAAAACTGCCATAAACTCAAAATCAACAGTCCAATTCTAAGTGATCAGGAATACGCCAAAATTCTCAGCTTGGATTTACCAGCCTTAAAAGTGGCAAAGTTATCCTTAGCTTACGATTTAACGGATACCCCTGATCGGTTGGCCCACGTCCTTAAGGAATTGTTTACCCAAGCTGAAAATGCGATTGACAGCGGCGCAACCATTTTGGTATTAAGTGATCGTCCGGTTGCCGATAATCAAATGACGATGCCGGTTCTTTTGGCCGTTTCCGGCTTACACAATTATTTGGTCCGCCAAGGAAAAGGCACGGCTGCTTCAATCGTGGTCGATACCGCCGAAGCGTGTGAAATTCACCACTTCGCCTGTCTATTGGGCTACGGTGCGGCTGCCATTCACCCATATGGTGCATTTGCAACGCTTCGTGAACGTGGCCTGGAAGACCATCTGGCGGATTATTGCCACGCGTCTACCAAGGGGATTATTAAGATCATGAGCCGGATGGGGATTTCCACTACCGCCGGTTACCAAGGCGCACAATTATTCGAAGCTGTCGGCTTGGCTGATGATGTCGTAGAACAATACTTTACGGGAACTCCAACCAGAATCGGCGGCATTAGCCTGAATCAGATCGAAGACGAATACTACCGAAAGTACAAATTAACTTTCAGCAATCATTCAATTGACGACCTGCCTTCCGGCGGCAGCTTCCAGTTTAAAGTTGACGGTGAAGAACATCTCTATAATCCAAAGAGTATCTATCAATTCCAAAAAGCTGTCAGAACCGGCGATTACCAAGAATATCAAAAGTACACGGCTGAAATGAACGCGGAGGCCAAAGACAACCCGGTTACCCTGCGTTCAATGTGGAACATTGAAAAAAATGATAATAAACCGGTACCGTTAAGCGAAGTTGAACCCGTTAGTTCAATTGTGAAACGTTTCAAATCCGGTGCGATGAGTTTTGGGGCCCTTTCAGAAGAAGCCCACGAAACAATTGCGATTGCGATGAATAAATTAGGGGCCCGCAGTAATTCCGGTGAGGGTGGCGAAAGCCGCAGCCGATTCCACGTAGGTGCCGATGGTCTTGACCGCAATAGCAAAATCAAACAGGTCTCAACAGCCCGCTTTGGTGTAAACACTGAGTACCTGATGAGTGCCGAAGAGATCCAAATCAAGATGGCCCAGGGTGCCAAGCCCGGTGAAGGCGGCCAGCTGCCGGCTGGAAAAGCCTACCCATGGGTTGCCAGTATCCGGGGTTCAATCGCCGGGGTTCAATTAATCTCACCGCCGCCCCACCATGATATTTACTCAATCGAGGATTTGGCTCAATTAATTTATGATTTAAAGCAGGTTAACCCCTACGCCAAAATTAACGTCAAGCTGGTTTCCTCAACCGGCGTTGGCACGATTGCGGCCGGTGTTGTTAAAGCCGGTGCCAACACCGTTGTCATCTCCGGTTACGATGGCGGGACTGGCGCAGCACCAAGAAACTCCACCCGTGACTGCGGCCTGCCGTGGGAAATGGGCCTGGCCGATGCGCATCAGACGCTGGCTTTAAACAAGCTGCGTCAACGAACCACTTTGGAAGTCGACGGCAAACTGCTGACGGGTCGTGATATTGCGATTGCCATTATGCTGGGAGCCGAAGAATTCAGTTTTGCGACCCTA
Organism: Lentilactobacillus farraginis DSM 18382 = JCM 14108; assembly: GCF_000583655.1. GTDB lineage: Bacteria > Bacillota > Bacilli > Lactobacillales > Lactobacillaceae > Lentilactobacillus > Lentilactobacillus farraginis. The sequence goes on from NZ_BAKI01000036.1 coordinate 17,478, forward strand.
ACGATGGTTTCAATCGGCTGTGTTATGATGCGCAAATGTAACTTAAATACCTGCCCGGTTGGGATTACCACCCAAAATCCGGAATTGCGTAAGCTCTACGCAGGTCGACCGGAACATGTCATCAACATGATGCGCTTTTTAGCCGAAGACCTGCGGGAGCAAATGGCTGCTTTGGGCTATCGCACCGTTGACCAAATGGTTGGCCATGGCGAGCACCTAAAGCCCCGCTACGTGCCATCCGGCAAGTCCAAGACACTTAATTACGATCGGATGTTAAACAAAACGATTACGATCGAGCGTAAAAAAGAAAGTCCATTTAAGCCGAAGTACAATTGGCCGGATTTGGACCGCTTTGCTGAAACCAGCTTGAAAAACCATAACGCAACTACCATCAATTTACCGATCAACAATGTTGACCGGGCAGTCGGTACTCGTCTGGGCGGCTGGATCGGCGCTCACTTCGGCAACTACGGCTTAAAGCCGGGACAACTGCGCTTTAACTACCATGGTACCGCCGGCCAAAGCTTTGGGGCTTTTATTACCCAAGGGCTTGAAATTAAGCTGGTGGGTGAAGCCAACGACTATGTCGGCAAAGGCCTATCAGGTGGCCGGCTGATCGTTGCCGCACCACATCAGGCTAAAGAGCTTTATACCCACTCACCAATTGTCGCAACGTTGCCTGCTTCGGTGCTACCGGTGGTGAAGCCTACTTTAACGGGCGGGCCGGTGAACGGTTCTGTGTTCGTAACTCCGGTGCCAACGTTGTTGTTGAAGGTGTCGGCAACAACGGTTGTGAATACATGACCGGTGGTGTGGCCGTCATTCTCGGCCGCACCGGTCGTAACTTTGCTGCCGGTATGTCTGGTGGTGTGGCTTACGTTTACGATTGGACCCACGACTTTGCCAAAAAATGCAACCGGGATCTGGTTGACCTCTACCATTTGGATGAAGCCGGTGACGACAGCATCCTTAAAGAACTCCTAAAGAAACATGTTCAATACACCGATTCCGAAACCGCCCGAAAAATTCTGGATAACTGGGACACTGAGAAAAAGACCTTCATTAAGGTTTACCCACGTGACTATCACAAGATGCGCAAGCTGATTCGTGAATATACCAAACCGGGGATTTCAGAAGAAAAAGTGATTGAAAAAGCCTTTTATACGGCTACAAGTCAAGATTAGGAGGAATTCAAAATGGCAGATCCAAGAGGATTTTTAAAATATCCCAGAAAAGACAATCCCATGCGGCCAATCATGCAGCGGGTCAAAGACTTTAATGCCATGGAGCTTGACTTAAGCGACGCCGATCGTCGCCAGCAAGCCGCTCGTTGTATGAACTGCGGGATTCCGTTTTGTCACCACGGCGTTTTCTTCGGTGGCGGCCGGGCTGTCAGTGGCTGTCCCAACGATAATTTAATTCCCGAATGGAATGACCTGGTTTATCGTGATCAGGACCGGCGGGCATTCGAACGCTTAAGCCGCACAAACATGCTGCCGGATATGACCGGTCGGGTTTGTCCGGCGCCCTGCGAAGTTTCCTGTGTGCAGGCACTTAACGGACCCGGTATTACCATTCGCAATAACGAGAAGTTTATTATTGAACAGGCCTTTAAAAACGGCTGGGTAGTTGATTCCGGCAAGCCACTGCATCGGACCGGTAAAAAAATTGCCGTTATCGGTAGTGGTCCGGCCGGCATTTCAGCTGCATGGCGCCTTAATCAATTAGGGCATTCTGTAACCCTGTTTGAGCGTGACGACCGCTTTGGCGGCTTTCTCATGTATGGCATTCCCAACATGAAACTGCCAAAAGAAATCGTTGAACGCCGCATCAAAACCTTGTCACAGGTGGGCATTGAACTGGTACCCAATACCGAAGTCGGCAAAGACATTTCAGCAGACGAACTCAAGCAGCAGTTCGACCGAATTGTCATCTGTACGGGTGCCCGTCAAGCTCGTGATTTGAACGTTGCGGGTCGTGACCTGAATGGCATTTATCAAGCTGCCGACTTCTTGAAACTGGCAACCAAGGAAGTTTTGAAAGACGGTACCCAAGCTAATGACCGATTAAAAGGCAAACACGTTCTGGTTCTCGGTGGCGGCGATACTGGAAATGACTGTATTGGAACCGCGATTCGTCAAGGGTGTGCCGGAATTACCCAATTGGAAATTACCCCGCCCCTTCCCAAAGAACGAACACCGCAAAACCAGTGGCCGGAATGGCCAATGGTTCTTAAGACCGGTTATGGTCAAAAGGAAGCCAAGGCACTATTTGGTGATATTACCGAATATTCAGCAACCGCGACCGCTTTCTTTGGTAAAAACGGTCACGTTACCGAAGCTCAGATCAGTCAAGTTGATCATTTCAAGCCAATTGCCGGCACCGAAAAGAAAATTAAAGCTGACGTTGTCGTATTGGCAATGGGCTTCACCGGTGCTGAACAATGGCTGTTTGATCAATTTGGGATTACCACAAAGAATGCTAATTACACTACCAATGACAACCAGATTTACGTTGCCGGCGACTGCCGCCGCGGTCCCAGCCTCGTTATCTGGGGAATTCATGAAGGCCGCATGTGCGCGGAAAAAATCGACGCCTCGCTTCAAACACTGGCCAGCGCCAAACTCTAAGTAATTAATGTATTAAAAATAACGGGACCAAGACAAAAAGTAATTTTGTCCGGTCCCGTTTGTTTTGTTTAATCACAATTATTACTGAGCGGAGACGTGCGCCGAAAGGCAACCTCCTACCACTCTCAATTATGCAATCATTTGCCAGCCTGCTTCTCAAGCGTTGGTTCAACTAAGCTTTTTCAGCCTAATCACCGGTTGGGTCGCAACCGCTTTAACAAATACCCTGTCATGATCAATTATCAGCATTGTCGGCTGAACCGCCAAAATCAATTGCTGAACCTGCCGTCGAGTAATGACGTCCAAATAGTTCAACGGCTCATCCCAAATATAAAGATTGGCCGGCTCACATAACGATCTGGCCAAGGATACTTTTCGCTTTTGACCCATACTAAGATCGGCCAAATTCTCCGTGAACGCCGAACGCTCAAAGCCCAACTTTTTGAGCACGTTAAGCAGTTTCGACAAGACAATCCCATAATGGCCTGCGTAGTCTGCCAGCGAACCGGTCAGGGCTTCAAAATTTTGCGTCAGATAGGAAATCTTAACTGTCTTACTAAGTGAAAAGCTGCCATTGGCAATTAATTGTCTTTCACCCAACAACGCTTTTATCAACGTTGTTTTCCCAAGGCCGTTTGGGCCGGCCAATACCAGCCGTTGCCCGCGGGTCAGATCAAAGGTCACCGGTGCGTTTAAAACCCGCTGATTACGTTTAACCTGCAGGCCACTGACCATTAACAGATGATTTTGGTACGGTGGTTGGTAATTCAGAGTTAGTAAAACGGCTTCATCAATGTTTTTTAACAGTGACTTCTTGTCATCAATAGCCTTCTCGGTTCGTCGCAGCGTACTTTTGGAACGTTTCATGACTTTAGCAGCTTTGTGCCCCAGGAAGCCCTTGTCCAAGTTCGCATTCTTCTGCCCCCGATAAGCCTTTGATTGTTTAGACTTTTTTCCTTCTGCCTGACCGGCCCACCGTTTGACCTGATCAGCATTTATCCGCAGCCGTTTAATCTCGGTCTGCAGGTGGGTCTTCTCATGTTGCTCAGTTAGATTTTCCCGATCAAATTCCCGCTGCCAGGTTTCATAGTTGCCATCAAACAGCTGAATTTTGGCCCGATCAATTGATAAAACGTGATCAATCACCTGATCGATAAAATACCGGTCATGGCTGACGACGATAAAGCCTTGTTTACTTTTCAGATACTCGGCAACAATTTGGCGGCCGGCAATGTCCAAATGATTGGTTGGTTCGTCAATTAGTTGAAACGTTGTGTCATCGGTAAACATCGCGGCCAGCAATGCTTTGGTCTGCTCACCCGGGCTTAACGTTGAAAACCGTCGGACCAGCAGTTCATCAGCCAACCCCAGCTTATCCATCTCCAACTGCAGTCGCCAGATTTCGAAGGTACTCAATCCTGAAATGGTCGTTAAAACCGTCGCGACTGTCGCGTCAGGATTCTGAATTGGTTGCGGGAAATAATTAAATCGAACGCTTGACTGAATTTCACCGTGATACGCATACTTTCCTAGTAATAACTTCAAAAAAGTTGTCTTACCGCGCCCGTTTCTGCCAATCAAACCCAGTTTCCAGCTCTCATCAATATTAAGATTGAAGCTGTTAAATAGATTGCTGACCATGCCATCATACCGAAATGATAAATTTTTAATTTGAATTGTTCCCACTATAAAGCCACTCCTTAAGTATGCAGGAGCAGTCGGCCAATCAAAAAATAACCCCCGTCACGATCAAAAACCGTGGACGGGGTCATAGTTGCTTCTTCAAGTCGTCGATGGTAATTCAAACCCAATGGTTCAAATCGTTCAGACATTGAAATTAATCGCAAATCGCACAGACTGACCCCCTGCATAAAACAGTTGGTATCAAATTTCTGATTAACGATTTACAATTTTCAATGCTGATTCACATCCTTTATTAAGATGTTTTTATCATAGCGTAATCAGCTGATGGTTGCAAGTGAGCATTCGGGAAGTCAGCTTCAAAAGGGATTAACATGTGTTTATTTATAATGAACATTAAACAAAATTTGTTGATAATTTAGGCACAATATTGATGACATTTCTATGTCATATCAGTATAATAAGTGGTGGAGAGAAGCACAGATATATTATAGCTGTGTTTAACAAGTTCCTTAATCCAGCCCGGCTGACAATGGCTTGAACCTCAATTTGAGCAACTGTTCAGCCATCTCCAAATTGCTTGCAGTTTTTCATTAAAATGTAGGGGGAGCGATCTCATGGATGAAAACCTAAGAATCACAATTATTGGTTTGTTGACTTTGATAATTGGGACGATTTTTGCTTCAATCGTTGCCAGTTTTGGCTTAACTTCTGTTTTGCCGGGTTTACTATCATTCTTAATCGCAGCTGCGTTGGTATTGCTTGGATTTAGATTTACCGATCATCACCTCGCTTCAAGACACTAAGCGAGTGTGCGGGCTAATTAAAAGGAGACTAACATCCATCTTGATTGGATTTAGTCTCCTTTTAATTTATCTAATTCCCATAATAGCTATCTTTGAATCCTTGATAAGCTTCCCACATACCATTTGCGATACCATGAACAAACCCATAGATTTCCGGGATTAAAACCAGCGTTAGGACAATAATACCCAATATAATGGCTGGTTTGGAAAAAGCCCGGTTCAACTGACGCCAATTAATCGTAAACAAGAAGCCGACAAAAGCAAAAAATAATGGGACTTCTATCCAATTTCCGGCATCTGAAGCACTAACCTGAAATACTTGAAGTAATATGTAAATTCCAACCGCAAGGGCCATTGCCCACAATACAATTTTGGTTACCGGTCGCATTTTGTCGTTTCGTGACAGTTTATCCATAAGTTCATCGTCTCCTCTAATTAAGTCATCCAGTGAAATTTTAAATAAATCACTAATCGCAACAACGTTGGCAAAACTGGGAAGAGCAACTTCCTGTTCCCATTTAGAGACTGATTGGCGGGAAATATTCAACTTTTCTGCCAACTCTGCTTGAGACCAATGATGCTTTTCCCGTTGCAGTTGAAGTACTTTACCAATTTTCAAAATAATATACCTCCCTATAAATTTAAATTCGCTGCAACTTTTGATATCAGTATACTTAATCTCATTTGCCAGGGCCAGCACCATTTGGTTGCAGCCACGATGAATGTCAAAAATCGCAAACTTAAGCTAAATAGTTTGCGATTGGTTTGCGTATGTCTCACCCGGCATTCGACTTTCAACTTTAACAGCACTTTTTATGAACCTGATCAGTATAGTATACTGGTTTTGAATACTTGAAAAGAGGGAAATCAAATGTTTATCCATAAAGTTAATGAAACAACTGCCTTTAAAATCCCCGAAGAACGTGACGCAGCGACCCTGCTGGAAATTGTGGAAAATAACCGAACCGAATTTGGCCAATGGCTGCCTTGGGTAAAAGACATGTATTCAGCCGATGACGAACAGGCTTTTATCAAGAACGGGCGACAGCGTATGCTGCCGGTACTTTCTGGTTTGCGGCCATCATGTATCGTGATAACATTGTTGGCCTGCTTGATCTGCATCAAATCAGCCAGGAACATCATCGCTGTCAAATTGGCTACTGGTTGGCCGGCAGCTGCCAAGGAAAGGGCATTATGACAGCCGCTGTTCGGGAATTGGAAACCATCGCTTTCAATGAATTGAACATGAACCGAATCGAGATAATGGCCGACAAGAACAATCAAAAAAGCCGCAGCGTCGCTGAACGCCGAGGCTTTCATTTAGATGGTATCTTAAAGCAATATGCTTTTTATAATGGCCAGTTCAGGGATATGGCCTTGTATTCCAAGCTAAAACAATAAGAAACCATTTATTCCTTACTCAGGACACTGTTCCATGCCTGCTTAAGGATTTTTTTATCAACAAAGTCAGTATCTGGAATTTTAAACGCGTTGATTGTTTTAGTCCCCAGATACATTAACCGCTGTTCCACGCCAATATTATCATCAGCCAGCGTAATTACATTATATGCTGTCCCATCCGCCACAAAATGTTCCCGCGGATTCGTACAATTAATGTGATATGCAGTTGAATCAGCCACCACGTTAAGAATCCCTGCCACCAAATAGCTGCTGGCAAAATGCACGTGCCCGGAGAAAATCGCTTTAACATTCGCATCGGCAATGACCTTTAACAGGTCATCCCCATTTTGCAGAATACTATAGCGCATCTGCTGCAACGGTGGGCCATAAAGGGGATGATGCATAAAAATCAACCCTGGGTATCTGGCCTCGCGCAACTGGTCTTTTAACCACTGTAGCTGGGTTTTATCCAGATACCCCTGCTCAATATTCCCACACTTGGTATCTAAAAAATAACAGTCCCAACCGGCCAATTGTTCATGATAATAATAACGCCGGCCAAAGTGTTTCTTACCTAAGAAGCCTTTATAGAATTGATCAGTCCGGTCATGATTGCCTAAAATCACTTTAATCGGTGCCATTAAGCGTTCCTGTTCCTGATCCAAAATATGATGGAAATCAGCATACGAATCTGCATCGCCTTCATGGACCAGATCGCCGCTGATAACAATTAAATCCGGATTAACGTTGGTGGTATAAATATCATCGAACACTTTTTGCAGTTTTTCTTCCGGATCAATCCGCTGGTGATTGGCGGGAGACTTACCCGCCGGTGTTAAATGCGTATCGGAAATTTGCACAATTTTACACTGAACCATTATCATCACTCCAATACATAATCTGGCTGACTGTCGATAACATTCACGTTGGTTTTCGGGTCAAACAACAGGATCGCCGACGCCTCAAAGGTGGCGTAAGCAATTTTTCCAGGCCGCACGGGCCATTGATTAACCACTACTTTCAGCCGTTGGTTATCAAATGCCCGGCAAGTTAACTGTTTATACCTACCATAGTCCACGACGACCCCGACTTCAACCGGGGAACTATCCGGCGTCTCAATCATTTGAATTTTACCGTCATTAATCACCGCAATGCGATCACCCAGAGCCATTGCTTCCTGTTAATCATGGGTAACGTAAATGACGGTCTGACCATTTTGCTTATGCAGCTGCAATAATCTATCATGGCTTTCTTCTCCCTCTTTTAGTACCTCAAAAATATCAAACTGGTGTAAAAAA
>NZ_BAKI01000035.1 GCF_000583655.1 Lentilactobacillus farraginis DSM 18382 = JCM 14108
GTATGAGAGCTGTAATTTTAAGCATATTTCACAGTAATTTAAGATGCTTGAAATCACTTGGTATAAAAAGCATTCATAGGCATTCTGTATTTTGAAATGCTTTGCAAATACTTGACGATATTTGAGAGTATTTTGAATTACGCAGTAAAAATGTCGGAAGAAAACAAGAGAATTTTATTTTTATCGTATCTATATTTATGAAAAATGTAAACAGTTATCCGGCTAATTTTACTTTTTCAATACGCAAAAAATCCCACTCCATTATATGGAATGGGAAACAGTCTATGTAAATTCCCTTTGCCAGGGAATCCAGCAAGGACGGCGTACTTAAATTACGCTTAATATTTCTATCGCAACCCTGCTGTGGCCAGTACGGTACCAGTTCCGCCTGCATGTTTAGTATAAAGGAAGACTATGGCATATTCAAGCATAAATGATTGGGAATTTTTCTTAGACTTTGGTCACCAAAATAATAAGAATTTTCGATTCTGTTGGCTAATATATCGGCGCTTTGAATTAAATAATTCATGGATGAATCACAATATTCTACCGAGACTATAACTTTCCCTTCCATTACCGGATCGTGAAACGTTCCGTAATCATAGTTTGAAATGCCCTCGGCCAGTTCTTCATAGATAGACTCTTTAAGAGTATAGACACCATTAGTAGCCGTTGCTTGCTCATCTAAATAGATATGAATTTTTAAATCATCTTTGGCATCTATAATATTTTTATTAATATAATTCAAAATTTCGGATTTAATGATACGCTTTAAAACATAATCCTTATATCGGTGGATAGAATTTTTTGATCCTAATATGTGATCATAAACTTTAGAAATATCAACAGCAACAGAAAAGCTTTGTTCGTATTTAAATACTTTAAATAACTTATTCTTATACTTTTTCTCTAGTTTTGAAGCTTTAATCTCACCGTCAATATGAGTTGCATTTTTAACAATATGTACCATATTACGGTATCTTCGCTTAGCGTCTTCCATTTTTGTTTTAGACAAGAAAGAATAGCCTGCATAAATAAAATCTTTGCAGGGAGAATTTTTGTTTAAAACACCTGAATCATCAACAAAAAAATATACTGAATTTTGACATACCCCATTCAAGTTAATTCCCTCATTTAATCATTTTACATAAGTATACAAAGCAATCCATATTAAATCAATGTATTAAAAATAAAAAAGCCCACCCCGAATTAACGAGGTGGGCTTGATGTATCAACGTTCTCACATCATTTTTCCACTTTTACACTTTTGGTTGAAAAAACGTAAACACTTTTATTTTTTTAAATAAATTCTTCGGATATATTCAGCATTGCTTGAAATATAGCCATTTGCGTACTTCAGCTTTAGATGTGTAATCTTGCCGTACTTAACCGCATACGCCCACACACGTGAGCCCTTGGCCAATGCCTGATAGCTTTTAGTGGCCTTTCCAAAATTCTTTTTCTTGTAGATCCATAGTTGTGGCGCTGTTACTTCATACAAGCCAATTTTTTTCGATTGATAGTAACTTGGCTTAGCGCTTGTTTTGCTCCCAGACAGTGAGCCATCAAAGTCATACGAAGCGTCGACCTTTAATCCTTTAAAGTTATCGGTAAACTGCCAACTATTTGCATTAGCCACCCCAGGCTGTGATACGCCATAGGCAGCCACCCAAATATGCTTGTCAATAAGTTCCGATCGCTTAATTCGTCCAGAATTGAACCAGGAACCGCTGCCGTAGGTGATGACATTTTTATAACCGGCATTGATAAGATAGCGCAAAAAGACGTTCACTTGGGGAGTTGTATTGTAGGGCAATCCGGATGCTTCAACATCAATTGCTAGAACTGTTGACTTATCCAGTCCAAACTTCCTGACCCAAGCCAAAAAGTACCGCGCTTCTGCTGTCCCATTTCCATGAAAGAAGTGGTAAGCGCCAACTGCACCAAATACTTTATAGGCATTCTTCACTTGGGCGGATGCTTTCGGATTCAAGTAGTTGGTGCCCTCAGTCAATTTGACCATAGCAGCATCAACTCCATGAGCTTTAAAAGTTTTGAAGTATGAAACTGATGATCTTTGGTAACTGGCAAGATCAATTACAATTTTAGGCATTCTGATCACTCCCTGAATTTGCTACTGATTGGATGGTTTGAGGTGCTTGAGAAGCGGATTCTGCTTCATTTTCAGGCTTCGAAGTGGGTACTTGTGCAGTAGATGAAGCAGAGCTTGCTGGTGTTTGTGGAGCGGCCGAATTTTCGGTCGGCTCCGGCGAAGTCTTTGGTGCGTGGTTGTCGTAGCCTAACTTCTTGAATTGCTGATAGGCTGCTTCAACGATTGAGTCAACAATTTCTGGTGTCACCCAAGTCAAACCAAGTTGGTCTGCAAAGTCAGCGACATCTTTGTCGGCCGCTTTTTTACGATCAGATTTTGACAAGCCTTCAAGAGTGGCGAACTTGGTAACAGTGGTAAGTGCAAACTGAACAACCTGATTGATTTGTTTATTTTTAATGTGCAGTTTTAAGTATGGCTGTACCTGTTTAATTACCACCAGAATCAAAGCAGCAATTGCCGCCAGAATGCCGGTGCTTTCCAACCAGTTAAAAACATCAGTGATTTGCTTAAAAATTTGCATAATATTCTCCTCCTAATGTAAGAAATGAATGAGTTGTTGTAGAATCAAATAAATTACGGAACTGGACCCGATCGCAATGGTAACCACCTTCCACAAGTTCTGACGATTGATAACTTCCATCTCTTGCTTGTGTGTGTCATTCTTTTCGTTTCCTTTGATGATTGCTTCCAAAATATGATTGTTTTGTTCCCGTAAATATTTGTTGCTCTCATTAACACTCTTTAATGTGTCGTTCATTTTGTTACTCAGATCACTAATACGTTGTTCGTGATCCGATAATTCTTTACCATGTTCCAGCAACATTTGATGATCCTTATCACTTAATGGCAATGAGCATCACGCTCCTTTCTGTTTTTGGGCAAAAGAAAAGCACCTATCGGGGGGGACAGGCGCTACTTCATATATTGGGGTATATGAATAAGAAATATGAATATAATTTGGAAAGATATATTCTGAGGGGAATATATTCTTTGGGTGTGAATAGCAACATTGGAGGCGTTGTTATCCACGGAAAAATTATATCATATTTTGCCAAAATTGAATACCCGATCATCGGTATCAAGTGTTACATAATAAGTCATAAAAATATTCTTCTTTCTAATTGTCATTCATAAGTGAATCATAAGTTAATGAACATATACCATTATAAGATTTTAATGAATCGACAGAGTTTGTAGGCGTTGTCGTTATAAGATAATTATATTGTTCAATATGCAATAGCGAATTATTTTTTATATAAGCACCATCTCCAGCACCAATAACTGCAAAAGAAGTAACATAGTATTCTGCTGAAGACCAAAGGAAATATCCGCTAACTGATTGAACGTTATGGATGATAGAAGACAAATCAATTAGTCTCGAATAAGGAGCATAGCTAGACGTAGTAGACATCAGTGGCAATAGAAAATACATTGTTTTATTGGTATCGTCAATTCTATAAAAAAATGATTTTGGTTTTAGTAATCCGTTGCTACTTGATAAATCAGCTATACGCCAAGCCGAGTTCTCAACGCTTTTTAAGTCAGCCGCCGTAGCGACATCGATACCTCCTTTCTGCAGTCTACCAGTAAAGTTGGCATCCTGTCCCGTTCGTGCAACATCGCTTGGGACACCATCTTTAGTGATATATGGCTTGCCCGTTGTCTTATCAATTGGCGCAGTATCAAAAGTATTTTTACCCGTAAACTCTTGATCTGAACCTGTTCGTGCTAGATCAGACGGTAAACTGCTTGCGAGAAGCAACGGATTATTGTTGACCGTTGGGGTGGTGTCGAAGTTGTTTGCTCCAGATAGGTGGGCGACTTTGGAATCATCAGCAGGTGTGATAGTTAGCTTATCTTGCTTGGCGTTAACTTCTTCAATTCCTGCAACATCATTGGCTGGCTTACGCATATCAGATACGTTCACTTTGTCATCTGGATTAGGACACCAATCAGTGGCATGTGAACCGAGTTCAAGTTTTTCTCCTTTTGCTGTGCAAGTGAAATCATCAGAATTGCGCACAACATGTGGATCTATATAAGATATGCCGCTAGGAACTGTGAATGTCCATGAAACTTTACCCGATGAAGAATGAACACCACTATAATACCATCCAATATATTTTTTATTGCTGTCATATGCCCAATACCCAAAAATAAAAGAACCTGTTAATTTTGTTAAATACATTGAGTAGGTATAGGTGCTCCCGGCATTAGTAGCCTCTAGGATAGCGGACCCTGAATTGCTACTCCAACCGGCCACCGTTGAAAAGCTATCCGTGTATGACTGTTCCGACGAACTCGTTCCTAGTAACAAGTTAGTTCCTACGGCACTGTTATCAACCTGCGTTTGCAATGTGGAAACTTGGTTGGTTAAGTTAGTTTTAAGCTGGTCAACTGCTGAGGTATCTGCTTTGGCATTAACCTCTTCAATTCCGGCTACATCACTTGCAGGCTTACGCATATCAGCGGTATGGACAACTTTGCTATCATCTGCTTTAGCGTTAACTTCTTCAATTCCGGCTACATCGCTGGCTGGCTTACGCATATCAGCGGTATGGACAACTTTGCTATCATCTGCTTTAGCGTTAACTTCTTCAATTCCGGCTACATCACTGGCTGGTTTACGCATGTCAGCTACATTTACTTTATCATCTGGATTAGGGCACCAATCAGTAGCTACACTGCCCTTTTCTAATTTAATTCCGGCAATCTGCAGGGTATTGGTATTTTCAATCTCTCGTTCAAGTCGAGGGCGAAGGTAACCGTCACTAGTGGCAACTGTTGTCCTTGACACTCTCTGCCATGAATCTGTTATAGTTACATTATTATAATTATAGCCTGAATCTTCTGTAGCACTACTATAATTGCCTTCAGTTTGACTGGTTAGTGTCCAGTAGATTTCACTTGTTCCAGTACCACTTATATATTTTGCATATACACTATAAGTTAAAACATCACCCTTTTTAACTTGGATATATTGGCTTAGTCCATTCCAACTTTGTGTTGTCTGCATTACACCAAATCCATTATAGGTATCCGTAGTTTTTGTCCAGCTATCGAAACCCCGCCATGATGCTGGGTTGTCAAAATTCTTGGTATCGGTATACAGGTTAGTTCCTACAGCACTGTTATCAACTTGAGTTTGCAATGTGGAAACTTCGTCGATTCCTGCGACATCGCTAGCTGGTTTACGCATATCAGAAACGTTAACCTTTTTATCCAGTTGTTGATTAACATCGATTGTTTTGGCATAAGGCTGTAATGCCTCAGCTAAATCAGTATCTGAAACATAAACGTCGTTTGAATTAGTAAAAGTGATATTACTGGTATTGCTAATATTCACTTTGTATGAATAAGTAACTACTTGCGGAGTTACACCATCATATTCTGGCAAGTAATTAGGATTAGGAGATACCGTAGTTCCATATAAGATCTCATTGCCTGAATCATCTTTAGCATAAACAGCATAGGTTTTAACGTAAACGCCATCAGTTAATGCTTCATTAGTACCAGTTGCTCGAATTCGAGTTTCACCAGTGTTATTATCCAGAGTAACTTCTGGATTATTAACTACAACTTCCTGCGGCGTGATTGCTGTTAATGCTTTAACCTGATCATCCGTCAGCTGGCTATTATCCATACTAGAAAAAGCAATCTTGCTAAAAGTAATTTTAGTTTGACCGGCGTTAACTTGATCAATTAAATTTTTGCCCGCATTAGTTAAGATTCCCACATTTGGTGTTGCCAATTAAACCATCTCCTTAACAGTAATTTGTGGATAGGACTGGGCATGAACTCCCACATAAATTTGGTTGTTAACTGTCGTTGCATATTGTAAATCCTTTAATAAATATTCTGGTGGCAGCATTGACTGAATAGCATTGGTTAAAATCTTGCGTTTAACTTCTGCCTTATCACCAGAATTAAAATCAAAGGGAATATTGGTCACTTCGACTTCTTCTGGATTATCGGTACCGTTAATGTCGAACATATCTGTGCCAATATTTAAAACCGTTGCAATCAACATTTTTAAATCATTAGTTGTAATGCCCATATGGTTTTTCAATAATTGTAAACGAACTTGAAATCGTAAAAAATCATCGTCATCATCTAGCCGATTGATGCCATAGTCCAGGGCAATATCTGTTAGCGTTTGCCCACTGGCATTATTTAATAAAACCTGATCTGATATACTGAGCAAGTCATTTTTATGTTCATTAAGAAGATCAGCGATCAAGTTTAATAAGTTTTGGTTATTTGATTCATCTTCCTGATTCATAACTGCTGGGAACATTGAAGTTAACCAATTTCGCAAAGTACTATCAGATAAGTCCGTTTCGGTTTGATACATTTAGCACCCCTTCTTTAGTTTTCAGTCACGTTAATCGTAATATGATCAGAGCTGGTAACTGCCAATTGAAAATCACTGACACTAATATCCGTTTCAGCCAATGTATTAGCATTTGTGCCCAATTTAACAGCAACATCAGTCACACCAGCAGGTGAATAGCCAGGACCAAATAATTTTGAATAAAGCACTTTGTCCCCCATATTGAGAGTGTCAAAATAATTTAAAATATTAGTCTTGATGGTTTGTGGCCCATTATCAGTATCAAAAACCGTACTGTTAACATTCAAATCCAATTCAATATAAATCGGTACCGTATCAGCTCGATCAAACGAAACCGTATGTTGACGACCACCTATATCCGTTGCCATACCAATTACGGAGCCAATGGTATTGGTCTGTGGTGGTAAAACATCAAAGAACTTTTGAGAAATCTGACTATCATCACCGCCAATTACGTAAAGATGAACTGATTTTGCGGGATTCCCATAGCTGTCTGTACTCATGGTATTGTTATTGACCAAACGAACATCAGTTACTCCAGTTAGATTTTTAATGGCCGTTTGAATGCCATTAGGCGTACTATTCTCGGTACTTTTACGGTTATCTAAAATTCGTTGCCGTAGCGCATCATCAGTTTCTGCATCCGTGCCACCTGTAGCTGCTTGCAGGTTAGTAACTGCATAAAAGCCATCAATTGAATTAACTGGATTAACAATAGTTGCCGGCATAACATTTGAATCTGTCCCAGTATCCATGGCCACTGCCTGAACTGTTTGCCGGCCCAAGGGATTACCATCATCATCAGTCAATGGTTGCGTATTTCCACCACTATCAACATATGTTGCTTGTTGAGTAATCGTAATGTCTGCCAAGGTTGAAAACAGTTGACCATCTGGGGTAGAAAATTGGGTCCCTTCTGGAATAACCGTTGGCGAATCTGGGTCGACATAACCATCAACTTGTAGATACACATAAGCATTAGTTGCCGGCTTGCGGTAAACACCAATTTCAGCCGCCAAATCATCCAGATTCGCTCCGGAACTTTTCAAAACAAAAAAGGAGTTATAAACTCCTTGAGCCAGACTTTCCAACGAGTCATCGACCTCTGATAAAATGCCAGCAATCATTCCTGGCGTCTGCTCATCATCTAGATCAATGCCATCGCCAAAATATTTGATAAACAAAGCATTGATGTTGTCTCGGAGATCATCTAGTTCAGGGCGATCATATCCATTAGCTGTTAGTGGCATCATCTTCACCTCCTTGATCATCGACGCTAACACTGCTCGTGACAGTTTCACCAGTTGTAAGGGTAACCGTTGCTTCTAGTGAAGTAATCCGCTGTTGTTGATTAGCTTCGAAATTAGTAATTTCAACTGAATCAAAAGTATCTGGCCATTGTTCTTGCAGATAGTCAGATAAAATCGACTGAATAATCCCTTGGTCATCTGCATTAGCAAGTAATTCGTTATGATCAAGACCAATATCTTCATTCCAAAGCAATTCAGCAATATTAATGTTCAATAACAAACTGAGTTTCTGGGCAATTTCATCATCATCTTCGACCATATTAAAAGCACCAGTGTTTGGATTAAAATCCAAGTCACCGGTGCTGTCTAATCCAAATGCAATCATGGTTCAATCACCGCCTCAATCACCGCATCTTGTATGGAGTGCATTCTTTTAGTATCGATTTTATAGTTGTTTTTCCCAGACCAATTGTCCATCTCACGATCACAAAAGCCAACCCAGACAACGGAGCTAATTGCCATTGGCTTATAACCATCAAGATTAACATTTTTATTGGCACAAATTTTTTTAAAGAAGGTGTCCATTTGCCAAACTGATGCAGGAACAATAACTTCAGTTAAAGCCGCTCGTTTATCACCATCTGATTGAAGTGGTAGTGGTTGAACATCGCAACGGTGATGAACCTTATCATATGAAATCACTCGGCCAATCGTATGACAATTAATTTCTGATTTAAAAAATTCCAAAAATTCATTTTTCAAAAAATTGGATTGCTTATTTTTAGCATCAACCGCGACTTTTCTTTTCTTAGGCATAAACTACCACTTCCATTTTATAAGAATCCTGGTCATGAGTATGATCAACACTTTTTACTCTTTTAAGACCAGTAAGATTGGTCGACTTCACATAAACTGCCGACCCTGCGCAAACACGTGGGTCATCAAAGCATTCTAAAGTCCATGTCGGCTTACCGTCATCATCACTGTTATAGGTTGGCTCTTGTGTCAATCCATGATGCATCGTGAGATATAGATGTTCATTATAAGGATTAGGCTTAACACCATCATCGATATATAAAGCACCTTTACGATAATAAACCGTGCTCCCGCAATCCTTTACAATTGCTTGAATTGCTGCTAAGGGCTTGGCTGATAGCGTATATCCTTTTTTGAAAACATGATTTTTCTTTAAATTAATTGCTGAAATTTCAATTTTTGCCTCACGTTTAATCCGATCAATAATTTGGCTGGCTTTAGTTCCTTTTTTGAACGTAATGTTAACCTTGCTGATCTTTCGTTTTTTATATGAAATTGATTTTCCGTTACTGGCTTTAACGGTGTGAGTTACCATTTTCGAACCATTAAAATTACTGTAAAGGCGCTTATCCTTTGAATAATCGCGTCCTTCTTCAAAAGTTATCTGGGTTTCCTTATCCATGCCGCTTCGCGTCTCTGGAGAAATTTGTGTGATCGTGCCTTCGGTTAATTTACCATAGAGATCAGTTGGACCACTGTAAACAATAATGTGATCATTTTGATTAATCTTGGCCAAATGAGTTTTTGATAAATTAAACAGGGTTACCGTACAGGTAGCAGGACTGCCACCATCATCAGAAGGAATATCATAATTAATCGGTACATTATTTTTTTCTGAGAGTGTTAGCTTGTTACCATTATGGTTAATAATCAAAGTAGTCGAATATCCCCAATAGTAACCCTTGCTTGTAATTTTTTCTGCCATTAATCCTCACCATCCGGAATATCATCAATACATAGCTGCACGGTATCTCCTAAGTTTCCGAGATCAATTTCATCTTCATTTCCTGACTCATCCATTGGAATAATTGTTTCAATTGGGAGGCCTGGAGCATTTATACCGCGCCATAACGGTTGGTTTAAAGTTGCAACTTCTCCAAGCCAGATTGGTGTACCATCGAGTTGATAAACATCTACCGTAAGCGACTGATCAATTTCATTCCATTGAAACCCAAATAAATAGCTCCCTGAATCTAAATCAATCTCTTGCTGATAAGGAATGTCAGCAGGTGATATTGGAATATAGTCATGTACTGGCATTATTCGTACCTCACTTTCGCCCCAACTGGGATCGAAGTGGCTGGCCACTTATTTAACTTTTCTAACTTAGAAACTTTCACTCCCGTTTTTTGTGAAATTGACCAATAGGTCATCCCTGTTTTAACGGTTACCGTTTTATGAGTGGTTTTCTTGGTGCCACCTTTTTTTGTGCTTGACGACTTAGTTTTTTTCTTTGATTTCTTTTTGGCATAATCAATTTTGGACTTCATAGCATACTTAAAAGTTAATGATAGTGCCAGTGAGTTCTTGTTTCCTGCTGTGTTGGCTGTTTTACCGACAGAGGATAGATAGGCGTGTGCCCATTTTGAAAAGCCACGCACCGTAACCTCAACTCCCTTTCGAGCCCAGCCTTGTAAGATTTCAAATTGTTTATCTAAGTCACTAGTTTTGCCAAATAAATAATAAGTTCCTGATAACTGTTTGGAACTTCGAACGACGTAGTTAGTCCGAGGATCTGAGTTATCTACTTCGTTAGTCGGAACATCCTGATCGTTAGTTTCAGATGGATCTGATTCACCTAAGATAAAAACTCGACTAGTCATTGCGTCTGCTCGCTGAATTGTTGTTAGTCCATTAAGATACACATTCTTATGTATCTTATATTTTTTCTTGGCAGCTGCAATTTTATCGTTAATTTTAGATCGATTTTGAGTTTGTTTCTTCTTAGTTTCCGCCTTTTTCTTAGCAGTATAAGCATCGTGATAAGTTTGATAAATTTTTTTATCCTTTGACTTTTTTACGTTAATATCATCAATTTTTTTCTTTTCAACATTAATTGCATGATTGGCTTTTGTGCGAGCTTTTAACTGCTTTTGATATTCAGCGGTATTGGTAAGCTTAGCAATTGATTGATAGACTTCTTTTTTCTGCTTAGTTAGGTCTTTAATGGTTGACTCGATCGATTTTTTCTTAGAAGATTTCTTGGTTTTGCTCAATAATTTCTTCTGCTTATCAATTTCATCTTGTTTAGCATTATAGGCATCTTTAAGATCGTTGTATCCATTTTGCTTTTGCAGATATTCATCATAAGTGTCTAACTTATCCTTAGCCTTATCAATAGTACTTTTAGCATTATCAATTTGGTCAGCATCTTTGCTGACAGTTGATTTCCATTCGGTTGATTTCTTTTGCAAGTAAGTTAAAGTCTTACCTTTAACAGAATGTTTTGCTGATTTTTTGGTCATACCGTAAGGCCTCCTTCATCATTTGAGCCTAGTAACTGACGCATTTTCTCAACGAGATCGTTATTACGTTTTTCAATCCGTTCATCAATTTTATTGATTGTTGAACTATCGGCATGACCTTGAATAGTCAAATTGGTTCGAGCATCAATTGACATTTTTTTATTTTGGCCATTAACGATCTTTTCAGAAGCTTCATGTGGAATCATCAAGCCACCAGTATCGGGCTTAAATAGTTCCCAGCCGTCTTCATGGACTTTAGCCAGTTGATTCTTTTGAATTCGGCCGCCTTTGGCATATCCTTTAATTGCTTTATATGCTGCTTCGGCGTTGCTAATACGAGTTCCTCCGGTTGCGTCTTCATTACCGCCTGACTCCCAACCAGCGAAGAACTTTCTAGCAGCTTCTGCTGGATTAGTCATCCTTAATACTGCTTTAAAGGCTCCAGATTCGCCAGGTTCATGAAGTGCGTATTCCAGTTGACCTTTGGCAGAGTTCCAAGCATAACCATGCTTTTTCTCCCAGTTACGCAATCCGGTTTCACGTCCAAATGTCCATTGGCCTAACCCAGTACCATGATCAGCGCTATTAATTGCCGAGGGGCTTAAGCGTGATTCTTGCATCCAGTTACCTAAGATACCGGCAATTCCGGCATCAGTAGCAGAAGGATAAGCTTGTTTAAGGGCTTTCGCTATTTCTCTAGCTCGTTGACTTTCATCTCCAGCAAGACCAACAGATCCCATATCACCGTTATCGCCAAACTTATCAGCTAACTTAGACATAAATTTGAAGAATCCGCTGCCAACTTGTTTCTTAATGAGCGATTGAATACTATTAGAAGCTGATTTTTTACCTTTTGAAGCAGTTTTCCTTGCTAATCCCCTAACCTCACCAAATAGCGGGCTATATCCTGGTACTGAGCCAGAAATTGAATGCATACCAATGTCTGGATGACCATTAGGCGCAAATGCTGACCAATACTTATTTCCACCAGCAAAGACTCCAACGTGTTTACCAGGGCCCCAGAACACCAAGTCACCTGGTTTAGCGTTTGAACGACTAATGTGCTTTGTTTTACCGTATTGTGCGCCAGAATAATGTGGATAATCAATGCCAAAGGCGTGTTTTAGAGCATACATAACAAGTCCAGAACAATCAAATGTGTTAGGACCCGCAGCACCCCAAACATATCTTTTACCACGACCATACTTTTCAACGGCGGCCAGTAGTCCGGTAGCATCACCGCCACTGCCTCCATCCAGATTAACCATCCCCCAAAGAGACTTCCACCAATTAGTAGCCGAGGATTTCATCTTACCAAAAAAGCCATTGGCAAAGTCTGATAAAACAGTTCCCTTGCCAGATGGCTTTTTAAGCAGTCCAGTTAAATATTTACTTGGATCCTTAACAATTGACTTAACGGTATCAAATACTTTCTTAGTGGCCTTAACAACGCCACCAGCGAAGTTACCAATTGCTCCGAATCCTTTTTCAACACCGCCAACAACCGATGAGCCAATGCTCTTAGCACCATTCCAAAGGCTGTCTAGTAAACCAGTTCCCTTAGCAAAGTGGCTCATCCCATTTAACGACATAGCAAACTTGGTTTCAGAAGCATTCAAGACTTCGGCTCCCGGCTCTAGCAGTCGTTTAACATTAGTTCCTTTAATCAACTCACTCATACCATTAGGATGAATCAGCATTTCACGATTGCCAGTTTCAGGTGAGTCATGGCCGTCATTTAACATTGCTAAAGTTGGTTTCGTAATCTCACGGCGTTGATTGCCAAACATACCAGTACCATTGGCAAAGTGAACATAACCAATCTTACCGATTGCTTTACTTGAACCGCCGAACATGTGGATAACTCCATCAATTAAACCAATGCCATCATTTAGAACTTTTATGATGTCGTTGATACCATTCTGAACGTGCTTAACAATCCCTTTCCAAAGATTACTAAACCAATCATCAATCCCATTCCAGAAGTCTTTCCATCCTTTGCCGATGTCATGCCAAGCGTTTTTAAACCATTTAATTATATCGCCCAGACGACCACCGGTTAATTTATTGACCCAATCGAATCCTAGCTTAAATAGGTCTTTAACATCCCTCCAAAGGTTTTTGGTTAGCTTACCAATATCTTTACCAAGTCGACCCCATTTACCAGTAAACACGTCAACGATTACTTGAATGAGGCTCTTGATAGTACGCCAAGCGTCCTTAATTATTTTGGCCATATCCTTGAATAGCCAACCCCAACGCTTATTGACATCTTTAACCAAGTAATTAATATATTTACGAACGCCATTGGCTAGCTTTCCAAACCATTTAGTTACGCCTTTCCAAGCTTTCTTAGCCCATGAAATTAAACCGTTGACGAATTTGCGGAACTTTTTGTTGTGCTTATACAACTCGTACAACGCCGTCCCAGCTGCAACCGCTGCTGTTGCCAGCAAGATTAAAGGATTTTTCTTTAGAAAATTAAATGCTTTTTTAATGCCTTTACCAGTTACAGATGCAGCAACCTTAATTACTGAAAGTCCTTTAACTACACCTTTATAAGCAAGCTTAGCTGTCCATTTAAGGCTTTTACCAATTGCTCTACTTGTTGCTTTAGTAGCTGCCCACAATCCTCTGGTGGCGGCTTTGGCCCCTTTCCAACCAATGCTTGCTGTCCACTTGAGCTTCTGCCAATTGCTCTAGCAGTACCTCGAATCGCTTTTGCAAATAACGTTAACTCTTTTTCACCGCTTTTTCCATTAACTTTAGGTTTAAGAATCAAGCCGCTCTTTTCGCCAAACCCTAAAAAGTTTTTTGTTGCAGAGATCCCTTTCATAGCTTTCGATGTAGCCCAAATGCCGGCTAGCACCTTGCCAATATCTTCTAAACCTTTTTTATGGGTAGTAATACTTTTTAGCGCATCTGAAAAGCTATGGATCTTTTTATTATTGCCAGCTAGTTTACCTATCGGAGTTACAATCGCACTCAGCCCTGAAACAATACCTTTAGCAAAACCAACACCAACATCTTTGAGGATTTTAACCGTGTAATACAAACTTTTAAAGAACTCCACAATTGACTTGGCATGATGAGCAATTGAATTAGAAACGTTAGTAACGCCCTTAGCAATACTGTTCATCACATCGTTAGCCAAATGAGGGCTTTCTTTAGGATTAAATACTTTAGCAAAAGATTGCGTAATAGTGTTCAATCCTTTAGAAGCAGCTGAGCCAACTTTAGTGAATTCTGTTTCGGTCTTTTTGTCAGAAACCCACTTAGAAATTGCTCCAAATATCGGATTCTTGGCCTTCATAAAGGGCTTTTCCAAAGCACCAAACAAGGCTGCTCCTCGAGCCGACATAACTCGTTCCATACCGGGAAGTGTCTTCATCATGTTTTCAGATGCCTTAGCATATTTTTTGCCTAAAGAGTTCATGACGTTTTCGGCATCCTTAGCACTAACCTTGCCAGCACTCATGTCTTTCCGCAATTGACTCATGGTTAGATGGGAATTATCCATTGCCTTACGTTCATAGGCTAGTAGCTTTGATCCAAACATTGGCAACTGATCTGAAATCATGTTGAAGTCGCCTAACTGCATTCTAGATGAAGCCATCATATGCGTAAAGTTAAGCCCTAATCGTTTGGTATCTTCAGCACTCATGCCAAGGGTATCAGCCATTGTTAAGACTGATTTAGTGAGCCTGTCAGTCGGCCCTTGGGCATCTAAGACGTGATAGAATTGCTGATTAAGTTCGTTTACTAAACCAGCTGATTGACCAAAAGCAACCGACATGTTGTTGATGGCTTTGACCATGCGGTCTCCTTTAACGGATGAGTCAGTCAGGGTGTTCCATGTGGCGTGCATAACTTGCTGTTCTTTATCATATTGTTCGCCGGCTTTTAGGGCGTTACCAATTCCGGCTTTCAAAGAATACCAAGTGTTAATTGCTGCGTTAGAAATGAAGCTGGCTGCCACAACATCTCGCAAAAAATGAGTCCCCTTATGGACTTCATCAAATGTTTTTTTAGCCGAATCATGCAACTTACTAAATGAACCGTTAGACTCAGAAGATCCGCCCTTAAGTTTCCTAAACATCTCAGTAAATTTGTTCCCAGATTGATTGGCTTCGTTAGCCAGCTTCTTAACCTTTTGAGTGCTATTGCTAATTTCACTATCAAAACTGCCATTTATTTTGATCCTCTTAGCTGCATCACTGGTATATTTGACTTCTTGAAAGAGTTTGTGCACGCTATTGGCTGCCTTACTTGTGCTCCCTTTAACGGAGTCCATGCTATGGTAAGTATCTTTAACTGCGTCCCGCATTTGCTGCATTTCACGGCTCGACTTGCCACCGAACCCACTAAAAGAATTGCGAAACTTTTCGGCTACTCGATCAGCCTCTTTTAATGACTCTAGCAGGCTATCTACCATTCCATTGGTTTTACGCAGGTCGCCTAACCCATTCATATTTAGATCTACGCCAATACCAGCATGACGAACTTCTTTTGCTTCAGCCATTACTATTTACCTCCTTTCTTACCAAACATTTCATTCACAATTTTAGCCATGCCATAATACACACCTTGAGCAATAACCGATTCCTTTTCTTGTCGAACTAATTTAGCTTTGGCTCGGTTGAAAATATATTCATCTTGAGTCATCAAATTAATCTGATCTTCACTGATTCCCAATTCAACTGACATAACCAGAAAATCTTTATTGATTTCTTTTTCTGCCAACCGATCATCTATTTTGCCAAATTCATTAGCATATTTGGAATTACTTTGGTTGTAACGTTGTTGCAAGAAAGCGAAACGCTTCCATCAAAATATTTAACAGACCGTTCCGTGCTAATAACGAGCCAAGATATGCTTGTGCTTCACTCAAAGCCGTAGCGCCCAAACCAGAACCATGTTCACCAACATTCCAATACTTCATTTTAACAATTTGCGGAGTGCTTTCATCAGTACGCAAAACTTCCTTATCAAGAGAATCCAAAGTATCGTGCATATTGAGTGCTCCAGAAGGGCGGTTAGTCATCATAAAGATTTGTAATGCCGTTCGGTAACCCGGAAAGACCATATTAATTTTTACTTCATCACCAGCACTGTTTTGCTTAATAATTGTTTTCTTGGTTAGTTTTTCTGGTAAATCATGATTCAAGATACCGTAATTCAAATGGGGACTAACTAGGACGTTTTGCATCAATAGTTCAAATGCCTTACCGTAATCAGAAGTATCGTCGCCGACATTCATTAAATCCATGATTTGGGTAGCCACTCCAATACCTGGGTCTTGTAAAGTGATTTTTGTCGTATGTTTTTTATCATTGTCGTCTTTCCATTCAACTGTTTTATGAATCTCATTGCCCATTAAGGCTTCGAGCTTTTTTTCACTATTTTCCATTTTATTTACTCCTTATGTAGAGGGCTACGACTGTGGTAGTCCCCCTATTCCATTTTAATTTAAGAAAACATTGAATCATCCGGCTGGTTACCAGTATTTTGATAGTAACCAACTAATACCGACCATGCCAATGAATATGCTGATTCGTTACCTTGGTTATTTGGTAATCCTGCAATCCGACAGCCTTCGGCAGTAATCTTTTCACCCGTGGACGTATTCTCAATGTTTAAGCCAAACAAATCATCGGCAGTTAATGGCCCTTCTGCCATTAGATCATGCTGAGCATGATACATATAGAA
This sequence comes from Lentilactobacillus farraginis DSM 18382 = JCM 14108, assembly GCF_000583655.1. Classification (GTDB taxonomy): domain Bacteria; phylum Bacillota; class Bacilli; order Lactobacillales; family Lactobacillaceae; genus Lentilactobacillus; species Lentilactobacillus farraginis. The sequence goes on from NZ_BAKI01000035.1 coordinate 16,708, forward strand.
CAAAATATCTGTTGTTGAAGTACCTGGATAGGTGTTCAGCGTAATAGTGCCACTTTCATCATCTGTATCAAAGAACATAATATTTGAGTGAAAGTCACCTTGCATAGTAGTATCAGCACTCGTTCTCTGTGCGCTAAACGCTTCACCATTTTGAAAGCCGCCAAGCTCTTTAGATTGATTCTTCCATAACAAATAAATATGGAGGAAACGAGCCGAGTACAGGTTAACCTCTTTACCATTGGATAATGTAATTGCCATTAGTATTTCCCTCCCTTTACAAAGTCAAATCAAGTTTGGCATTAATTGTATCAATGTCGTCAGCAATTTGAGCGCTTAAACTAAACCCATTATATTTGCGAGCAACAACGTCACCGTTTGGCACATTGGCTCGAGGAACACTATTAACGACAATTGGCGTATACAGCACACCCATTTGTAATAGGCTTGTGCTGACAGCATTGATGGTCTGTGTCATCTCTTTGATTGTTGCATCATTGTAAATTGGGAAATTCTTACGGTTAAGATATTTCTGCAAGCTAGTTTGCAATGTATCAATCACTAACTGAGTATGAACAAATTGATCAATGTAATTGCCAGCGAGTGCTTTACCATTTAACAACATATAATCGCCAGCTTTATTCACGACCAAAGTGGCGTTTAAACCAGCGATTGTATCATAATCATCAGTTGTTAAATCAGCATCTGGTTCAAACTGTGAAAGGTTACCAATATGCTGAAAATCAACTGGTAGGTTAGCAGCGGCGTACGCTACCGCCTGAGCAGCAGGATAGCGATCCGTAGCTGTTTCAACAATTGCAGCAGTGTTGCCTAACTGGTTCTTTACTGTTTGAACGCCGGCAACATGAGTTGCTAATGTTTGCAGTGCGGTAACCGAGTTCGGTTGAGTTACCAACATAATTCTTTGGTTGTCATATAGAAAATCAGAAAGCGCTTCGGTTTCTGCCTCAGTAGCGCCATCAAGCACTAAATATTTGAAACCATCAAATAGATGCTGGGTAATTCCCACAATAATTCCCGGGGTTGTGGTAGCCGTAACTGTACCACCGTCATCCGTTCCTTGAGATTGAACCCCTGTGGAATCCACATTAGGATATGCAATGACCTCAACAGGCCCACGAAAACCATTAACATCGAACATCGCTGCTGCTTGGGCATAGACGCCTGTGTTTTCTGCATAATCTGCTGATAAGCTTTCCAAGTCATCATAAATATTACTCTTAGTAGTAGCATCGGTATTTTTTGTAGCAATTGCTACCAATGGAGTGCTATCCGAATTGCTTAAAGCGTGGATAGCAACAATGAAATGTACATCAGTTGTTTGTTTAACAATATCTGACACTATGATTCAGCTCCTTTTTTTATATTAAATTCTGGATTAACACTAGCAATATTTCCTGTTTGCGTCTGATCAGTGAAGTTGTCTTGAACTTCAAACGTATAATCGGCACCTGCCGTAAACTGCCAGTCAACATCTAAATATTGATCAACTGGTGGAATAGCATCACAGCCTTTAGCCACAATGCCTTTTTGAAGCAAATCATATTCGGGCTGCTGTAGAAAAAACAACTTTCGTAACTGATGTCCTAATGATTTAGCTTCCATTTCATCATTTGAAATAGCCTTAAATTGAACATGCAAATCAAACGTTTCGTTTTCCACATTGCTAAACAATACCCGATCATAGTCATCGTAAATTTTATAAACGATATACGGATAAGTTGGTGCCTCATTATTAATACTTTGTGGACGTATGGTAACACCTGGGAAGTATTGCTTAATCTCGGCAACTAAGGCCGCTGAGAAAGCATGATAAAAATCGTTACTCATCAGTACCAACCTCTTTAATCTGGTAGTAAGTCATTCCAGCGGATAAATCGTCCGCATGATTGACTACTTTATACTTCGACCCATTAGATCGTTGGACTATCGTTCCCTTAGGACAAGCTACCATATGAGATAACCAATATAACGTGCCAACCGGCAATTGTCCGCCATCTTCTTGACTGTACGTCATGTTAGGATTAGTGGTATTAGTGATAACTTCGGAAACGTGATAGACCTCATCTGGTCCCATAATTGGTTTCCCAAGATCATCTGTTTCACCAGTATCTTTCCCAATAACGGTAATCGTTAAATCTTCGGCTAACTGATCGTTCATAAAAGCAAAGTTGTTAAAGTTCTGAAATGCCATAATTACTTACCAGTGGTGCTGTCAGTTGTCGAACCTGTTGTTGCCGATCCTGCAGTTGTTGTGGAAGAATTATCTCCAAGAGTTACGTCGCCACCAACATCAGTAGGTGTTACTTGGACGTTTCCCGGAGTGGATTCACCAGCAACGGTAAAGCCTGGTACGGCAATAAATTGTCCTAAGAATTTTTGAGTATCTGGATCATAAAAAGCAGCATAATATTTTCCATCGGGAATACTATCTCCAGCATCATAGCCAATAATATGAACTACATAGGGAGCAGAAGCATTAGGCAAAAATGCAATATTATCTGGTGTTTCAGTGCTGCGGTCCGGTTTTACATAAGCTCCGTTATTATCTTTAACAGCTTCTACAACAACTAATTCTTTACTCATAAAATCAAATCCTTTCTGTAATCCAATGAATGGAGTCGCGTAACTCGCCCTTTTCAATCAACGGATCATCAAATCCTTTGTTCGCAATTGTTAATGGTGCATTTTTGGGCTCGCTGAATTCTTTTATAGTTCGCTTAATATCTTTGACAATAGCATCACCCAAAACAGGAAAAATGTCCTGATAATTTATTTCTCGAATGAATACTTTAAATGCCAAATCAGCAGCTAATTCAGTCCAATTATCAAGATAGTGGTCAAACGTGTAACGCAAAAAAGGACGCGGTGGAATATGCACCTCATCCTTTAAAATAAACATTATCCGCATACCGTAAGGTTGTGATTTATCCGGAACCGCCAAAACATGATTGTGCGGTGGCTTTGGTCGAAAAAGATTAGCAATCTCTCCAGGCTTACGCCCTTTGGCTTCTTTAGTTGGAATGATTAGATACGCTTTATTCTTAGGCTTAATACTATGATAAGCATCTGCTATGCTATCGTCCGCCCCATATTCATTAACCAAAGCGATCATGTTTAAACGGCCGTTAGTCCAGGGAACCCCAATGGATAATCTGACGCTCTGCAACTTTTCCAGCTGTTCAATGCCGGCTGGTAAATGATTAAAGTCCTCTGTCATTCTGTCCACACGGCTCCCATATCATCTGAAACACCATAATCATCGACTATTTGGTTATATTCTTGTAAATAGGGATCAACGCCATTGAAGTTAACCATAGTTTGGGTATTGCCAAAAGTTCCAGCAGACTGAACACCACCATAGTTCATAAACCAGTCTGTATATAATAAATGACGCGTCCAGGAGATAATTCCCCTTGCTAACGCGTCATCACTAATTTGATCATGCTCAGCTTTTGCGATTGCATCATTAATTCTTTCAGTAATATGGTCATCACTGAAGCTTTGAAAAATTTTATAATCGCTTTTCACATCAGCAATTGTGGGTGTTTCAGCCATCGCTGATTACCTCCTATTTACTAGTACTGGATCCGCTGGTTGATGAGCCAGAACCGCTGGTTGATGTCCCAGATCCGCTGGTTGACGTACCTGAAGCTTTAGATTTAGGTGAATTAATAGTTGGGACAACATAATCAGTTCCAACTTTAAAACCATATTTAACTAATTGAATGTTACGTGGGTCATAGGATACTTGGAATAACGGTTTAGTTCCTGCTGCCAAATCAGCTAAATAAGTGTTGGGATTAGTTTGAGTCAGGTCAACATCTGTTCCGGCAACGTGGCAAGTAACTACTCGTTTTTGAATAATGGCTACCATGCCGCCCTTTTGAAATTCGTCACGTTGAACAACTAGGCCATTAGTCGGAGTAGCAGTTGCATAATCAATGGCTCCAGGGCCGAAGATGAGTGCATAAGTAGTTCCATCAGAAGCAACCGGAATGCTATCGTCTTGAACGATGCTCATGCCTTGGTACGTAGCAATTGGAGTAGCTGCACCAGCAGGTTGCAGGTATTCAATCAATTGTTGTTCGCGCATTTCTGAATAAGCTGCTGAGTTAACAACTAATGTCGATAAGGTGTTATCCATTACATCACCCATGCGGGCAAGTGCCTTAACAAAGTCTGCGGCAGATAATTCCTTTTCAGCGCCAACACCGAAAGACTTGGCAGTGGCAATATCTGCGTTGTTGAAAGTGGCTTTAACAGTATCTAAAAGAATCTTTGTATCTTGGCGAGTCCACCAGTTGCCAAAGCGATTAGCAATCTGCTGTTGGGTACTTGCACCAGAAACCAAATCGCCCCAGTCGGTATTACCAAACGACTTGCTTTGGTACATCTTAATGCCATATTCCATGGAAGAATCAACACCATTAGTTTGAATATCGTGAGTGTCATTCCATTCATCAGCGTCGCCGGACAAGTCGTTCATTGCTGGGATTTCTACTGTCCGACCCGGTTGAAGCAATCGGCCACCTAATACTGGGTCATTTTTCAAGACACCAGATTGAACAAAGCGGTTAGTTTGAGTACTTTGACGATAGATCCAGTCTAGAAAGACTGTTGGTTCAATTAAATTACTAAAATTGGTAGGGTTTCCGTTAATTACGGTCATTACCTACACCTCCTATTTAAGTTTGTTATACAAATCTGGGTTCTGACGATAAAGGTTAGTCTGCTCTTCAAGGCTCATCTGCGCAAAATCTTCGCGTGTCATAGAAGCGTTAAATTGTTGACCGCCATTCTGTGGTGACTGATTACCCGTAACTTTCTTTTCAACAGCTTCCTGAACTGCTTTGTTAAATAAGTTTGTAAACTTATCTAAGTTATTGTTACGAACATCTTCTTTAACATCACTAATAAACTCCGCAAATTCAGCTGGAATATGTTTATCAGTTAGAGCCGTTTTGGTTGCTGCTAAGGCATCTTTACGGTTCGCTTCATCTAACTTCTCTTGAAGGCGATCTTGCTGCTCCTTCAGAGCTTGTCGTTGCTCTTCTAAATCGGCTTGGGCCTTCTCGCTAGCATTCATGCCGGCTCGTTTTTCGCCCTTTTCAAGCCATTCTTGTTCCTTTTGCCTCAGCGTCTTTTCAAAGTCATCTTTGAGATTGCTTTCAACTTCCTTAGCTTTAGCAGCCATCATTTTCCCAATATCATCCTGTGTATAGGTTTTACCAGATGGCTTGGGATCTTTAGGATCTTGAGCAGGATCGCTAGATGTTGGCTTTGGATCAGTTGGTTCAGGGTCATTACTTGGATCAGCAAAGAATTGCAAATTTGTTTTCATCATCAAAACTCCTTTTTTAAGTCCGTAGACTAAATTGTTTGTAAGTGCAATAACTAGATCGATTATTCTTTAACGCCTGTAATTGAGAAAAAGGCAAAATAAAAAAGCACCGTTTTAAGTGCTCTAGTAACTTATTCGGTTAAAACGCGATCCAGTTCACCAGACAGCAGATTCCCATCTTCATCACAGGCTACCAGCTGGCAACGACACCTTGGATGAGTATCCGCGACTGGAATCGGTGCTTGTCCATAGGCAAATTTTTGTTTATCGAGTGGTTCACAAATATCACAAACATGGCCATCTTCCTCGGTTAGCCACATTACATACTGAACATTCTGTTCATCATACGCTCTGTTCTTACCACTGTTGCTATTGCGTATAGCTTCACTGGTTGTTAACGTATGAATTCTGGATAGCATCTGATTCATTGGCGTTGCTAAATTGTCATCAATACGATCACCATTTTGAGGAATATTACGAGTCATTTTATTGATATCTGATTTTTTCATGCCGCGACTCAACCCCTTGTTCAGGGTTTCTTTCATTCGCGTCGTCATGACGTCGCCATGCACCCAAATTCGTTGAGAATACTCAGCTTGGTTGGCTACTTTAGCCGGAACCGTTGTTAACTTATTAGGGCTAGAGTCCTCATATCCGTTGATGTACTGCTGCTTAAGTTCATTAACGGCAAATGATTCACTTCTTGCTGTAGCAATGCTCATACCGGCGCCAATCATCGCACCCAACATATCACGCCGAGAAATAGATGCTTGGGCAAAGATTGCTTGCAAGCGTTTAGACAATTTATCACTAGGACTAGCGTTAGCTAGCATTTCATTAATTGCTTGGTAAAAGCTCTGAATATCCCAGGAATTAACCTGTTGAGACACTTGATTAAGGGTTAAGCCATTATCATCAGCATATTCGTTATAAAACTCTTGGAGATGATTACCAATGATACTTAAGGCTTGCTGATAAAAACCGTCAATCGTCTGATTGTTGCGGTTGTCCCGTTTGATCATCTTGTTGATCTTCTTGCGTTCCTGCTTGATCGTTGCCATTATCATCACCCGATCCGTTGTTCATCTTTTGTGCCTTAGCTTGTGCATTGGCAATCAGTGTAGCGGTCCGATCATCCTGTTGAGATCCTTCATCGTCAGATCGTTCTTCTTCCTGACCAGCAGGGATTCCAGTAATTGGTTCAGCTAGTTCACGTAACGTTTGTGCAGAAAACTTACCTGTTTGATTCAAGCCTTGGATCAATGTCATGGTTTCTTGGTTGTTCTTAGGTAAGTTTGGCGTAAACGTAATGGTTACATTGTCAGCTGGATTACTGTCATCCGTCACTTCGATACCTGTATCTTGGACATAACTCCAGTAAATCGCTAATAGTCGTAATCTTCTTCTCAGACCACGCTGATACAAAGTTTCTGACATAGCCATTTCTTGATCGGATCCCCATAGTTTATAAGCCATAGCAACGCCAGACGCATTAGCTGCGAAGTTCTGATCAGTTGTATCCGGAGTATTTGTGTCCTTATGAATATCAGATAACAACTGCTGAATATAAATCTGCCACTCACTCGCATTCAATGACTTGGTTAAATAGGCCGCTGAAGTATTACTGATAGTTGGCGAACTATTAGGATTATCATGCACGTATGGCTTTAGATAAAGCACATTGGCCTTGGTATCAAGGACCTTCTGAACCATAACCGGTGCGTTAGGCTTACCTTTTGTCGTTGATTGGTTTGTATAGCCGCCACTCACGTTATCGAGATATACTGGCTGTCCTTTGGGATCTAGCATTTGTTCAGTCTTGCCAGACCGATTAGCAACTTTCCCATTAATCATTAACATTGCGTTGCTAAAATCTGCTTGTGAGTTAGCCATTTCAGATAGAGCTTGGTCATAGGCGTCAATTTCATCTAGTTTAGTTTCCCAAGCGCCCACACGTTCTTCATTCAATCGATATTCAGTTAATGGAACTCGTTGGAAATAGTGTTCCTCATTATCAGTTAATGTCCAATCAGAATCAGGATTGGCACCAGCAGTAAAGTGATAGATGTGGTTGTCGGTGTATACCTCAATTTGATAATACGTTTCATCAGCAACGTTCACGACATAATAGCGAACTGCGAACAATTCAATTGGTTCTACATCGGTAGACCAAACAACAAATGCACTGTTAGGATCAATTGCCGTAATCTTAGGTTGTTTAGTCCCCTGAGGTACATAAAGTAATTCATAAGCTCGCCCAACATTTGCTAGATTTTTCCCCATAACTTTTTCATGATATGGTTCATCATTGATTCGATTAAAATTATTTACAGCCTGAATAACATTTTCGCCAGTATCATTTTCATCATCTTTATTTTGATAGCCAAAAGTCAACGGTGTGCCAAACTCATAGCCAACTTGAATGTTGGTAATGTATCGTGCTAAAGCACTTGAGATACGATTGTCAGCCCGATTAGAACGCTTATTAGACAACCAGTAATGAATATTATTATCGGCTAAGTAATAACGTTCCAGCTCCAAGATTCGGGGCAGTTGATTATTAAAGTGATCGCTGACATACCATTGCACTAACTTTTGAAATTTATTTGGATCATCTTTAATTGGTTGCCATGAGGATGCCGGAATGTTGTATGACTGATTGGTTTGAAATGCATATCGATTACCATAGCGTTGACCATTTAATAAGTTAATGGAATTTGGCTGTGGATTAATTGAGCGATAATGTGCTGATAAATCATTTGTTTCCGCCATTCTCAGTTACCTTACTTTCATCGTTTTTGTGTAATTCACAATATTTATGAGCAAATTTAACGGCCAACAACTTTTTGGAGTCATTGACCGATTTATCTGTTTCATTAATGTTGTCATTCACTAATTCTGCTAAACTTTCAAATATCATTTTGACATCCAGCCCAATTGGAATGGAATAAGTCATGCCACGATCTTTAAATTCAAGCGGTTTTCCATTGAGCATCGGTTCAAACACATTCATATCCATTGGTGCTGTTTGCTTAGTTGTTGCTTGTTTTTTCCATTCTTCCATGGTCATTAGCTTTGACATTTTCATCACTCCTAAAACAAATCATCGGGATAATCGATCAATCCTTTGTCAGCGAGCAGTTGATCTTGCTGATCATAATTGTCGTGTGGCTGATTATATTCATGATTCCATTGACGTGTTGCAATCGCGTAACGAATAGCATCCATCACATGGTCATGCTCTTTGACTGGTTCACCCGTTTTGTCATTCCAGACGTACTGATAAACCTCATCTAAGAACTGCTGTATGCCTTCTTGAACGGCCATAAACTTATGCTGCTTGATAAGCCCTGCAACTTGCTCAATGCCCTTTAAAACGGATTTATACGCATACTGAGCGTTGATGTTGTTTTCCTTGAACTTGTCAATATGTTCAACTCGAGCTGTATCACAATAAAACGGTATATTGTACCCATAATCTTGTTGAACCTGCTTGGCAATCTTGACCCAGTGCATAATCTGCTCCAAATTCCCAGTATGCTCTTCAACTAGGTAAGTATTACCATCATTATCATCAGCCAATACAACAATTGACGTATCGTGCTCGTAGCCCCAGTCAACACCACAATAGTACGTTAACTGTTGCCCAGCAGTTCGTTTGTCAAACTCGGCACGAGTAATTAGATTCTTTGATTTGTCAAAGTCTTGATAAACTAGTCCTTCACCAGCAACCCATAATCCGAGTATCTTACGATCATAGAACATACCAGATGGAGTTGTTGATTTTTGACCAGCCACATATTCTGGATCTAATGCGGTGTTATCGTCCATTGTAAAGTGATTGCTGATGATTTCGCTAGAATGCTTAGGATTATCTATATAATCCGTTTTGAGCCAATGTGTGGGCACATCAGGGTTAGTATCACAAACAACTCGTGCACCTGGTGTAGAGCATCGTGAACGGATCTCTTCGAATACTTCTTTATTGGCAAGTGAGGCTTCATTGATGTAGGCTCCAAACGAAGTCATTCCACGAATAGCGCCCAATCCAGATATAGATCCTGTAAACGTCTGAACTATTTTAACTGCCGGCAAACCAGGGAATTTAATCTTGAACGAATTGTGTTTATCAAATTTAAAGGTCAATCCAAACGTATTAGCAATTTCATTCAAGATGTTATTGGCAATTGATTTGCTTGAAACTCCGGCCAGAATGTACATTGGATATTTAACTTTCTTAGATCGTGCAATTTCAGCAGCATGTTTAACTTCATACAGAAAAACAAAATTATCAACAAATGTTTTACCAGCCCGAACGGCACCGTAATTAATCATCAATTTCCAATGACGATTATTCAGTTCTTGGTTTAAAACCTGCTGTTGCTTTTTAGTAAATAGATTATCAATTGTCATTTTGATCATCCTTCGGAACGTTCTTAGCAAGTTTACTCATCAAGTTAGTTAATGCATCCATCTGATCATCTTTATCATCTTGCATATCAGCAAGTTTAGCTTCAGCCATCGCAGCCTCAGCATTCGTTTTACGTGCCTGTGCCTTAGATGATTGTTTTAATCCAAGGACATCAGTAATATCTTCGAGGGACTGGATCATGGCATCAGCCGTTGCTTTCCTGACACCATTGGTTAGAATGTCAGTCTTAGATTCATCATGCAGGAAAGTATATGAGTCAACCACACGGTCAAGCGACCAGTCATGTTTGCGTGCCGTTTCTTGGGAAATCTTGCGAATTCTTGATGCAATTTTGGGCTCTTTAACTAACCGAGATCCTTGTGACATGGCTGTCGATAGCGTAGGCTTGGTTGCCGAATAAGCTTCCTGATATGCCCGATATAAAGGAATTCTCTGACCGCCAACCAATTGTGCAAACAATTCTTGTTGAGGAGTTAATTCATCAGAATTATCTTCTTTTTTGTGTGCACCCTTTTGAGGCTTTGTGTGCACCCTTTTTGCCGTTTTGTGTGCACCCTTTTTATTTTGTGTGCGTTGCCAACCGTATCGTTTTTTCCATGATTTAACAGTATTAATTGACACATGATATTTGTCAGCAATATCTTTATACTTCATACCAGCAAGATAATCTTGTTCAGCATGCTCTTGCTTATTCATTACATATCACCACACCTCCGTGTTGTTTATTTTATGTATTAAAAAGCACCGCTCTTAAGCGATGCCAATTGATCGTTCTTGCTCGAGTTTTAATTCATTCAATTTCCGTGCCTGCAAGGCTTTACGTTTCCGTGCTTTGATTTTTGATTTC
>NZ_BAKI01000034.1 GCF_000583655.1 Lentilactobacillus farraginis DSM 18382 = JCM 14108
AAACAACCAAAAATATGATTCAGTTTTGATTCAAGGCGGAAATAAATTTAAAAATAAATCTAATTATTTTAGAGACGACACTGAATAACTAAGTTATCAAAAATTCATCCACTAAAAGTCACTTGTTTGTGAGTACTCGAAATAGAAAAGTGGTGCAATCAAATCTTATCAGATCTGGTTGCACCACAAAGTTTAGGCCGTTTTCACGGATCACATCTAAAACCAGTCAAGACTATTTTACTCTTTGCCACAATAGAGTCGGTATTAAATCATCATTGTGGTGTTTAATATATTCCTTAACTTGTCGCACCGACTTACTAGCGATTGCCTTCTTACTGCCAGTTTCGTTAACGCGTATAAAACTACATGTTACTATAATCATGTACCTAAAGAAATACATATGAATAGGCTTTCGAGAGGTCATTAAGATGCTGAAAAAAGCGGGTTGGAAACACGTTCGAACCCGCAAGGATCATTTTCAATTTAGAAATAATGCGAAACCAAATTTTGGCATTGTCACGGTGTCACATCTCACCAAGAACATTCCCAAAGGAACTTTAAACAACGTCTTAAAACAAGTAGAGCTCCAAATGAGCCTTGTTTCATCTATGCTCACTTAAGTATGGAGAAATGATAATGAATATATGCACTATGCCTTATTTACGTTTGATGACGAGGAGAAAAATGTCGACCAGCACAAAAGTAAGAATAAAAAACGAACCATGAGGTGAATACAATTATGAGTATTAAACGTCCTCAAAACTTTCTAAAAATATCAAGCAGAGACGATTTTCGGCAATGGTTGGCTAAGAATTATAACCAAGCATCCGAATGCTGGATTATCGTTAAACGCGGAGTTCCTAAGGGAAATAATCATTTTTGGTATATTGATGCAGTTGAAGAAGCAATGTGTTTTGGCTGGATAGACAGCACCTATAAAGTTATTACTCCCGGACAGCCAGCTGCACAAAGATTCGTTCCCAGAAAACCTGGTAGTATTTGGTCCGAATTAAACAAAGCGCGTTGCATTCGAATGGAAGATCTGGGTCGAATGACTGAAGCCGGTAGAGCAAAACTACCAAATATGGATCCTGCCCTTTTTAAAATTGATAAAAGAATTAAACGAGCGTTGAAACGTCGGCCAGGTGCCTGGGAATTTTTTTGCAACTGCCCGCCTCTTTATCAAAGAGTGCGTGTTGATACTATTCAAATTAAAAGTAACCAGCCAAAGTTGTTTAGATCAAGAATGACTAAGTTTGCTAACGCCTGCCGTGACCACAAATTGATCGGGCAATGGAATGATGGTGGCCGTTTGAGTAATATTTATAAGTAGTATACCTTTTGTACAACAGTTATCGGCAGCTTCTTAATTCTTTTTTAGCAAATACCAGACTTTATCCTAAATATCATATTTTAAGACAGACAAAAAAGCCACCCCATGCCGATAAATTTCTCGACATGAGGTGGCTTGCTCTTCATTTAAATCCCATTGCTAAAGGCCAACGTGAAATAATCAAACCTACAGTTTCGTAATCATTTTCAACGCTTCTTCGATCTTTTCATCAGACTCGGCCCCATTTTCGTCCAAGCAATGGCGCAGGTTCTCGGCAACTACCAGTCCCATTACTTTATCAACGCTGGAACGAACGGCCATTAGTTGCGGCATGATTTCCTGACAGGATTTATCATCATCCATCATTTTTAGAATGCCTCTGATTTGACCTTCTGCCCGCTTAAGCCGGTTGGCAATTTTTGGATCACACGCCATTTTATTTTCCTCCTGAATGTTGAATTCGTTGCGGATAGGCGGCACTGTATGTCAAAAACGCGCCATCCAGATTTTTAACCTTAAACCCGTGATTCTTTAAAATACGTTCGGCAATATAGCTTCGCTGACCGCTTCGGCAGCTGACGATTAATTGGCGGTCTTTTGGTAGTTCAGCTAATCTTGACCGCAACTCATCCAAAGGAATATTTACCGCGTTTGGCAGCCGGCCATCACGCGTCAGTTCTTTTGGATTTCGAACATCCACCAGATAGGCCCCGGCTTTTACGGCTGCATCGACCTCATCGAACTGAATATTTTCAGATAAACCTTCCACCAGATTTTCCGCCGCATACCCGATCATATTAACCGGATCCTTAGCTGACCCAAATGGTGGTGCGTAACTCAATTCAAACTCCGGTAGATCAAAAACCGTCATGCGATGTTTAATTGCGACTGATAAAACATCAATTCGCTTGTCGGCACTTGCTTTACCAACTGCTTGTGCGCCATATAATTCACCGGATTGAGGGTCAAATATCAACTTCAATGAAAGTGGGGTCCCACCCGGATAATAAGCTGCGTGACTTTGACCGGTAATGTGAACGGCTTGATAACGAATCCCTGCTTGCTTTAACTGAGCGGTATTTAATCCCGTTGCAGCGGCTGCCATGTCAAACGACCTGACAATAGCCGTCCCAATACCACCCTGATTTCGCCGGTTCTCTCCCATAATCACATCGGCCACTTGACGGCCCTGACGATTTGCCGGCGAGGCTAGTGGAATCGAAACACGTTCCCCTGTCAAAATTTGATTAACCAGGATTGCATCTCCAACCGCGTACACATCGTCAGCGGATGTTCTGTACCGATCATCGACAATAATACCGCCATTATCACCGGTTTTAATACCCGATTTTTGAGCTAATTGCGTATCTGGTACGACACCTACAGCGACAATCACAATATCCGCTTGTAGTTGGGTGCCATCACTTAGCTCAAGGAAGTGATCAGCAATTCGATTAACTTTGGTTTTTAGTTTCAATGTTACGCCATGTTTAGCTGTTTCACGTGAAACGATGGCGGCCATTTCATAGTCCATAAAGGGCAGAATGTGATCGCCGGCTTCAATCAAAGTTGTGTCAAGGCCCCGTTTAGTCAAATTTTCGACTGCCTCCAGGCCAACAGAACCAGCCCCGATAACTGCGGCCGTTTTCGCGCCTTTATTCAAATCAGCCATGATTTTATCGACATCCGGAATACTGCGGAGGGTGAACACGTTGTCTGCCTCAGCCAAGCCGCCAATCGTAGGGATTGCAGCTTTAGATCCCGGTGACAAAATCAATCGATCGTATTGCAGCGTTTCTGTTTGACCATTATGAACGGCAGTTACCTGATGTTGTTCCGGCACTATGTCAACAACTTCGGTATTCGGCCGAACATCAATATTAAAACGCTTCTTTAAATGTGCCGGCGATTCAACAATTAAAGAATCCCGCTGACTGATTTCACCGGACATGTAATAAGGTAATGCACAATTGGCAAACGAGACGTATGGGCCTTTATCCAACACAATAATTTCGGTTTCTTCCGATAACCGTCTGAGTCGAGTTGCGGCTGACATCCCACCAGCAACGCCACCAACAATTACAACGCGCATCTTGCTTCCTCCTCGTATTTTCAAATAAGCTTCTTGTTCATCATACTCAATAATCGGTCGGCTGCCCAATCATTTTTTTACCGGACCATCCCAAGCGTTCATGCCGCCTTTAACATTCACCACATTGTATCCGGCTTTGCTCAGCATCATGGCCGCTCGCTTGCTTCGGGCACCCGAACGGCAAATTAAATACCATGGCTGGGGTTTGGCAAATCGCCCAACCCCATTTCCCAACTGCGATAGTGGCAGACTAACAGCCGAAGGAATGTGACCCGCTTTATATTCAAAACCTTCCCGGACGTCAACAATTGTCGGGTTGTCGGTAAGCTTTTCTTTTAATTGATCAGTTGTAATGGACTTGAATTTAGCAAATAGCAAATAATAATCTCCTTTTATACCCCATGGGGTATTTTTAATTTAATCATAACGGTTTTTGGTGCTCTTGTAAACAAGAAATTATTAAAACCATCACTTTGCCAGATAACCCAACCGGTTACTTCTCGCCCAAGTCAAAAAATAAGAATGGCACCAGTAGCACCATTCTTATCTTTTAATCGCTTATTTAATTACGATGACGTTTCGCATCTTTAATGATCTTTAAAGCCCGTTTACGCGTTTTAATGCTGGGACTTTTCAGGCGGCGATAGGCACTCGCCAAATCCTGCTTTTCCATTTAAATCACCTCTTTTAAAACAAAAGGCTACCAACTTGCTTTATGAACACCGGGGATTTGACCCTGGTGGGCATATTTTCTGAAATTTAGTCGGGACATATCAAATTTACGCATGTATCCACGCGGTCGCCCATCAATGTGGTCGCGTCGTCGCATACGAATGGGATTGGAATCTTTTGGTAACTTGGCTAAAGCCGCATAATCGCCCTTCTCCTTGAGCTCACGGCGCAAGTCAGCATACTTTGCGACCAGTCTTTGTTGTTTTTCATACTTTGCAATCTTTGATTTTTTTGCCATGAATGATGCTCCTTACTTTGTTTCTCTAAAAATTGCCCGTCTTCTCAACTTTGGAGAATATTTTTTCAATTCAAGCCTGTCCGGATTATTGCGAACGTTTTTGCTCGTTAAATAAATTCGTTCACCAGTTTCAACACATTCCAAAACAATATTTTTTCTCATCAATCTCCACCCCTAATTTTAAATAATTAATCTAATCCGCCACATCAACGCATTTCCAAATGTAATTGCCTTCAATTACATTAAATAGTAACGGTTACGATTTATTATTATGACAACCAAATCAGCATTTGTCAAGATGTTCAAAAAAAGATCGAAACAATCTGGTTGTCCGATCCGTAAACTGATAAATTATAAAATTTTGATTACCTTACCGATTCGTGGTTTCAACCCAAGCCCTTAACAGGTAAACATTAGCGGCCGATTCAAGCCCACTAACCACTAACAACGATATCGAAGCAAGATATAGCTGATAATAGGAATTCTCATTCGCCATCCCGTAGAAGACATCACCAATTGGATTCATAATTTTTGATAAAATATAAATGAAGGCTGCAATTACAATTACGTACAAGATAAATCGGTACAAACGGGAACGACTATCCGGCAAAAACGCTGTTAACGCGCTGGTTATCAGGTGAACCAAACTAATGGAAATCCAGCTGAAAATAGCGAAGACTGCCATTAACAGAATGAAACCGAACAGCGCACCGATAAACGCGCCTTTATCACCTGCTGGGGAAGATTCTTTAAGAAATAACATTATTGCATGAAAGACTTCCCGAAAATTCATTGCCGCGGCAATCACACCAAAGGCAATTTGGGTAAATACCAGATAAAGCATACTGATAAATGCTGACAGCAGGTTGGCTGAATACAAACCGGTGTCGCTAATTGGGACCAGCCGATAGGAATCGTTAACATAAATCTGCTCATTATTTCTGGCAACCAGGACGAAAGCTACCATATAAACCAGCACCGAATATGAGGTGGTAATGAGTAACGGATCCGCTACATTCAAGTTCCCTTGATAACTTCATATAGAATCGTTAGTAAAATGGCAATGATGTCAATTACCAACAGATGGTTGATTATTTGAACCTTTCGCCGGGTCAGGGCATTGGTTAATGTACCAAAATTAGTCATGCATCTCAGTCCCTTCATAAACTTTTTCATAATATTCTTCAATGCCTTCGCCAAATTTTTCCCGAATTTCTTCGGTACTCTTTTGCGCAAAATGGTCTGATCCTTAATAACCACAATTTCATCCAAGACACTCGCGATTTCGGAAACATAGTGGTCACTAACCAAAATTGTCGCATCCTCTGGTTTCCAACGGATAATACTGTTAATAATTTTCTTTCGTGACATACTATCAATACCGGCAAACGGCTCATCCAGCAGGTAAACCTTTGCCTGTCTGGAAAGTGCCAAACCGATAATTAACTTTTCACGCATCCCCTTGGATAACTGGGATAACTTCTTGTCTTCATCAATCTGTAGAAAACCGGCCATCTGATTATATTTATCATTAGAAAAGTCCGGATAAACATCTTCATAAAAACCAACAATCCGTTCAATTTTCATGTTTTGATTAAATCCCAGTAATTGTTCACTAAAGCTGACAACGGCTTTCTTAGCCGCTATTCCGGTTTCGTTTGCGACATTAATTTGACCTTTATAGCCCTTGGCCACTCCTGCGATTAACCGCATCAGTGTTGTTTTACCGGCGCCATTTTCACCTAAAAGGCCAACGATTTTACCGGTATCGATAGTCAGATCAACGTTCGATAAAATCGGCTTCATATTTTTTCGGTAATTTAATCCTTTTATTTCGATTGCTGCCGTCATTTTTGATCACGCTCCTGTTCTTTTACATATCGACTAACATAATCCAATATTTCCTGATCACTGACGCCCAACTTCTGTAAGCCGTCATACATTTGCTTGAGTTGTTCCATAATCAATTTATCCTTCAGCTCTTTTATTTTGCTCGTGTCTTCAGTGACAAAATTTCCTCTACCCCGCTTGGACTCAACCATCTTCTCGGTTACCAATTCACTTAACGCCCGCTGAATCGTATTGACATTCACGGTTAAATCTACTGCCAACTGCCGCACCGCAGGCATTTTCTCCCCTGGTTCAAGCTTGCCGGTAATCATTTGTCTGTAAATATACTCCTTGATCTGGTAATAAATAGGAATCTTATCATCAAATTTCATTGTGCCACCCCCTTAGTGTTATATCTGTCTATTACACTATATCATATCATTATTAAAAGTCCAGCAAACTATCTCAAAAAACTCCCTAATTCTTATCGGCATAACTTTGTGAAATTATCTTCCTGCAATTCACAAGACATTTTGATTGTTTTTCACAAGTTTCCTGCTATATTTAAGGTGAAAGCTGTAAGAAACCGTTTACATTATGACGAGGGGGATTTAAAATGGCTATTCAAAAAGTTACCGTTGCCGGGAGCGGCGTTTTAGGCAGTCAAATTGCCTTTCAAAGTGCTTTTAAAGGCTTCGACGTCACTGTTTATGATATTAACGAAGCTGCTGTTGAAAAAGCCAAGGACCGGATCAAAAATCTCCGGCATGCTTATCATCGGGACATTGCTGCTACTGATGAAGCATTCAATGCCGGCATCAGCCGCCTAAAATATACCGACGATCTTGGCAAGGCAGTCAAAGATGCCGACTTGGTAATCGAAGCCGTTCCGGAGCGACCGGATATTAAGCATGATTTTTATAAAAAAATTGGTCCGTTGGCACCGGCAAAAACCATTTTTGCCAGCAATTCGTCCACGTTAGTACCGAGCATGTTTGCGGCTGATACCGGCCGACCAAAACAATTTTTAAACATGCATTTTTCAAATCAGGTTTGGATAAACAATACCACCGAGATTATGGGCTCACCCGAAACCGATCCGGCAATCTATGATGAAATTGTGCAGTACGCCCGAGATATCGGCATGGTTCCCATTCAACTAAAGAAGGAACAACCGGGATATATTCTAAACTCACTGTTAATCCCATTCCTTGACGCTGCCGAAAAACTTTGGATCAATGGGGTTGCCGATCCCCACACTATCGACAGGACTTGGATTGTGGCAACCGGCGCGCCGTTTGGACCATTTGGCATTTTGGACGCTGTCGGCATTCGAACCGCGTATAATATTACTGCTGCAGAATTACCGGAAAATCCGGGCCTGCAGCCAATTCTTGATAAACTAAAGGAATTGCTTGATCAAGGAAAGCTGGGACAGGAATCCGGAGAAGGCTTCTACAAGTATCCAAACCCGGCATTTAAGCAAAAGGATTTCTTAAAGGGCTAATTAATTATTCAAGCCATTTAAAAATAGGCGGTCAAAGTAAGCATCAATGAAACTAGCTTACTTTGACCGCCTGTTTTATTAAGATTGCGCTTTAACTTTAAATAATTTCGTAAAGAACCAAAAATTAACGGCCCCAATCAATAAAATCAGCCCAAAGGCAATTTGACTGCCAACTGCTGCGTTTTGTGCGTTGGTAAAGTGAGGCACCGTTATCGTACTCATTAGAACCGCCATGACAGTGGTTCCAATTGATCCGGCAACTTGCTGACCGGTGCTATACACGGCATTGGCATCGTTTCGAATTTCCGGATCAATAATTTTCAAGCCGTAAGTCATACTATTTCCAAAGGCCATCGAGCGACCCATGGCAAATACCAGGTAAAGCAAAATAATCGCCAAAACACTCAAATGTCGGCCAAACACAGTAAAGCCCAACGCAGTCACAAAAAATAAGGTATTTCCCAAATACAAGGGCAGCTTGCCGCCATACCGGTCAAGCATCCATCCATAAATCGGCTGTCCCAATCCATTCAAAACGCTGCCGGGTAATAAAACCAGCCCACCGATAAAGGCGCTGGCACCGTCAACCACCTGAACATAGTTCGGCAGTAAAAAGTTAATCCCAATGTTTGACGCCTGCAACAGAATATATGGTAGAAAGCTATACATAAACGACGCGCGCTTAAAGACAGATAGTTTGAATAAAGCCTTGTGACTGTACTTGGAACGCCAGCCAAACAGGCCAAACGCGATAACGGTCACGGCGAAGTACCCCGACCCACTCATCAGCCATGGGGATCCCCCAGAATATTTAGTCCCATTATCAAACTGGTCAGTGCGACCGAAAGGAGGATGAACCGCAACCAGTCAAACGCATACTTTTGGGTTGGAACGTACTGCTTAATTTTAAAGACTCCCAACACCAGCAGCAAAGCCGTTACCGGCAGCGTAATCCAAAAAATCATCCGCCAACTGGCGAAGTAGGCAACCGTCCCGCCAAAAGTTGGTCCCAGCGCCGGGGCGATCAAAATAATCAGATTAGCCATCCCCATATATGTACCGAATTTAGTTGCCGGCACCGTATCCATAATAATGTTGACCATTAAGGGGCCCGTTAGGCCGACACACCCAGCCTGAATCAACCGGCCCAACAACAGAACCCAGTAGCTGGTCGCGACACCACCCAAAATATCGCCGGTCATAAACAGCAAGGCCGCGCAAACGAATAATTGCTTGTTTGTAAAGCGCCGTTTCAGAAAAGCTGAAGCCAACATTAATAGTGCGACCGTTAGCAGATAACCTGTCGTAACCCACTGGACCGTCGTTAATGAAACATGAAACTGCTTCATAAGTGTCGGAAAAGTAACGTTCATAGACGTTTCAGTCAAAACACCCATAAACGTCATTAACGAAATAATTGAAATAACAAAAAATGGATGGCTGTCACGTTGATTTTTAGTTGAAAGCCGTGCTTCTGCCACGGTTAAAATTCCCCCAAATTATAAAATTATCGCTAATTGCGCATTTAATTATCATAAACCCTTTACCGGGGAATTAACAAGGTCACTTTTAGTAAAATCTTTTGATAATACCACCATGCCCCACAAATCAAGCACTTCGCCCAACCAAAAAGTGCACCGGTTGATTTTAACCGGCACACATTTGGTGTTCATTATTAATTTGATATGTTATAAGTCGTGATTAATTACTATGTGTCAGGTTGAATACCTGTTCAGCCAATTATTTTAACCGGCTGACTGCTATCTGCTATGTTGAATGATGACTAATGACCGCTTATACCGGAAACGGATTCCCCAATGGTTTCCTTAATGGCGGAACCCAACCGCTTAATTCCGGTTTTAATTTGATCCTCAGACATATTAGAGTAATTTAATCGGAACGTACCGGGCGTCACCTTGTCAGGATAAAACGGCTCGCCTGGAACAAACGCTACGTTGTGCTTAATACAAGTGTCAAATAAAGCCTTGGTATCAACATTGCCGGGAACTTCAACCCAGATAAAGAGACCACCCTCCGGATGACTATAATTAACGCCACTCGGGAAATAAGTTTCAATTGCCTGCATCATCACAGCCTCACGCTTGCGATAAACCTGTTTAATCTTATTAATATGATCTTCAATATTGTATTCAGCCATATATTTAGCTACGATATGCTGCGTTAAATTATCAGAATGGACGTCCGCAGACTGCTTCATCAACGTAAACTTCTTGATTAATGATTTCTCGGCAACGATCCACCCCAGCCTTAAACCAGGTGCCAAAATTTTTGAAAAGGTACTTAAATAAATAACCCGTTCATGATCGTCATAAAACTTAACCGGTTCAATATCATCTCCCGCGAAGCGAATAGCCCCATAAGGATCATCCTCCATAATCATGATGTTGTACTTGTCAGCAATCGCAATCATCCGTGCTCGGCGCTCTGCCGACATTGTCCGGCCAGTCGGATTTTGGAAATTCGGAATGGTGTAAATAAATTTGGTGTTTGGATTTTCGGCAACTGCCGCTTCCAATTGATCAATCCGCATACCATCATCGTCCATCTCAACGCCTACAATATGTGCACCGTAACTTCGAAAGACATCCAATGCACACAGGTAAGTCGGCTTTTCTACAATTACCGTATCACCGGGATTAATAAACATCTTGGCGGTTAAATCAATTGACTGCTGCGAACCGGTAGAAATCATGATATTATCGGTGGTCGTTTGAACACCTTGTCGGGCCATTCGCTTCACGATTTGTTCGCGTAACTGAAGATCACCAATGGCGGTGCTATATTGCAATGCCTGGCGGCCGCTTTCGTCATACACCTCATCCGTAACCCGTTTTAATTGATCAACCGGGAACAGTTCGGGAGCGGGTAGCCCACCGGCAAACGAAATAACGTCTGGACTGCCGGCAACCTTTAAAATATTACCGACCGGATCCTCATCACTTTTTGGAACCCGATTTGAAAATTGATATGTCATTGTCATGCGCGGACACCTTCCTTTTTGGCATTATGTTGATCAGCCACATTCTGCTGCGGTTGATGATACTTTCTCATCATTTCGGCCATATGAACCTCATGGACAACAAATTCATGGGTTCGGCAAATATAATCATGCTCTCGACCGAGCTTGGCAATGTAGCCGTTAATATAATCAACTTCGGTTGGCCGGCCTTTTGAAAAGTCCTGATACATGGATGGGTAATGATACTTATATTCCTGGCTGACAGTAATTACTGAATCAACTTGCTGCTGCCGGGTCGGAATTAAATATATACCGGCACGTTCACATGCGTCATATGCTTCATCAAATAATTGCTGAGCCATCGCACGAACGCCTTCGTACTCAATAAATTGGCCCATCTGCATTTCAAACATTGTGCAAAGCGTGTTCGTAACGGCGTTGAAAACAACTTTGGACATGCACATTCCCCGCCAATCATCAGCGAAGACCGGGTTTAACTTAGCTTTTCTAAAATCATCAGCAATCGCTTTTGTCTTTTCATCTGGTTTTTCATTTGTATATCTGGCCATATGCATCACTTCGGTACCTTCAGCACCCATAAAATCAACATTGGCCGGTCCGTCCATTCGAGTCGCAATCATCGCCGTACCACAGATAATATGATTCTTGGGAAAATACTTGGCAATTTTTTCAAAATGCCCCATCCCATTCATTGCGGAAAATACATATTGATCATCGTGAAAAATTCCCGCGGCGTTATCCCGGTCCATTTCTTCGGCCAATTGCATTTGCTTTTTAAAAATAATCCAAACATCCGGATGCCCCGAATATTCTTCCGGATAAAAGATATTGATCGGAATAATCCGACGATTTTTGTGATCACGAGCAACTGAAACCCCACCTTGTCGGCGAACCTGCTCGACATTGGGCTTCCAAGTGTCGATGAAGTCAACATCAACGCCCGCATTCTCTTGTAACATGACACCATACCTATATCCCATTGCGCCTGCGCCGATAATGCCGTACTTCATAATGACCACACTCCTTTTATTTATTAAATCAAACCCAACAAAAAACGCCCTTTGGTTATTAAAACCAAAGGACGTTTTTAACGCGGTACCACCTTTATTCAAGCCATCTTCACAAACAGCTCCTCATAACGTGCACGGGAAGCTGATTGATTCGATTGCTTCGCTGACACGCTGCACGATAATGGGTGCTACCAGTTCACCTCGAAAAGTGAAGTTGTCGAGTTCAATCTTTCGAATCACAGTCTTAATACCTTCCCATCAACCGGTACTCTCTTGGTAAGGCTGTCATCCTAAATCCATTGAACCAAATCAATTAGTCGGATTTGAAATGTTGTATGAAGTGTAATGCATCATCGATCACATTGTCAACACTTTTTTTAGAAAATATCAGTATCTTTCTCATCAAAATGCCATAATGCCACCATTCAGATACTCGTTAAAAATATTTTTTTACGATTAGATATTTGCTGTTATTTATCGAATTAAGGTATAGTGAACAATAGAATAAGTTTTACTGGAGAAGGCGATGATCATGCGATTTATAATTAGCGCAGCCGGGATGATCTCAATGGTTCTGTGTATCGGCGCTGTTATCCTGCTTTTCCTTGGAAACGAAGGATTGGCATTCCCGCTTGTTATTGCAGGAATTGTCACCATGGGACTCTCTTGGGGTGCCTCTATTTTAACAGGACATCATTCAAGAAAATAATGACAATCACAATACTAAATTTCAATATGGAGATGTTTAAGTGCAAATCAGAACGGTCCGCCAAGAAGACTATACGGTTATTTCAGATTTAATTCTCACTGCTTTTTCACAATCACCAAACGGTTATGGTAATGAAGCAGAATTAGTTGAAAAAATCCGCTTGGATCCCAGTTATCAAAAATCATTGGAAGTTGTTGCCGACCAAGCCGGAAAAATTATTGGCCACGGATTGCTAAGTGAGATCAAGGTTCAAACCGAGAACCAATCGGAAACCGGTTTGTGCTTAGCTCCCTTATCAGTTTTACCAACCTATCAAGGGCAGGGAATTGGCCACGCAATTCTGATCGAACTTGAAAGACGCGCTAAACAAGCCAACTACCGATTCATCAGTGTTTTGGGCTGGCCGGACTATTACCAGAAAGCCGGTTATAAAAAAGCAAGTCTATTCGGCATCAAACCACCATTTCCAGCGCCTGACGATACCTATCGGATAAAAGCGCTCGTTCCGGATGGCTTGCAGGGGGTTCAGGGAGTCGTTCATTATTTACCGGCTTTTGGAATTTAACTAATTTTTGGATGGTTTGGTAGTGAATCCAATTTTTTGTATTTTTAATTCTTTAATTTTTCTAGATTCCTTGTTTACTTCTTATAACTACCAACAGCTATTAAAACGCCAATTAGTGAAAACCAAAAGGGACTGGCTAACCCAATCATTAATCCTTGTAAGTTATGAACAAAATTAGTTAAATAGCTTACTACCAGAAAGACAAAAGTAAGCAAAAAAATTGAACTTACAGTCAAAAGAACTCTTTTTAGAACAAGTGAAATCGGTCTATTTATCCATGCAAGGATTCCCTGACTAATAAGACCTGCCAAAGACATAAAGACAAGTGGATACGCAACAACCCCTTGCGCAAAAGACCAAAGGGGGCGTTGAATACGTCATTTCGATCTCCGAAGAAAACTTGGCTTTATAGATTCCAATGTAAATGACACTAATGCAAAAGAAAAACACAAATAGCCAAAAGACCAATTTGTTTGCATGACTTTTCAAGGAGTTAAATTTCATGTAACCATCCTTTCGAAGGGCGATTTCTTAATTAACAAACCTCTTTTTTTAGACAGTTTGTTTCACTGAACAACTGCTGCCACCTGCCTAATATCATCAGGTGTTGTCCGGCAGCAGCCGCCAATTATTTTAGCACCGGCAGCCAGCCATTTGGGTGTTAATTCAGCAAAGGTCGTGGCATTCGGATTCGGTGTCCAAGTTTTCGTTTTGGGGTCATAAAGATCACCATTATTTGGATAAACAATAATGGGCTTACTTGTATTTGGTGCAATGGTTTTGATACAGGCCTCAATTAAATTCATCGATGTACAATTAACGCCGATCGCACTAATTTGTGGATCGTTTTCAAAATAGGCAGCTGCCTCCGCCAGAGGCGTTCCGTCACATAAATGTGTCGCGTCTTTAATGCTGAAAGTTAGCCAAGCAAAGTGATCAGGAAACTTTGCTTTCAAAAGATTGGCTAAAGCTTTGGTTTCCGCGAAGTTCGGTTGGGTTTCAAACGCAAACACGTCCACACCAGCTTCAGCCATTAACCGCATTCTTCTTTGGTGGAATTCTTTATACGCATCCTCAGACAAATGATAGTCGCCGGTATACTCACTGCCATCAGCCAAGTAAGCGCCATAAGGGCCAACACTGCCGGCAATCAGTGGATACAGTGCCCGCTTGGCCCGCTCAGAAACGGAAAGTGTTGCATAAAAATGATCCCGTGCCTCAATGGCTAAGCGAACTGCTTCCGTAATCAAGTTTTCGCTTTGCGCTTCGTTAAAGCCGATCTTAAAGGCGTCAACATTGGCCTGGTAGGTATCGGTAATGGCGATATCCGCCCCGGCTTTAAAGTAGCTGGTATGAACATCTTTAACGGCAGCCGGGTTATTAATCAAGGCCGTCGCGGACCATAAACTACTGCTGGTATCCACACCACGTTTTTCCAGCTCGGTCGCCATTGCTCCGTCCAACACCAGTGCCCGCTTACTTTTCAAATTTTCATTTATTAAATTAATCATTATTTACCTCCATGACATTTCAGCTTGTAACTTCCAGTGGTTTGGTGCATTCTGTTATGTATCGGATTCTAATTATTATCATCTCAAAATGAGAAAAAAGCAATTGTTTGGAGGTTACATTTTGAAGCAAAAACCACATATTGCACTTGAACGGAAGATGGAATCCCGCCATTTGCTTATGATTTCACTGGGTGGGGTTATCGGAACCGGTTTGTTTTTAAGTTCCGGCTACACGATTCATGAAGCCGGCCCAATCGGAACTATCTTAGCTTATAGTTTAGGTGCCATAATTGTCTACCTGGTCATGCTGTGTTTGGGGGAACTCTCCGTGGCAATGCCCCAAACCGGTTCTTTTCACGTTTATGCCGACAAATTTATTGGTCCGGGAACCGGTTTTACCGTTGCCGTTCTTTACTGGCTGACTTGGACGGTTGCCTTGGGATCGGAGTTTACGGCCGCCGGTCTGATTATGCAAACATGGTTCCCCAAATCGCCGACCTGGCTTTGGAGTCTCTTATTTATGATTGTCATTTTCACTTCAAACGCTTTGTCAGTACGATTCTTTGCCGAAACAGAATTTTGGTTCTCCAGTATCAAGGTTATCGCCATTATTTTATTTATTATCCTTGGCGGCTTGGCGATTTTTGGGATTCTTCCCATTAAAGGGTACACTCACGCACCTTTATTTCACAATCTAGTAAAGGACGGGCTGTTTCCAAACGGCTTTAAAGGCGTCTTCACAACAATGCTGACCGTCAACTTTGCTTTTTCGGGAACTGAGCTAATCGGCGTAACAGCCGGTGAAACCAAAAATCCCGAAAGGAATATTCCAAAGGCTATTCACACTACTCTGCTGCGGCTGGTCATCTTCTTCATCGGCAGTATTACCGTTATGGCGGCCCTGATTCCCTGGCAAAAGGCCGGTGTTAATCAAAGCCCGTTTGTTTTAGTTTTCAAAAGCATCGGTTTGCCGTTTGCCGGTGACCTGATGAATTTCGTTGTGCTAACCGCCATTTTATCTGCGGCGAATTCCGGTCTCTATGCGTCAACCAGAATGCTGTGGTCATTAGCACACGAAGGTATGATTCCACTTAAGTACGCCAAAACAAATGCTCGCGGTGTTCCAATGATCGCGCTTGTCCTCAGTATGATGGGTGGCATTCTCGCGCTAATTTCCAGTGTTGTTGCTGCTTCGACCGTTTATCTGGTCCTGGTTTCCATCTCCGGATTAGCCGTGGTTTTGGTTTGGATGGCAATTGCTACTCACAAATCAACTTCCGAAAACAATGGCTGAAAAACGGGCACTTGGCATCTGAACTGAAATTTAGAACGCCCTGGTATCCTTTTATCCCATGGGCTGCCTTTATTCTCAGTTTCCTATCCTGTGTGTTGATTATTTTTGATCCAACCCAGCGGCCTGCTTTATTTTATATGATACCGTTTTTGGCTGGCTGTTATTTGCTCTATTACGGTAAAACAAAGTTAAAACAAAAAAACCGACGGGGTTAAACAAACGGGACTGAAACAAAAGTAATTTTTGTTTCAGTCCCGTTGCATTTTAAAAAGTAACTAAGTCTTTTTGACAACTCAGTCATACAACCCTAAATTGCCATCCGTAACTTTTTTTCAGTCATATTCACATTTCGATAAATTTTCTCAATGGTTTTTTCGTAGTCTTGATTGGCAACCCCAAAGATCAACTTAATATCACTGCTTTCCTGAATAACCAAGTGAATTTGAATCTGACTGTTATCCAGCATATCCAAAATTTTACCGGCAATTGCTGGTCGCTTACCAAGTTGATCAGACACGACCGCCACCAAAGAAAGATCCTTTTCCAATTTGACATTGTCAAGATCGGCTTCATTTTCCAACGCCGGATAACTGCATTCAGCTGATTGGAAACGGCTGACCGTTTAGCAATAAAGCTGAACGAATCCGTACCGGACGGTAAATAATCAAACGCAATATCAAACCGTTGGATAATTGCAAAAACCTTTGAAAGAATGTCCAGTCGTTTGCTTAACTGGTATTTGCTAATCGAAATAATGACGTAATCTTTTTTTCCAGCAATTCCCGTAACCAAATTGGCGGCGGTTTCCCGCACCCGATCAACAACCAACGTGCCGTCTTCTTCAGGGTGATTGGTATTCAAGATCGCAATCGGAATTCGCTTTTCCTTAGCCGGCTGAACCGCTTCCTCTTGAAAAACGCTAATCCCCATATAAGACAGTTCCTGCAATTCTTCATAAGTCAGTTCGTTAATTTTTCGAGACTGACTGATAATTCTTGGATCTGCCATTTTAATACCGGAAACATCCGTCCAATTTTCATAAAGGTCTGCGTTTAATAAGTTTGCCAGGATTGAACCGGAAATATCGGAGCCACCCCGAGGCATTAAATGAATATGACTATCTTCATCAACGCCATAGAAACCGGGAACCACAATTCGCGAACCTGACGAAGCAATTGATTTCAAGCGTTTTTCAGACTGTTGAAAATCAAAATGATGTTCATTAAAGATCATAAAGCGACTGGCATCCACGAACTGAAAACCAAGAAAATCAGCCATCAACTTAGCCGTTAGGAATTCTCCTCGAGATACCAAATAGTCATGGTTGGCCTGAGCAATTTGATCTTTAATAATCCGCAGGTCGTCTTCAATCGCAACCTTTAAGCCAAGTTCATCCCGGATAGCCACAAACCGTTTGGCAATATGGTTGAATGTTGGCAAATAGTCCTCGCCGGTGTCCCGTAACTGCTCAATTTTGATTAGTAAGTCCGTTACTTTAATCGGCTCGGCAGCGCTTTTACCCGCTGCACTCACCACAATGGCTTTGCGGTCGTCATTTCCTTTGACGATCGCTTTTACCTTTTTAAACTGCTCTGAGTCGGCAACCGAACTGCCACCGAATTTCGCTACTTTCATGCCGATTCACCCTCTTTACCTGGTAAGCTGGCCATAAAGGCCGTTTCATCCTTTTCAAGTACTTTTCTCATCAATCGATGCATCTCACCGACCGGAATCTGCTGGACCATCAGATAATCGCCGCGCGTGCACGGATTGAATTTCGCAAATAAGTGCGCACAATCAATTTCCGAACGGACAATGTAATTGCTTCTGGTCAAATCCGATCGATACTTCAACTTACTCTTAAAGCCGCGTTTCAAATGTTCTTTATTCTGAAAAATATCCAGAATGTCTTGAATTACGGCGTTGGCGGTTGGGAGTTGGCCGGCTCCCTGCCCCATGAATTTAAGATTACCGATCGTTTCACCGTGTAATGAAATCAAATTATAGTTATCGCAGGTATTCGCTTCAAGTGTGTCACCATGATATAACGTCGGCTCCACAACGTAATCAAATTCGTCACCGCGCTGGTGGCTTTTACCCATTAATTTGACCGTGTAACCCTTTTTGGAAAAATGGGCAATATCGTCTTCGGTGATATTTCGAATCCCAAAAATCGGTAACTCAGCCGTTGGTTTTACAAAGTAATCGTAAGCAATGTCGCAACTGATACATAATTTATTGGCAACGTCCAAACCGTCAATGTCGGCACTTGGATCTGCTTCCGCATAGCCCAAAGCCTGTGCTTTCAATAATACATCGTTAAAGGTCTCACCACTTCGTTTCATCTGATCAAGGATGAAGTTGCTGGTACCGTTAAAAATACCTTGAATCTTATTAACATCGTCAACCCGCAACGCCCGTTCCAAACCTTGAATCCAAGGAATGCCACCACCAACACTGGACTCAAAATAAAATTTAACCCCGTTTTCAGCAGCCACTTTGGTAAATTCGTCCATATAACGGGCAATCACCGCCTTGTTAGCAGTGATAACATGTTTTTTATGTTTAAGCGCCTCAAGTATGTACTGGTGCGCCGGTTCAATGCCCCCGATAACTTCAACCACAACATCGAGGTCCTTATCATTTAAAATCTCTTCATAGCTGTCGGTCATTTCCGGCAAGTCCGGTTTTTTATTTTTTCGAATTAAAACATGCTTGACGTGGAGGTTTTGGGTTAAACGGTTTGCCTTCTTTATAATTTTATAAACTCCTGTTCCGACCGTTCCAAACCCTAATATTGCAATGTTCACAGCTGTAACCTCCCAAATTTATTTTTGTTCATTAATAATAAACACTTGTTTTTTGACTGAAAACAGATTATCATAATAGTCACAGAAATGCAAGGAGCAAAAGTCGATGAATAAAAATTATACGAGTACCAGAAATAATTCAGTATCTATATCAGCCAAGGAAGCAATCAAAAAAGGGTTTGCCGATGACAAAGGCCTATTCGTCTATCCGAACCTTGGTAACGACCAGTTGGATTTGAAAACAATTCTAACCTTGGACTATCAAAGCATCGCTAAAACCGTCCTAGCTAAACTGCTACCGGATTTTTCACAAAGTGAAATCAACGAAAGTGTTGATCACGCGTATAGTTCAACCTTTGATTCAACTAAGATCACGCCCGTGGTTGACGTTGACAACTTCCATGTTCTGGAACTTTTTCACGGTCCAACCAGTGCGTTTAAGGACGTTGGCCTTCAATTGCTGCCACAGTTAATGAAACATGTATTAACAGACAACAGCAAAGTCATGATCCTGACCGCAACCAGTGGTGACACCGGAAAAGCCGCCTTGGAAGGCTTCAAAGATCTCGAAAATATGGGCATCATCGTCTTTTATCCCGATGGCGGCGTCAGCAAAATTCAAAAACTTCAAATGGTTACAACCGGTGGGCACAATACCCGGGTAGCCGCAATCAAAGGAAATTTTGATGACGCGCAAACAAATGTTAAATTAATTTTCAATGATAACACACTGAAGGGACAATTAGGAAGTGCTGTTAGTCTTTCAAGTGCCAATTCAATTAATATCGGCCGCTTAATTCCGCAGGTCGTTTACTACTTCGATTCTTATAAACAACTCGTTCAAAACGGCACTGTTAAAGCCGGCGATCCGGTCAACTTTACCGTGCCAACCGGAAACTTCGGTGATGTTTTGGCCGGCTATTATGCCAAGCTATTAGGACTCCCCGTTAAAAAGTTCGTTGTCGCATGTAACGAGAACAACGTCCTGGCCAACTTCTTTGAAAACGGCGTCTACGATCGCAACCGACCGTTCTTTCAAACCGTGGCCCCCAGCATGGACATTCAAATTTCAAGTAATTTTGAACGTCTGCTTTACTACAAGAGTGGTGAAGACAGCGCCTACGTCAAACAGTTGATGGATGACCTTGAAACAACCGGGAAGTATCAGGTTTCAAAAGAAGTCCTCGACGCTATCCAAGCAGACTTCTACTGTGGTTACAGCACTGATCAAGAAATTGAAGCTGCTATCAAATCTGTTTATGAAAAAACAGGCTACTTGATGGATCCCCACACCGCTGCCGGATACAAAGTAATGCGGGATTACCAAAAACTTGACGATACACCGATGATTTTATTAAGTACCGCCAGCCCGTATAAATTTGTTAAGGCCGTTGCAGCAGCTGTTTTACCTGAAGAAGCGGATTCCGATGACGTTCTTCAAACGATGAAGGACCTGACTACAAAAACAAAAGCACCAATTCCCGAAAATCTCCAAAAGGTTTGGGAACTCCCGGTTAAACACGAAAGTATTATTCAAAAATCAGAAATGGAAAATTACGTCAAAGAACAGGTGGAGGCAGTATTTTATGATAAAGATCAAAGTTCCAGCAACTAGTGCAAACGTCGGCGTCGGTTTTGACTGTCTGGGTCTGGCGGTTTCATTTTATTCAACTGTCAGCTTTGAAGAAAGCTCGACAAGACTTGAAATTACCGGCTGCCCGACTGAATTTCAGACTGAAGACAACCTGGTTTATAAAGCATTCGTTAAGGGCTGTGATTATCTGGACAAACCGGTTCCAAATGTTAAGATTTCAATTGATACCGATATTCCGGTTGCCCGGGGCCTGGGCAGCTCGTCAACTTGCATCGTGGCGGGGTTAAAAGCGGCCAGCGTTTGGTTTGATAATGCCATTTCTACAGACCAATTGCTGGTACTTGCAACTGAAATGGAAGGCCATCCCGACAATGTCACCCCCGCAATTTTGGGCGGTCTCTGCGTATCTTTCTTAGACGATAATAACCGGCCTGTAGTTGTCAAGTACGACGTCAACACGCAATTAAATTTTGTCGCTTTGATTCCTAATTATGAGTCAGCACCCGTGAAGCCCGTAAAGTACTGCCAAAAACAATGCGTTATGCCGATACTATTCACCAAGTCAGCCGCTGTGCCGTGATGACTAAGGCACTGGAAGCCGGAGATGCCGACTTGATCCATGAAGCATGTGATGACCGAATGCATGAACCTTATCGCGCAAAATTAATTCCAGATTATGCGCATGCCAAAGCCATTTCTGAACAATCAAATGGTACTATGTATATTAGTGGCAGTGGTTCAACATTGATGGCAATCACAGCCAACGAAAAATCAGCAGAGGCCATTTTTAAAAATGCGTCAGCCGCTTTTCCGGATTGGAAAATTCGCAAAATGGCTGTTGATCTGACTGGTGTACAGAGTGAGGTAATTGAACGTGGAAAAGTACTACATCGTTGATAGTTCGATTTTACCGGAATCTTTTGATAAGGTTATTCAGGCAAGGCAACTGCTTGAAAGCGGTAAGGTTCGGCAGGTCAGCGAAGCTGTGAAAGTCGTCGGCATCAGCCGCGGCACGTATTACAAATACAAAGATCTGGTTTTTCTGCCCGAAGAAAATATGATTGACCGAAAAGCGGTTATTTCACTAATGCTTGAAAACCGTCGCGGTATGCTTTCAAAAGTCCTTCAAACGGTTTCAGAATCCAGTGCCAGTGTTTTGACAATTAACCAAAACATCCCAATTCATAATATTGCCAGTATCGTGATTTCACTGGATTTAAGTCATTTAACCGGAACTGTAGATGATCTTTTGAATCATTTGAAACAGGTCAACGGTGCCAGTAATGTTCAGTTGGTGTCAATCGAATAAAAAAATAGTTTGACAAACGCTTCAATGCCTGCTATTTTTAATGGTGTTAATTTCATTGAATTTTAATATTGTTATCTAAACAAGTTGATTCGGAAAGTAGTTTCCAACCATTGTTCAGAGAGTTGGCGGTTGATGGGAGCCAATCTTTGCGCGGAAATGAAAATGGCCGATAATTGGTTGGTGTGATCTTAATCGAAAGCATCAAACGGGCTGGTCTTCGTTATTAGACACACCATTTCTTACGAGAGATGGTTGACGAGACTTTTTTAGGTAACTGATTAAGTGAACTCAGAATGGCATCGCGTTAAAGCGCTTCTGTAATTTTATTACAGAAGCGCTTTTTTAGTTCTCAAAATTTTTGAAGGAGTGGTTAAAATGACAAAATCAGCAATTATAACGGGTGCGGGTCAAGGAATCGGCGAAGGTATCGCAACCAGGTTGGCAAAAGCGGGTTATGCTGTCGCGGTTGCAGATATTAACCAACGAACAGCTAAAAAGGTTGCCAAAAATCTTAAAGACAACGGCTATAAAGCCAAAGCCTACTACGTTGACGTTGCCCATCGTGATGAAGTATTCGACTTGGTGCAAACAGCCGTTGCGGACTTAGGCGACTTGGCCATTTACGTTAATAACGCCGGTGTTGCCTTTATCGACTCATTTGTCAACTCGAATCCAACGGATGTTGAACGACTTTTTGACGTCAACTTAAAGGGGACCTACTGGGGAATTCAAGCAGCTGCCAAACAATTTATCAAGCAGGGTAAAGGTGGCCGGATCGTCAACGCCGCATCGCTTGCCGGTGTTGAGGCTTCAGCATTGCAAAGCGCCTACTCAGCTTCAAAATTCGGTATTCGTGGGCTGACCCAAGCCGCCTCAAAAGAATTGGCAAAATATAACATTACCGTCAACGCCTACAACCCAGGGGTTGTCCGGACGCCTTTGCGTGATGGGATCGACGAACGAACGGCAGAAATCAAACATATTTCCGTCAAGGAGCAACAAAAAAATGTCCTCACCGAAATCTCACTTGGCCGAGAAGCGACTCCGCAAGACGTTGCCGATGTCGTTGCCTGGTTTGTCTCGCCACAGGCAAAGTATATTACCGGTCAATCGGTGCAGGTCGACGGTGGTATGAGATATCTTTAATTCAATAAACTTTAATTATGCTAAGGGAAGTGTTTAACATGGCAGAATCGACTCACCCAATTATCAATCTTCAAAACGTTAGTGTAACCTTTCAATCAAACGGGAAGCCGCTTAACGCCGTGGATAAGGTTGATTTACAAATTAATCGGGGAGATATTTATGGCATCATTGGTTACTCCGGTGCCGGTAAAAGTACATTGGTGCGAACAATCAACTTACTTCAGCAGCCAACTGCCGGTACCGTAACCGTCAGCAATCAAAATCTGCAGGCTCTGTCTGAATCAAAATTGAGAGCCGCCAGAAAGAAAATCGGCATGATCTTTCAGCACTTCAATCTTTTGAATTCCAGAACCGTTTTGAATAACGTAGAATATCCACTTTTAAGCCAACCAATCCACAAGCCACAGCGCCAGGCCAAAGCAAAAAAACTGCTTGAATTAGTTGGCCTGCAGGATTTTGAGTATGCTTATCCGGATCAGCTTTCCGGCGGTCAAAAGCAACGAGTCGCAATTGCCAGAGCCTTGGCTAATGATCCTGATATTCTTATCAGTGATGAAGCAACCAGTGCGCTGGATCCCAAAACTACCAATGACATCTTAAAACTGCTGAAAGATCTTAACGAAACACTTGGATTAACGATTGTTCTGATTACTCACGAAATGCAGGTAATCAAATCTGTTTGCCGTCACGTGGCAGTCATGGACCAGGGGAAAATTATCGAACGCGGCGACGTAGCGGAAGTCTTTTCCAATCCCCAACAACCACTAACCCAAAACTTCGTGGATTCTTCGGCAAACGTTACCGAAGCACTGGCTCAAATTAAAGCTGATCCAGGATTACAAAATCTGGCCAAAAACGAACGGTTGCTATTTTTAAAATTTAGAGGTCAAGCAACCAAACAATCACTGATCTCAGATCTGACCGAACTTTATCATTTGAAGGCAAACATTCTTTTTGCCAACATCGAAAAAATCGGAACAGCCTCTATTGGTTATCTGATCATCGTGCTGACCGGTGAGACCAGGCAGTTGGCAAATGGGATTAATTTATTAAATCGAAACGGTGTCCGGGTTCAACTCATCGCTAGTGGAAAGAAAGAAGGCGTTGAAAATGATCAAGCAACTGTTTCCTAACCTCATTCACATTTGGCCGCAGTTTCTGCAATCCATCTGGGAAACAATTTATATGACGGTTTGGTCTTCTATTATTGCCGGTATCTTGGGATTGGCTGTTGGGATTGGCTGTTGGCATTGTGCTGGTAATTACACAAAGCGATGGTATCGCGGCTGACCCATACGTTTATAGTTTAATCGACAAAATTGTGAATTTCCTACGGTCAATTCCATTTATTATTCTGTTGGCAGTGATGTTTCCAATCACGGAATTTATCGTCCATACAACTGTTGGGACAACCGCGGCGTTAGTCCCGTTGGTTGTCGGAATCTTTCCATTCTATGCCCGCCAGGTTCAAAATGCATTATTAGAAATTGATCCACAAGTTATTGAAGCAGCCCGTTCAATGGGATCGGGAACAATCGAGATTATTTTTCGAATTTATTTAAGAGAAGGTCTACCGGATCTTATCCGTGCTTCGGTTGTTACGATTATCAGTTTAATCGGACTAACAACTATGGCTGGTGCAATCGGCTCAGGCGGACTGGGTGATATTGCAATTAGCATTGGCTACGCTCGTTTTGAAAACGACATTACCGTTGCAGCAATGCTGGTCATTTTAATTTTAGTTTTCCTCGTCCAAATCATCGGTGACTGGCTGGCTAAAAAGACGGTTCACCTGTAACCATCAGAAACGTACTTTATTTATGTATATAGGAGAAAATAATGAAAAATAGCAAAGGACTTATTATTACCCTGATTAGTATTATCGTTATTATCGGTATTATATTTGGTATTCATACATTAACCGGTTCTACTTCAAAATCAGCGGATAACCCAACCATCACAGTCGGTTCCCAAGGCTCTGATTATGATATTTGGACTCATATTGCCACAAGTAAACAAGCCAAAAAATTAGGTCTTAAAATCAAAACAAAACAGATTGCAGATGGCGTCCAGCTAAACAATGCTACCGCCCAAGGCAGCGTGGATGTTAATGCCTTTCAATCATACGCCTACCTGGCAGCTTACAACAAAGAACATCCCCACAGTCAACTAGCTGCGTTGGGAACAACTTATCTGGAGCCGCTCGGTATCTATTCAGACAAATATAAACAGATTAATAAAATTCCAAACGGTGCCACTGTTGCCATTGCCAACAATCCGGCCAATACTGCCAGGGGACTGTTGTTACTGCAAAGTGCCGGATTAATCAAGCTCAAGAAAAACTTTGGCGCACTTGGCAACACCAACGACATCGCTGCCAACCCCAAACACCTCAAATTTAAAGAAATCGACGATACAACAGGGCCACGGGTCTTACACACAGTTGACGTTGTCCTGATTTCCAATACGGTTGCTTTAGAAGGTCATCTCAATGTGCTAAAAGATTCCATTTTTCACGAAAAAATCAACAGTAGTACGCGAAGTAATATTAATATTCTCGCAACTGCCAAGAAAAATAAAAATAATCAAAATTATAAAAAGCTGGTAAAACTTTATCACGAACCGACCATTCAAAAATATATCAAATCGCAATACAACGGCACTAAAGTTGAAGTTCAAAAGCCCCTTTCTTACCTGAAGTAATAAAAAACCGCAACCGGAAATTTTCCGATTGCGGTTTTTTAAATAATTGCTAACGAGATCATAGAATGCCTTTAACGGCCAAACTGCCACCAGTGCTTCTTCTTACGTGGTGCAGCCTGATAGCTACTGCCATCACTGGAAAGAACCCGATCCGGCCGGTAGTTGTTTGATACTTTGGTTTCTTGCTGCGATTGGGTATTTTCGGATTGTTTTGATTGATCACTTGACTGATCCATTACGGTTTCTTCGATTGCTTTGGTTTCCGATGAATTCCCCATCTTATTTTGAAGCTGCTTTAACTTATTTTGAACATCAAGCTGCAAACGTTGCGATTGATCCAGTAACTGATGCAATTCACGGATCTGCTTATCCTTTTCCTCAATCTGTTTGCGCTGATCCTCAAGTGTTTCAGCTAATAACGCTGTGGCACTTTTACCATTCTTGGAATCTGCCGAAGCAGTTGCTTGGTTTTCAGACGCGGTTTCAGTACCGGATTCCGAATTCTTGAATTGGTTCTTCAAGACATCGACACCCTCATCTTTAATCAGGATTTTATTACCCTGCTTAATCGTATATGTACTTCGAAACTCATCGTCCATATGTTTCCGAATTGCAGTTTTGGAAACTGCTAACTCATCCGCAAGTTCTTTGATAGTCAACGACATAGTATCGCCCCCTATTACTTATTTTTTAAATGAACACTTTTTAAAGTGACACACATATCATTATAGTGATTTAAACATAATTGAGCAAATAAAATTCGCAAACGCATTTAATGAGATTATACCAAATTTTATTGTAAAATTAAATTGAGATGAGAACAAGCATTGACAATCTCATCGATTTTGAGGTACACTACTCGCGATGTCTGGCGACTTTTAACACAATTGGGTATAAAATTGATATAATTCTACATAATATAGGTTTAAAATTATTTCAAATTTTTCTTTAATTTAAGCTTAGAATTTGTTATTCTTAGACAATCACAATATGTGTTGATCGCTGGATCGTAAAAACATGTTTAGAAATTATTAGGAGTGAGTGTCAATGAGCAGCGTTTTCGAAAAAATGTTTCGCAAGGAGGATCCGCTTGTCTATCAGGATAAGGATTCCCATCTTATTAGAAGCTTGACAACCAAGGATTTTCTGGCACTTGGCGTTGGAACCATCGTTTCCACATCTATCTTCACCCTTCCCGGCGTTGTCGCCGCACAACACGCCGGTCCCGCAGTTGCGCTTTCATTTCTGTGTGCCGCAATTGTTGCCGGTATGGTAGCTTTTGCCTATGCTGAAATGGCGGCTGCTATGCCGTTTGCCGGTTCCGCGTACTCATGGATCAACGTGGTTTTCGGTGAATTCTGGGGTTGGATTGCCGGTTGGGCATTGCTGGCCGAGTATTTTATTGCCGTTGCGTTTGTGGCTTCCGGACTTTCCGCAAACTTCCAAGGGCTAATCTCGCCGCTTGGTTTCAAGTTACCGACATCCCTGTCAACTGCCTCAACCGGTTCAAACGGCGGGTTGATGGATTTGTTTGCAATCATCATTATTTTACTGGTTACCACTTTACTTTCCCGTGGTGCATCGCAAACTGCCCGGGTTGAAAATACACTTGTTGTTCTAAAAGTGATTGCGATTTTGGTCTTTATCTTCGTTGGCGCAACTGCCATCAAGTCCCAAAACTACACACCATTTATTCCTAAATACCACGTAAACGCGGATGGTTCCGCTTTTGGTGGTTGGCAGGGTATTTATGCCGGGGTTTCCGAAATCTTCCTGGCCTACATCGGTTTTGACTCGATTGCCGCAAACTCAGCGGAAGCCAAAAACCCGCAAAAAACAATGCCGCGTGGTATCTTGGGTTCTCTTTTAATTGCTGTTTTGCTTTTCGTTGCCGTAGCATTGGTTCTTGTTGGTATGTTCAGCTATGCTGATTACGCCAACAACGCTGAACCGGTTGGCTGGGCATTGCGTCAAAGCGGTCATGAAATTATTGCTACCATCGTACAAGCCGTTGCCGTTGTCGGTATGTTTACCGCCCTTATTGGTATGATGCTTGCCGGTTCGCGATTATTGTATTCATTTGGTCGTGACGGTCTTCTGCCAAAAGCACTTGGTAAGCTGAGTAACAATCTGCCAAACCGGGCTTTGATTGTTCTGACAATTATCGGCATTGTCTTGGGTGCTTTCTTCCCATTTACGTTCCTGGCACAATTAATTTCTGCCGGCACATTAATCGCCTTCATGTTCGTATCCGTTGGTATTTACGCTCTCCGGCCACGTGAAGGAAAGGACATTCCGGAACCAAGCTTTAAAATGCCGCTTTATCCGGTACTGCCGGCACTCGGCTTTTTAGGCGCTTTGGGAATTTTCTGGGGCCTCGATATTCAGGCTAAAACCTATGCTTTGGGCTGGTTTATCCTTGGAATGATTATCTACTTCAGTTATGGTATGAAACACTCAACGGCCACGATTGACCGGATAAACAAAGAAGCCGAAAAAGAACGGGAATAGTCAAGTTATCGTGGCTATTTGCAGAAATCGTATTTAA
>NZ_BAKI01000033.1 GCF_000583655.1 Lentilactobacillus farraginis DSM 18382 = JCM 14108
TATAAGTAATTAATAAGGCTTTGGCAGGCATACTATCCCTAAAGAATCTTGTGGGCTGCCTGCTTGGAGCAAATGGGCTTTATTTGTGAAGAAAGTGTGATCATATAATGAATATGATATGGTTTGACTTTTTTGGGAATAAAGTGTGAATATAAATTGACGTTTTCTTTAAAAAACAATTAAGTTTTTAGAATCAAAAAAAGAGAGATTCATTTTTTGACGAATTAGATATATGCGATATAATACTATTTGGATATTGTTTTAACAGCCATCTGTTAGAAGAAAAACTGGTCATTAAGGACAATTGGCGCTCAAGAATTTCTTAAAGAAATGGGATGTTAATGGTTCTTTCTGTTTACAACTTATAGCTGAGATGTTATTATAATGTCTGAAGGGGCGAGAGAGTTACATATCGCGTCTAATATCTTTATTAACAGAGAGGGGAAATATCGAATTATGAAACTAACATGAAGCGTTCATTATTCGTTGGTTTGGCTGCATTGAGCTTTGTAGCTGTTGCCGGTGCATCATCTAATGCATCTGCTAAGAGTTATAAGATCGATTTTAACCAAGCTGCAAGTAGCACAACTGCTACTAGCCGTAACTATGTTCCTACTGGAACAAATGCATTATACACTAAAGCTGGTGTATTAAAGAGTGCTCGTCAAGTTGCTTCAACTGCAACTTTACAATCACTTGCCAGCTCAAAGAAGGGTAACGATTACTTCCGTGGCTATCGTGTTGCTAAATTAAGCAATGGTTCATACTACATGAAGGTTGTTACTTTTGATAAAGCTTACCGTGGCTGGATCTATGTTGGTAAGACTGATCCTCGTAGCAATTACCAAAGTGTTGCCGGCGGTTTGAAGTACACTGATACTACTACTGATGTAACTTCAACTTTAACTGACGCACAAAAGAAAGCTACTTATCAATTGAGTAACCCAGGTACTTCATTTGAAGCACAAACCTTCAAAGAACCTGCTTACACCCAATATAAGATTGGCCGTAACACAACTGATACTACCAACTACAAGAACGATACCTTTACAGTTACAAAGGCTGTAAAGCGTAATCGTGAAGGTGATGTTTGGTACTATGTAAATGATGCTAAGAACCCATCAGTTAATGGTTACGTTCTTGCTACTTCATTGAAGCAAGCATCATCTGCTAGTTCATCAGCTGCTACCTCATCATCAGCAACTGCTTCAGTTGGTACTAGTCAAACAACTATTGACAGTGTATTCAACGTTGAAGGTTACAGCAGTGCTACGGGTGGCAAGATGGTTGCCCACGCACAATGGACAATTCCTCTATGGAACGGTAACGTTAACTGGAACAACGCCGTTAACAACTTCAACCGTGACCGGACTGTAATGGGTAACAAGAATGACGTTATTCCTTCAAGCACTTTGAATGCTGCTTTGAAGAACAACGGCTTCAACCAAGTTTACATGAAGATCACACCAACTATCCTGCCTCGTCTTGCAGGTGGCTGGCTTGATAACCTTGATTCCATTACTGGTGTTTACATGAAGTTCAACTTGGATACTGATACGATTCCACAGAACGCACACTATGGTGATGTTCTTCGCTTAGGTTACACTGTTGATGATTCCGCACTTTACACGAAGTGGGTCGGTGGTTCTAAGTCTGAAAATGCATCAGTTAACTCCGATGGTTACACTGGTATGACTATCAACCGTCAATGGGTAAAGACTATTCTTGATATGTACGTTGTAAACCCATATATCTAATCTTTAGCTAGACTGGTTTAATTTGTTATTTTAAAAAAGGGGTACTTCTTTTGAGGTGCTCCTTTTTTTGTACAGGTAAATAATTAACCTGATGATTTAGTTATTCTTTAATAACACTGGATTTACCCCGGAAATGATACAAAATTTTAATTTTTGTAATATGGCATTAATTGATTAATGGGTTATAATGAATGTGTAGATAACGAATTATGACTTTTCGTTGTTATTACATATTTAGATATTTTAGGAGGGGATCGTTTGATAAACAAGAAATTTTCCAAGGCAGCTTTGTTAGGCGTCGCGCTTTTTGGATTGGGATTTGCTACTGTGACAGCTAATTCTGATTCTGCGAATGCTAAAAGCTATGCCAAGGTAAAGTCGAATAAAGCGTATACGACTAATTACACGGAACGGAATTATTTACCATCCGGCTCAGCGGCTTTGTATTCTAAAGCTGGTACTCTAAAAGGAGCTCGCAAGGTTGCCAGTACAACGACTTTAAAATCGTTAGCACAGCAATCCGATAAGGGTCAGAGCTATTTTCGGGCTTATCGAATTGCCAAGACCAATCGGGGTTCTTATTACTTAAAGGTGGTCTCATTTGACAAGACTTACCGGGGCTGGATATATGCCGGCAAATCAAATCCAAGTGGTAAGACAAGTGTTGGTGGTATGAAGAAAGTTTCGACTTTTAATCAAGGTAATTTAACGACGGACATTTCCAATGCGACTTATTACTTTGGCTCATCCTCAACAACTTATAAACAGCCTGACTGGACCGAATATAAGATTGGTCGTAATATGGCTTCACTTTCTGGTGATTACACTAAAGATCCATTACGGGTTACCGGTGTTGGTACAAAGACGAACGGTCGTGACAATAACGCGACGTATTATTTTGTTGAAGATTCAGCCCACCCAACGGTTAACGGCTGGATTAAAGCTTCAGATTTAAAAGCCGGCTCAAGTACAGGCGCTTCTTCGTCGTCATCAGTTAATATCGGTGCCAATCAGGTATTGGTTAACTATATTGATTCATCGACTGGCAATTCCGTGACAACTAAGTTGTTGACCAACAGTAATGCTTCAACACAAACGGCTGCCAATTTCTTAGGAACCAACTTATCTGGTCAAGCTTATTCCAATATCCCGAGCGGTTACTCTGCGCCAAGTACTTCTAGTCAGTATGGTACTCAGAATAATAATGCATTAGCAGCCGCTTCGTATGGTAATCAAGTTAATTACTACGTTGTTGCAACTTCAACGGATAATTTATTCAGCACGGCACCTAATTAT
The DNA here is from genome assembly GCF_000583655.1 of Lentilactobacillus farraginis DSM 18382 = JCM 14108. GTDB lineage: Bacteria > Bacillota > Bacilli > Lactobacillales > Lactobacillaceae > Lentilactobacillus > Lentilactobacillus farraginis. The sequence continues at coordinate 3,054 of NZ_BAKI01000033.1, forward strand.
ACAGCATTCGCTAATAATAAAAATTATAGCGGTTTGCCGGGTGACCCTGTAAGTAAGAATGCCTTTACATCACCATCCGGTGTTCAATTTAGTACGCTGGTTTCCAATTTAGCAAAGAGTACTTATACCAGTGGTAATAATGGGCAACGAGACACCTTTACTTCTACCGATATTTGGAATGCTGTTTCAAATGCTAATATGGGTGAAATTTACTACTTGACTTATTGCGATCCAATGAGTAATTTCTTTGATGGTTCAAAGCAAGCAGTTTTGACAGCTTCAAGTACAGGAACACCAAGTGTTAGTGGTTTGTTTGGCACTAGCTCGAGTTCAAGCACCAGTGATACAAGTAGTCAGCTTTCAGATATTTTGAGTGCAGCCGGTGTTGATCCTTTGGGCAGTGCTTTGAGTGGCCTTGGCAGTCTAATTGGCAGCGGTCTCGACGGCATCGCCAACTCTCTGTTTGGCGGTCGAATTTGCTATCGAGTTGTTAAATTAACAACTTCGCAAGCCCAAATTAAGACAGTCAACGGTGATAGCGTCAAGATGGGAACTCAAGTAACGATTCCTTATACAGCAAATGCTTCAAAGGTCGTTACCGAAAGTGCTATTAAAGGCGCTAATAATGATCTTAGGAGCTTATACAATCAAAACAGTACTGAGTCCAGTCCAACTGCTAATGCTACCGAGCAGGGTTATGCCTTTAATGACAAATCCTTCCAAAGCAGCACAAGCGCTTTGAGCGGTCTCCTAACTGATGGTACAAGTACTTCCGGCAGTTCAACATCTACCAGTTCAACATCTACTAGTACTTCATCCTTAAGTAGCCTATTGTCAGCACTTTCCGGTAGTAATTAGGAAGTAAATGCCGATATAACTTGAGGTTATCTTAACAAGGTTGGTTTGATTTACTTTTTGAAAAATTAAATCGGCTTCTGTAGCGTATCAGTGATTTTTGTTCAATTTAAATTAGCTGATAGTTAATACGAGCCCCGTTACCTGATAAGAATCAGGCAGCGGGGCTCGTATTAATTACGCACCAGGCGTTTTAATGAGTGTTATTTTTTGGCGCTATTTTTTAGTCGAAGTAGTCGTTATCGAACTGCTTGCTTTGCTGGTTGTAGTGGTTGTTTTCTTAGTTGAGGACGAGGTCGTCTTCTTGGTTGTTTTAATCTGATCTTTTGGGAAATTTTTAATCATGAATTGTGCAATTTCTCTTCCCATCAATTGATATGTTTTGGCCGAAGGATGCAACCGTTCATCGTATAATCGATATTCATGATTGCTGTCGGTGATTAATTGGGTGGTGTCTTTTCGCCAGTCAAGATAAGGAATATCAAATTCTTTGTACACTTCCGCTTCAGCGTTTCGCAATTCATTCATTGTAAAGCCGCCTTTGCCGATAATGTCATCTGAATTGGTATTACTGTCGTAACGGGTAATTGGTAAGATGCCGTAAATAATCAATTTCTTGTTGTCAGATTTCATTTTTTGGATATTTTGTTTTAATGTTTCCTGAATGTCTGAGAGAGAATTGGAAACGTGGCCATAATCATTGGTGCCATAGGCAATTGTTGCGACGTCATAGTTTTTGAAATTATGAGCATTGACAGTTGGTGTCAAATCGCCTTCCGTTTCTTCTTCGCCACCATCACATAGAAAAGCACCGTTATAACCAGCGTTTAGAACATCAGTGTCTAAATAGCGGCTTAACCAGGTTGGATAACCCATGTTATTCAAAGTTTCATACCCATCGTACCCTTTGGTAATTGAATCGCCCATACTGATGACGTTTAATCCCTTAAAGTAATCGCTATTTTTCATTGCAATATCAAAAACTCCTTCTGAGATTGGTTCGAGATTGCCTTGCCAAATCCAGCCCGATTGGGTACCAGAGCCACTCTTGACATAATACCAAACAGAATTTCCGGCTCCCTGTGAGGACCTGTCGATAACGGCCTTCTTTTCAATATACCAGGTTACTTTAGCAAAGTCCTTTGCTGAACCAGCTTTCTTTGTTAATTTTGATGATGTGTAAACATAACCCTTTTCAATATGATAGGGTAATTCCTCGTCGACAGTTGTACTACTGACTAAGGAAGCGTCGGGGATCGTTTCTTTAACCGAACTAGTCGATGCTTTGACACTGGATGAACTACTATTTTTACTTTTTGTAACTGAAGCCGCAGATTTGCTTGGCGTTGCGGTCTTGCTAGCTGCTTGGACTGTTATGTCAGCAGACATTCCCAACAATGCTGCAATTGCGACAGCCAAATATCTTGTCTTTATCATCTTGATAATCTCCTCAAAATATTGTTAACGAGTTCCAGAATACCACGGTAATATTACGAATGCTTTACGGGTTGGTGAAAACCTGTTAACTTAACCCGCTTAATTATTTTAACCCGCTGCTTTAAAATGTTTCTTAAAGTTTATTTGATAACAAAAAGCAGTTTGGCTTGATAAATAATTAGGCTAATGACATTCCCTACTTGAAAAAGAAAGGTAAATAACTTATTATTAACTATGTATAGTGCGGCTATTTTAGAGTCGGGGGGAAAGTACCATGAACAAAAAGTTCAAATTTAGGTGGTCCTTTATGGCATCGTCTCTCATATTGGCTTTGTTCAGCTTGGGTGTTGGGGGCAACGCTCAAGCAGACTCTGCCAGTGTGACAACACCTGCGTCGGCGCAATCAACTGCCGGCAGCGTCGCTTCTGCAAATTCCAACGAGAGCTCATTACATAGTGGGGATAATCAGCAATGGGCACTTCAAAGTTCATCTCAATCAACAGAGAGTGTCGCGGCAACGACCGCTTCTGACGACAATTTGCAAAGTTCCAGTTCGTCACTGGCTGGATGGAATGCAATTGATTCTTCCAGTACGTCAAGTGACAGTACTTCAACAAGTAGTTCGAACAGTAATGGGGACACGACAACTACTTATGGGAATGCAGATGACAATAACGTTGACGCAGCCGCTAGTTCTGATGCATCTTCATCGAGCAGTTCGGCTGCTGATTCTTCATCGGAACCAATGCTTGGATTGGGCGATAAGGGTGCGGCCGGTGCCGGGACCGGTGCTGATAAAACGGTTAAAAAGATTATTGACAAGGTGGTTCCTGGTGGTGGTTTGGACAATACCAAACCAGATGTACCGACAAATGGGGCATCATCAACCAGCAGTCAGCAATCAGCCGGTAGTGATTCATCGACGACAGGTAATTCGACGGCTGTTCAATCAGCAGCGGGTTCTCAAAGTGCGTCAAATTCAAGTACAACTTCAGGGATGATGGCTGGTGTTAAGCGCCAAACCGCTATTGAAAAACCTAACAGCAGCGATGAAATGGCACACAATTCATTTGCTGATCGGGTTTCCAAGAGTGATACTGCCAGCGCTGCCAAAAACAATACAAAGCTGGTCAGCTTTAATACGTTTAGCAAGCTGTTTTATAAGCAGGCGCTTAATAAGAAGCAGAATCCTGGCAAGTTTACGACTTCAAAGGGTAAAAAAGTGACAATTACCACGCCGGTTTCCAGCGTTAAGTATACGGATCATGATGTTAATGGAATTGTGGAGACCTTACCGGTTATTATCACATTATCCATTATTGGTTTTGTTGCAATTTCGTTTATTGTTTTTGATCCATTAAGATTTATTTTTAGATAATTAACTTCGAGTAAAATGAGCAGGTGGGATGCCTTTAGGTATGTCGCCTGCTTTATTGTCTATGGTCTTGGAGCCTGGTATTCAAAGACGGTTAAACAGGTGGCGACGGTTTAATTGGCCATTTTTAAACACGTAATAAAAAGTGAGGCTTAACTATTGCAAACGCTTCCAGATATGGTATTATATAGTCAAGGAAGGGAAAAGAGATTCAAAGCATTAAGGGTTTCCAACCTACTTTGAATGTTCTTCCACCAGCAGCTAGTTGTTGGAAATGTTGGATTTTCAAATATTTGTACTTTGAAGTAATCGAAGAAGTAGTTTAGGTACGTGGTTGTTTTAAGATGTTGGATTTAAAACGATTATTAGCATAGACGAGAAATTTAATTTCAGGTGATTAAGTGTTTGAATATAAAATGATCCAATCATATCGAATGGATTTAAAGATCGACTATTAATACTCATTGGAGTAATTGAATAGGTTAATGTACAGGAGTCGCTTGTAGTAGATCGATGAATCCGATAAATGATCAAATTGATGGGATATCAAGTTGATCCAACGATGATAGATTCACAGATCCAGTTATCAAGAATTAGATTTTTATACCAACAATGTTTTAGTACCAATCAGATAGTAATTTAAGTTTTAAGCAGTAACAGAATTGATCGTGCGGCAAATTTATCAAAAGTTAAAGTCGAAAATGGTTCAAGTTTGCGACAGTCAGATCAATTAATGAGTTAAATTGAGGCGATAAGACATTAGATTTAAACAAAAGTGGGTATTAACCCTTAACATCCCTTCCGATTTTAAATAGGCACTCAGGTTGAAACGCATAGCAAACCTGGGGCCTATTTTTGTGTCTTAAAAAGAAAAATCAACCGGCCGGTGGCTTTGTGTGCGGGGCGCGATCACGTCTTTTTGAATGAAGTCTGCGAAAATTAATCGTGCTAAAGTTGTACTATTAAATCGTTTTTGCTATAATGAAAGCGCACCCAAGCTAGTAAAAGGTCTTACTTACGAAAATTGTTGGCTCCTTTTATTTACAGGCGCATGATTATTCGGTATTCTAGTCAATGAAATGGCTTTTAGCTGTTAATTTTTGGCCAAAAAGGGGAATCACCATGGATTTTCAAAGAATCGTCATTATTGATCTGGCGTCACTTGGTATCGGCGAAGCCAGTGATGCCAATCGCTATCATTCGGTTGGCGCTGATACGTTGGGCCACATTGCCGGGCAAGCCGGAGAGATGCTCCAGCTGCCAACACTTGGTAAGCTGGGATTGGGTAACATTCGTACCGAAAATCCGGTGCCCGGACTACCGGCCGTTGAGAAGCCAGCTGGATTTTACGGTAAAATCCATGTTCAGAGCTTGGGAAACCAGCCTCAAGGCGGTATTCGGGAAATGCTCGATTATCAGGATGGTATTCGAGTTACCAGTGTGATTGATCCGCTGGTTAAGGGGAGTGATGATTACGCCCGCTCGGTTATGATTACCAATTATCAGAGTTATATTTCAAACCAGAATCTGGCTGATATTGTGGCTGTTAATCGGGATTCATTGGCTTTTCAGACGCTTCATCATGAGGTGGTTTCACCTTTTAATGGTCTCATTTACATGTCGGTTCAGGATTTACCCCGGGCGGCGGCTGATGGTGACCCGAAAGCCTACCTTGAGATTTTAAGGGATGCTGATCGGCATATTGCTCAAGTGATGAGTGAAATGAAGCGGACTGACTTATTGGTAATTACGGCAACGTTTGCCAATGACTTAACGGCGGCTGTTTCGCCGACTCGGGAATATTTACCGTTGATAATCTATTATCCGGCAATCGAAACCGGTCGGCCATTAGGGGTTCGCCATTCGTTGGCGGACATTGGAGCCACGATTGCCGACATGTTTTCCTTGAACTATGATAAAGAATCAATTGGTCATAGCTTTTTGAGCGAAGTTTCATCTTAAATCTGGGTTTAAACTTTAAAAAACCAAATTTTTTATAACAAGGGGGATCGCAATGCCGGGCAAGGGACTCGGTTATTATTTTTTGCCATTATTGTTTTGTTATTCGTAAAAACAGAAAAGAGGACTTCCGCATATGCAGTTAACTTATTTATTAGTCAATATACTGGGTGTGATTGTTTACCTGGGAATTGCCGTACTGTTTTCCAAAGACCGAAAAGCCATTAACTGGCGCTCGGTCCTCGTTGTGTTGGTCATTAACCTGGTAATTGCTTTTGTTCTGACCGAGTTTAAGTGGGGTCGGGATGCTGTTAGAGCGGCTGCCGACGGGTTTAATTGGCTGGTCCAGGTTTCCTATCAGGGGATTGCATTCGCACTACCAAACTGGGTAACGCCTGAATTTGGCGGGACTGCCAAGACAATGAACTTTGTGACAAGTGCATTGCTGCCAATTCTGATGATTGTACCGCTGTTTGATACATTGACTTACATCGGTGTTTTACCCTGGATTATCAAATGGGTCGGCCGGGGTTTGTCGTTTATTACCGGTGCACCAAAATTCGAGTCATTTTTTGCCGTTGAAATGATGTTTTTGGGTAACACCGAAGCACTTGCCGTTTCATCCCTTCAATTAAAACAAATGTCTGCTAAACGAAATTTGACGCTGGCATTGATGTCCATGTCCTGTGTGACGGCTTCAATTATCGGTGCCTATACGCAAATGGTTCCCGGACAATTTGTTTTAACTGCTATTCCGCTGAACGTTTTGAATGCGTTAATCATTACCAGTATTTTAAATCCGGTTAAGGTAACGCCGGAAGAAGATACAATTGCCAAAATGGGTGGCAGTGGTGCTGCTAGTGAAGCTGCCGAAGAAGAAGGTGCGGTTTCACCGGATGGTAAAAAAGAGCCTTATTTCTCATTTCTGGGTGACTCCATTCTGGGTGCCGGCCGGTTGATTTTAATCATTGCCGCCAACGTTATCGCCTTTGTTGCTTTGGCTGCCTTGATTGATAAGATTTTGGCATTATTCAACCCATGGTTATCATTGGAACACATTCTGGGAATTATCATGTTCCCATTTGCTTGGTTGATGGGGCTGGATGTCAGCCATGCCTTCCAGTTTGCACAGTTCATGGGCATGAAACTGGTAACTAACGAATTCGTTGTTATGGGTAAGATTGCCGGCACAATTCATAATCTCAGCATCTTCCCAGCTCATTATCAGGCTCAGCTGACGGTCTTCATTACATCATTTGCCAACTTCTCAACGACCGGAATGATTATCGGTGCCTTTAAGGGATTGGTTGATAAGAAGAAAAATGATTTGATTAGTAAAAACGTTGGGATTATGTTACTTTCCGGGATTCTGGTATCGTTAATGTCTGCCGGAATTGTCGGCCTATTTGTATGGTAAAATTGCAAATTCGAAAGCTAGGTTATATTTTTGGATAAGTTACAAAGAGAAGAGGCCGTAGCAAACAAGCTGCGGCTTCGTGAGGCAATCCAGGATAAAAATTTAATAAAACGGGAAATAATCGCCGGGATTACGGGATTTTTCGCGATCTCCTACATTATCATCGTTAACCCATTGATTTTAAAGGATGCCGGGATTCCGACCGATCTTAGCGTGTTTGCAACCATTATTTCCTCGTTTGTCGGGTGCCTGATAATGGGATTTTGGGCAAACGCGCCGGTTATTTTGACCCCCGGAATGGGCGTGAACGCCTTCTTTACGTACACGGTAGTCGTCTCTATGGGACTGTCGTGGCAGGAAGCGTTGGCGATTTCCATGGTAGCCAGTGTCATCTACGTTTTGATTGCCTTTACCAAATTAAGTCAGGTCCTGGCCGATGGAATTCCGGATACGCTGAAAGCGGGAATTACCGCCGGAATCGGGTTGTTTTTGGTTGAAATTGGCTTGGAAAAGGCGCAATTGATTCAAGCAGGTAAAAGTTCGATTTTAGCACTGGGCGACCTGACGCAGCCGGCAACGTTGTTGGCCATGTTTGGCCTGCTGCTGACACTGTTTCTGTATATTCGAAACGTGACGGGCGGTTTCTTTATTGGTATTTTTGTGACGTCACTATTGGGCATCTTATTTGGCATTAAAGATCAGGCATCCCCGTCAGTCGGCATCGGTGACATTGATAAATATACGCAAATTGTCTTGAAGGGCGATTTCAGTCACGTTTTTAGTGTTGCGTTTGTTCTGGCCGTTTTTTCAATGACCATGATTCTGGTTTTTGAATCAATGGGGTTGCTGGAAGGCATTATGCCGAACCCCAGGAAATTCAAACGGGCTTTTCAGGCAAGTTCGGTGACAAGCTTTTTGTCTGGGATTTTAGGAACCAGCCCAACAGTGGCGGCCGCTGAAAGTGCGTCAGCCATTGAAAGCGGCGGTCGGACCGGAATTACGTCGATTGTGGCTGGTATCATGTTTGCTCTTTCAATATTTTTCATTCCATTATTGTCATTTGTACCACAAGCCGCCATCGCGCCGGTGATTATTATTACCGGTGCCTTGATGATGAATCAGTTAAGTCGAATTAATATGTTTGATTTTTCGGATTGGTTCCCTGCATTTTTAATTGTGGTTTTAATTCCGTTTACGACCAGCATTTCAACGGGGTTGGCATTCGGATTTGTAGCCTATCCAATCCTAAAAATCGCGGCAGGCAGGGCAAAGGAATTAACAATTGCCACTTATGTGCTGGGTGGCTTATTTCTCGGTGATTTAGTGCTTTCGGCACTGCTCTGACTGTCATCAAAGATAAAAGATGAGGAGAAGTAATTATGACAATTAAAATTGTAATGGACACCGATCCGGGAATTGATGATGCAGCAGCGTTAACCATGGCGCTGAACGACCCCCAAATTGATGTTAAATTAATTACCAGTGTTGCCGGTAATGTCACGGTTGATAAAACAACCCGCAACGCGCAGAAAATTGTGCGCTTTTTCAACAAAAAAGTGCCGGTTGCAGCTGGAGCTAAACAGCCGTTGATCAAGGAATTTGAGGACGCAGCCAGAATCCATGGTGAATCGGGAATGCCGGGATACGATTTCCCGGAGGATCTGCCGAAACCGCTTGATAAGAGTGCGGTAGAAGCACTGCGCGAGACCATTATGAGTAGTGATGAAAAGATTACGCTGGTTCCGACCGGTTCCTACACAAATATCGGGTTGTTATTTAGTGAGTATCCTGAGGTTAAAGACCACATTGAACGAATTGTTGCCATGGGCGGTTCGCTTGGTAAGGGCAACATGACCAGTGCAGCCGAATTTAACGTCTTTACCGATCCCGATGCTGCTAAAATCATGTACAATTCAGGTATTCCGATTACCATGGTTGGTTTGGATATTACGATGAAAGCGTTGTTGACGCCGGCTTCATTAACTAAATTGGCTACTATGAATGAGACTGGTAAAATGCTGCATGACATTATTATTCACGATGGTGATAACAGTCTGAAGGAATTGCCATGCACGATGTCAATACAATCTTTTATCTATTACATCCCGAAGCAATCAAGACCCAGCCAATGTGGATCGATATTGTTACGGACGGTCCGGCAATTGGCGAAACGGTTGGCGATATTCGTGGCGCCTATCATGAAGGCAAAACAAACGCTAATGTCTGTGTCGATATTGACGCGGCCGCTTTTAACGACTGGTTCCTGCTGAAGTTGCCAAAATAACGGTTTAAGCTTTAATTTTTTAATAACGTAAGAAAGCCGATTTGTCGCAAAAAACGACGTCGGCTTTTTATTTTGACCTTTTAAATGAGCTTGTCGAGATTATTTACAATTTAACGTGGGTACCCTATGATTGAAAGTGAACAGTGACGCCGAATCAAAAGCGGGGCTGACGTCACTAACTGAATTATCTGAGATGGGGTGGGTGAGTTGCGTGCGTGAATTTGATCAAGATTTAATTGAATCACTATTTATTAAGTATGCAAAAATAAATACCAGGTCTAATCCTGACAGTCCAACGGTGCCGACAACGCCGGGTCAGGTTGAGTTGGCTCAAATGATTGTTGAGGATTTGAAAAAAATTGGGATAAACAAAGCGACGTATGATACCGATAGTGGCTATGCCTTGGCGGAACTACCCGGGAATTCCGCCAAACAGCTGGCACCAATCGGCTTTATTGCCCATTTGGATACGGCTGATTTTAATGCTGAAAATATCTCACCGCAGGTTCATGCCGATTATTCCGGCGAAGCGATTATTTTAAACCGGAAAAAAGGATTGGTTTTAAGTCCTGCCCAATTCCCGAATTTAAAGAATTTTGTCGGGCAGCGACTGATTACAACGGATGGCAACACACTGTTGGGTGCTGATGACAAGGCTGGTATTACGGCCATTCTGGGGGCCCTGGCTTATTTGGTAAACCATCCCGAAATTGAACATGGACCGGTTGAAGTTGCCTTTGGTCCGGATGAAGAAATCGGGCGTGGCGCCAAGCGGTTCCCGGCTGAAAAATTTGGGGCTGCCTTTGCCTATACGATGGATAACGGTCAGCCGGGCCAGATCGAACCGGAGACTTTCAATGCTTCCCAAGCCGAAATTGACATTAAGGGGACGGCAGTTCACCCCGGAGATGCTTATGGACTAATGGTTAACGCTGTCGGATTGGCCAATGAAATTGTTTCGGCCCTGCCCAAAGATGAGGTGCCGGAAAAGAGTCGTGGGCACCAGGGCTTTTACCTGGTGACTGATTTTAACGCGACCATTTCCCAAGCGCATTTAAATATTATTATTCGAGATTTTGATACAGCCCGGTTTCAGCAAAAAGAGCGCTTGCTGGAAAGCGTTGTTCAGCAAATTAATGCCCGGTTTAAAGCACCTCGCATCACGCTTAAATTGACAGAGCAATATCGAAACATCGGGGATGCTATTCGTCAATATCCATATGTAATGAATTTGGTGTTGGATACTTATCAAAGACTGGGAATTCAGCCAAAAATCACACCGTTTCGTGGTGGGACGGACGGCAATGCGATTACGGCCAAGGGAATTCCAACGCCCAATCTGTTTAACGGCGGTGATAATTTTCACGGTCCCTATGAATATGTTACGACCGAAGCAATGGTGATGACTGCCAAAGTAATCGTTGCCATCATTGAAGAACATGTCAGGCAATTTGGTCATAAAGACAATCGACCGGTTATCTTTGACAATGACGGGCGTGAGTTGTAGCGGGCAGCTGGAAGAGGCTGAGACAAAATTAGTTTTGTCCAGCCCTTTTTGTGTCATCACGATTATTACCGAGTGAAACCATGCATTGGGAGTTAACCGTCTCTCGTCTCACACGTTTCTTTTTGCTCGAAAAGCAGCCGCCGGCATATTATAATTTTTAACAGAGAAGTTTGACTTTTTCCAACTTCTTACATACTAGTCCTTGTCATATCAACGATTTTAAGGTAAAGTAGAATAAGACGTGAAACAGGATTGTTTCACATATCAGGAGAAGTTAATTCATGAATATTGATCAATTTACTGAGGCACTTTTGGCACACAACATTCAGGTAACCGATTATCAATTAAACCAATTTGATGCCTATTTCAAGCTGTTAGTCGCTACAAATGAACATGTCAATTTAACAACCATTACCGAAAAATCAGAAGTTTATCTTAAACATTTCTACGATTCAATAACGCCGGCTTTTTTTGTTTCACAGCTCCGTGATCAACCGGTTTCAATTTGTGATATTGGCGCAGGGGCCGGTTTTCCTTCTATCCCGTTAAAAATTCTTTTTCCACAGTTAAAGGTAACAATCGTTGACTCACTAAATAAACGGATCCGTTTTTTGGCAGAATTGATCGACAAACTTCAGTTGCAGGGTGTCACTTTAGTTCACGCCCGGGCCGAGGAATTTGGCAGTCGAAAAGCTACCAGTCGGGAGTCTTTTGATTTTGTGACTGCTCGTGCGGTTGCCAGGTTAACCGTTTTAAGTGAACTCTGTCTGCCGTTGGTAAAGGTTGGCGGTCGTCTGATCGCTATGAAAGCGGCTAAAGCCGAAGATGAAGTTCGAGACGCCCAGGAAGCCATTCATATTCTGGGCGGCCAAGTCGTGGCCGATCATGCTTTTTCGCTGCCGGTATTGGCAGAAACGCGGCATATTATTATCATTCAAAAAATTAAAACAACACCCAAAAAATATCCACGGAAACCAGGGACTCCCAATCGGGAACCTTTGGGTCAGAGTAAGTTAGGTAAGTAAGGAGGGAAGATATGTCATATGTGATTGCACTTGCCAATCAAAAGGGTGGTGTCGGTAAAACGACGACTGCCGTTAATTTAGGCGCCGGCATGGCCTCATTAGGTAAAAAAATACTACTGGTTGACGCTGATGCACAAGGAAATGCCACCAGTGGCGTCGGCATTTCAAACGCCGATATCGATAAAGAAATTTATGACGTCCTGGTGAATGAAGAGCCGATGCGTGAAGCAATCATTTCAACCGCTCACAAGGGCTTGGACATTGTTCCGGCAACCATTCAGTTATCTGGTGCTGAGATCGAATTAACACCGCAGATGGCCCGTGAGACCCGGTTGAAAGCAGCTTTGGATAAGGTCAAGGACCAGTATGATTATGTTTTGATTGACTGCCCACCATCGCTTGGACTACTGACGATCAATGCTTTTACAGCGAGCGATTCGATTTTAATTCCCGTGCAGAGTGAATATTATGCTTTGGAGGGGCTCAGTCAGCTGTTAAATACGATCCAACTGGTTCGAAAACATTTTAATCCCGAATTAAAGATTGAGGGCGTCCTATTAACGATGTATGATGCCAGGACTAATTTAGGCGTTCAGGTTAATCAGGAAGTTCGAAAGTATTTTAAAGACGAAGTATATCAAACTGTGATTCCAAGAAATGTCCGCCTGTCGGAAGCGCCGAGTTATGGACTGCCGATTATGGATTATGACCCTAAATCAAAGGGAGCCGATAAGTATATGAAACTGGCAAAGGAGGTGCTGGCCAACCATGGTGAATAAGAAAAAACCGACCGGATTGGGAAAGGGCATTGAGGCACTTTTTCAGGATAATACCGTTGATACCAGTAAAGAAAATGTGGTTGAAATCAAAGTCAGTCAGATTAAGCCCAATCCCTATCAGCCGCGTCATCGATTTGATCAAAAGGCCTTGGAAGATTTGGCCTTGTCAATTAAAAATTCGGGCGTTTTTCAACCAATCATCGTGCGTCAGCCGGATCCCGAGGTAGCTGCTTATCAGCTTTTGACGGGTGAACGGCGGCTGCGGGCATCAAAAATTGCCCAGCAGAAATTGATTCCGGCCATTATTCGGGATGTCAATGAAGAACAGATGATGGAAATTGCCGTTCTTGAAAATCTGCAGCGAGAAGACCTGACGACTTTGGAAGAGGCCGAGGCCTATAATATGCTGATGACCAGGTTGGACCTAACACAGGCACAGGTTGCCCAACGACTTGGTAAGAGCCGGCCTTACATTGCGAATTATTTGCGGATTTTAGGATTGCCGCCGGAAGTCAAAGAGATGCTGGAAGATCATAAATTATCGATGGGGCAGGCCAGAACACTGCTTTCCGTTAATCGTAAACCGGAATTAATCAAGCTGGCCCGCAAAGCAGTTGCCGAATCCATGACGGTTCGTCAGTTGGAACAAGCCGCCGCTAAAATCAATGGTCAAAACGGTACCAAGAAAAAGCGGGTCCAACGCAAGTCGCCGTTTGTCAGGGCTTCCGAAGGCCAGCTGCAGGAAAAATTCGGGACTCCGGTTTCAATTGTGAACTCTACCCGTAAAAAGGGGAAGGGAAAGATTGAAATCGAATATTTGTCAACGGCAGATTTGAATCGCATTTTAGCGTTATTGGATGTTGATTTGGATTGATTGCGTCCACAGTATCTGAAGAAAGGATGTTAAGTTATGTATGGTCTCCATGATTTAGTTGAAATGAAGAAGCCGCATCCATGTGGACAAACCGCTGGGAAATAATCCGAATGGGTGCCGATATTAAAATTCAGTGTACCGGTTGTGGGCATATTGTGATGATGCCCAGAAGAGAGTTTAATCGAAAAATGAAGAAGCTGTTGCAAAAAGCAGAAGATTCCGAAAAATAGACCAGAAAGAAGAGTTGTTAAGTTATGTCACTAACTGCAGGAATTGTTGGACTGCCAAACGTTGGTAAATCGACACTGTTTAATGCCATTACCAAAGCGGGGGCTGAAATGGCCAACTACCCGTTTGCCACAATCGACCCGAATGTCGGGATGGTTGAGGTACCGGATAAGCGTCTGGACCGTATTCAGGAATTGATTCCGGCTAAAAAGGTTGTGCCGACGACCTTTGAATTTACCGATATTGCCGGTATTGTCAAGGGTGCCAGCAAAGGTGAAGGGCTTGGAAACAAGTTCTTGGAAAACATTCGTCAAGTGGACGCAATTGTCCACGTTGTCAGGGCCTTTGATGATGATAATATTACCCACGTTTCCGGTAAAATTGATCCAATTGACGACATTGAAACCATTAATCTGGAGTTGGGAATTGCTGATCTGGACGCTGTTAACAAGCGGCTTGGTAAAGTTCAGCGGGCTGCCAAGGGAAATGATAAGGAAGCCAAGGCTGAGTTGGCAGTGCTGGAAAAGATCAAGCCGGTTTTGGAAGCCGGTGGTTCGGTTCGTTCGATCAACTTTGACGATGATGAAAAGAAAATTGTTAAAGGGTTGTTTTTACTAACCAGCAAGCCGGTTTTGTACGTTGCCAACATTGCTGAAGAAGATATGGCTGATCCGGAACATTCCAAGTACTTCCCACAAATTGCCGAGTACGCTGCTAAAGAGGGCGCCCAGGCAATTGGCGTTGCTGCCGCCCCGGAAGAAGAAATTGCCGAATTAGACGATGACGAAAAGGCCGAATTTCTTGAAGCCGAAGGCGTTGAAGAGCCCGGCTTAAACCGGCTTATTCGCGCTTCTTACAAGCTGTTGGGGCTGGAAACCTTCTTTACCGCTGGTGGTAAGGAAACGCGTGCTTGGACCTTTAAAAAGGGAACCAAGGCACCTCAGGCTGCCGGTATCATCCATTCTGATTTTGAACGGGGCTTTATTCGAGCAGAAGTCATGGCTTTTGACGACCTTGATAAGTATCAAACACCAGCGGCAGTTAAAGAGGCCGGCAGACTGCGACTGGAAGGTAAAGATTATGTCATGCAGGATGGCGACATCGTTGAATTCAGGTTTAACGTTTAATTTTGAATTACAGAATACCAAACAAAAAATAATTGATTAGGAAGTGATGCGAGTGAGTAGCGATAGTGAATCCAAGCAGGAAAGCAACGCCCGCAAAAAGAATGCCAATGTCCGGCAGGATCGTGACCGGGCCAAAAAGATTGTGCATTCCCAATTTGATAATATTGGGTTGACCAAACGGAATGCGGACTATATGTTTCGGTTTAATCAGGAAATTGCCAAGACCAAGTTAACGCCTCAGCAACAGGCCGATTTAGTTCATCAAATGGTCGAGGCATTATTAACCGGCCAAAAATCAGGTAAAACAGCTCGAAATATGTGGGGAACTGTCGACCAAAAAGTTCAAAGTGTTCTCAACCCGCCGAAACGACCGGCGGATCCACGACGGGATTATTGGCCAAACGCCTTTTATAACATGTTGCTGTTTTTTGTGATTTTTACATTTCTGTACGGGATTATGTTCTTTTTCTCCAAAGGAAATGCCCGGGGAACGATGGGCATTACCGGAATCGTGGTAACTTCGATTATTGCGGGCTTGGGAATTCCGGCAATGACGATGCTGATCCAACCGGGAGTTAAGCACAAATATCCGTTATGGCTGCGGATCATTTTTATGATTTTGTTCTTGGTTGTTTGGATGGGGATCTTCTTTACAGCCAGTTTCATTCCGGCAGTAATTAATCCGGTATTAAACCCTTACGTTTATATTGGGTTAGGTGTTATCGGCGTTGTCGGCGCCTTCTTTGTTAAGCGAAACTTTCGGATTACCGGTGGTTTGTTTTAAAGAAGTTGCTGTGCCCATTGGCAAATAGCAAGGTCGTTTTACAAACGTGTGTTCCTAATAAAGATAAATTTTATTGACAAGGCAGTAGCTGATTACGAACGATTGTTTTTGTAACCGGCTGCTGCCTTTTTAACATCTCACTGTAAAACACGAACATTTTTTGAAACCAGAAACGTTAAAATTGAAATCATACGCAAAAATATTTGATATAATCCTTTTAATTTTCAAAAAGTTCGTGTATAATAAATACAATTTTTAACCTGTCACTGCCTGACAATGATGGTGTTAGATTAGATCATCATTAGAAATCATTCAGAAACGTTGATTTTAAGCTAACAACATGGTAAGTTATTAGGCAATCAATTTTTTAAAAGGAGCGAGATAGATGGTTAGTTGGGATGAAAAGTTCGGAAAAAAGGGTTATACATTTGATGATGTGCTGTTGGTACCCGCAGCAAGCGATGTATTGCCGAACGATGTGGATTTATCAGTACAATTGGCAGACAATTTGAAGTTGAATGTTCCTTTTTTAAGTGCCGGTATGGATACGGTCACCGAATCGAAAATGGCAATTGCTTTGGCAAAATTGGGTGGCTTGGGTGTCATTCATAAGAACCTTAGTATTGAAGCTCAGGCACAAGAAGTTGCCAAGGTCAAGTCAGTTAAGAAGACAGCTGACACCCCCAAGGCAGCTGTAGATGATCATGACGCACTGCTTGTGGCCGCTGCCGTTGGGGTTTCATCCGACACCTTCGATCGGGCTTCCGCATTGCTGAAGGCTGGTGCAGATGCCATCGTAATTGATACGGCGCACGGTCATTCAGCCGGTGTTCTAAGAAAAGTTGCTGAGATTCGTGACCACTATCCCGACACAACCTTGATTGCAGGAAATGTTGCAACGGGTGCCGGCACCGAAGCACTTTTTAAAGCCGGTGTTGACGTAGTTAAGGTCGGCATTGGTCCTGGTTCGATTTGCACGACCCGAGTGGTTGCGGGCGTCGGAGTTCCCCAGCTAACCGCTGTCTATGATGCTGCTGCCGTTGCCCGAAAGTGGGGTAAGCCGATTATTGCCGATGGCGGCATTCAATATTCCGGTGATATTGTTAAAGCGCTGGCTGCCGGTGGAACAGCAGTAATGCTCGGTAGTATGTTTGCCGGCACCGAAGAAGCACCTGGTGAGGTTTATGAAGAAAATGGCCGCAAATATAAATCATATCGTGGCATGGGCAGTGTTGCTGCAATGAGTCAACAGCATGGTTCATCCGATCGTTACTTCCAAGGTGGTGTCAACGAAGCCAATAAGTTGGTTCCGGAAGGCATCGAAGGTGAAGTTGAATATAAAGGCAGTATCAATGATATCGTCTTTCAAATGGTTGGCGGCCTTCGCTCAGGGATGGGTTATACCGGCTCGGCAACAATTAAAGATTTGAATGATAACGCCCAATTTGTTGAAATTTCCAATGCCGGCTTGCGTGAATCACATCCTCACGATATTACGATTACCAAAGAAGCCCCTAACTACGAACCGGAATCTTAAGCCGAAATTCAATTTAATATCATGTTTCAGATAAGTAACCAATGATGTTTGCACGTTGTTGGTTACTTTTTTAATCTTATTTTTGGGTATTTATCAATCGGTAAATGAAATTTGACTTGTTTAACGTAAAACGAAATGATATCATGATGATATCAAAAGATATTAAAACTGAGAATACCTTAACGAACGAAAGTGGTCATATTATGGGGGATAAGGAAACAGAAAAACGCTTCCTGCTGAGACTGAGTAATCGGCTTTATGAAAGATTGGCAGCTGAAGCGACGGAAAAGGATAAAAGCGTCAATGCCTATATCGTAGGCTTGCTGGAAGCGGCGGTTACTAACACCAATTTTGAGCATCGCCAATTTATCGGTCAGGTGGTTTCCGGTAAGGAAATTTATATTGAAAGCGGCTTGGTGTCGGTTTCGGGAATTTACTACCGTTACCTGATTGATGACAACAGTAAAGTTGACAAACAGGCTAAGTATACGGTCATTGAAGCGAATGGGAATATTTTAACCCTACGAAAAATTAAGGAGTGATGGCAATGCCTTTAGGAATCAAGATTGTCCCGCAGAATAATCAGGGACTGGTAGAAACATTTGGTAAGTATCGACGGAGTGTTTCGTCAGGATTTCATTTTTATATGCCATTAATTCAAAAGATCCGCAATGTCAGCTTGGCAATGGAGCCTAAAGCACTGCCGAATTATTCGATTATTACCAAGGATAATGCGGATGTCTCAGCTAGTTTGACACTGAATTACCACGTAACGGACGCGGTCAAGTATCAGTATGAAAATACGGATTCGGTTGAGTCAATGGCCCAGTTGGTGCGGGGGCATCTGCGGGACATTATCGGGCGGATGGACTTGAACGAAGCGTTGGGATCGACTGCCAAGATCAACCAAGAGCTGACGGTTGCGATTGGCGATTTGACAAACACTTATGGGATCAACGTTGATCGAATCAATATTGATGAATTAACACCGTCTTCAGCGATTCAAGAAGCCATGGACAAACAGTTGACCGCTGATCGGGAACGGATTGCGGCAATTGCCAAAGCGGAAGGTGAGGCTAAATCGATTGAACTGACGACCAAAGCTAAAAACGATGCTTTAAAAGCGACGGCCAAGGCCGAAGCCGAAGCTACCAGAACGCGGGCTGACGCTGAACGTTATCGAATTGATACTGTCCAGGCAGGTTTGTCGTCCGCTGATGACAAGTACTTTCAAAATCAATCGATCAATGCGTTTTCGGATCTGGCTAAATCACCAACCAATTTGGTGGTTGTCCCAACAGACAAAACCGGCGAGTTGGGACAATTACCGGTTGCTGGTAAATTATTGAAAAAGGGTGCCGATTTATAATTTTTAAATCGTTAAAGAACGGGTCTCTGATTAAAATATCAGAAGCTCGTTTTTAAATTTCAAATTAAGTTTAAATTTTTGGATTTTTCCCACTTTTATTTGGAGAAAACAGGTATGATGAAATAGTAAAGATAAACGGTTTCATCTATATGATGACTAATTTTTGGAAGGGAGGGCTTGCATGGACTCGGTAAGTATTTTGGAGCAACCCTATATTAATATTACAAATATTATCTGGAGTTTTGATAAAACGACCAATAAGGTTAATATTTTATTTGTTAAGCGGGATAACGAGCCCTTTAACGGGTACTGGGCGCTTCCCGAAACGTTTATGCGGACAAACGAAAGTGCTGACGAGGCCGCGTTGCGCTTAGTCAAAGCCAAGATTGGCATGGCACTGTCCGATAGTCATACGGAACAGTTGGCCACGTTTACCAACCGGCTGCGGACACCCAATCAGCGAACGCTATCTTTAGCTTATATGACTTTTTTGCCGGATAAGCCCAAACTAAAGCCTGGTTACGGGGCTTCCGATGCCCGTTGGTTTAGTATGGCTTATACTAAAACCGGTTATATTTTTTCAGATGGGGAATTGTCTTTTTCGACGGCAGAGAGTCAAACCGAAACGCAGTATTATGCAAAGTTGGCCCATGCCGGTAATCAGCGTGATCATTTAGCCTATGATCATGAATGGATCCTGAAGGTGGCTTGTGATCGGATTAAGAACAAGCTGGATTACCAGCAATATCCTGCTGGTCTTGGGGCCTAAGTTCACGCTGAAAGATGCTCGGCTGGTTTATGCGCCGTTTTTAAAAGTTTCCGTTGATCAGATTGATAACTCAAACTTTAAAAAAAGTCACCGGCATTTGTTTACGGATGTTGGGACGTCGGTTTCCAACCGGCCGGGGCGCCCGGCACGGGTTTACAAATTGGCCTACCTATTTCCTTGATATTTTTGAAAAGGCGCGTTATCTTAGAATAAAAGTTTAGAAGACTTTTATTTGCAGTTACATAAAAGTAAAAATAACCTTTATTAGGATAGGGAAAGTTGAAAGGAAACCAATTTATGGATAATTTATCAATGTTAACCGATTTATATGAATTTTCGATGGCTAACGGCTACCGACAGACAATTGACGATGAGGAAGGGGTTTTTGATATTTTCTTCCGAAAAGTGCCGGATAATGGCAGCTTCGTTATTTGTGCCGGCCTGCAGCAGGTGGTTGAATCGCTGAAGGACTTTCATTTTTCGAAGCGGGACGTTGATTATTTGCGGTCATTGCATCTGTTCAAGGAAAATTTTTTGGAATATTTAAGCAACTTCCATTTTCAATGTCAGGTGAGTGCCATTCCGGAAGGAACCCCGGTCTTTCCACGGGAGCCGCTCTTGACGATTCGGGGACCGCTGCTGCAAACGCAACTGTTTGAGACGCTGCTGCTGAACATTATGAATCATCAATCACTGATTGCTACCAAAGCTCGGCGAATCACATTTGCGGCCGGTGACAAACCGGTTATGGAATTTGGCGCACGGCGGGCTCAGGGACCAGCAGTGCCACTTTTGGTGCCCGGGCAGCTGTTATTGGCGGTTGTTCAAGTACTTCCAACGTTTTATCAGCGGAAAAGTTTGGTATTCCGGCAGCCGGAACAATGGCTCATGCTTGGGTTGAGGCGTTTCCAGATGAATTAACCGCTTTTCAAAAATGGGCGGAAGTGTATCCGGATAACGCGTCATTGCTGGTTGACACGTACGATGTGTTGAAGTCCGGGGTTCCAAATGCCATTAAAGTCTTTAGCGACCTAAGAAAAAATGGTCATCAGCCGGTTGGCATTCGAATCGACTCTGGTGATATTACGCAACTGGCTAAGGGTGCTCGAAAGATGCTTGATGATGCCGGCTTTCAAGATGCCAAGATTACGGCATCCAACGCGCTGGATGAACACGTCATTCAGTCGTTGTTAAACGAAGGTGCCCCGTTGGACAACTTTGGGGTTGGCGAAAAGCTGATTACCAGTTCGACGTCGCCGGTGTTGAGTGGTGTTTATAAGTTAGCCGCTATTATTCAAGACGGTCAAATGATTCCAAAGATTAAAGTCAGTGCCAGCCGTGAAAAATTAACCCTGCCGGGACTTAAGCAGGTCTATCGACTCTACCATCCCGGCACCAACCAGGCCTTTGCCGATGTTATTGCGTTAAGTGACGAAACGTTGGATCGACCGATGGCAGTCATTAAAGCCAACCCGTTGGCTACCGAACGGCAGCAGTCAATTGAAAACTATGATGCCCGACCGCTTCAGGAAGCCGTCTTGGATGGCGATCAACTAAAGGCAGAATTGCCGGATGTCTTCACAATTCAAAAACACGCCAAGCAGATGCTGAAGGAAATTCCGGCAGCTACCCAGCGATTGGTTAACCCGGATGAGTATCCGGTCTATATGACGCCAAAACTAGCGCAGCTGCAGGAGCAATTGGTTTCAGAAGAAAAGAAGTAACCGGTCAGCTTAAGTTCGCTGCTGATTTGCCACTGACGGGGATGACCGGTAGTTTGAATGGTATACTTAAAGTGATAGTTAATAAAATGATGCAGCGATTACCACGAATAGGAGTTTTATTTAATGATCAGACAGATTAACCATAACCCGCTGTTGCTTTCTCAAAAAGCCAAAGTGGCGACCCCGGCGGATCAGGCAACAATTACCGATTTGTTGGATACACTGCGGGCAAATGCGCAGGTTTGTGTCGGGATGGCGGCAAATATGATTGGCGTTAATAAACGGCTGATTGTTGTATCGATGGGGATGATGCCGGTAGCGATGGTTAACCCGGAAATCATTGCCAAATCAAGCCCGTTTTCGACTAAGGAAGGCTGCCTGTCACTTGAGGGGCAACGGCCGACAACCAGATATCGCCAGATTACAGTCCGCTATTTGGATCGGCAGTTTAACGCGCATCAGCAGGCGTTTAGCGGTTGGATTGCCCAAATTATTCAGCATGAGGTTGACCACTGTGATGGTATTCTGATTTAACGAGAGCTGGCCGAAGGGCGGTTGTCTTTCGGGGCACGTTTGCGCTTGGTAATAATCGTGATTAAACAATAGCGGGATTGAGACAAAATACCTTTGCCTCAGTCCCGCTTTATTTTTATGAGTTAGCTATATCTGCGTCCCAGAATATCCAGGTCACGCCGTTGACCGTCCAATTCTGCGACTGCCGGTAAATGTCCCCAAACCTCAAACCCGTTCTTTTTGAAGAGCCCCAAACTGGGCGCGTTATGGCCGAAAACAAACGCAACGATCGTTTCAATTTGACGGGATTTCAGCTGGCTTTTAACGAAGCTTAGTGTCTGTTGGCCCAAACCGTGATGACGATACTTTTGATCGATATAAAGGCTGATTTCAACGGTGTGCTGATAGGCCGGCCGCCCGTAAAAACTTTCAAGGCTGACCCAACCGGCAATTTGGTGATTAAATTCAATTTTCCAGATTGGGCGTTTTTCAGGTGTAAATGCATCAAACCACGCCCGTCGCTGCTCAACGGAAACCGGGGTCAGATCGGCGGTAACCATTCGACTGGCAATGGTTTGGTTGTAAATGGCCACAATTTGCGGCAGGTCCGCTAAAGTGGCATATGTAAAGGTTGGCTTCATTTTAACAATCCTCCGTAGAAATATCTTCTGATCTGTATTATAGTATAGTCTCAAACTAATCACGTCAAGCTGACTGCCGGCAAAGTAACCACCGGGTTATCAGATAATTTTGTGAACCGGAATCACTTAATTATCTTTTAAGTTCTGACGGGTCTTGGTTGTCGTTTTGTTCAAATAGTGTAGAATCAATATTGAAACTTTGAATTTTAAAAGAACTTACAAAACCAATAATTTTGAATTAATAATAACGAGGTAGATATAATTATGAAAATTTTAGTTGTCGACGACGATAAAGAAATTGCTCAACTACTTGAAATATACATTCGAAATGAGGGTTACGAACCAGTTTCCGCCTACAGCGGCAGTGAGGCGCTTACCAAACTGCGAACCGAGAGTGATATTGGTTTAATGATTCTTGATATTATGATGCCGGGGATGAACGGTATCGAAGTTATCAAAGAGGTTCGAAAGGATTCCCAAATTCCAATCATTATTTTGTCGGCAAAG
Source organism: Lentilactobacillus farraginis DSM 18382 = JCM 14108 (assembly GCF_000583655.1). GTDB lineage: Bacteria > Bacillota > Bacilli > Lactobacillales > Lactobacillaceae > Lentilactobacillus > Lentilactobacillus farraginis. Next base: position 25,765 of record NZ_BAKI01000033.1, read on the forward strand.
ACGGAAGATATGGATAAGATTCAGGGGCTGATTAGTGGTGCGGACGATTACGTAACCAAGCCGTTCAATCCACTTGAGGTGATGGCCCGGGTTAAATCGCTACTGCGGCGGACAGAAGAGCACGTCACAAATGACAAGCCGGATGTGCTTGATATTGGTCCACTTACTATTAATAAAGATTCCCATGAGGTTAAAACCATCACCGGGACACCGATTCAATTAACTGCGTTGGAATTTGGCATTCTCTACCTGTTAGCCAGCCACCCCAACCGGGTCTTTTCTGCTGACGAAATTTTTGAGCGGGTTTGGCGGCAGGAAAGTATTGTTTCGGCAAAAACAGTTATGGTTCATGTCAGCCACCTTCGGGATAAGATTGAAGAAGCGACGAATGGCGAAAAAGTTATTCAAACAGTTTGGGGCGTCGGCTACAAAATTGAATCACATTAATTGCCGGCAGGTTACGAAGATAAGGATGATTGAAAGTTGAAATTAACGGGTCGCGAAAAAACCGAACTATTTTTGGAAGGCATTGTCACAGTTATTTTACTGTTGATGTTGAATCTTTCCATTATTATCTTGATTAATCAATCAATTCATACGAATCCGGGTTTGCGGGACGGCATCTTTATCATTAAAAAATCAATTCTGATTGGTCCTGATCACTATCATTTGTGGAGTTGGGAAAACATTTTTATCACGCTGATGCTGGTTTTTGACGCGGCAGTGGTTTATTGGCGGTTAATTCGGCGGTATCATCAAATGCAATTACGGCATATTATCAGTGAACTGCACTATATTGCCAACGGCCATTTGGATCATCGGATTGGCTTTAAACTCAAGGGAAATACCCAGTCGGTTGTTGAAAGTATCAATGCGCTGGTTGACAGTGTCATTAAGTCAATGAATGAGGAGCGGGCAATTGAAAGCTCCAAGGATGAACTAATCACCAACGTCAGCCATGATCTGCGGACACCGCTGACTTCTATTTTGGGTTATTTGGGCCTAATTCAGGATAAGCAGTATAAAAGTCAGGAAGACTTGCTGAAGTTTACCCAAATTGCCTATTTGAAGGCTAAGCAGATGAAATCGTTGGTTGACAACTTGTTTGAATACACGAAGGTCAAACAGACAGGAACCCCGTTATCAATTAATCGAATCGATCTAAGTCAAATGATGGAGCAACTGGTTGCCAGCTTTGAATTGGAGGCTGGAAAGAATGGCTTACAAATTTCTGCTCAGGGAACCGATCAGCCGCTATATATTGAGGCGGATGCTGAGAAACTGGGGCGGGTGTTCAATAACCTGATTTCCAACGCCATCAAGTATGGTAAGGGGGGCAAGCATATTTACTTGACCTGCCAAGTTGGTCAGCCAAATGAAGCAGTCGTTCACGTTGCCAATGACGGTCCGGAAATCCCCAAGCAATCCTTAAACCAGATTTTTGAACGCTTTTATCGGGTTGAAGGTTCCAGAAATAAAGACACCGGCGGCTCCGGCTTGGGATTGGCAATTGCCCAAAGTATTGTTGATTTGCATGGTGGCTACATTGCCGTAACATCGGAAAATCAATTGACGACATTCGCCGTTCACCTACCGTTTAAGCACGGTGACCGTTTAAGTCGACCGGATGATCTTAAGTGAACCGGTTAACCATTTTCATGTAGAAAGGTTTTACAGATGAAGTTTAAGTTTAAATTATTACTGCTTATAGTGGGACTGTTTGTGCTGCCCATTAGTACCCAGTCAAGCGCGTACGCTGCAACGGTCCAAACCAGTCAACCGGCAATCTACGCCAAGTCGGCAATTGCCGTGGATGCGGATACCGGCCAGATTCTGTATGAGAAGAATGCCCATCAGCCACTGGCCATCGCGTCAATTTCCAAATTAATGACGGTTTATATTGTTCATCAACAGATTCAAAAGGGCCAGCTGGCTTGGAACGATCGGGTGAAAATATCACCGGCAGTGGCGAAGCTGAGTACCGAGTCAGGTCTGACAAACGTGCCGTTGAAAGCCGGTCACGCTTATAAGGTTCGTGATTTAGTAAAGGCTGCGCTAGTCGTTTCTGCCAACGCGGCTGCAATCGCGCTTGGCCAAAAGGTTTCCGGCAGTAGTCAGCGTTTCGCCAAGAAAATGGCACAAACAGCCAAGCAACTTGGGATTAAAGATGCTGAATTTTACAATGCTGCCGGTTTAACGAATAAGCTGACGGGCACGTTAATGCTTAAAAAGCAGCTGCCAATGCCGAAAACTTGATGTCGGCAAGTGATATCGCAATTCTCGCCAGTCGACTGGAAAAAGCGTTCCCGGGTGTCACCAGGATAACCAAGCAGTCCCAAATGACTTTTGCCGGCCAGTCCTATGCCGGTCATAATCAGCTTTTGGGAAATCACCAAATCGCCAAATCGGCGGTTGTTAATGGTTTAAAGACAGGGACTTCAGACGAAGCCGGGGCTTGCTTTACGGGTTCTGCAACTTACAAAGGCCGCCGAATCGTCACGGTAATTTTAGGCGCCAGAAATGATAGTGCAACTGATCCGGCCCGGTTTATTCAAACCGCTAAATTAATGCGGCTGGTATTTCATAACCAGCATCCGGTTAAACTTGCCAAGCACGCCAAAATTGGCGGTTTGGACAAGATTAAGGTCCCGGATGGCAAGCAAACCAAAACAAAATTGGTTACCAAAAAGCCAACTTGGGTCTGGGTACCAAAGTCGGTCACCTCAAGTCAGGTTCAAGGAAAGTACGTTAAGAAACCCAAACAGCTCGGCGTGCCGTTAAAGAAAAACAAACCGGTTGCTTCGGCGAATCTGGTTTACGATCACCGTTTCTTGAAATACCTGGATACTTTCCCAAGCAAGGTTGAGTTGGTTTCAAATAAATCAATTGAAAAGGCGAATCCGTTTGTTCTCTTCTGGAGAACGCTTACACGACTTTTTTAACGATCAATTCACTGAAAAGTGTTTATTAATTGGGTGATATCTCATATAATTGAATTTGAATTGTGTTTTACATTATCTTTACACGATTTATACAAGCATGTAAATTTCGGGTTAATGTTTATTTAAATGGAGGATTCCTTTTGGGTAAGTTTGCAGAAAGATCAGACGCGGAAGCACCGTATTGGAAGCGAATATTGGATGCTTCTCTGCCGGTTGACCTAAGTTACATACCAATTGGTTTGGCGTGCGGTATATTATTAAATGCTTCCGGCTTTAATGTTTGGACAACGTTGATGGTGTCGATAATGGTATTTTCAGGGGGTGCCCAGTTTTTAATTGCCTCTCTGTTAGCGACCAACGCACCAATGCTGTCGGTTTTGTTGATGATGTTTTTCCTGGAGCTCCGATACGCGCTATTGGGGTCAAGTCTTTCAAAATATCTACATCACCAATCGCTGGGGTTCACAATGATTTTTGCCGCCTCAATGAACGATGAAAATTACGCGTTAAATTATTTAAAGTTTTCGACTGATAAGAAATTTACACCCAAAGAGGCACTGCACGTTGAACATACGACATTGGCCTTTTGGACTGTCAGTAATCTGATCGGAAGTTTAATCGGCAGTGCAATTAATATTGATCTGACGATTGTTCATTTTGCGTTAACGGCACTGTTCCTGTACATGATTGTGATGCAGTTAAAGAATCGCCTGATCATTGCCATTTGTATTTTGTCAGGATTTCTGGCCGCATTTTTCATGGTACTGACAAAGTCAACATTGGGATTGGTTATTTCGACTTTGGTGGCTTCATTTATTGGTTTTATGATCGAGGCAGAAATTCGAAAGCACCGTCCAAAGAGTGGCTGGCTGCGGTCAATGAAGAACCCTGCCGGAACGCCTGAAGAAGACATAGATAATGAGTAGCTAGGAGAACGAGCTTTTATGGAATGGACAACGACACAACATGTTTGGTTGGTTTTAGGGTGTTTTTGCGTGGCTTTTGCACCGCGGCTGATACCACTCTTATTTTTCCGTACCCGGAAAATTCCCGATTGGTTCAACGAATGGATGCGGTATGTGCCGATCTCACTGTTTACGGCGCTGGTCGTAAAAGACATTTTTATCACGCCGACGTATACCGTTACAATTCAGCAATTTCCGGATATGCTGGCTGCCATTATCGTAATTGGGGTTGCGTATTGGACGCGTTCAATGGCCATCTCAGTTATTTTAGGATTACTAGCCGTATTTCTGTTAGCAATGTTTCTTTAGCAATTAAAATCGATTAAAAAAATCC
>NZ_BAKI01000032.1 GCF_000583655.1 Lentilactobacillus farraginis DSM 18382 = JCM 14108
TGCAGTCAACAAAAAGCGGTAACCCGACTACTTGTCCACAAGCAACGTGTTCGGGTTACCGCTGTCCAACTTAAACCGGTCGGACCTTGTTAATTTTTGTCGATTAAAATCACTTGTTTTCAGCCAGTTTGTCAGCCGTCACCTTAACAGTTACCGATTTTGAAAGCCCTGCTTCCTGGGAAACATCAACCGCCATCGTTAAGTTGGCCTTGATTCCCGATTGGTTAATGGTAATGGTTTTACCATTTCCAAGGACCCGCTTAATTTTATCAGGCGACATTTCTTGGGCAATCTTATCATAGTAAGGATAGCGCATCGGATAGAAAAGCTTGATGGCGCCCTTGGCAAGTGGTACTTCCCAAAAATTCAACTCTAATCGGCTGACGTCAATGTCCAGGCGACACTTGGCCGGATTTGCCGGCGCCGGCACTTTTAACGAATCAGGGTCCAACTTTAAGTCAACCGTCACGGCGCTGATTCCATTGGCATCCCGTTTAATTGTCACACCGATATCAAACCTAACCGTAATTGGCAGCTCTTCGAAGAATGATTCAATATTAATTTTCAGCTGACGGCCGTCTCCCAACAACTGCTTCACCGTCTTATCCGACATCGGCGACAAAATAACCAGTGATCCCAGATAGTTTAGCTTGTAATAAAGGTTGGCGGCCGATTGAACCTGCTTTTTTAAATCATCATTTAAGAGCATCCCCAAAAGGCCGCTATCTAATCCGGAAACCGCTGTCTGCACGTCCAACCATTTTACCTGAGATTGTGGCACCAGCGTTACCAGTGTCCTTGACGCCGGGTTAACCACGACGACATATCGGCGACCGTTATCGAGTGTAAAGTGCTGACCATGGCCCAACTTCTTTGACAGCTCAGCCAAAGACATCGAACTATCATAATGAAACGGTTCCGGCAAATTGGCAATTACTGCTTCCCGATACTGTTTTTGAACCTTTGAGACAATCGCCTGATCAGTCTCGGGTGAAACCGCGTTTTTTAACACGCTGCGTCGGTGTGGCTAAATAAGCCGGTAAGTGTAATCGTCCCGCCACCGGAAGAACCTGGGCTGTTCGGAGCCGGCTGCACTGCATTTGAACCGGGAGATGCCGGCTCAACCGGCTTACCTGTTGAAGAAGATGTGCTTTCGGATTGATCAACATCTTTCTTCACCGCAACGGCTTTACTGTAGATCCAACCATTCATTTCCGGATGCCGAGCATTTCCAACGTAGTAATAGACGTCGTCGCCCTTTTCCCGCTTAACGGCACTTTTTAAAGTCAGTGTATCCTTGGCGTAGGGCATTGTCGATAAGACCGCTTTGGCCGGCTTATACGTTGTGCCATAAGGTGCCCGCCACGTAACGTGTTTGGTACCCGGATCAGTGAAATAGTAAGCCGCTGTTTTTTCAACCGTTGATAATGGTACCTCATCATAGGTATCAGCGCGATGAAGCCCCTTCGCAAACCGATTTACCTTCTTGCCGCCGTATACCCAGCCCCGATAACGGCCATCAAAGCTGACAACCTTGTAATAAACGCTATTGGTATTGGTTTTAGCCATTCGATAAGCCCGAAAATAATCACCCGGATCTTCCGATCGATCCATCTGTTTCATGGCTTTTTTCGAAAGCAGCTGTTTTTCACCCTGTAAAGCACTTGGCTTTGAATATAGCCCCGCCTTACCGGTTGGTTCAACGTTTCGAGTATTTGCCCGTGTCTTCAACGCTTGGTGACTAATAATTCTTGTCTTGGCAGCCGACTTAATTGAATGCGTCGATAACATCATAACCCCACCAATGGTTACACCAAGAATGGCTAATACCCCCGTTCTAACTTGTTTCATAATTTTTTCCTCCGATATTCTTATTGTTACCATAAGAATATCGGATAATTGTGAACGATATATGAATTTAGTTTGATTTTTTTGGTAAATAATTCTAGATAAGTAATAACAGAGGTAATTGTTAAGCCCACTTAACCAAATTTGCCAACCAAAAATGCGGGTAACAATTCTTCCCGTTAGGAATCACTGTTTACCCGCATTTGGCTGTTACTTCATAACAAAATCGATTTTTCAATCGCCGATAATTTAATAAATCGGCTTTGATTCAGCATATCTGTAAAGGTCAGCTGATCGTCTCTGATCCCCGTTATGTACCCAATCGTTCCCCTTGAATCTTTTAATTGTCGGGACACCTCTAAGTGAACCATTCGGCCCCGTCGCATCGCATTGACTGCTTCATTTAAAATCCCTGCCGTCATCGTTTTATCCATTCGCAATTCCCCCTTCTAACAAATCCAAATTATATAAGTGTGGTGAAATAAAAGCAACCAGAAAAAATTGCTTTATTCTTAGGAAAGCCAGTTGAGTCCTTACTAACAATGTCTCCCGCTCTTCATTTTTTCTCTTGGATGATTATGCCAGCCCAAATCAATTCTTTAAAGGCTCTAAAGCTAATTAATTGAGCCTGTTTATCATTTAATACACCAACCTTAAAAAGCATTAACACTTTTGTAACAAGCATTGTTTGCGCTTATCAAACGTGGTACGTTAAACAATGTGGCAGCTAAGAAGACAGCATTTCATCTTCCTGACTTCACTAAAAATTCATTTTCCAGAAGAATCATTGAGGAGCATTTTAATTGAAAACCAATCATTGTATCTATGCCACGTTAGTCTTATGTATATTTGGCATCGGCATCGCGCCGCTCAACGCCAGTGCTAACGCAGTACCAACAACTACCAGCGGTTTATTCGTTGGTAAATATCGAACCAGGCATTTTCATGGTTACCGAATCGAAGCTAAAAACTACGTGCACTACAATACTGAATATAACGCCAAGCAGCACGCCACGCTTTCTGAATATCGCCCCACCCAAAAATCAAAGGTTATCTATAAATATGGTACCCGGATCGTTCCCACCCACCATCCATGGATTCAACACCACGGCAAAAATGATAATTTGCTAACAATGTATCAATATCGCAAGGGTGCTTGGCACAAAATGGAAATGTAACTTATCAACCGGTTTTAGCCCCCCGCTTAACAGCGTAAGGCGCTAAAGCCGGTTTTTGATTACATTTATTAGCACATAATATTAACTTAAAAATTGATAATATAAAAATAACTATATTTAAACACTATCATCTATGATATCATTAAATTGTTCAATAAATCACAGACCTTTTTAGGGGTAAAGAGGGGGACATTCTTCATGGGAAAAATTAAAACGGCCGCAATTATTATCGCCGCAACCTTTACGTTTGGCGGCGCAATTGTCGTGCAGCCACCACTTCAAACAAGTGCTAAAACCACTTACGTTTGGATCGCACCACGGCATGGAAAAAAGTATCACTATTCCAAATCCTGCCGGGGATTAAATAACGCCGGCAAAAAGGTTCACGTGACACTTCACTGGGCCAAAGCCCACCACTACAAATTATGCGGCTGGGAAAAATAGACTGATTTAAACTAACTATAGATAAAAAGCACGGGACTGAGACAAAGGTAATTTTGTTCAGTCCCGTTTGTGTAATCACACTTATTACCGAGTAGAAACGCCGAAAGGCAACTCCCTGCCGCATAACCGAATCAGCCAATTCCCCGCTGGAAGTTAACTGCCCTTCATCACACGCTTTAATCATCAAACTCGACAATATGTTTTTGAAAATAATCTTTCATCACTTGAGGATCAATTACCCCGCTTGGTGTCGTTGCCTGCCAGGGCCGTTCCCGCATGGTTTGCCGGCTGAGCGCGGCGGCTGTTTTATCGCCAAACGTTTCTTGAACCTCAAAAACAAGGCGTAATAATTGGTCGTTTTGATTAACTTCCCGATAATTAACTTCATCTCTAGTCGTGACGTTATCAGTAATCACCCGTTTGCCACGGAAGCGGTAATGAACCAGCGCGACAGCTGGGCCATACTTCCACGCAAGAATATCATTAGAAAAAGCTTTTTCATTATAAAGTGCCAAGTGGGTTCCCTGAACATAATATAGTAAAAACATCAGCTTCATTTGCGTCAGCTTTTCTGCCTGGGGCTGCTCCAACTGCTTTTGTGCGTTAACAACAATAAACCAGCTGATCAATTTTGAAACACTTATCATAGCTGCCCCACCTACTATTCCTGCTTTGTATAAATTTCAACCCGTCGATTGTTCAATGGTTGAACCTGCCGATTATTTGGTTGAAAATGCGCCTTGAACCAAGCTAACTGCCGGGAACTAATGGTAACGGTCGGATTGGTTATCACCAGCCATTCCACACCTTCCGTCAGCGGCGGCGTTGTTAAGGAGCCCAAATAATGAAAACCGATCGGCTGCTCGGCAACCCACTTGCCAAGTTGAATATGAACTGGTTGGGTCTGACCGGGTTCAAATTGATCGATTATCTGCTGAAGCGTCGCGTCTGTTTCGCCCACATCAACCAACAGGGCAACCACTACCAACTGACCAATACTGTTTTGATGAACCAGGTGAATCTCAAACGGCTTTGCCTGGCCCGCCAATAGATGCTCGGCCGGTGCGTGAAAGTGAACTTGAACAAAGGCAAACTGTCGGCCAAAAATAGTCGCAGCGCCGTCGCCCAAATCTCGAATAGTCGTCTGATCATCAATTTCACTGGTCAGGCCATAAGCGTTTCTCATTTCAAAATCCAGTGCCGTCCCAGCATGCACAGCCCCAACATTTTTTAAATCGATTGGTGACTGCTGGGAACCGAAACCGTTTGGCCACCGCGATTGTGTAGTATAATTAAGCATAAGCATTCGTCCCTTCTAATCTCCGATACCCAAATCATATCATAGATTTCAACGACTAAGCTTAGCAGCTCATAAAATCGTGAAGATCCCGGAGGAAATCGACTTGACGTTACTTGCAATTTTGTTGGATGTCATTGCATTGGCCAGTTATTATTTTCAGCTCAACACCGGTGGCACAACCATTTACCTGCTGGGACTGTTTCTACAGGCAATTTTAACGGTCGGCCTGCTTTGGCTGACAATTACCTATGGCGGTCAGCGATACGCGAATCCGTGGCTATTCGGCCGACACGTGGCAACCGTTCGTTTCACCATCATTTCGGTATCGTTTATCTTAAACGCGATCATGACCTTTATGTACACGATCAATTATTTCGATATCAACCGGTTGATTTTTAATCATTAGGAAGTAGCGACTGAGACAAAAGTAATTTTGTCCAGCCTTTTTGTGTGATCACGATTATTACTAAACGAAAACGTGCGCCGAATGGCAACTCCCCGCCACACAATCAGTTTGAAACCGAACAGATTCCTAACAAATTTAATTGAAAAAGCCATTTAATTGAAAAAAGGATGATCTGTGCCATAATATTCTTGTAAATAACCACCGACCATATAAATTTTCTTTTTCAAAAAGGAGATAAATTGACCAGCCTATCAATAATCAGCCATTTTCACAGCTAGGAAGGATTGTTGCAAACGCTTGCAATATTTATGAAAGGGTTTACAATAAGAAAACGTAAAAATATTTGTTAACTAAGATTTTTAAAGTTTAGGGGGGATTTACATGCGTGCTCGACACTTAAGCATTTTCTTCATCTTTGTTTTCGGTGCTTTGGGAGGCCTTTTATTCGGCTTTGATACTGGTATTATTTCCGGTGCCTCCTCACTAATCGAGAACGACTTTAGTTTAAACATTGAGCAGACCGGCTTCATTACCTCATCGGTTCTGATCGGTTCATCAATTGGTGCGTTATCAATTGGAACGCTTTCCGATAAATTCGGTAGAAAGCGATTGTTGCTGGTTGCTTCAATTCTGTTTCTAATTGGTTCCGGCCTTTCAATGACTGCTGTCGGTTTTGTTTCAATGGTTACTGCCAGAATTATTTTAGGATTTGCCGTTGGATCTGCATCAGCCTTAACACCTGCCTACCTGGCAGAATTGGCTGATGCACCTCACCGGGGATCCTTGGGAACCATGTTTCAATTGATGATTACGGCCGGCATTCTGTTGGCTTATGTTTCAAACCTGGGCTTCCTGCATCACAACCTGCTGGGCATTCGTGACTGGCGGTGGATGCTTGGATCAGCTTTGATTCCTGCCGCTATCCTATTTGTTGGTTCATTAATTCTACCCGAATCACCACGTTACCTGGTTGAAAAGGGTGATGTTGATGAAGCCAGAGGGGTCCTTCACGAATTACGAAAGAATACGAATGAGGATCCGGACAAAGAATTAGCTGATATTCAAAAAATTGCCAACCAGCCCAAGGGTGGCTGGAAGGAACTGGTTACTTTTGCCCGTCCGGCCGTAATTGTGGCAATCGGCTTAATGCTGCTGCAACAACTGGTTGGAATTAATTCGGTTATTTACTTCCTGCCACAAGTTTTCATTAAAGGCTTTGGCTTTGCTGAAAGCAACGCGATTTGGATTTCGGTCGGCATTGGAGTTGTCAACTTCCTCTGCACGATTTTGGCTTATCAGATTATGGATAAATTTAACCGACGGACAATTCTTCTCTTTGGTTCGGTTGTCATGGCCATTTCAATTGGCCTCCTGTCCGTTTTGAACTTCACGTTAAGCGTTCAGACAGCTGCTGTACCAACTATGATTCTGATTGCGATTTATATTTTTGGCTTCGCGGTTTCATGGGGGCCAATTTGCTGGTTGATGCTTGGTGAAATCTTCCCGTTGAATGTTCGGGGCGTTGGTAACTCCATCGGTTCAGCCGCTAACTGGATTGGCAACTTCATTGTCTCCCAATTCTTCCTGGTTCTGTTGAACATGTTCGGCAACAACGTTGGTGGCCCGTTTGCCGTCTTCACCTTCTTTGCCGTTCTGTCAATCTTCTTTGTTATTTACATGGTTCCGGAAACCCGGGGCAAGACGCTGGAAGCTATCGAAATGGAAATGCGCCAGAAGGCTGTTTTAAAGAAGTCTGCCAACTAGCTTTGAATATACTGCATCTTAAAAATGACTGATAGTCAGACCGTTTCAAACGGCTTGCCTATCAGTCATTTTTTGGGTTGTTCAATTTACTTTACTTGCGTTAATAGCTAAAATCAGCGGCCGTCCAGGTTGCCATAAAGCCGTCAGCATGCTCATGCAGCACGGCCCCCATCCCGATTGCCGTTAATTGCGTATTTAACAGGATGTCCCGATGACCCCAGTTGGAATCGGCGTCATCATAAATATATTCATGAACGTCGTTTTTAGCCACTGAGTCACTGGTACTATCGTCATCCCAGATATTCTGTGCCAAGCATTCGGCGCCGTAGTTTTCAACACCAAACTGGGGTGCCAGCTGTTCTCCCAGTGGATTTCCATCGGCGTCGTAATGGCTGAAATTAGTCACGATTTGGGTTGCCCGTTTCTGTGCCAAGGCATCCAATGAACTACTTTCAGTATAGGGCGCCAAGTTCCGCTTGGTTCTTTCCTGATTAAGATATTTCAGGAAAGCAGCCCGATAATCGCTTAATGAAAACGAACTCGGGTCATTTTGCTTGGAAGTTGCCGAACTGCCGGTTGCGGTTGAACCGGCAGTAGTTGTCGACGTACTTGATGTACTGGTTGCAGCTGAACTACTTGAACTGCTTGAACTGCTTGAATCGGTAGTTGTCGGTGTCTGGTTTCCAGTTGGTGTTGCCGTTGATTTGGCAGCGGTTGAATTGCTTTTCTTTTTTAAATTCCCCTGCCAAATCCAGCCGTGAACCTTGCCGTTTCTCGAAATAATATACCGATAGCCGCCCTGATGGCCATTTGCTTTCTTAATAATAGCTAATCGGTTAGAGAAAAACACCGTCCGCGGATAATTTTTAGCTTTGTGGATCACCTTGTTCAACTTGGTATTGGCATAGATAACGCCCTTTTTGGCGTAATAATCCGTCCCGGCTGACTTCACGGTTTTAACCACCTTGGCACCTTGATTGGCAAAAGCCGAATGACTTGAAACCAGTGCACTGCCAAATGCCGTTAACCCCAATGTCAACGCGACTGCACCTCCAATAATTGTTCTTTTCACAAAACCCCATCCCCTCAAATGATTGGTTTAACTGCCAATTCGCTAACAGTTATACCATTATTCTACTTCACGGATTAACATTTCACCATAGAAATTTTCTATCAAACCATTTTTTATCAAGTTGGCACTTGAAAAATTAAAATTTAATGATACTATAATGGGTAAACATTTAAGATCATTGCGTTGATGAGAAGAGTAACGATTCACGATTACCTTAAAGAGAACTGCCGATTGGTGAAAGACAGTGATAATCGTCGTCGCGAAGATGAGCTCAGAGCATTAGGCACGTGAAAGCGATACCTACGTCAAGACCCGTTACCGTCTCGGACTTGAATTGCCGCACTTGTGGCAAACGAGTTGCCAAGGTGGCTGCTGTGAAACAGTCACAAATTCGGGTGGTACCGCGCGTCAAACGTCCCTGCATTTTTTGCAGGGGCGTTTTTAATTTGCCCAAATAGTTTGATTATAAATTAGATTGGAGTGATCTGTATCATGGCTAATCATGATGTTGAAGTTAACAAAGACGGCACGATTCGGGGGCTTTCCAATTTGGCTGTTCAAATGATCGCTTTTGGCGGCTCAATTGGTACCGGCCTGTTTTTAGGCGCCGGCAGTACAATTCATCGAACCGGCCCGTCCATTTTGTTGGTTTATTTGATTATCGGCGGCTTCTTTTTCCTGATGATGCGGGCAATTGGTGAAATGATGTACGCCGATCCCGAGCAGCACACCTTTGTTTCCTTTATCGGCAAGTATGTCAGTCCCCGGCTGGGTTACTTTGCGGCTTGGAGTTATTGGTTGGAGCTGGTTTTAGCCGGCATGGCTGAACTAACCGCTATTTCAACCTACCTGAAGTTTTGGTTCCCAACAATTCCGGCTTGGCTGACCCAAATTGCCTTTCTACTCATCCTAACCGCTGTTAATATGGCCATGGTAAGTTCATTTGGCAGATCGGAAACCTTTTTGTCCGGCATCAAAATCCTGGCTATTCTGGTCTTAATTGCCTTGGGCATTTATTTGGTAACAATCGGCCATAAAAATCCCGCCGGTACGCAGGCTTCTTGGGGGAACATTGTTAACGGTTTTTCATTTTTCCCAAACGGAACCCATCAATTTATCAACGCCTTTCCAATGGTTTTCTTTGCCTTTCAAGGAATGGAATTTGTCGGCATCACAACTGCCGAAACCAAGCAGCCCCGAAAAGTCTTGCCACGGGCCGTTAATCAGATAATTGGTCGGATCCTCCTGTTCTACATTGGTTCGCTATTGATTATTATGGCCATCACACCGTGGCAATCCCTCAACCCCAACGAAAGTCCGTTTGTCCAGATTTTTAAACTGGCCGGTTTACCGGGTGCCGCTCAAATCATCAATCTGGTTGTCATCGCAGCCGCCTGCTCAACGTTAAACAGTGCGATCTTCTCAACCGGTCGACACCTTTATCAACTGGCGGAAGAGTCGCCGTCAAAGGGGATGACGTTCTTTACCAAAGTTTCCAAAAACGGCATTCCAATTACCAGCGTTCTTTTTTCGGCATTCATTATGGTTTTGGCCCCGATTATCAGCTCATTCAACTCACTGGGCGCCGCCTTCTCATTTATCGCTTCTGTATCAAGTGACATCTATATTCTGGTATGTATCCTGACAATGGTCGCCCACTATAAATACCGACACTCGGCCGATTTCAAACCCGATGGCTTTAAAATGCCCCGATATCGCTGGTCAAATCCATTGACCATTGCCTTTTTCCTGGCAATCTTTGCCAGCCTCTTCTTTAACGCCTCGTCGATTCTGCCGGCCGTCGGGGCCTTGATCTGGGCAGTCGGATTCAATATCCTGCTGGCTTACCGACAGAAGAAACTCACCGTTGCCGATTCTCAGGATTCCTTATAGGGAGGTTTTCATATGAGTCTCATTGATTTAAAAAACGAATTAAGCTATCACAAATTAAAAGATCGCTACATTGATTTACCAGCAACCGGTGCCACTGTCGAAGAAGCCGCCAACGTTTTACAAGTTGACCCGGATGCAATCGCCAAATCATTGGTTTTGGATGTCAACCAACAACCGGTCGTCGTTGTCCTCAGTGGTAACGCCCGGTTAAGCAACCAGCGGTTTAAAGCAGAATTTGATGTCCGCCCACATCTGTTGTCGCCTGATAAAGTACGTGAATCAACGGGCTATCCAGTTGGCGGCGTTAACCCAATCGGCCTTGATAACGATTTGCCGGTTTATCTCGATACGTCATTAAGAGGCCTGCCATGGCTTTACCCGGCTGCCGGAGACCCGTACCACGCTCTAAAGCTGTCTTTAACCGAGCTGAGTGAACTCAGCCATCCCGTTAGATGGGTCACCGTAAGCCAATAATGCCACCCACAAAATTCACCAATTATTAAAGACAATTATTTAATCAAACTGTCAATTGAGAGCTCCCCCTCTTAATCGACAGTTTTTTGGTTATCATTCTCGCCACTTTGATAAAATTTGCGTATAATTATATTTATGTGAGGGGCATTAGGGATATGATCATTTTGAGTCATTTTCGTGTTCGATATTCTATATTAAAGAAAGGACTGCACTAAAAATGAAGCTTAATAAACTCGGTTACCTGGTTCTGGGAACTCTGGCAACAACTTTACTGGGAAGCTTTGGTATCAATCAACCTACCCAATCGGTTCAAGCCAAGGCCAAGGTCCAGGCAACCAAAATCGTTAAAACCAAGTCAACAAATTACTGGGTCAAGCCCAAGGTTTCAAATAAAGCGTATGCTTATACCGCTAAACTGGGTAAAAAACTTTTCAAATTAAAAACTTACCAAAAGGTCGTTTTTACCAGTCAATATCAACGAAAAATCAAGGTAAACGGCCAATACCATACTTACCGTTACGTCAAGGGAAACCAAAACAAGCTAAAGGGCTGGGTTAACAGTGGTTACCTGACAAAGGCCAAAGCGGCGGTTAAAACTGATTCACCGACAACCACCACCTCAAACAACAACCCAACAACGACTACCGGCAGTTCAACAACCAGCAGTAGTTCCGGAACCACGTCAACAACGGTCAAAACACCTGTTAAGGATCCGACAAAGTCCTACACGCCGGATCAGGGGGCCAGTTGGTCATCTACCAACATTACCTACGCCTTTTATCCAAAAATGAGCCAGTCAGAACGGGCCCTTTGGTATACTGCTATTAGCGAATGGAACAATGTCAACGTCGTCCATTTAACCGAGACGTCCAATTACAATAATGCCAACATTAAAATTACCAACGTGGCTTCGGGGTCTACTGGTTCGGATGAAAATACCGTTGGAATTTCCTACATTCAACGAACTACCAGCAAAAATCCGGCTGGGTTTTACGCCATGAAGTCCGCAACGATTGGGATTCTGCCGGAACAAGCTGCCAAATTCAATTTTGATTATACCTACACGCAATTTATTGCCGTCCACGAAATGGGGCACGCGTTGGGATTAGCTCATAGCAGTGATGTTAACGATGTCATGTATCCTTATGAAAGAGATCCATACACCCAGAAAATCACCCAGGCAGATATTAATACGTTGCAATACCTGTATAATAAACAGTAATCATTTATTGGGACGAGTGATTATAAATCGACAAAAAACGGCTAACGCAAACCTTGCGCTGGCCGTTTTTACTGCACCACTCAATCATGTTAATCGTTTATATCGCTCAAGCATCATTTTAACCAATATCCTTCTGATTGGTTTCATCACCAAAGACCCAGACAACAATACCGGCAAATAGCGCGATTCCACCAATTGTCCAAAAAATCATGTTGGCATTGGTTACCTTCAACATCCAGGCCACCACAATCGGCATCGCAACCGTAAACAATTTAGCAGTCCCGTTGGCAATCCCCGAGCCTCTAAAGCGGAACTTGGTTGGAAACAATTCGGCAACATAAACGGCAATTACGGACGCCATCAAGATGTAGAAGCAGACTTCCAGTAAAAAGCCAAATGTCAAAACACCGCCGACGGTTGACTGACGGCCATACATAAAGCCGAAGACTGCCGTCATAAAGAATGCCGGGGCAATTGTCTTCTTACGACCAATCCGATCAACCAGATAGGCGCCGATTGCACAGCCAACCGGCGCGCCGACCATCATGAAGCCGACAGCCACAAAGAACCGGAAATATTGATTCCCCGGTTGCTCAACAGTGTTGGTACCCAGGAGGTAAAGGTATACTGGCAGATAATGGTTGCCGAAGCAGCGACCGTCGCCACAAACAGGCTAATGCCCAGTGAATGATGCACGACTTCGCGTTTCTTCGGAGTTTCAGTTACGTCATCATTGACACCGTTAACTTCCAGTCGTTCAATAATTTCTTTAGCCTCGGCTTGCCGGCCATGAGCCATCAGCCACCGGGGAGATTCGGGGATGTTTCGCCGGAGATACCAGAGAACCGCCGCCACAATGCCGACACCCATAAACATTACCCGCCAACCAAAGCGGGGAATAACGGCGCTACAGAGAATCATGGTGATCGGTGCACCGCAATTCGCTACCAGTGACGTTGTGGCACACCATTTGCCGCGACTATGTATTGGGGCAAATTCATTGATCATCGAATAACCGGTTACGATTTCCGAACCCAGTCCAACACTTGACATAAGTCGGCAAAAAATCAAAAACCACATGTTGGGGGCAAACGCGCCTAAAAAGGTGAAGCCGCCAAACAACAGCAGGTTGATCTGATAAGCCACCCGCCGACCCTTTAAGTCACCGATAAACCCGGCAATGATCGAGCCCAAAAACAACCCTAAAAAGCCACTTGATAAAAAGTATGAATTTAATTGTAACGTTGACCAGTTATCCTTTAAAACGGTGGTTGCAACCGCGCTTGCCAGATAAACGTCCACGGCGTCCAAAAACATGCCGCCGGCAACCAAGGCAAATATCTCGTAAAATAGCGGTGATTCTTTAGTCCGGTCAATCCGGCCCTGCAAACTAATCTGTCTTTCCATAGGCATTTGCCCCCTCGTTCATTAGTTAGAAACCCCTTAGCCAAAATCAGGAATTTGGGCTTCATAATCTTTGATTTGCTGTTCATAATTCATCGTAATCGCAATGTCATCCAACCCGTTGACAAACTTATGTTTCCAAAGCGGATCAATTTCAAACGAAAATTGATGGTCCCGAAAAGTAACTGTCTGATTCGGTAAGTCAACCGTAATCTTTTCATTTGGCGCCGCCTGAGCCAGAATTTCACGCTGATCCTTCGGCAGTGTAATCGCCAAGAAGCCATTTTTTGTACTATTCATATAGAAGATGTCACTGTAGCCCCCCGCGATAACGACGCGAAAGCCCCAATCTTTCAAGGCCCAAACAGCATGTTCCCTGGAGGAACCGCAGCCGAAGTTCTCGCCGGCAATTAAGATTTCTGCTCCCTGGCGTTCCGGTTTATTTAAAATAAAATCCGGATTCGGCTTGTTCGGCCGTTCATAACGCCAGTCGTAAAATAAATTTTTTCCATAACCGGTCTTTAGAATATTCTTTAAAAATTGTTTGGGGATCAACTGATCCGTATCAATGTTGTCGCGCATAATCGGAATTGAGGTACTTTGAATGATATTGATTTTTTCCATTTTTTACGCCTCCTGTTTTCGAAGATCAATAAAGTGACCGTGAATTGCTGCAGCAGCAACCATTGCCGGACTAGCCAGATGGGTCCGGGAACCGGCACCTTGGCGGCCTTCAAAGTTTCGATTTGACGTTGAGGCACAGTGAATGCCGGCTGGGACATGATCCGGATTCATTCCCAAACAGGCCGAACACCCCGGCTCCCGCCATTCACAACCGGCGTCCTTGAAAATTTTATCGAGTCCAATTTCTTCAGCTTTTTCTTTAATTGTTCGGGAACCGGGAACCACCCAAGCCGTTAACCCCTCAGCAATGTGATGACCCTTTAAAATCTGAGCAGCAATCTTCAGGTCGGACAACCGACCATTGGTACACGAGCCAAAGAATGCCCACTTAATTGGAATTTCAGTAGCCTTTTCACCCGGCTTCAAACCAATGTAATCATAAGCCTTTCGATCATCTTCATCCTTGATCTCCGGAAAGCGCTGATCAACCGGTACTGCCATCCCTGGATTAGTTCCCCAGGTAACGTAAGGCGCCAAATCGTTCACGTCGAAGTCGATAACTTTATCAAAAGCGGCTTCGTCGTCGGTCTTGAACTGCTGCCAATAAGCAATAGCTTTGTCAATGTTTTTGGGTGCGTATTTTCGGCCCCTTACATAATCAAAGGTCGTCTGGTCCGGCCGAATTGTCCCCACTTTGGCGCCACCTTCAATTGCCATGTTGCAAAGCGTCATCCGTTCTTCCATACTCATATTGGCAATTGTATCGCCATAGAATTCAGCAGCATAACCGGTCCCAAAGGCCACTCCTTCTCTGGCAATAATCCCCATAATAATATCTTTAGCATAAACACCCCGCGGCAATTTTCCGTGAACGTGAATGCCCATTGTCTTGGGCTTGGTCTGCCAAATGGTTTGGGTTGCTAAAACGTGTTCAACTTCACTGGTCCCAATGCCAAAAGCAATTGAACCAAAGGCACCGTGCGTAGCGGTATGAGAATCTCCACAAACAATCACCATCCCCGGCTGGGTCAGGCCCAACTGCGGTCCGATTACGTGAATAATCCCCTGATCTTCATCACCCATTCCCGCTAATCGGACACCAAATTCTTTAGCATTTTTCTGTAAAGTATCAATTTGTTTTCGAGCAATTTCATCTTGAATATTAAAAATATCGACCGTGGGAACGTTATGGTCCATTGTCGCAAACGTCTTGTCAGTCCGGCGAACTTTTCGGTGATTCTCACGTAATCCCTCAAAAGCCTGTGGTGAAGTAACCTCATGCAATAAGTGCAGATCAACATAAATTAATTGCGGCTCGCCCGGCTTTCCGGTAATGACGTGCTTATCCCAAATTTTATCGAACATCGTTTTCGACATATGCGTTCCTTCTTTCGTGAATGTGATTAATAATCGCGGCAGTGACCTGATCGGTAGTCGCCTGACCGCCTAAATCAGGCGTCACACTACCGGTTTCAATCACCGCGTCGACACTACCCGCAATGATATCCGCCAAGTCCGGCCGGTTAAATGAATGCCGCAGCATCATGGCAACCGAATTAATCATCGATAGCGGATTGGCAATCCCCTTCCCCGCAATATCGGGTGCGGAACCGTGAATTGGTTCGTATAAAGCCGGGCCACTCGTCCCCCGGCTCATAGATGGAATGGTACCCAGAGAACCGGTAATCTCAGCGGACTCATCGCTTAAAATATCGCCAAACATATTCTCAGTTAAAATAACATCAAATTGTTCCGGCGCACTGATAATTTTCATAGCCGTTGCATCAACGTAACTGGTATCGTAAGCAACGGTTGGATAATCGGCTGCCACTTCTGCGACCACCTTTCGCCAAAGGTTGCTGGTTGCCAATACATTGGCCTTATCGACTAGTGTCACGTGATGATGACGTTTTTCAGCCATCTCAAATGCTACTTGTGCCACCCGCCGAATCTCGTTTGTCGTATAACGCATCGTATCAATGGCGTGATGCGCATCGATTTCCCTTGGCCGACCGAAGTAAATCCCACTGGTTAATTCACGGACAATCACAAAATCAACAGGTGCCAACTGCTTAATCGGCGAATACTTTTGCATGGCCCGGCTGATCGCCGTTGGCCGGATATTGGCAAACAAATTCAGTTCCTGGCGAATCTGCAGCAGGCCTTTTTCAGGCCGCTTGGGAGCATTGTCCCACTTCGGCCCACCAATCGCAGCCAAGAGGACCGCATCGCTGGCTTTAGCCGAAGCCAAGGTACGCTGTGGCAATGGATCGCCCGTCTGATCAATCCCGGCGCCGCCAAAGGGCTGCTCATCAATTTGATAATCAAACGTCCCCTCACTAACCGCTTTTAAAACGGCCAGCCCTGCGTTCATAATCTCCGGGCCGATGTAATCACCCGGCAAAACCGTAATTTTAGCAGTTTGATTTGGCATTAGTGGACAGCCTCCTTGACTTTATCCATAATCTTTTTAAGATCGTCCTCGGTGACAATTGATTCATTATCGGCAACCCGTTTGAAAATTGGGAAGATTGTCTTCATATCATCCCGGTCAACATCGTAGCCAATTGTATTTAATTTGGCCATTACGGCGTGGGAACCCGACAATTTGCCAAGGGGCAGTGTGGTCTTGTTGGCGCCGACCGATTCGGGCGTCAGAATTTCATAAGTTTGTGGATTCTTCAGCATGCCATCCTGGTGAATGCCGGATTCATGAGCAAAGGCATTGGCACCAACAACGGCTTTATTGTGGGGTACCGGCATGTTGGCAAAATCGCTGATCATATCCGAAATCCGCTTGGTTTCCTTCAAATCAATATTGCTGGTCGCATCATAATAATCTTTACGAACATAAAGTGCGGCGGCAACTTCTTCAAGTGCAGCGTTGCCGGCCCGTTCGCCAATCCCGTTGATCGTCCCTTCAATTCGGGTCGCACCGTTTTCAATCGAAGCCAAACTATTGGCAACCGCCATGCCTAAATCATCGTGGCAGTGAACCGAGAAGGTAATCTCATCAAATTCCTTAACGTTTTCCCGCAGGTTCTTGAAAAGTCGGGCAAATTCCACCGGGTTGGTGTAGCCAACGGTGTCGGGGATGTTGATAACGGTAGCGCCGGCGTGAATGGCCGTTTCAATTGACTCAACCAGAAAATCCGGTTCGGTTCGGGTAGCGTCTTCTGGCGAAAACTCAATGATATCAAAGAATTTATGCGCGTAGGTAACGGAATCACGAATTGAAGCAATCACCTGGTCTTTAGTCATGTGAAGCTTGGACTCCCGGTGAATCGGCTGGTAGCGATAAAGACGTGGACCTGTTTATTAACAGCGTCCTTGGTTGCTTTAACGCAGGCGTCGATATCACCTTTACGGGCTCTGGCCAAGCCGGTAACCTGGGTCTTTCTCACGGCTCTTGAAACGGCCTGAACGGCTTCAAAGTCTTCCGGCGATGCGACGGGAAAGCCGGCTTCAATGACGTCAACCCCCCACTTTTCAAGCTCTTTGGCAATGGCTACCTTCTGTTCAACACTGAAGTTAACCCCGATTGTCTGCTCACCGTCACGCAAAGTTGTATCGAAAAATTGAATTTGTTTTGTCATAATAAAGATCTCCTCGTATTTATAATTTGATTGGTTTCCGAAAAATTTGTAAAAAAATAGTACCACCAGCAACCTGGGGTACTTTCACGGCCCCATTGCTTCCTTAAATAGGGCTCGACTAATTTGTCCGAGTCCTATTTTAGAGTAATAAGGCTAATAACGCAGCTGTTTCAAACACGTTTTGGTTCATATTTACTGAAGTATTTACACCTGTCATCGTCATTTGAAACAACTCCTTTCATTAATCATGGTTTGATTTCTTTAATCGTTTATTTGATACGTTAATACTATGTGTCGGGACTTTCCCGTTTAGTAAGGCCAAAGCCTAAATATGTGTTTAAATTATCGGTGTTAACTTATCGGTTTAAGGCTGGTAACCATAAATGCGGCCAACTCACATTGGAAGTTCTTTGATTTTGATGCATGTCAACCATCTCCTATTAGTTGTTTTAAAATTCGATGAAAAAACGTCCTTTTCAGCCGAAGCCGAAAAGGACGTTTTACCGTGTTACCACCTAAATTCTTCATACACTCACATGCATGAACTCACTGGGTACCAAATTAGTATCTTGATATCCGGACTCTCTTAAGGGAAGTCATACCCAAGTCCCTCGAAAAGGACTTTCGCTCACATGCATTTTCATCGGCCGGGAAAGTACATCTTCTCATCAACGATGCTTGCTTTAAAATTCGCCGGTCATTACTAAACATGTGATTAACACGTCGTTCATCGAATTGATTGGTGCTAGTATACAAAGCATCCCTACAACTTGTCAACATGAAATTTTAATTGTTTTCTTTTTATTTTCACATTTTGTTGTCGACTTGTAACGCTAAAGCATAACAAGAATATCATCATTTTTACTTAAATAAATAGCAGCAGAACGCCCTGAGTAATCAAGGAAATGCTGTTTCCAAGCATTTTGCGAAAGATATCGCCCTTAACAACACTATTTTTAATCAGTTATCAAAAAAGCAAAGA
Organism: Lentilactobacillus farraginis DSM 18382 = JCM 14108; assembly: GCF_000583655.1. Lineage (GTDB taxonomy): Bacteria > Bacillota > Bacilli > Lactobacillales > Lactobacillaceae > Lentilactobacillus > Lentilactobacillus farraginis. The sequence goes on from NZ_BAKI01000032.1 coordinate 18,208, forward strand.
AGCTGCCGACCATGTTTCGGTCAAAGCAGCTTCTTACCTCAAATAATTCAGGGATAACCCTAATTTTCTCATTTGATATTTTACTGAACAATCCAGCTTGGGGTTGTCGAATATTTAGTATAAGTTGTCTGCCGATCGATCAAATAAAGCTGGTGTTGATTCAGCAGTCTGACATTATACGTATACTTTTCACTGGTTGGCGAAATAATCCGGAAATCTTGATAGCTCGAATATGTCCAGCCGGTAATTCGATAAGTATGATACCCCAGATACTTATACTTAATGTACGTTAAGCCATATGGATTGGTTCTTAAATAACCGCCATAGGCCGAAGAATATTGCAGTTTATTCATTCCGGTATGTCTTTTCCAGTATTGCAAATACGATTGCTTCCCCAAATACCAGCATCCCCGTAATGCCTTTGGGGTTCCACTGTGATAAGCACTTGCCTTCACATCGGAATTCAATAGAAACGCTCCCCCTAAAAGAAATCCTAAAACAATTAATTTCTGAGAACGCATAATCCAAATACCTCCAAAAGTTAAAAATCCCTAACGAAAATAGTATATCACTTTTGGCGGGTATGGTGCGTTAGTTTATTAATAATGATTTGATGATCATCTACTATTGATTCGTTAATTATACATTGCAATTAATTAAGTTGTGATCTGCTAATATGAGCTGACAGCTCACTTTCTAGTTCTTACCACTGCTGTTTTCTGATCTTTCGAATCAGGGCCTCCTTGTACAGGCCATCTTTTAGAATACGTTTCAGGTCGTGCGTCTTGATAAATCGAATAATAGCCATTTCGAAGCCTCCTTGTCTGATCATAATCAATCGTTGCCTGTAGGTACCCAGATCGTTCGTGATCCAAGCTGGCAATGACATTTCCCAATGGATCAATGGCTTTACTGTGACCAAAGAAATCCAATTGCCTATCAAAGCCGATCCGGTTGGCGGCGACAATCGGAATAATATTGTCCAGGGCCCGGGCCCGAACGCAAAGTTCCCAATCGTGGATCCGGGGCCGTTCCCAATTAGTTGAAACTGTTAATAAATCAGCGTGCTTTAACGCTAAAATTCGGGCTGCTTCCGGGAAAAAAGTATCATAACAGATCATCATCCCAATTGTCCCAATTTTAGTTTCAAATACCGGATAGTTCTTACCCGGCGTGAAGTAACGCTGCTCAGTATCAAATAAATGCACCTTTCGATAAACGCCAACCGTCTGCCCGTGGTCATCAATCAACACCGTTGCGTTATATATTTTTTGGGGCGTCAGCGGGTCACGTTCCGCAAAGCCAAAAATCAAATGAACGTGGTAACGCGCTGCAACTTTTTTCATCAATTGAACAGCGGGCCCGGAAACGGGTTCGGCCAATTGATAAAACGCATCGCCGCATTCATATCCCGTGGTACTCAATTCTGGAAAGATAATTAGTTGCGTATCGGCATAATGGCTTTTAATCTGATCAACCCAGTCAGCCATTGCTTTTAAATTAAACATGACGCGTTTTAGTTGTGGTTGAAATTGAACAGCTGCAACTTGTACTTTCATTTTAAGAAGCCCCCTTTATATCTAAACTGCCCTTAATAAATGTGTATTAAAATTATTTAATGTTATGTTTTCTAACATTTGTTGACTTATTATAATCTTTTTTCTTAATCAGTCAATCCTATTTCGCCTTTTAAACGCCTACTTTTTGAAAAAAGCCTTTAAAATAAGCATTTCTATTACATCTGTTTTCCATTATAAGCTGATCTTATTTCAAAATAAATAATCAAAATCGCTAATCCATTGACTCGCAACGTTTTTCGGCATAAACTGCAAGTGTAATCTGATATTGGACCGGTCCGATAATCAAATTGGTTGTTAATTAATGACTGTTATTTTTTGGAGGGATTCAAATGCCAAACTACGATTCCGATGATTATTTACGAAAAGTCAATTTATACTGGCAAGCTGCCAATTATCTTTCAGTTGGCCAACTTTTCTTGCGAAACAATCCGTTACTAAAACGACCGTTGGTTGCCGATGACGTTAAAATCAAACCAATTGGTCACTGGGGCACGATTGCCTCTCAAAACTTTATGTATGCCCATTTGAATCGGGTTATCAAAAAGTACGACTTGAATATGTTTTACATTGAAGGTTCCGGCCATGGTGGTCAGGTAATGGTCTCCAACTCTTATCTTGACGGCAGTTATAGCGAAATTTATCCTAAAATTCCGCAAAACGAAACCGGTTTGCAACGTCTTTTTAAACAATTCTCATTTCCAGGCGGTATTGCCTCACATGCTGCTCCTGAAACACCGGGCTCAATGCATGAAGGCGGCGAACTGGGCTACTCAATCTCTCATGGAACCGGTGCAATCTTAGATAATCCGGACGTGATTGCTGCTGTAGAAATTGGTGACGGTGAAGCCGAAACCGGTCCCCTGGCAGCTTCCTGGTTCTCCAATAAATTCATCAATCCAATTGGTGACGGTGCCGTTTTGCCAATGCTGAATCTTAATGGATTTAAGATCTCCAATCCAACCATCCTGTCGCGGATGAGTGATCAAGAACTTACCAGCTATTTTGAGGGCCTGGGTTGGCAACCTTACTTTGTTGAAACCGATGGTGATCCCAAGGATTACGCACGTGTTCATAAAGCAATGGCCGTTACTATGGACACCATTATTTTGAAGATTAAGACTATTCAAAGAAATGCCCGTGATCATCAGGATGCGTCACTACCACATTGGCCAATGTTAATCCTACGCTCGCCAAAGGGTTGGACAGGCCCAAAGACCGATTTGGCCGGCAACCCAATTGAAAACTCATTTCGAGCTCATCAAGTACCAATCCCAGTCACTGCCAAGGATATGACGCACAAAGATATGCTGGTGACCTGGTTGAAATCTTATCATCCAAATGATTTATTCAATCAAAACGGCAGTATCAAACAAGCAATCAGGGAAACCACGCCGAACGGCAATCAACGAATGGCCATGAATCCGATAACCAATGGTGGGATTGCCGCTAAAAAACTGACAATGCCTAATCCAAGCGACTTTGCCCTTAAAATTAAGCAGCCCGGAGCACTCCAAGCTCAAGATACTGAGGTGCTTTCTCATTTCTATACCGGCATTATGAAACAAAACCCAACAACTTTCCGGGCATTTGGACCTGACGAGACCAAATCCAACCGTTTCTTCTCAATGCTGGACTATGGCAAACGCCAGTGGTTGGAACCTATCAAAAATTCAAATGATGAAAACATGGCTAATGAAGGTCGGACAATTGATTCACAGCTATCGGAACATCAGGCGGAAGGCTGGCTGGAAGGCTACGTTCTAAGTGGCCGACACGGTTTCTTTGCTTCCTACGAAGCATTTACCCGGGTAATTGACTCCATGCTGACCCAGCATTATAAATGGCTGCGAAAGGCTTCTGAACAGTCATGGCGAAATGACTATCCATCCTTAAACATCATGAATGTCTCCCACGCTTTTCAACAGGATCATAACGGCTATACCCATCAGGATCCCGGCATGCTTGGGCATCTGGCAGAAAAGGGCCATGAGCTGGTTAACGAATATATCCCTGCAGATGCCAATTCGCTCTTAGCCGTCATGAATACAGCACTGCAATCCCGGGAAAAAATCAATCTGATTGTGGCTTCCAAGCATCCTCGACCACAATGGTTCTCGATTGACGAAGCCACCAAGCTGGTCGATCATGGCTTGGGAATTGTACCATGGGCTTCAAATGACCAAGACGATGATCCGGATATCATTTTTGCAACTGCCGGAACGGAAGCAACGATGGAAAGTTTGGCAGCAATTGATTTATTGCATCAGGCTTTCCCGAAACTCAAAGTTCGATTTATCAACATTGTCGATATTTTGAAGCTGCGGCCGGCAAATGAAGATCAGGATAGAAGAGGCCTGACCAACGTTGAATTTGACAAGCTGTTTACAACCACCAAGCCGGTAATTCTTGCCTTTCACGGTTTTGAAAATACCTTCAGAGGATTGGTTTATCATCGTCATAATCACAACATCAGTTTCCATGGCTACCGTGAAAACGGTGATATCACCACGCCTTTTGATATGCGGGTGCTAAATGAATTGGATCGCTATCACTTGGCAAAGGATGCCGTCAGCCGAACCAAGTTCAATCAGGAAGCTGATAGCTTTAAACAGCAAATGGATCACATGCTTCAAAAGCATCATGATTATATCCGCAAATACGGCACTGACATCCCTGAAGTGCAAAACTGGCAGTGGTCCGGTGCCCTTAACCACCGCACAACTATCAATTCCTAAGTCATATAAATCCGTCATTAAAACACGCTAAGATTATGAGGCTGAGACAAAAGTAATTTTGTCCAGCCCCTTTTTTACGTAATTACGATTATTACCGAGTGCAAACGTGCGCCAAAAGGCAGCTTTCTGCCTCGTAACCGTCTTTTATATTACTCTCCGTCATTTGCGTTGCCCTGCTGCTAATCGTTTATTTTGGCGTCGCCTTTGTCAGCCAGAGAAAATATTGTATACTAAGTCATGGATTTTTATCTATCAAGCATTAAGGCCATTGGTTGTTAAATTTATAAAACGAGGAGCGTTCTTAGTGGCAAAAACACGCGGTCAATTTATTAAATATTCACTATTGGGATTCGCTATTTTTAGCATTATCATGGGCTTGGCCTTTTGGAAAATCGGTAATGCCCAGACCTATCAGGCCGTTCATCGGCAGCGGTTCATCACGTCGAAAGCTTCAAAAATTCACCTAACAAGCCGTGAGAAACGGGTTGCCAAAAAGTACCGTCTAAACCGGATACAGACCAGAACCGCAACGAAGATTTCACTCACAGCTATCGGTGATTCCGTGATGGTCGATGTCAAGCCGAATTTAAAACAGGTCTTCCCCACAGTGCCGTCAGCGGTTCAGTCGGCCGGCAATTCTATTCCCTGCCCAAAATCGTCCGACAACTGAAGGCCCATGGCCACTTAGCTAAGTATATTGTGATTAATTTGGGCACCAACGGTCCACCAACCAAACATGATATTAATTCGGTTCTCAAAACCGTTGGCAGTAAACGGCAAATCTTTTGGATCAACACACGGGTGCCCCGCCATTGGCAGAACACGACCAATCGCTTGATCAGCCAAACTGCTAAAAAGCATGCCAACGTCCACGTTGTTAACTGGTATCGTGCCAGCAAAGGCCATGCCGGCTGGTTTGCCAGCGACCGGGTCCACGTAGATTTAACCGGTGCGATTCACTACACCCATACATTGGCGGCTGAAATTGCCAAGGATTTGAATTAACAAAACGCAGTGTCACGAACGATTCAAAATAGTCGTGGCCACTGCGTTTTTAATACCGTTGCTCAAAAATACCAACATTACCGAACCAGTTTAGTTTCAACTAGCGCAACATCAATTTTAATTCGTCAAAGACCACCGGCAGCTTTTTATCATGACCAGGATCGGTGAAATGATGGCCTGATGGCATCAACACAAATTTCGAATGGAGGTGACGGGCTAATGTCAACGTATAAGGATACGGTACGCTATTATCATTGAGCGCTGAAATGACCGTTACCCGTCTAATTTTAGGAAGGATATTTGTGTAGTCAACCGGATGCACTGTAAAAGCGTCCAAGTTCGGTAGTGTCCAGATCGGTTCATCAAAGCCCGACACCAACAACACATTCACGTCCTTAATGTCATATTGCGCCAGAAAATGCAGCACCTGAATACAGCCCAAACTGTGCCCAACCAAGGTAATGCCGTCTGCTGCTTTAATGTGCTGGTCACAGTAACGATCCCAAGCCTGTTTATCAGGATGGTTGGAATCCGGAAAGTTCAACTTTTTAAATGGAATTCGCAATTGCTGCTCAACCTGCTTTTCCAACCATGGAAACCAATGGTCATGGGCAAATGACGTGTAACCGTGAAACATGTAAATCATTTGTTCTGACATACCAAAAACGCCTCTTTTCAAATCTCTTTACGATTGATTATAAGCTATTTTAGGCTCTAATTGGCAGCCATTTTGGTTGCGTTAACTTTTTTAATCATTTTAACAGCCATTAAGCATCAAAGTACGTCTTCTTTTCCCAATCAGTCACGCTTAATTGAAATTGCGTCAGCTCGGCCTGCTTAATCTGTAAGTATTTGGCAACTACCGGCCCCAATGACTCGCCAAGTGTTTGATCGTTTTTCAAATTAACCAATGCCTTGGGAAGCGACGATGGCAATTGCACAATTTCCTGATCCTGACGCTGTTTGGCAGACATTTGATAAATACTGTCCTCAACGTTTGCGGGTGGCGTTAATTTTTGCTTAATACCGGCCAATCCTGCCGCCAAAACAGCCGCGATTGCCAGATACGGGTTGGCTGAAGGATCACCGCTGCGCAATTCCAGTCGGGTTGCCGGCCCCCTGCCATCCGGAACCCGAACCAGCGCCGTCCGGTTGGCCATTGCCCAGGCAACATAGGTCGGGGCTTCATAACCGGGAACCAATCGTTTATAACTATTAATAGTCGGATTGGTAATGGCGGTAAAGGCCTGCGCGTGAGCCAAAACACCGGCAAGATAGTGTGTGGCCAGTGAGGATAAGCCATTGACAGCCTTGGGATCATCAAATAAATTGTGATCATCATCAAACAATGATGTATTCAAATGCATCCCGGAACCGTTCATCCCTGCCAGCGGTTTTGGCATGAAGGTTGCCCGCAACCCGTATTTAACTGCAATTGCTTTGGTCGTTAACTTTAACAGCTGAATCCGATCGGCCGTTATTACCGCGTCATCAAAGCGAAAATCGATTTCACACTGTCCAGGCGCCACTTCATGGTGATTGGCTTCAATTAAAAAGCCCATTTTCTTTAGTGTGTTCACAGTCTCACGCCGACAGGCCTCACCGGCATCATCCGGATAAACGTCAAAGTAGGAAGCCTGATCATTCAGCTCAGCGGTCGGATGACCGGCATCATCGGTTTTAAACAGAAAGTACTCCATTTCGGCACCGACATTAAGATGCCCGCAGCCAATCTCGGCCAACGATTTATCCAATCGTTTCAAAACATACCGGGGATCACCGGCAAACGGCGAACCATCACTATTGTGAACGTCACAAATCAGTGAAGCCGTTTTGCCGCCCGTTGTAATCCATGGATAAATGGTCCAAGTGTCCAAGTCCGGATAAAGGTACATATCAGAATTCTGAATCGGTAAAAAACCGGTAATTGAAGAACCATCAATCTTAATCTGATTGCTTAACGCTTCATCCAACAAGCTAACCGGAATTTCAACGTTTTTCAACCTGCCGTTAAGATCGGAAAAGGTCATTCTTAAATATTCAATCTCTTCATCTTTTGCCAATTTGCGAATATCTGCAGCTGTTTTCATCAAAAGCCCCCTGAACGGTTTATTTTAGGAATTCCAGATTTTATTTTGAGGGATCCCTTAATCAGTATTATACACGTAATATCTTCTGACATCAGATTTTTTCTGAAAAAACTGTTGATTTTTATAAGAGTGGTCCGAAAGGCGGTTTTGTCCAGGCCCCGTCGCATAATCACGATTATTACCGAGCCAAAACGTGGTCCGAAAGGCAACTTCCTGCCACATAAGCGACTTATCCAAACATTCAAGCCCGGAATATTCGGATAAGTCGCTTATGTTCTGGAAGTTAACCGCCTTTCGGACCACTCTCACGAAAATATAAAACCCCTGATGCCATCATATCAGGGGTTAAATTGCCGATTTCGTTAGTAAATGAGATTATTGAAGTTATCTTTTGTGACGTCTTTGAAACCGTCACCTCCCTTCAGTGAACTACTCGGCCATGAATGACCGAGCTTCTGGGAACACGAAGTAGTATTTAGGCTGTTATATCGGTATACCGAACACCTAACTTACAGAACCCCGCTCTTTTACCATGGCTAGTCCCTAACCAGTAGCTTTTAAGCCGCGCTTCAGGATATTAACTGCCGCATTAATATCCCGGTCGTGATGAGTTTGGCACTTCTGACACGTCCATTCCCGAATTGCTAAGAGTTTGGCGCCACCATTGTGCCCGCAAGCTGAGCAGATTCGGGAAGTGTTGTTGGCGCTGACCACCACTAATTGCTTCCCGTACCAGTCACATTTGTATTCAAGCATAACTCTAAATTGATACCAACTGGCGTTAGCGATGGCCTTAGCCAGGTGGTGATTGCGCATCAGATTTTTGGTTTTCAAATCTTCAATCACAATCACATCGTACTTCCGAACTAAGGCTGTCGTCAGTTTGTGCAGGTAATCCTTGCGCTGGTTGGCAATTTTAGCTTGATACCGGGCTTTGGTCATTTTTGCCCGTTGCCAATTTTGGTAATCGTTAAGTTCCATCTTAAGCAATTTATGATGGTGATTCCATTGACGCATCGCAACGGTCGCCTGGTGCTTACGTCGACTGAACTTGGCCTGCCACCGTTGGGCTTGCTTTTCCAGCCACCGCGCATTGAACGTCCCATATTTTACCCCAGTGGAATCAATTGCTAAATCAGCCACGCCCAAGTCTAAACCGACCTGCTGATTGGTTTTGGGCAGGTCGTGAACTTCAGTTTCCACTTGGAGCGAAATGTAGTAACGGCCGGTGGCGTCATGGCTAATCGTGTAGCGCTTAATTTTACCATTGGCCAAGCGGCCCGTCTTGCTGGTCCGAATACTCCCGATTTTCGGCAGTTTTAACCGCCGCTTAGCTTCCACGAAACAGGTTGAACGGCCCGTATAGGCTTGCTTAGCGCTACGGCGGGATTTGAACCGGGGATGGCCACCCCGATGTTGGAATAAGTTCTGAAAAGACGTCGCGAGGTTATGGTCAACCACCAAAAAGCTGGTGGCGTCACTTAACTTTAAAAAGGGGTACTCTTTCTTGAGCGGTTTCAGCAGATAGTTCATGTCATATTCGCCAATGAACCTACTGGCCGGATTATTTTCATAACGCTGGTTAGCCATCGCTAACATGTGATTCCAGACAAACCGATCATTGCCAAACATTTGCCACAATAAATTAATTTGCGGTTGGTTCGGGTATAAGCGTAGTTTAATCCCTTTAACTACTGTCGTCATATAGGGGCCTCCTCTCGTTACTTTACTGACTGATCTTGCTAAGTAAGATTCTTGATCATGACCGGTCCCTTACCAGTACCACGCTTTTAATCGCAGATCCCGATAAGCGGTCATTTAGTTAATCTAAGGAAACTTAGCTTAACTATTATAACATATGGTTATTGTTGATACACACATGTATTTTAGAATATTTTCAATATTTATTGATTTGATGATTATTAGAACCGTTTTTTAAATGCAAAAAGAAGCAATTCATCACGTCCTTAAAAGAACGTGTTTTCTTGCCCCTATATCAAAAATTAATCAGGTTAATCCTTAACCGTTTGATAGGCTGCATGCCGGGTATCCACATCATTAATCGCAACAATCAGGTTAATCAATTCGTTAATTTGATTAATGACCTCGTCAGCCCCGGCAGCTTCCAATTTTTCAACCGCTTGATTCCGCAACTCATTCTTTTCAGCAATGGTCAGTAAGTCAAATTCACCTTCTGACAAACCGATTAACTGGCCGCCTTCCACAACCCCGACTGAAAGTGCTTGAATTGTCTGCCCTGTCAACATATCTCTGGGCATATCCCCTATTCTAATCACATTTTGAGGCCGCGTAACCGATAACCCCGCCAAGTGATCAACAATCTGATTAATTTCAGAACTGGCCGTATCGCCCGGTTCAAAAGTCACATTGGCTTTAGGGTGAAACCCTTGTTGGGCAGCCAACGGTAATACCTGTGCCAGCCAACTTTGAGGAAACTTGGTCGTGGCAATGTAGGGAATCTTTTGGAAATTCAAATAATCGACCAGTTCTTTAACACCGGGTTTGAAATGGGCAGCCTCTTTCAAAGCCGGTCCAATTGCCCGTTGGTACTGTTGATAAACCTTTTCCACCGCGCCATTCAAGGAATCATCCGGATAATTGGACAACCACTCAAAGCCGATTTGCGAATTACGCAACAACTTTTTTGTGTGGGCCAAACCGTTTAATCCTTGATCCAACCGAATATTGGCAAGCGGCACCTGGATGCCAAAATAGGCAAAGGCTTGTTTTAAAGCAATAACCGGTGCTTGGGCGCCGTAATCCATTACCGTACCGTCCCAATCAAACACGACTGCTTGAATCAAACCAATCACTCCTCGCTTATTTTCCATGCATTTATTTCATCATTTAATCAGCTGAGATATCAATTTTATAAATTTAATTGTCGGGTCAAAGCCACGTATTCTGAAGGAACGGAGTTTGTAACTAAGCCAATTTCCCGACTTGTTAATTGTATCGAAACAGCGTAAATTTTCCGTAAAATCCATGTAAGCAATTGTAAAACTTGCAAAAAACAGCTACTATTAACAATTACGTTATTAAGTCGTCCGAATTGACAACCAATTTAATTATTAATAAACGCTAATTAAGACTCTACCGGATAAAAATTGGCATCTAAATCAGCATGCATTTTCACCCTTAATGAATGGCTTAGAAACCAACGTCACAATTCGGGGAAAAAGCCGGCCAACTTAGCATTGACAAACATCAGCCATGACTATATGCTGGTATAAAAATGAGACGAATACTAATATGATTTCAAACGCCTGCTACATAGCTCATCGTTAATTAGTATTTCTTTAATCATTATTATTTTAATATAATTGGAGGACTTAGATTTATGGGAAAGCAACTTACTGGGACCGATGCCGTTAAGCGGGGAATGGCCCAAATGCAAAAAAACGGCGTCATTATGGACGTCGTTAATCCGGAACAGGCAAAAATCGCCGAAGATGCTGGTGCCGTTGCCGTAATGGCACTGGAACGCGTCCCGGCCGATATTCGAAAAGCTGGTGGGGTTGCCCGGATGTCCGACCCGGCAATGGTTGAATCAATTATGAATGCTGTTTCGATTCCAGTAATGGCCAAAGCGCGAATTGGTCATTCCGCCGAAGCCCGGGTTCTTGAAGCCGTTGGCGTGGATTACATCGATGAAAGTGAAGTCTTAACACCGGCTGACAATCAATACCACATCTTAAAGAACGAATATACTGTTCCGTTCGTTTGCGGCTGCCGAAATTTAGGTGAAGCACTACGTCGAATCGGCGAAGGTGCCGCCATGCTGCGGACCAAAGGTGAGCCGGGAACCGGCAACATCGTTGAAGCCGTGACTCATATTCGCAAAGTTCAGACTCAGATCAGAGACGTTGCAGCTGCCAAACCGGATCAGCTCATGACCATCGCCCGGGATTTAAGAGCACCATACGAATTGGTCAAATGGGTCCATGAAAACGGTAAACTGCCGGTTATTAATTTCGCTGCCGGTGGCGTTTCAACACCTGCCGATGCTGCTTTGTTGATGAACCTGGGTGCGGACGGCATCTTCGTTGGTTCCGGAATCTTCAAATCCAAGAATCCGGCTAAATTTGCCAAGGCCATTGTGCAGGCAACCGCCCACCCAACCGATTACCATCTGATCGCTGAAGTTTCCAAAAACCTTGGCGATCCAATGAAGGGCATCGACATGTCGGAACTAAGTGAAGCCGACTTGATGGAAACCCGCGGCAACTAGAAGGGAGTCTGACTGAATGATTGGTGTTTTATCGCTTCAAGGTGCAATCAGCGAACATGCCAACGCCTTAAACAAGCTCGGCGTTGAGAACAAGCCGATTCTTAATCAAGCAGATTTAGCCGGTATTGACGGCTTAATTATTCCCGGCGGTGAAAGTACGGCTATCAAAAAATTAATGACCTACAACCAGCTCTTTCCAAAAATTAAAGAGCTGATTCAAGCCGGCCTGCCGACTTTTGGGACCTGTGCCGGGATGGTACTTTTATCTCAGCCGGAATCTTTTAATATGTTAAAGGCCACTGTGGTCCGCAACGGCTTTGGCCGCCAGCAGCAGAGCTTTGAAGAAAGTCTACACTTCGATGCCTTGGCTGATCCGTTCCATGCAATCTTTATCCGGGCACCCTATTTAACAGACGTTTCGGCGGATATCAACGTGCTGGCCAAAATTAACGACAAGGCTGTAGCAGTTTCAAAAGATCATGTTCTGGCAACCGCCTTTCATCCTGAATTAACGGATGATTGCCGACTCCATGAATACTTTATCGATCACTTCGTTCATTAGCATTTTATTAAGATGACAAATTTACAGCTTAAGCCAAATGATTTGGAAATTAAAAATGAACGGGTGGCTGGAAGTTGCCTTTCGGTACACGTTTCCTCTCGGCAATAATCGTAAGTAAATAAAACGGAACCGGACAAA
>NZ_BAKI01000031.1 GCF_000583655.1 Lentilactobacillus farraginis DSM 18382 = JCM 14108
ATAATACAGAAATTCCTCACTTAAATTTTTCAGAACAGGAAAATACGCATGATCTGAGAACCAAAAATCCACACTGCTACTTAAAGGTGAATATATTAATAACAAAGTGAACAGGCTTAGTACCAAGACATTAATTCCATGAAATTTGGTGGTTAAAAACTGTTTCACAATTACACCCTCTTAATATCTAACACTTGCGATATCTTTAGGCTTCTTTACGAAGTAAGTTTGCATTTTACGTGGGCTAATAAACCAAAAACCAGGTCCCTGCTTTACAGCTTTATGATGTGTCCCACGCCGATAGGCAAGATAAACGTATTTTGAGCAATAATTCGGATTTTCTTTACACAGATTACCCGTTATTTTATAACTCGGATTATGTTTCTTGTACATGTGGTGATACGCATAAGAAACCGCTTCTCTTCCGTATCTTTCGTTAGCTGGTCGACATCCTTTTCGTTTTTTGCTCCTGTTGCACTACCCGTTCCTAATAAGCTTTGTGTTGAATTGTTTGGCGTTGAATCGTTTAGTATCAAACTCAATTACCTTGAGTTGACAACATTTTTGTTTAGGGTACTTTTTATCAATGATTGTGCTGGTTATTCCTGTTGATGCTGGAGTAGCATTGGTATTAGAAGCAGGCGCAGCAGTATCATTAACGTCCGTCGGCGAAGCTGCAATAATAGTTACCAACGTTCCAACGCCATCAGTGTTGTGTTGGCTTGGCTAGGATTTTTTTACTAGCGCCATTATTATTGTTAACTACTTGTGTTGTTCTCCCATTCTTAACACTTCTATTATCTTTTATCTGTTTACTGGCTTTCTTAGAATTTGGGGTTTTCTTTTTAACAACAACATATACATCTTGCATTTTTGATCCCTTTTTAATACCATATTTTTTTTGAACATCGGCTTTTAATTTCTTTGTGCTTGGAACCTTTTGCTTCTTAATCAGCTTCTTTAACTGTTTTTGGCTTATGATCTTTACTTTTGCTTTATTCTTCTTTGTAATCTGAACGCTTGTCTTTTTTTTTCGACGATTTTTTTAGCATATACGTCGCCGTTTTGGGATTATCTCCGTTTGCGCTAGTAGTTTTCTTAGTTGACTGACTTTGCGGCTTGACAGCTGCTGGTTGCTTACCTGTTATTGTCGTTTTGGAAGCTGGCGTTATCTTGTGCGATGTTGGAATCCCGACTTTATTTACCTTTACTTCTGCTTTTATATCCGCTGCGACATTGTAATTTGAAAGCAAAAAGCTTCCGCTTAATGATAATGTAACTACTACCCCCATTAGTAGTGAAGCAAACTTTTTGGACATATAATGACTTCCCCTCGTTTTGATAAAGATATTACATAATGGTATTAATATCTTCAAATCTGTTATAGGCTAGCACCGTTCATCTGTCAATACTGACTGGTAATTTTATCCCCATTTATAATTAACATCATATTATATATTATGCTGGAAATGTGCTACATATTTTACATATGTAAGACTGATAAGCTATGCATATATCATGGGGAGTTGCATTTATTTACACAGGAATCTGTCAGCGCCACAAGGGAAATAGGTCTATTCTGAAAACGAGCAAAAATATGATTTGGTTTTTATTCCAGGCGGCAATAAGTCCAAAAATAAATCCCATTATTTTTTAGACACGGCATTGAATAACTGAGTTATCGCAAAACAGGTTTCTCTGGTTCTAATCTTTCACATCAAAATATTGATAAATGTGGCCACAACAGAAAATAATTCTGGTTACCCAAAAGTTCGAAAATGATTAATAAAATCCTGCATATAACTAAATCAGATTTCCAGGGCAAAATCTCCCGCCATCGCCTCAATTTGTTTTAAGCTAAGCATAGTTATTAACATGCATATTACGTTTGGAGGGATTTACAATGCCATTAATGCGAATCGATATGCTTAAAGGTCGAAGCCAAGCTGAAATCAAACAGGTTTTAGATATTTCCTATCACGTGATGCTGAAAGCATTTGGTGCTCCCGATGGTGATCGTTATCAAGTCGTCACGCAACATGAACCATATGAAATGCCGGTTCTGGATACCGGTTTGGGAATTAAAAGAACGGATAAAGTTATTATTTTCAACTTGGTCACCCGTCCACGAACCACTGAGTAAAAGCAACATTTTTATCAGGAACTGGTTAATCAACTTCATGAGCAGCTGGGCATGCGAAAAGAAGACGTTGTTGTCAGCCTGATCGTTAATAGTGATGAAGACTGGAGCTTTGGGCTGGGAAAAGCGCAATTTTTAACCGGTGAGCTCTGATAATACCAAATTAAATAAGCCAAGTATATCCCCGATAAAGTTCCGTGGAGTACTTGGCCTATTTTTCATTTAAAAGTTATTTTATTGTTCTTAGGATTAACATGCGGTTAAACGCGACTCTTCGCCAAATCTCTAAATCCAATGTCCTTTCGGTAATAAAAATCAGCGAGATTAATCTTGGCTAATTCTGCGTAAACCTTATCCTGAGCCGCCTGCAATGTTTTGGCATGATCAACAATCGTAAAAATACGACCGCCCGAACTGAATAGTTTTTGATTATCACTGGTTACACCGGCATAGTAAACGTTGTCCGGCAGTGCCGGCAGCGGGATATCCTGCTGCGGGGCTTTCGGATATCCTGGAGCTGCCACCACAACACCCAAGTAATAATCCGTTTCCTGCCATTGCATATCCGGTAATTTGTGATCAATCAAGTCAGTAATAACCTGGTAAAAATCACTCTTTAATTGCGGCAGCAGTACCTGGGTTTCAGGGTCTCCCAATCGAACGTTATATTCAATGACTTTAATACCATCGTCAGTCAGCATGCAGCCGATATAAATTGTCCCGGCAAATTCCAAGCCTTCGTTCTTAAGGCCGGCCATTGTTGGATCCACAACCGTCTTAATGGTTTCCGCCAATACTTCGTCCGTAATGTGGGGAACCGGTGAGTAAGCCCCCATGCCACCAGTATTCGGGCCCGTTTCGCCTTCATGGATTTTCTTATGGTCCTGAGAAATCGGCAGGATAACGCGTTTATCGCCACCCACAAACAACATCAGTGAGAATTCCTCGCCCGTTAGATATTGTTCAATCAAAATTTCACCGGACTTTTCCAATTCACTTCGAAGCAACGGGTTAACATCGGCCCGCTGGGTCACAATTGTGACACCCTTACCGGCCGCCAAACCGTTTTCTTTAACTACCAAAGGCAACGATTGTTTTTCAGCATAAGCAGCCGCCTTATCGTAATCCGTAAAGGTTTCAAAATCGGCAGTCGGAATACCATTTCGCTTCATAAAGCGTTTGGCAAACGTCTTGTCACTTTCCAGGCAGGCAGATGCCTGACCGGGACCGAAAACATTTAGGCCCCGCTTCTGAAGGGTATCAACTGCCCCCATTGCCAATGGGACTTCCGGACCGACAAAAGCCAGATCAATTTGATGGCTTTCAGAAAAGTCACCCAATTTTTTAAAATCGGTTTCGTCGATCGCTGCCAACTCAATCCCGTCTTTCTTCATCCCCGGATTACCAGGGGCACAATAAACATGGTCAACCTGAGGACTCTTTTTAAATGCTGCTGCAATTGCGTGTTCACGCGCACCTGATCCAATAACGAGAACGTTTGCCAATTTCAATCTCTCCTTTGTTTTGACTATGTAACCAAGGGGCGAAAAGCCGACTTGGTGATAACCGCTTTGCTCCGCACACTGTTTTAGGACTGCTCCGCTAACCACAAACCTGCATGTAAACTAACAGCCATCAAATTCCAGAATCAGGAATTTACTGCCTGTCAGCTTACACTCCGGTTTGTCCCAGGTTAGCTCCACACACTAATGTCTGAAGTGCCTTACTCCCGTTGTTACCATTGCGATGCCGTACTTATCAGCCATTGCAATTGAATCCTTATCCCGGATACTGCCGCCGGGTTGGATAATTGCTTTAATGTCGTGCTGAGCGGCATACTTCACGCAGTCATCCATTGGGAAGAAAGCATCCGAAGCCATAATTGCGTTTTCGTAACCATCTTTTGGCATTGCCTTTTGAATCGCAATCTTTGCTGAATCAATTCGGTTTGGCTGGCCCATGCCAACACCCAAGGTTTTGGTATCAGTGGTGACAACCACAGCATTACTTTTAACAAATTTCACAACGTGCTGACCAAATTGAAGCGCCTTTAATTGTTGCGCCGTTGGTTGGGTCTTGGTAACCACCTTGAAATCTGGAATTTGATCAACCTGATGATCAGATTCTTGAATCAACATCCCACCACTAACCGAGATCGTTTCAAACCGGTCCGGTTGATCGCGATGGCTCAAATCAGCCTGTAGTAACCGGATATTCTTCTTCTTAGCCAAAATCTTAAAGGCTTCATCGCTAAAGGATGGGGCAATCACAATTTCCAAGAAGATTTTGTGCATCTTTTCAGCTGTTTCGGCATCTACTTCCCGGTTAACGGCAACAATTCCACCAAAAATGGACATTGGATCAGATTCGTAGGCCTCATCCCAAGCCTGGCTGATTGTATCGGCAGTCCCGACACCGCACGGATTCATATGTTTCATAGCAACAACACACGGATCGTCAAATTCACTAACCATGTTCAATGCTGCATTGGCATCCTTAATGTTGTTGAATGAGAGTTCTTTTCCATGAAGTTGCTTGGTAATAATCGACAGCTTCGAAGGAATCGGGTTCCGGTAGAAAGCAGCCTTTTGGTGACTGTTTTCACCATACCGAAGGCTTTGTTGCTTCTCGTAGGTCAACGTTAATTGATCTGGAAATTCTTCTTCGGTTAAGTAATTTGAAATAATGGCATCATAAGCAGCTGTGTGTCTGAATACTTTGGCAGCCAAATGTTTTCTAAAGGCGTCATCATCACTATGAGCCTTCAAAGCATCAACAACCGGTTGATAATCTTGCGGATCAACAATCGTCAAAACACCGGCAAAGTTTTTGGCGGCTGCCCGCAGCATGGAAGGCCCACCAATATCGATTTGTTCAATCGCTTGGGCTTGCGTTGTTTCAGGCTTTTCAATTGTTTGTTTGAATGGATACAGATTGACTGCCACCAAATCAATCGGTGTAATACCGGCATCCTTTAATTGTTTCATATGGTCAGGGTCGTCACGTCTAGCCAACAAGCCGGCGTGAATCTTTGGGTGAAGGGTTTTTACCCGGCCATCCAGCATTTCCGGAAAACCAGTAACTTCTTCAACACCCGTTACTTCAACACCGCCCGCTTCAAGGGCCTTCTTGGTCCCACCAGTTGAAACAATTTCAAAGTCCAATTCTTTTAACTGTTTTGCAAAATCAACCAAATTAGTTTTGTCGGAAACACTTAACAGAGCTCTTCTAGCCATTATGATATTTCTCCTCTTTCTAATAGTTGTTTGACTACCTCTGGATATAATTGATGTTCGGTAGCGTGAATTCGCTGCTCAAGTTCACTCAGCTTATCATCTTTATACACCGGCACCGTGCGCTGGGCAATGACTTTTCCCGAATCAATGCCTGAATCCACCAGTGAATCGTCACACCGGTTTCGCTAACTCCCGCTTGGTAGGCATCTTCAATTCCGTGACGACCGGGAAACTTCGGCAATAATGCCGGATGAATATTAACAATTTTTCCTTCATACTTTGCCAATAACGTCGGTCCAATAATTCGCATATAGCCGGCCAACAGGATAAAACCAATTTCATTTTCCGCCAATTTTTCGGCGATCACCTTTTCGGCTGCGGCCTTGTCCGGATAATCCTTAAAATTAATTACGAACGTCGGCACACCTTCCTTTTTGGCCCGATTCAACACATTGGCCTTTCGGTGATCACAGACCAGCAGTTTCACGTTAATCGGCAGGCCCTCTTTTTTAAACGATTCACAAAGAGCGGTAAAATTAGTCCCCTCTCCCGAAGCAAAGATGGCAATGTTTTTAACGTTTGATTTCATAACGCGTCCTCTCGAATGACAACTTTTTTCGAACCGGTTACTAATTTACCAACCTGATAAACTGTCTCACCGGCCTTTTTCAGCTCAGCCATAACCTGCGATTTATCTGCCGGTCGAACAGCCAAAACCATTCCCAATCCTAAATTGAAAGTGTTGGTCATATCCTCAAATGACAATTGACCGATTGTCTGCAATTTTTTCATAATCGCCGGCATCTTCCAACTAGTTGAGTCAAACTCGGCATTCAAATCAGCCGGCAAAATCCGACCAACGTTTTCAATCAACCCACCGCCGGTAATGTGGGCAATTGATTGAATCAATCCCTGATCGATCAATGGTAAAACCGATTTGACATAAATCCGGGTTGGCCGCAGTAATTCGTGCTTTAAATCCAATTTGCATCCCGGCAGGCGATCATCCAACGAATAATGGTGCTGTTTAAACAAGATATCCCGTACCAAACTAAATCCATTGGAATGAAGGCCATTGGAAGCCAATCCCAGCAGAACGTCACCAGCCTGAAGATCGGTTGTTTTCAATAACTTGTCCTGATCCGCAATGCCGACGGTGAAACCGGCTAAATCGTAGTGACCGTGTTGATACATATCCGGCATTTCTGCTGTTTCACCGCCAACCAGCTTAGCGCCTGCTTGAGAAACCCCGTTAACCACACCGGTCAGAATTTCTTTGGCTTGAGTCTGATCCAGATGACCGATGCCCAGATAATCCAGGAAGAAAAGTGGTTTAGCTCCCTGTGCCAAGACATCATTAACACACATGGCCACCAGATCAATCCCGATTGTTTCGTGCAGGCCCGCCTGAATGGCGACTAATAGTTTGGTACCAACACCATCAGTTCCGGAAACCAGGACCGGCTTTTTATACTGGCCTAAAGCCAACGGAAACATGCCGCCAAAGGCTCCCAGCGCGTCATTATGGGATAATTTTTTAATTTCATCAACTAATTTATACCCGGCATTAATATCAACACCGGCCTTTTTGTAGGCATCCATTTTGATTTCCCTCTCATCTCATTTTGGCAGCGTGTAGTTGAGCTTGATCCCGATCGTACTCTTTTTGATAATCATAGAGTGGTGTTGGATACTTGCCATCGAAGTAGGCAACACACAGTCCCTTATTAGGCGCATTGGTTTTTAAATTAACCGCCTTGATCAAACTATCAACGCTCAAAAAGCCAAGTGAATCAGCATCAAAAATCTGTCGCATTTCTTCAATACTATGATTAGCGGCAATTAATTCACTAGCGTGCTGAATATCAATCCCATAAAAACACGGGTATCGCAACGGTGGTGAGGCAATCCGCAAATGAACGGAGGCCGCGCCGGCGTCCTTAAGCAATTTAACAATTCGCCGACTGGTTGTTCCCCGGACAATCGAATCATCTACCAGGACCACCCGTTTACCTTTGACAACACCTTTAACCGCGGACAGCTTCATATTAACACCCTGCTCACGAAGTTCCTGGGTTGGTTCAATAAACGTCCTAGCTGAATATTGGTTCTTGACCAGCCCCATCTCATAAGGTAGTCCGGCCGCTTCAGCGTATCCCATTGCCGCCGAAAGGGACGAATTCGGAACCCCGGTTACGATATCGGCATCAGCGGGCTGTTCCTTAGCTAACATGGCCCCCATGCGCTTACGGGCAGAATGAACGTTAACCCCGTAAATGTCGGAATCTGGTCGGGCAAAGTAGATAAATTCCATTGAGCAAATCGATAACTGCGTGTCATCGGTATACTGATCGATTGTGATACCAGTATCATCAATCTTAATTAACTGCCCCGGCTGAACATCAAATTTAAACTTGGCGCCGACAGCGTCCAATGCACAAGTTTCGCTGCAGACAACGTAAGCACCGTTGGGTAATTGACCGACAACTAATGGACGAAAGCCATTTGGATCAAGTGCCGCGTACAGCCGGTCTTTGGTAATAATCAAATAAGCAAATCCGCCCTTAATAATATTGAGCGCTTCTTTGACCTGACCATCCAAATCCGGTGCCTGACTGAGACGAATTAAATGCATCAGATTCTCGGTATCCGAGCTTGAATGATAGATGGCTCCCCGATCCTCCAACTGTTTTCGAATTGAAATGGCATTAGTCAGGTTACCATTATGGGCCAAAGCAAATTGCGTGTCGCTAAAATTAAATGGCAGCGGCTGAATATTTTCCAGCAGATTACTACCGGCCGTCGAATAGCGAACGTGACCAATTGCGGCGTCACCGTCCAAATTGGCAACAGCGTTGGGCGAATCAAAGACATCGGTTAAAAGTCCAAAGCCCCGCTTGGTTCGCAACTCACCATCATGATTAACAGTAATGCCGGCACCTTCTTGTCCCCGATGTTGAAGGGCAAACAAGCCGATGTATGTTAAACGGGCTGCGTCCGGTGTCCCCCAAACACCGAAAATACCACATTCCTCATTTAAACTTTTTACTTCAGACTGCATGGCAGTGCTCCCTTCCAAAGCTTGAAAGCTTCGTCGACGTCCAGATCAAAGTAGCCGTCAGCTGCAGAAACAAATAAATGGTTATCATCAGTTACTTTCCCTAGTCGAACAGCATTTTGACCCATTAACTTTTCAAAAGCTGCTTGGTTTTTCGGTGCGATTGAAACGACAAATCGGGATTGGCTTTCCGAGAAGAATTGCTTGACGTTCAAATCACTGGCGAAATCTACGCCCAGTAAATTGCCAAATGTGCTTTCAGCAATCGCTGTAATTAACCCACCCTCGGAAACATCATGGGCACTTTGAACCAAATCATTTTCAATGGCCTTGGTAACCAACTGTTGCATTTGAGCCTCATAATCCAAATCAAAGTCAAATAATTGACCGGAAATCCCACCAGTCTGCATTTTCTGGATTTGGGACCCGTTAAAGCCGGCTTCAGTTTTGCCAATCACATAAACCAAGTCACCGGCTTGCTTGAAGTCTTGCGTTGTAACATGCTTCAAGCCTTTAATCAGGCCAACCATCCCGACCATTGGTGTTGGATAAATCGGGACATTATCATACTCATTATTCAAAGAAACGTTACCGGAAATAACCGGCGTCTTGAATTTTTCACAAGCATCGCTCATCCCCATGACCGCCTGATCCAACTCATAGAATTGATCGGGCTTTTCCGGATTGCCAAAATTCAAGCAATCGGTAATGCCCAGTGGCACCGCGCCGGAAGCCACAATGTTTCTGGCAGCTTCAGCAACCGCCATTTGACCGCCGATTCTTGGATTCAAGTACAGGTAACGTCCATTCACATCGGTCGTAATTGCTAAAGCTTTATCATAATGGCGAACCCGCACAACTGCCGCATCCGATCCGGGAGCAACCACCGTGTTGGTTTGCACTTGGGTATCGTAGGTTTGATAAATGCTTTCCTTTGAAGCAATCGTCAGCTGCGTCAGCATTTGCTTCAATACCGCGGTTGGATTCTTAATAATCGGGTCAAATTGAGTTGGTTCAGCGGTCTTTAAGTGAGCCGGCATTTCTGATTCACGATGATAAACCGGGGCCTGCGAAGCCAATGAATCAACCGGTACATCGGCAACCAATTTACCGTGGTGCTGCAATTGATAGCGGTCGCCTTCAGTAACGTAGCCGATAACGACAGCGTCGACACCGTGGTCTGCGAAGACCTTTAAAACTTCATCTTCATGACCGGCCTTCACGCACAACAGCATTCTTTCCTGTGACTCCGACAGCATTAATTCAAACGGGGTCATGTTGGCTTCCCGCTGCGGTACCAGGTCCAAGTCAAGCAACATACCGTTACCGCCAGCTTTAGAACCCATTTCGGCTGATGATGAAACCAAACCGGCGGCCCCCATATCCTGAATCCCAATCAAAGATTCAGCATGGTTGTTAATAACGTCTAAGCAGGCTTCCATTACCAACTTTTCAGTAAACGGATCACCAACTTGAACCGCTGAACGTTGACTCTCGTGTTCTGAATCGAATTGGAAGGAGGCAAACGAAGCCCCGTTAATACCATCGCGACCGGTTTTAGCACCAACGTAGACAATACTGTTACCAACACCGGCTGCCG
Source organism: Lentilactobacillus farraginis DSM 18382 = JCM 14108 (assembly GCF_000583655.1). Taxonomy (GTDB): domain Bacteria; phylum Bacillota; class Bacilli; order Lactobacillales; family Lactobacillaceae; genus Lentilactobacillus; species Lentilactobacillus farraginis. The sequence continues at coordinate 10,035 of NZ_BAKI01000031.1, forward strand.
CGCCAACTTCGATCTTGTCCAAATCCATCAAGCCAACACACATAACGTTAACCAGTGGATTGTGTTCATAAGCATCATCGAAAGTCGTGTCGCCGCCAACGGTTGGCACACCGATACAGTTACCATAAGAACTGATTCCAGCTACAATCTGAGAAATAAAGTAACGGTCTTCATCGATCTTAGGGGCGCTGAAACGCAAACTGTCAAGACAGGCAATCGGTCGGGCCCCCATTGAAAAGATATCTCGCAGAATGCCGCCAACACCAGTGGTTGCGCCTTGGAATGGTTCAACTGCTGAAGGGTGATTATGGCTTTCAGCTTTAAAAACGACGCCTTGATTATCACCGATGTCGATGATACCGGCTCCTTCACCCGGACCTTTAACGACCCGGTCACCCTTGGTATAGAATTTTTTCAAAACCGGTTTGGAGTTCTTATATGAACAATGTTCACTCCACATCCCGGAGAAAAGGCCGACTTCAGTATAATTGGGCAGGCGATGAAGAACTTCGTCTTTAATCAAATGATATTCATGATCGGAAAGTCCCATTGACTGATAGAGCTTTTGATCCTTGATTTGTTCCGGTGTTGCTTCAACCGGCTGACTGATTACTTTATCCATGAGCGACTACCTCTCGACTTTTTGCATAGTTGACGATTGACTGAAAGATCCCAACGCCATCGCTGGAGCCCAAAATGTCTTCAACGGCTCTTTCCGGATGGGGCATCATGCCCAAAACGTTCCCGGCTTTATTGGTAATTCCGGCAATGTTGGCAACACTGCCGTTGGGGTTGTTGCGATATTTGAAAATAATCTGATCATTGGCAATTAACTGTTTCAACGTTTCTTGATCACAATAGTAATTGCCATCACCATGGGCAATTGGCAGATTAATAATTTGTGCGAGCTTAAACGTGCTTGAAAACATGGAATCAGCATTGTTCACAACCAGTGGCTCCGGCTTACAAATGAACTTGGCTGAAACATTTTTTTGCAGGCTGCCTGGCAACAAACCGGCCTCCGTTAAAATCTGAAATCCATTGCAGATTCCCAGAACCGGTTTACCGCTTTTGGCAAACTCCCGTAAAGCCGGAATAATTGGTGAAAAGCGGGCAATCGCGCCACTGCGAAGATAGTCACCGTATGAAAAACCGCCGGGAATTAAAACAGCGTCAAATCCTGCCAACGAATCTTTCTTATAAGAAACCAACTCGACTTCTTCCTTCATAATGTCTTGAATCGCGTAGTACAGATCCATTTCACAGTTGGAACCTGGGAACGCAAGGATTGCAAATTTCATTGAGCAGCCTCCGTTTCAACAATTTCATAGTGATAATTTTCCATGTTGTAGTTTGCCAGCATTTTGTCACAAATCTCATTAATTTCTTTATCCAAATCACCTTTGGAAATGCCATCGGCAACCGTGATTTCAAAATATTTCCCAAGTTTCAGATCATCAATATTGTCATAACCCAATCGGCCGAGCGCCTTTTGAATGGCCTGCGCTTCAGGATTTAAAATTGATTTTTTATAGTTAACGTATACTTTTACCAAAGCCATTATTGAACATCCTCCACTTTTTCCAAACGACCAAGCAGTTCCTTATAGACCGGTACTAAAGCACCCAAACCTTTTCTGAAAACATCTTTATCCAATGACTTCTTTGTCTTTCGATCAATCAACCGGCAGCTGTCAGGCGAAATTTCATCTGCCAAGATCAACTGGCCATCGCTGGTTGTTCCGAACTCAACTTTGAAATCGACCAAATCAACGGCCATTTCAGCAAAAATTTCTTTTAAACGGTCATTGACTTTTAACGCAATTTCCCGAATCCGATTCATTTGATCTTCTGTTGCGACTTTTAATGCTTCAGCATCGAAATCGTTGATGAAAGGATCGTTTAATTCATCACTCTTGTAGAAGAATTCGGTAACCGGCTTCTCAAATTTCATTAAGTGTTTAACACCATAACGCTTTTCAAAACTACCGGAAGCAAAGTTGCGGACAACCGTTTCCAATGGAATAATCTTAACCCGCTTAACCAGCTGATTATTAGTATCCAATTGCTTGATAAAATGATTTTCAATACCATGCTTGGCCAAATCAGTAAAAATCAATGATGAAATCTCACAGTTGGTTTGACCTTTTCCCTGCATTTGAACTTTTTTCTTACCATTGAATGCTGTTACCTGATCCATATAGTGAACCCACATGATATCCGGATCATTGGTTGTAAACATTTCCTTAGCCTTGCCTTTATACAGTAAATCCTTCTTTTCAATATCTGCGATTTCAGTCATTTTAATTTTCTCCCTTTAACATGTCGGTTGATTTCAGTAACTGGTCAATATCATTGCCTAAAACGTCACGTGACCCATTTTGCGTTGAGGCCGAATTTCCGCTTTGCCATAATCATGAAAATGCCATTCCGAATGCTCTTTCAATAGATTTCTGGCAAGCGTTAAGTCTTCACCAAGCAGGTTGCGCATAACTGCCGGTTCTTTTTGCGTAATTTGTGGAATCGGCAGACCGCAGATGCTTCGAATATGTGCTTCAAACTGAGAAATATTGCAGGCCTCAATGGTATAGTGGCCTGAATTATGTGGCGCGGTGCCAATTCGTTAACCATCAAGTCCTGATCATCGATAACAAATAATTCGATACCCAAAACACCGTATAAATCAAGTTTGTTAGCAATAATTTCCGCATAATCATGGGCTTTTTGATGAATGGTTTTTGAAAATCGTCCCGGTGCGATGGTTGTATGAAGGATATGGTTTTTATGTCGATTTTCAACTAACGGGAAAGTAATGACCTGCCCGTTAACATCCCGGGTTACCATTACCGAAGCTTCAGCAATGAATTCCTGCCGAGCTTCAAGGATACACTGGGCTTTGGTATAGAGTTCGGCAGCCTGCTTCACGTCCCGGGGATTATTGATATCTATTTGACCATGACCATCATAGCCACCCGAAACTGTCTTTAAGATAGCGGGATAGCCAACTTTTTCAACGGCCGCATTCATGGAAGCCGCATCTGTGACCGCCGCGAATTCAGTGACCGGAATACCGGCATCTTTTAGGAAGCTTTTCTCATTTAACCGTTCACCGGTAATGTGAAGCAGCTCAACTCCTTGCGGTAATTCGGCAACTTTTTTAGCCTTTAATAAAGCCTGTTCGTCAACATTTTCAAATTCATACGTCAAAACATCACTCTTGTCGGCAAGTTTCATCAGTGAGTCAACGTCGTCATATTCGGCAACGATTTGAAAGTCGGCAACCTGGCCAGCCGGCGCCTGTGGTGTTGGATCAAGAATGCCAACTTTATAACCCATTGACTTGGCAATCAATGCCATCATTTGCCCCAATTGACCGCCGCCAACAATGCCAATCGTTGCTGGTGGTAAAATCTGCTTAATCGAATTGCTGCTCACTGTTTTTGGCCTCCACTCGTTGTTTCTGCTTCAAATCTAAAAGTTTTTGCTGAATTGATTGGTTATCAACGCCCAAAATCTGAGCAGCCAGTAAAGCGGCGTTCTTAGCACCGGACTCACCGATACTAACGGTGGCAACCGGTGCACCAAATGGCATTTGGACAATCGAAAGCAATGAATCAACACCATTTAATGTTCGGGTTTTGATTGGTACCCCGATGACTGGCAATGTCGTATTAGCAGCGATCATCCCCGGTAAATGAGCAGCGCCACCGGCACCGGCAATAATGACTTTCAGCCCTTTATCCCGTGCGGTTTTACCGAATTCCTGGAGTTCATCAGGCATACGATGTGCTGATATTACGTGCTTTTCATACGCAATCCCCAAGTTATCCAATTGCTGACATGCCAATTTCATTGTCGGCCAATCCGAGATTGATCCCATTGCAACGCCAACGACGTTTGCCATCATAACCACTCACCTTTTAAATTATTTTGTGTCTAAATAATACTTAACATTGATGCGTAAGTCAATACCCAAAGTTCGTGTTTTACTGTATAATTTCAATAAAAAGTTTACATTATATGTGATTGTTCGGAAAAAATAGATAAAATTACCTCGTTTGACATTCCTTTAACGATTTGAATAACTCCGACGCTATGTTAACGGAAAATGCGAACTGGTTTTGTAACATTAATTTAATTGTTCGTATTTTGCAAGTATCCCAAGCTTCATCAAATTTTCATCTAGAAGTTCCTGGGAGATGGTAAAATAAAGCTAGTTTGTAAATTTGAGGAGGTTTTTTCATGAAATTCCGTAAATTTGGCAAAACCGGCTATTCAATCAGTGAGGTCTCACTTGGGACCTGGCAATTGGGTGGTAAATGGGGAACGCCATTTGATCCAAAAGATGCCCGTGAAACGCTTGCTGAAGCTTATGACCATGGCGTTAATTTCTTTGATACCGCCGATGGTTACCAAGGCGGCAAGAGTGAACAAGCCGTTGGTGAATTTGTTAAAGCCCATCCGGACGTTCACTTTACGACCAAAATCGGTCGAAAGGAAGAGCCGCTTAGCGTTGCGCATTTTAATCCGGATCATTTGACCCGCTATGTAAATGAATCCCTAAAAAATATGGGCGTTGAGGCGCTGGACTGTGTCCTGCTTCACTGTCCACCAATGAGCGTTTACTACATGCCTGAAACCTTCTTCACACTGGATCAACTCAAAAAAGCGGGTAAAATCAAGCATTACGGTGTCAGCGTTGAGCGGGTCGAAGAGGCTATTAAGGCAATGTCCTACGATATTTCGGCCGTAGAGATTATTTTCAATATGTTCAGATTACGACCGGCCAACCTGTTCTTTGATTTGGCCAAAAAACATAACATTGGCGTTTTGGCCCGAGTACCTTTAGCCAGTGGCCTACTAACCGGCAAGTACACGGCCGATACCAAATTTGCCCCCGAAGATCACCGAACCACCAATCGTAACGGCCAACTTTTTGACAAAGGCGAGACCTTCTCCGGTGTGGATTACCTGACCGGTATTAAAGCTGCCAATGAGTTAAAGGAGCGCCTCGGAACCGATAACCTGGCCGCAACAGCTTTACGTTTTATTTTGATGTATGATGCAGTTTCAGCCGTGATTCCCGGTGCCAGCAATCCGACTCAAATCGACCGTAATACTACTGCAGCCGAATTGCCTGCTCTAACCGATGATCAAATGGCAATTGTTCGAGATGTCTATAATAAATACATTAAAAATCCGGTTGAATATCTTTGGTAAACATCGGTTTATCTGCTTAAATCAGCCGATTCAACCAAGCTAATCTAAAAACCGATGCCCAGTCCCTTTGCAGGGATTTGGGGCATCGGTTTTTAGTATTAGGTTTCAAGTTGATTTACTGGATTGTGGCTAAACGACGCCTATACTATAGGTAATTCTTTCCGGGAGGCAATTCAAATGAACTCACTTTTTACGATTTTATTTGTTGTCATGGTACTGGGATACTGTTACTTCAGAGCAAACCCAGCAAAGATTTCACACGTCATCGGCTTTCGAACGCTTCAGCATACAAATCAACCGAAAACTGGCAGCGGGCTCAAAAAATCGGTTATGGTATTTCTTTGCCAACGCTCGCGATTTTGACAGTTCTTAATTATCTGCTGGTAATTCCAACTTGGGTGTCAATCAGCCTGCTGGTGATTTGGATTGCCATAACGGTCAGTTATATTGAATGGACATTAAATAAATGAGTAGCCGACGCCAATTAGAATGGCATCAAAAAAAGGCTGGACAGCTTTTACTTTGCCTCAGCCCGGAACTAATCTTAGATTGTTTCTTTTTGATAATCATTCAACTAATCATCGTCTTCCTCATCCAAACCTTCTCTGGGTGTTCTGCAAAAGTGCCTGCAATGAAGCAATATTGTGATTGTTTTCGCCCAAAAGCGACGTCAGCCGTTGCGCCAGTACTGGCCGATCTTCCTTTACAGCCAATTTAATTGCCCGGGTAACAAACAAGTTCGAAGTATCATAATCATGAACCAAATCGTCAAGCAGCCATTCCGCCTTTTGATACTTGTTTTGCCCGTTTTCCTGAAGCATAGCGTACTCACTAAACTCCTTTTGGGTTGTCGGTGTTAATAAATTTTCGTCAATCAAGACCGATCCGAGGGCATCTTTTTGCTGGTAAGCCTGTGTCAACAAGTCAGCTGCCACCCGTTTCAGTGCGACCGCGTTCAACCCTTTTAAATACCACTTTATCTGTTGCAGCTTATCAGCCAGTACCACCAGATTTGAAACAATGTGGCCGGTCATAGCGCCGGCAGTCGGGGTATGGTGGTCGATATCCGCCTGCTTAACTTCTGCCTCATATAATTTTTCCGGTGTTTGTGTTGTCATATTGATTCCTCCGTTATTTAACCTTTACTGATTTAACGTCATAACCCAAATCGGTAACCGTTTCTGCCAATTTGTCCGCTGAAATTTGATCACTGTCAAATTCAGCTTTTACCTTAGCCGCGTTAAACAGTACCTTAACCGTTTCAACACCGGCCTGTTTAGCCAATGCCCCTTGAATTTTCTGCATGCATGACGGGCACGATAATGCATCCAATTGTAAAATTGCTTTGCTCATTTCAAATACCTCCATTTACTTTACTATCACTACGATAACTTAACTTGCTGATTGGCGACTTGATCTAAATCAATTTTTGGTGATTTTATTTGATAATGAATCAACCGCATCGCGTTAAAGATGACAACCAAAATGCTGGCTTCATGAACCAACATGCCACTGGCCATGTAGATGTAGCCCGCAATCAAACCAATCAGCAGAAAAGCAACCGTTCCAACCGCAATGACAATATTTTCTTTGGTATTTAGGACGGTCTTCTTGGCCAACCCAAACGCGTGAACCAATTCATTAAAGCTCGAAGACATCAGACAACGTCGGAAGTTTCAACCGCCACGTCGGTGCCGCTGCCCATCGCAATGCCAATATCAGCTGTTGCCAGAGAAGGGCTGTCATTAATGCCATCACCAACAAACGCCACTGCTTGGCCGGCAGCCTGAAATTCTTTAACGTAGGTAACTTTCTGCTCCGGCAATAACTCTGCGTGAACCTCGTCAATTTGAAGCTGTTCGGCAACGGCTTTCGCTGTCAGTTGGTTATCCCCTGTCAGCATCACTATCTTCTTAACACCGAGTTTCTTTAATTGCTGAAGGCTTTCTTTAACGCCGCTTCGAATAACATCCGAGATCCCAATAATCGTCTGAACCTCGTTATCAACCGCGACAATTACCGAAGAGCTACCCTGGCGCTGAATTCGATGCAGATCTGCCGTCTGTCGATCCGAGAGTTCGATTTGATTGTCCGCCATCAGTTGTTGATTGCCAATCAACACTCGATGTTGGGCAACCTGTGCCGCAATCCCGCGGCCCTTAATCGTATTGCTTGAAACAACCCGTAAGTCGGTAAACTTAAGCTGTTTTGACTTGGCAAACGCAACCACGGCTTTGGCCAGTGGGTGATCAGACTGATTTTCAACAGCTGCCGCCAATCGTAACCCAATTTGTTGATCACCGTAAGTCTGCAAATGGGTCACAGCAGTTTTACCTTCTGTTAACGTTCCGGTTTTATCAAAGACGACGGTCGAAACATGGCTTAGGGTATTCATTACGTCGCCGCCCTTAACCAGGACCCCATGCTTGGCACCGTTTCCGATACCGGCAACGTTGGAAACCGGCGCACCGATTACCAGGGCTCCCGGGCAACCCAGAACCAGCACCGTAATTGCTAACCGAAAGTCCGAAAAGATAATTCCAACCAACGCCGCAATTACCAGAACCGCCGGCGTATAATACGTCGCGAACCGGTCAATAAATTTTTCAGCCGGCGATTTGGTATCCTGGGCGTCTTCAACCAATTCGACAATTTTACCAAAGGTCGTATCGTCGCCAACTTTCGCCGCTTTTACTTTTAAGGTACCGTTGTCCAGAATGGTCCCCGAATAAACTGAATCACCGACTGCTTTAGCGGCTGGTTTAGCCTCACCTGTAATGCTGGCCTCGTTAACGTTTCCCGAACCAGCCACAATTTGACCATCAACCGGCACTTGGGCCCCGGTCTTAACCAGGACAACGTCACCAACATCCACAAAATCAACATCCGTTTCTTCGACCTGACCGTCATCAGCTACAACCAATGCCGTTGTCGGGGCCATTTCAGTTAAATCCTTAATCGAATGACGGGTCTTGGCCAACGTCTTATTTTCCAAAAAAGTCCCGAAAAGAAACAGAAAGGTTACGATGGCAGATTCATTATACTCACCAATAATAAAGGCCCCAATCACCGCAATACTGACTAACAATTCAATACTGATTGTCTTAAACCGCAAAGCCGAGATTGCCCGCAGCATAATTGGAACGGCAGAAATGATGGAAGCCGCAATAAACGCTACCGTATAAAGCCACCCGGTATGAAACAGACTTCCGAGTAATCCGATGCCAATCAAGCCGGCTGTTATTAATGTAATTTGGTTGGTATGCTGATTAATATAACGTTGAAATTTCATGTGATTTTTACCTCCCCGATATGATACATTAAGTATATGGGGAATTTGAAACAAAATAATTGACGCAGGTCAAGAATTCAGTTTTAATTTTGAAAGAATTCTCTTTTGCTGCAAACCAGTCAGATGAGAAGCTTTTAAACATTGAATAAAAAGTCTAAGGAGGATTTAGTCCAATATGAAAATTATTGTAATCGGTGCAACGGGCAGAGTCGGTAAACAGCTGGTTAAAAAGCTGGCCGCGGATAAGAGTGATCAGATTCTTGCCGGCGCCCGCAAACCTGAAAATATCGAAAAAGGTGCCAACATCAAACCCTTTAAAATCGACTTACACGATACAAAAGATGCTATTCTAAATGAATTACCGGAAGCCGACGCCTTGATCTTTGCTGCCGGTTCCGGTGGCAAAGACCTGTTACAGGTCGATTTGAACGGCGCCGTTAAAGTAATGATTGAGGCCGCCAAACGGGGGATCGAGCGGTTTGTCATGCTGAGTTCCAGAGATTCCTTAACGCCGGATTCTTTTAGCGGCGATGACCCTTCACCACTGGCCAATTATTTAATTGCCAAACATTTTGCTGATTTGTGGTTGATTAAAAACACCACGTTGGATTACACAATTCTTCAACCAACCTCGTTAACTGAAACGGCTGGTACCGGTAAAGTCAGTCTTGGCGAATACACCAATAACGAAAATAGCATTGAAAATGTTGCCGACGTTCTGGCTGCGATTGTCAAGAGTGACAATACCATTGGTAAAATTTTGCCGATGAGTGACGGTGCTACGCCGATCGCTGACGCTGTCAGTGAAGCTTAATAATTAATCAAACGGTTATTCTATTTGTCGTAGAACGACCGTTTTTGTTATTTTTGTCACATTATCTGACACAGGCCGGTTATTCGTTAAAATATTTTTTTAAATTATTTTTAAAATCAGATCGCTAATTTTCGGGCTTTTGAGATCGTTTCCATTTTCTTATAGTCTTAAAACTATCTAAGAGCCTTTCTAACAAACTCTAGACGTCGCGCATTGATGATGTTAGAATTTATGACATTAAGTAAAAAGGAAGCGATGTTATGAATGCTGCTAACACGTCATTTATGATTCTGTCCAGTATTTTGGTCTTATTCATGACACCCGGGCTGGCTTTCTTCTACGGCGGCCTGGTGTCAAAACGAAACGTTGTCAATACGATGTTATCTGTATTTGTGATGACCGGAGTCGCTATCGTGCTCTGGATCATGGTTGGTTACAGTTTATCTTTCGAAGGCGATATCCATGGAATTGTCGGCACCTTTGATAATTTCTTTATGAACGGTGTTAAGTTGGGGGCATTAACCGCCACCAAAATTCCAACCGGGATCTTTTCAGTTTTTGAAATGATGTTTGCCATTATTACGCCGGCACTATTTGTCGGTGCCGTTGTTGGCCGGATCAAGTTTAACTTTTTGCTGGTTTTCTTGATTCTCTGGTCAATTATTATCTATTATCCAATGGTCCACTTGGTATGGAGCCCGCATGGTCTTCTGGCCGGACTTGGAACACTTGATTTTGCCGGTGGAACCGTTGTTCACATCAACGCCGGGGTTACCGCATTTGTGCTTTCTGCCTTTTTGGGCAAACGAATTAAATTCGGTGACAAACCTCATACCCACTACAATTTACCATGGGTTTTACTTGGTGCTACCATTCTTTGGATTGGTTGGTACGGGTTCAACGCCGGCTCGGCGCTGGGTGTTGACAACATCGCTGCGCAAGCAACCATCACCACCACCATGTCCACCGGGACCGCAATGGTTACCTGGATGATTCTCGATATGATTATCTCCGGCAAACCAACCCTGGTTGGTGTATGTACAGGGACCCTCTGTGGCTTGGTTGGGATTACGCCTGCCTGTGGTTTTGTCACAATTGCCGGTTCGTTCTGGATCGGGATGTTCTCAACTTTTGCCAGTTACTTCTTCGTTAACTACCTCAAAGACCGAATCGGTGTCGATGATGCCCTCGATGCCTTTGGCTGTCACGGTGTTAGCGGAATCGTCGGCAGTATCTTTACCGGTTTATTTGCAACCAAAGCTGTTAACCCGATTGTTTCCCATAATGGATTACTATATGGCGGCGGTTGGCATCAACTTGGTATTCAGGTATTCGCCACTCTGGTAACTATCGTCTTTGTTACAATTGCCACAACCATCATTATCAAAGTCCTAAGTCTCGTTATGCCAATGCGGGTTGACCGTAAGGAAGAAGAGATGGGCTTGGATAAAGGTGAACACGGTGAGGAAGCTGACTACACCGTTGATATCAGTAACGACATGGCAACTTATCAATCTGATATGAACATGTACGCAAAAGAGTTCCGGGGTCAAATGGCTGATTTGAATTCACCAAAAACACCCGGGCCAAGAGATCACTGATCACTTGCCTATCAACATTGCATAACATCAAAACAAATCAATCAAAAAATGCTTTTGAAGTCTGCTATACTGATTTCAAAAGCATTTTTTGATATAAGGCAAGGAAGCACGTTCTTTTAAGGACGTGATGAATTGCCCCTTTTTGCATTTAAAAAACGGTTCTAATAATTATAAAATCAATAAATGTTGAAAATATTCTAAAATATATGTGTGTACCAACAATGACCATATGTTATAATAGTTAAGCTAAGTTTCCTTGGATTAACTAAATGACCGCTTATCGGGATCCGCGATTAAAAGCGTGGTACTGGAAATAGACCGGTCATGATCAAGGATCTTAATTGGCAAGATTAATTAGTAAAGTAAAGAGAGGAGGTTTCCCGGATGACGACAGTGGTTAAAGGGATTAAACTACGCTTATACCCGAACAAAGCTCAAATCGATCAATTATGGCAGCTGTTTGGCAATGATCGATTTGTCTGGAATCACATGTTAGCCATGGCCAACCAGCGGTATGAAAATAATCCGGCCAGTCGGTTCGTTGGCGAATATGACATGAACTATCTGCTAAAACCGCTCAAGAAAGAGTACCCCTTTTTAAAGTTAAGTGATGCCACCAGCTTATTGGTGGTTAACCATAATCTGGCGCTGGCTTATCAGAATTTATTCCAACATCGAGGTGGCCATCCGCGGTTTAAGTCCCGCCGTAGCGCTAAGCAATCCTACACTGGGCAATCAATCTGCACTGTGGAAGCTAAGCGGCGGTTGAAATTACCGAAAATCGGCAGTATTCGGACCAGCAAGACGGGCCACTTGGCCAATGGCAAAATTAAGCGCTACACGATTAGCCATGACGCTACCGACCGTTACTATATTTCCCTGCAGGTCGAAACCGAGGTTCATGATTTGCCCAAGACCAACCAAAAAATTGGTTTAGATCTGGGCGTTTCCGATTTGGCGATTGATTCTAACGGAGTGAAATATGGGACGTTTAATGCGCAGTGGCTGAAAAAGCAAGCCCAACGGTGGCAGGCCAAGTTCAGTCGACGCAGGCACCAGGCGACCGTTGCGATGCGTCAATGGAATCACCATCATAAATTGCTTAAGATGGCACTTAACGATTACCAAAATTGGCAACGGGCCAAAATGACCAAAGCCCGGTATCAAGCTAAAATTGCCAACCAGCGCAAGGATTACCTGGCTAAGGCCATCGCTAACGCCAGTTGGTATCAATTCCGGACCATGATGGAATACAAATGTGACTGGTACGGGAAGCAGTTAGTGGTGGTCAGTGCTAGGAACACTTCCCGAATCTGCTCAGTTTGTGGACACAATGGTGGCGCCAAACCTTTAGCAATTCGAGAATGGACGTGTTCTGAGTGTCAGACCCATCATGACCGGGATATTAATGCGGCAGTTAATATCCTGAAGCGCGGGTTAAAAGCTACTGGTTAGGGACTAGCCATGGTAAAAGAGCGGGGTTCTGTAAGTTAGGTGTTCGGCATACCGATGTAACAGCCTAAATACTACTTCGTGTTCCCAGAAGCTCGGTCATTCATGGCCGAGTAGTTCACAGTCTTAAAATTAAGGAAGCGATCTAATGACTTACTCACGTTCCGAACACGTTGAAATGGTCAACATGTGTATGATTTATAACCCCCAAACCCAAGAAGTTCTGGTCGAAGACAAAACCGACGTTGCTGGAAATTCGGCCATACCTTTCCCGGCGGCCACGTTGAAAAGAATGAAAGCTTGTATGACGCGATGGTCCGCGAAGTATACGAAGAGACCGGTCTGACAGTCAGTCATCTTCAATCCTGCGGCACCGTTGAATGGTTTAATCAGAATCCGCTTTACCGCCGATTGGGCTTCTTATACAAAACGACCCACTTTTCCGGAACGTTAAAACAAAGCGATGAGGGCAAAATTTATTGGCTGCCGCTCGCAGAACTTAACGAACACAACACCGCTGAAAGTTTCATGAAATTCTTAAAGATTTTTACCAACCCGACAACAGTTGATGCCACCTCTAAAATCATGAACGGCTCCTTAACTATAATCCCCAAAGACGCATAATTCAGATGGATATTATATAATACAAGTGCTTCCATTCCGATTACTTCTCTGATTATTCAGAAGGGAGGGCCTGTATGATGCAAAAGTACTTAATTGTTTATAACGGAACTGCCGGTAAAGCCGATAACGAGGCCATTGCCAAAAGCGTCCGGCAAAAATTGCAAGAAGTCGGCAAACAAGTCGAGTTGGCGGCTACCGAATCTGAAGAAGCTGCCATCAAACAAATCCAGGTGGCAGTTGACAATTACGATTGTCTGGTCACAATCGGCGGTGATGGCTCCATTAATACGGCCTGCGCCGGTTTTTTAAAAGCTGGTCATTCAATTCCCTTGGGAATCATTCCCGGCGGTACCGTTAACAATTTTGCCCGGGCGTTAAAGATTCCACTTAATACTAATAAAGCTATTCAAAACTTGATTGATGGTTCACCTGCCCAAGTTGACCTTGGTGTCATTGGTGAAGTCCCAATTGTCAGCAGCCTAACGTTGGGCAGACTCGCAGACATTTCTCAAGACGTCAAACAAGACGATAAGCGAAAATTTGGCACGATCATTTATCTTTTCAAAGGAATTAAAGAACTCTTTACCAATCGGTCTTATAAATTAAAGATCGACGCCAACGGTAATAGTGAAATCTTACGAGCTCAAATTCTGCTCATTACGACAACCAATTCGGTCGGCGGCAACGTTGCTTTTAACCCAGAAGCCAGGTACGATGATGATTATCTGCACGTCTTTATTTTAAAAAAATTCACGCTGCCAAAAATCATGACTTACGCTGCCTACTTTCTTTCCGGTAATCTTAAAAATGCCCGTGGTGTTAAGTATCTGAAATGCAAACAAATTCATATTGAGAATCTGTCATCCAGATCAATCAAAACCCGAATCGATGGTGATCCGGCGCTGGCTTTGCCGATTACGGTTAAGATTCGAGCAAACTTTTTAAGGGTTATCCTGCCGGATGATTGTTAACAAAAAACGACCGACAATGTTAATTGCCGGCCATTTTTTGTTAAGGAGAATAAGATTGTATTTCAAATAACCTGTAAGGTTGGTATCACCATATCGGAAAAGAGCCACCAAGTTATACGCTTGGTGTGAGTGCCCGATACATTTTGACGAGTTGCTCTCAAATTTCACTAAATAATTACTTTTGCTATTCCGGATCAGTTGCCACAAGGCCACCTGCTAAATTATCCATGTTTGGCTTATCTGCTTTAACAATTAATTGTTCGTTAACGAAAGCCATTTGCCCAATGTGACTCATTTCACGGCCATAGCCTGACAGCTTGACGCCACCAAATGGTAATTCAGGTAAAGTTGCCATAAAGTTGTTAACAAAGACCATTCCGGTTTCGATTTGCCCAGCAACTTCGGCACCATGATCAGGGTCGCCGGAGAAGACAATGCCACCTAATCCATAAGGCGAATCATTAGCAATATCGATTGCTTCCTGCTCACTGTGAACCTTGTAAACAGTAGCAATTGGGCCAAACAACTCAGTCTTATAAGCCGGATTATCTTTGTCGATATCAGTTAAAATTGTTGGCATAAAGAATTGCCTGGTAAATCAATCGGCTGATTACCATAAACAACTTTTGCGCCATGAGCAATCGCATCATCCAGTTGACTTTGAAGTTTATTCTTGGCTTTTTCTGTGTTCATCGGCGCCAAGGTTGTCGATGGATCCATTGGGTCACCTGGCTTAACAGCTGCAAAGTGCTCTTTCAAAGAAGCTACAAATTCATCATAAACATTGTCCATGACAATAAATCGTTTTGATGATGTACATACTTGGCCACAGTTGTAGAGACGTGCCCGCCATGCAATATCGTTCACCGCGTCCATATCGGCGTCACCCAACACAACAAATGGATCCATGCCGCCAAGCTCCATTGTGTTCTTCTTAAGGTTCTTGCCGGCAGCACCTGCAACAGCTGTTCCACCACGTTCGGAACCAGTTAAAGCAACCCCTTGAACCCGTGGATCCTCAATTGCTTCCGTTACCTGATCATATGACAGGAATAAGTTGGTTAAGGACCCTTTAGGAGCACCAGCTTCAGCCACCACATCAGCAAACATTTGAGCTGAAGTTGGGGTGTTGGCAGCATGTTTTAAAATCATCGGATTGCCGACCATAAAGTTTGGCGCAAAGACCCGCATAATTTGATAGTATGGAAAGTTCCATGGCTCAACCATCATAATAACGCCAGTTGATTGATGACGAATTTCCGCTTCCCCAGTTGCAATTGTATCAATCTTTTCCGGCTTTAATAGTTCCTCGCCATGGTCTGCAAACCAGTCCGCAATAATTGCAACTAGTTCCACTTCACCCTTTGATTCACGGTAAAGTTTCCCCATATCAATCGTACATGCCTTTGCTAATTCATCTGAATGTTCACGTAGTTTGGCAGCAACATTATGCAAAATCTTAGCCCGGTCTGAAATCGGCTGTTTACGCATTGCTTTATATAAGTCGTGCCCTGTCGCAAGAGCTTCTTGTAATTGTTCTTCGGTCGCATTAGGATATTCCTTTACGACTTCGTTATTATAAGGATTAACAGTTTTGTATGCCATTTTTTGTTCTCCTCCTAAATATAGACCTTTTAAATGTTTTACAATTCCAGACAACCAGTCAGTAAATTAATGTTCCGCCAGCTGTCTATGTAAGTAAATAGAATAAACATTTATGCGTCTATTAGAAGAATAGCACATTTTGAAAGCAGTTACAATGAAATACTTTGTGATTTTCAAAAACAAAGTGTATGCTATTTATTGCACAATGTACGTCAAGAAAATAATTTTAATTCACAAGTTAACGATGTTAAAAGAGCTATGGTCATTGACCACAGCTCTTATTAATTATTCATTAATCAATATATTTATTCATTTCATAACTGTTACTTTGCTGGTGCATAGGTACTGTGTTCCACTGTTGTATCCTTAATCATTAACGCCAACCCAAGCGCGACAACTTCCATAACCAAAAATGTTGCAAAGACCGCGTTGAAATTACCGTTACCAAGAATTACTGTAGCCAGAACAATGGCCGTTGATCCTAGAATTTGTCGAAAGGTTGCAATAATTGACGAACCATGCGGAATCAAATCGTTTGACAGGGAATTTGCCCCCAGCGTTGTTGCCGGCATCATCGCAAACGCATTCCCGGCCTCAATAACCATCGAACAGATAATTGCTACCCAGACACTTCTTAGCCCTGAAAGCAGGAGTAATAACCCCCACCCAACAATAAATAAGCCAAAACCGATCGTAATTACCGGTTTAAATCCAATCCGATCAGCTAGTTGTCCACTCCGGCGGTTCAACCACGAGAGAAGCGCCGCTGCCGGTACCAATGCCATTCCTGACCATAACGGCGTCATACCAAGTACCTGTTGGTAATACAGTGGCATAATGATCGTTACCGTAATTAAAGACATATAGGATAACGAAGTCAGCGCAACGCCAAGATCAAAATTACCAATTTTAAGAATGTCTAAGCGAAGCAACGGCTCTGGCATCTTTAGCTGCCGGTGAACAAATAAGCCCAACAAAATAATCGACACGCCTAAGATTGCCCAATTAACGTAATCACCGGCAGTCATATGTGAGATTTCATTAATGAAATACAATAAACCAATAATCCCAAGTGACATGAAAACCGAAACAAAGTCAAAGCTAGTTGATTTTGTCTTTAATGGACTGACAACTGTTTTCAATGCCAAAATGAATACCAGTGACAAGACAACCAAGAAGAAGGCAAAAATTGACTGCCAATTCATCACTTGTAAAATAACACCAGAAATAATCGGTCCAACTGCCAAAGCTGAGCCCATTACCAGTCCAACCGTTCCCATCACACTACCACGCTTGTTTGATGGTGTGATTTCCAAAATAATCGACTGATAGGAAGGAAACAAAATACCAACACTAAACCCTTCCATTAATCGGCCAACCATCATTATTGGAAAGTTGGGCGCAAAAATAACAATCAAAGTGCCAACTACAAAATTAATCAATAAAGTTAAATATAATGGTTTGAATTTGAAATTATCCATTAACCACGGTGATAACGGCATTACTACTGACATAATCAGCATGAAGCCGGTTGTTAACCAAGCAACGGTACTTGCTGGCAAGTTAAAATAACGCATGAACGTTGGATAAGCCGTTGACAACGATGATTGACTAATTGACATCGTAAATGTTCCTAACAACAGTGTTGCCACAAACCATTTTCGGCTTTTTTCCGTTAGTTCCATTTAAACCCCATCCCCCAGTATTACTTTTTCCTGATAAATTATGTAAAAAGGAGCCGGTACAATTAACTCTTGCGCCTAGCTCCTTTCAAATCTATCGATTATTTATTTATTTCAATTGTATTCTTAAAACAGGTTGCTTGCATAGATTTGGCTTATTAACGAACTACCATTACCGAAATCGGTGAATATTTTGCCATGTAAGCAGCTTGCGAACCAAAGTACTTTCGAACACCCTTTTTCGAAAGTGAACCAACAATGAGCAAATCAGCGTCAACAGCTGGAATAACTTTTTTCACAATTGTCTCGCCAGGATCTCCCTCTTCGACAACTGTATCAACCGTCTTAACGCCTGCCCTTAATGCCAGGTCCCGATATTCGTTAAGATGATCAACAAGTTCTTTGCGCTCACCATGAACATAGTCTTTGCTAAGCGCTTGGTACACATTCATTTCTTGACTTTCAAGAATTGAAGCAATTACCAATGATGCATCTGACAGACGAGCCTCAGAAACTGCATATCTAAAAGCTAATTGCGCATCAGGTGAATCATCAACACCTACTAAAATTCTTTTAAATTTTGTATGTGGTGAATTTTCATTGTCCATTCGATCTATGCCTCCCGTTAGCATTTATTAGCATTAAGCATTGCCCTTATCAGTCTTGCTTTCATCATAGTGCTCTTCGGTCGTTTCAAACCGCTTTGGCATTTTATTTCTGCTTGACCACAGATCATAAATTGTCCAAATAAGAAGTGCAACAATACCGGCAATCAAGATATAAGCAATCGTATGTGCCAATGATACCTCACTTGCGGAAGGATTGTCACCAAAGAAACTAGTGATATTGTCCGGAAGTCCCTTCATGTTCAAGAAGGTTAAACTTAAGACAGAAATCCAACCAAGGATTTTAACCCAAAGCGTATTCTTAAAACGATCTCCCATTTCCTTCGCGTTATCAGTCATCATCAACAATGGCAACATTGAGAATGGCAAAGCGAAGGCCAGAAAGACTTGAGAATTATTCATTAACGTATTTAACGCCTCATGTTGTCGAATCGGTGATTCACCACTCGTCATGGCAACACAAATCAAAACCGGAATAACTGAAATCAAACGAGTTACCAAACGACGAAGCCAAAGTGGCATCTTCATGTGGATAAAACCTTCCATGATAACTTGTCCTGTTAAGGTACCGGTAATCGTTGAATTTTGACCTGAAGCCAACAAGGCAACGGCAAACAGAATTGATAGAATTCCTGATTTGGCAACGGCAATTAACACACCATTGCTCAACATTGAAGTATTAGATAATGCTTGGAACAAACCAAAGAACGAAGGATCTTTAACGGCACCAGTCTTAAATACCGCAACACCCATGATTAACAGCAATGAGTTAATAACCCACGCAAATGATAATTGGATATTGGAATCCCAAGTTGAGAAACGAACTGTTCGTGCAACATCTTCCTGATCATTATGATCCACTTTTCTGGTTTGAGAAACCGCCGAGTGAAGATACAGGTTATGGGGCATAACCGTTGCACCAATAATTCCCAAGGCACCGGTTAACGGTGTATCACCATTAACTTTGTCTGAACTTGAGAAAGTCTGGCCAGTTGGCACCAATCCCTTAACAATATCACCAAAGTTAGGACTTGAAAGCGCAACTTCGTAAACGAATACGAACAAAATAACCAAAATTAAGCAAACAACAATCGCTTCAATTTTTCTAAAACCAACTTTAGTTAATAATAGCAAAAGCAAAACATCAAAAACCGTTATAAATACGGCATACACAAGTGGTATATGGAATAGCAGATATAGCGCGATCGCAGCACCAATAACTTCCGCAATATCAGTCGCCATAATCGCCAACTCAGTTAAAATCCATAGCACATATCCAAGTGCTTTACTGGTTCTGGCCCGAATCGCCTGAGCTAAATCCATCTGTGACACAATACCCAGTTTAGCCGCCATGTATTGTAGCAACATCGCAATTAAACTCGACATTAAGATAACAGACATAAGCAGGTACTCAAAATTTTGACCACCAGTAATTGAAGTTGACCAGTTACCTGGATCCATGTATCCAACAGCAACTAGTGCGCCAGGCCCCGAATACATGAACAACGTTTTCCAGAATCCTCGGCCCTTCGGAACTTCGATCGTTCCATTAATTTCTTCCAATGAAGGTCCATTTGCATAGTGAATCAAATGTTGCTTCTTCGGAGCTTTATCTTTTACCATTTTTCATAGGTACCTCCTTTTAATTTCAAATCCAATACTACCATAATCTAAATTAAAGTAAATATGAATTTAGGAGCGCCTAACTTAATAATTGTAAGTATTAAAAACCAAAGACGCTAATTGGCGCAAATGAAACCGCTTATCATTTCTGCAAAAAAACTTTAAAAAAATTCAGTGCTTACTCAAAGTTAACTCTCGATTTTGTTTTTGCTACGGACAAAATTGGCTTTATTTTCCTATTTTTAGCTAAATAATCAAAAAAGCCAAGATAAAATAATTATCTTGACTCTTGATTATAAAATCTGTTATCAGCCAAACTTAGTTTTACCATCTTTTATCAATTCTGCTGATAATCATTAATTCTGGCAATCAGCTTTTGATTGTTGTTAAATCTGGCAAATGCATAGGCATCTTGGATCGCCTCGTCAACCAGCCTGCTCGCCACATGCTGCGTCTTAAAATTTCGTGCAAGTCGAAACTTGGCCCGGGCCACATAAAAGGTAACATGCTGTTGGGAACTTATTTTGATTAGAGTCTTCAACAATTTATTGCCGGTTTCAAAGTCATTTCGATAGGAATAATAATTTCCAGTATAAAATAACAACGTTAATGTCTTCCAAATGTTGTCAATATCAGCATCCTGACTCGGATAATTTGCAAGCAGCCGAGGCATTTTTGAAAAATAAAAATCTGCCCGTTCAAAATTTTCTTCATGTTCATAAGCAATTCCCATCCCAACATAAGCTAACTGGGAAAAAATCGTTTGATGTTCCTCATCAAGCCCATTTAAAATTTGGTCAAAGCAAAAGACCGCGTCACTGGTTGGGTAATCACTAAGTGCAAACAAATACCCCTTAATAAATAGATATTCCATTTTTGTATCATCATCGTTCATTTGTGTGGTTGACATCCCCGACAAAGTTGCAGCAACTTTCTGATACTCCATTGTAATGAGATTAAATTCGGCTTGGTGCAATTTTTCCAATAGTTCAGAGTCCCTATCAACCGGACCGGGAAAAATATCACTTAATGAAAGTCCCAATCTTTGGTCCCAATCTTTGACACAATTTGGTCAAAATCTTGGTTGAAATCATTTTCCCGCCGTTCTCAAATTTGCTAATTGTCGCCTGCGTGCAAATGCCCTTTGCCAGTTCGCTCTGAGAAAAACCAAGTTCTTTTCGGCGGGCAATAAATTTTTCAATATTCATGATGTTTTCCCTTTCAATTTGTTAAATTTAGCGATATTCAAACTATTTTAAGTTTACTTAAATTCGG
>NZ_BAKI01000030.1 GCF_000583655.1 Lentilactobacillus farraginis DSM 18382 = JCM 14108
GGGCAGTGTAACTGTTTTCCCTCCATATTTAAATGTTGTATTTTGATTAAACCGATAATACTGATGGTGTTCACCAACTTTATTGATATAGCTGCTGGTAACTCTGTGGAGTCCGGTTCCTTTAGCCAAAACTAATTTATTTGATGAAACAGCTAAGGTTACGAATAAAGCAAAACTAAACATCGTAATTAAACCTGCTAATTTTTTCAAAACAATTTTCTCCCTTTCTCAGTACTCTTTGCATTTCTAACAAAAAATCCCTTGGAGTTATATATATTCAAATAAATAAAATTTCAAAAAGATGGTGTTAGGAATTTAATATCCATTCTCTTTAATATACCTGATTAATTTGATAATTCATTGTTTTAGTACTCAAAATAACCCCCTCTTTTCTAATTCCGAGCATTCATGCTTTAGATTATACAAGCTGAATTCGGAATAAAGCCCTTAAAACTATTAATTTATTATCTAATTAAGTACAATAGATTTAAGACAACTATTATGAAGGGAATTTATTATGCTGAACAAATTAATTAAAACAACGTCTGTTACTTTAATTGCGCTAATTATCGGAATCTTAACATTGTCAATTCGCAGTCAGGCCAAATTAATAACATCGAGCACCTATAATCGTGATTCTTGGGTAGCCTATGGTATTAATTCAAAAACGGTTAAGCCCCATAACGCTTATATATGGAATTCACAACACACTAAACGTCTTCATAATCTAAACAACTATAAAAATACTACTTGGTATGCAATGTCAGCCTTCACCAGAACTAATACTTCCAAGGGACCGGTATACTATAAAGTTTCCAACGGGATCAATATAACAGGAATTGTTTATGGCAAGTATCTTAGTAAGTATTATGTTAAGCCGTTAAATAGCTTTCAGACGGATCAACAGTACGTTAACTATTTAAAAACTGCTCAATCCCAAAAATTAGCACGTGGTGTCATGAAATTGTTTCCAAATAGCCCGGTTAGTTTAAAACTTTCTCAAGCCGCCTTAAATCAGTATAATGATAGTTCTAATTCTATAAGCCATAACTATACTGACGTACAGATCAGTGTTTATAATCATGCTTATGTGTTATCTTGGTGGTTGACTAAAAAAACGGCAACTCAACGGGTAGCTGTTTTCGAAAAAGCTCTTGACTCGATTGGTTATGACGCTGAAAAAAGAGCTTCAATGAGTGATTATAAATTGGGAGTATATATTCGAGATAATATTGGCATTGGTAAACCTTCTACACAACTTCCAATAGCTAAAACGATTGATGATCAAGAAGCTTTAAATTATCAAGTTGTGTTAGCTAAAGAAAAATAGGTATGTACAGAAAAGCACTCAAAGAATGAGTGCTTTTTTCTATTCTAAAATGCTGATTTAGGAACCGAGTAAATGCAATTTGTATAATCTGGACTTGTATGGAAAACAAGTGTTACATATACATAATCCGCAGATGTATTACCATCGGGATTACTAATGCTTCCTTCGCCAAGTTGTGGTGCTTCCGTTTCTACATTAGCTTGTTCGGTACTTGATAGTGATAAAGAAACTGTCCCGTAATTTTTAAATGCCCAGTCAGATTTTAAAATGTGTGGAGCTTCATTTGCACCATAGGCTCCACCAGTAATATAAACCATATTACCATTACTAAATTCCAGCCCTTGATTTGAATTCCATGGTAAATGGTGAGTAAATTCCTTATTACTTACCAGTGCACCATTAGATTTATATGAGGTGTGGAAAATTTTATCAGTCCCTGATAGGTATAGCTGTGATGCCTCATACATACGCTTTAGGACGGCTTTTGACTCATAGCAGGAAATATACATCGAGTTATCAGTTGCTTGGCTCCAAATAATCAAACGACCATTTGCAGCCAAAGCACCATCTGTTCGTTTTAATTTACCAAACGGTTTGCCGGACTTTGTCAATGAACTAACACTAGAAATACGTCGGACCTGACTGTAATCAACTTGTCCATTAGGTTCATACTTCACAATTCCAATTTGATGCGCCCAATAAATCTTATCACCATTTTTTGTAATGTAAGGCGTATCATAATTTGCGCCTGTTGCAATCCAAAACCAGTTTCCTGATTCATAAGGATTATCAAATTTTTCCAATGTTTCTCCATGCCCAAAGTTTTTGAGAACCATAGGATTTCCCATGGAAACCGGTTCGGATTGACCTAAACTCGAGAATGAACCTGAAGACAGTACTGCATTTTTAGTATCTCCAACACCATATTGTTGTAGTGCATAAACCGTATAATTATCAAAATCAATATAGGTCTTTTGTACCACTCTACGACTAGGAAGATTGGTCAATGTTAATTGTTTTGTGGGCTTAACACTCTTAACTGTACTTGCCATAAAAAAACCTCTTTCTTTATTTTTTATCAACACATTTCCGGTAATGTATTGACTTATTATGTCAAATCGATTTAACGCTTATAGTTTAACTTGAATTTTATTATCAAAACTGCCATCCAGCTGACAACTTAATGCCAATTTACTGCCATTTTTCTGACAAAAGCGGTTGAGAAATAAGCCCAAAAAACATTATTCTTTAAAAAATCCCGTAAAATTAGTTTGTAGAAACATTGATTTTACGGGATTTTCACTTCAAAGTAGAAACGCTATAATATAGATCTTTATCGGGATTATCATTTAAAGCCTGCAAAACCTAATCCGGACGATCCTTATTCAAGGCCTGCAAAATCTTTTCATTCTGGGCAATCAGGATCCAGTTCTGTTCCATGATCGCCCGCAAAAAACCAACCTTTTCCTGATTTGAACGATCCGTAAAATTGGCGGTATCACCATCCCGCAACAATTTTTTACTATCCAACTCACTGAGAATTGCTTCCACATGGGTTTTGGTTTCCTCACCTAAATGCTCCAAACCCCGATCTGCCATAATGCCGTCAACCTTGTGATTATCAAATAAAGCCATGTTTATATCCTCCCTACTAAGGTAAGAAAAAAGAGGACTTAGATCCTCTTTTTAGCAAATAACTATCCTTAACCAATTTTATAATTGTGCCCAGGCAGATGATCCGATTGATGGGAACAGGTATACCATTCTACCAAGTTCTTCTGCACTAAACTTAAATTCAATTGCCGGCAATAGTGTATTGATAACGTTATCGGCCTGTTCACTAAATTCCGTAACGCCTACTAAATGATGCTGCTTGTCAAAAATCAATGAATTATCGCCTTCAGTCTCATTATCAACCTGACGATACCAGTCATCCGGTAGGTGATTGGTTTCAACTTGATACCCCTGCTTCTTGACATCCTCTACCGAAACACCGGCTTTGGCAATTCGTGGTGAGGTAAAGACAACCGATGGAATAACCGGGTACTTGATTGGGTCACTGCTTTGCCCTGAAAAACGTTTAAATAAGTAAGTCGATTCAAAAATAGCCGTTGGCGTTAATTTCGGTTGTTCTTTGTCAATAACATCACCGGAAGCATAAATATTATCAACGCTGGTTTGCAGGTAGTCGTTGACTTCAATTCCATGTTGATTGTATTTAACACCGATTTCATCCAATCCAATTTTTTCAACATTTGGAATTCGACCAGTAGCGTCCAGCACCCAATCAACCGTTAAAGTATTATCGTCACCGTAGTGAATGCTAATTTGATCATTGGTCTTCTCAAACGCGGAAACATTGGCATTCTTAATAAACTTAACACCCCGGTCTGCCAAACCCTTCACAACTTGATCAACATAAGGCTGATAGAAGTTTCGCAGTACCCGGTCACCATGCATTAAAACAGTGACATCAGCACCCGCGGCATTGGCAATAGTCGCAAACTCCATGCTGATATAGCCGGCACCCACAATCGCGATTTGTTTCGGTAAGGTCGTCAAGCTCATAAAGTCCCGACTGTCATGAGCCAGTTCACTGCCGGCAATATCCAAGCGGTGTGGTCGTAACCCGGTTGAAACAACAATGTTTTCAGCCGTTTTTGCTTGTCCGTCAACCAGCACAGTATGACGATCCTTAAAGGTCCCTTTACCATGAATGACATCAATCCCGGCATCTTTAAGTAAACCACCGATCATGCCCGGCAAACCTTTAATAACGTCCTGCTTATGAGCCTCACTTTTGGTCCAGTTAATGCTTAGATTACCTTCAACAATACCTTGAAGCCGTTCAGTTTCACGTAATAAAGCAACCGGCGCATCAAGGGTAATTTTAGCGTTACAGCCGTAGTTCGGACAGGTGCCACCGATCATATCTTCTTCAACAACGCCCACTTTAACCCCTGAATGAGCCAGTGGAATCGCACCATCAAAAGTGCCATGCCACTGCCGAGATACAAAACATCGTAATCGTATTGATTTGCCATAAAGATACCTCCAAATTCATGAAATTAATCCAATTCAATACACTATTATATTGTGCGCAAGTAGTTTCTAAATTCATTATAGACTACCGAAAGAGAACATTCAAAAACGACGGTTAGAAATTTTGCACCTACATAATCGACTTTTAATCCCACAACAAAAAGCCCCAGGCAGGTCCACCCAAGGCTTCATGTCAACTATTTCAAAGTTTCTAAACCAACACGCTGGATTTAACATCCCGGGCCATTTCAAAGTTATCGGTAATAATACCGGCAACGTGATCCGCTAATAACGCCCGTTGCTTCTTGGGATCATCAATTGTCCAAATCCGCTCCTTGATGTTTCGCAAGGGCTGATAGTGACTTAGATGTAATCCTGATAAATGAGCTTCAATCATTAGTTCCCTGGGATGCCTTAAAATGTGGTTGGATAACAAGCAATACTGCTGATTGGGATCAATTTGATAAGCATCCTTTAACGTCTGCAGTGAAAAAGAAGAGTAAATGACGGGATGAGCCAAATCATAGTTACCGACCATGTCCAAAACAATCCGTTCGATGTTTGGATAATGAATCTTATTGGTTTTAAACTCCAGATTTAGATAAACCGGCTTTTGCCTTGCAAGCGATAATAAGTCTTTTAAGCTGGGAATTGGTTCACCATCTTTTAATTGGAATTGCTGCAATTCCTGATAGGTATATTCCCGAATCTTCCCCCGACCATTAGTTGTTCGATTAATTTTTTCGTCATGCATAATTACCGGAACGTCATCTTTTGTCAGGTGAACGTCAAATTCAAGCCCATCCACGCCGTGTTCAATTGCATATTCAAAACCACGTAACGAATTTTCTGGAAATTTATATGGATAACCACGATGTCCAAAAATCAAAGTTTCGTTTGTCATTTTGAGGATACTCCTTTATAAATCAGCTTTTAATCAATCAATTTCTCTACTTGAATGTTCCAATTGTTATTGATAATCGTTATTCGCCCGGTTCGTCGTCTTCAGGTTAGTGTTCATCCCCTGACTGGCGTTCGACAACGCTTTTGGAATACTGCCGCCATCATAAACGGTTTCCATCGCGGTCTCCTCCATTTCCCGGGTCAGCTGCATCCCCTCCATCAAAATACCAGAATTCGTATCATTCGGTTTGGCCGCTGCCAATTGTTCACCAGGTACCCTGGCTTCCGGCTGCTTAGCATACAGACTCTTCAAAGCCGGTTGACTTTGTGATTTACTGTTGAGTGCCAAATAACCGGTGGCTTTTTGCCAATTGGCTTGACTATCTGGTCTTTCAGCATACTTGATAAACTCAAAGGCCCCCTTTTGCACTTTGGTCGGCTTATCATTGGAGATCCATAGCGCGGCGCCACCAATTCCCACACCATTAGCTTTTTGCCCATCGGGGTGTGGGAAGTATGAAATTCCCAGCTTATTAGGATTATCAGTTGTTAATTGGCCAATGTAAGCAGATGATTGAACGAAGATTCCCAATTTACCGGCTAGAAACGCTGCAATTTCGTTTGTTTCGGCACTCGCACCGGAACCATAATTAACAAAGTCACCTGACTTGATGTTGGTTCGAATCCATTTCAAATAATTGACGGTCGTTGGATTGTTTAAATTAATTTTCGTTGGGTTGCCAACGTGACCATCCCCGTGATTAACCAATGACGTCTTCGCATTGGCAAGTGCTTCTTCCATCAGCCAACCATAAATTTCCATCGTCATTCCCTTTACTTTGTGGTGCGACCGCTTATAGAGCTGTTCGGCTACCCGGGTCACGTCACTATAACTTGGTGATTTGGCAGGTGGTGTAATGTGATATTTCTTCAATAAACTGGCATTGTAATAAAGTACCGGCTGAGACGTGTTAAACGGCATCGCCAACTGTTTACCTTTGTTCGAGTAAAAAGATCGGGCTACCGGCGAAATATCACTAACGTTGTAGTTATCTTCATCAATAAACTTTTGAACCGGCGTCGTGTATTTACTGTGCATCATTTGCGCGGTTGAAATATCAAACGATTGAAATAACGCTGGCGACGCATTAGAACCGTGGCTTTGAATAATCTTTTGAACAGCTTCATCGTAAGCCCCTTGATATTGGGGGATAACTTCGTACTTGCTCTGTGATTTGTTAAATTTATCTACCATCTGATCCAAGGCAACTTCTGCCGGGCCGCCCATCTCGTGCCAAAAGACGATCGGTGTTCGCCCCGCCTTGGCTGAAGTCTGCTTATGAGCTGACGTGTAGACAACTGCGCCAATAACGACAACTACAATGGCAATCACTGGCAATAAATGTGCTTTTAAAAATGCCATTACTTTTTTCATTACTTAACAGCACCTTCATTCATACCGGATTTGAAGTAGTGTTGACCGACAAACAGTACAATCAGCGTTGGGATAACAACAATTGCGGCCGTTGCCTGAATCATGCCCCAGTCATTGAAAGTTTCTTCGGATTGCAATTGACGTAATCCATTTTGAACCGGTCGAAATGCATTACTAAATGTGGTTAACATTGGCCACAAATATTGATTCCAAGCACCCAGAAAACCGTAAGCACCTAAGGTGATTAAGCTGATCCGATTGTAAGGCATCACAATTTTCCAATAGAACTGGAAGTGCCCTAGTCCCTCGATATCGGCAGCTTCTTTTAGCTCATCCGGCATCTGCAAAAAGGACTGGCGCAACATAAACGTTCCAAAGGCTGAAGTTAAAAACGGCACAATCATGGCCGAATAAGTATTGAGCAGCCCCATTGCTTTAACAGTCATAAAGTTTGGAATAATTTCAGCTTCAAACGGCAGCATCATCGTTGCCAAAAACAGAATGAACAACACCTTTCGACCTCTGAATCGTAAGAAGACAAAGGCATAAGCACTCATCGAGCAGAAGATCAATTGCGCAATGGTGGTTAATGTTGAAATCCACAAACTGTTACCCAGGTATTGCAAAATCGGTGTTTTTTGAAACGCGTCTACATAATTAGTGAGAGAAATATGAAGGCTCAGGAAATTTCCTTTGGCAATATCCATTGTGGGCAATAAACTGGTCCAAAGACCGATTAAGAACGGTCCCAAAACCACAGCCGTTAAAATAATCAATAATACATAATTTAAAATTTTTTGTGGCAGTTTTTGCTTGGCAACCATTTCCATCAGTAATTCACCCGCTTTTCCAAAACTTTAAATTGAATCAAAGTGAAAATTGCAATGATAACTGTCAGAATAAGGGATTCGGCACTCGCTTGCGCGTAATTACCACTGTAGAAAGCATCTTTATAGATCCGGTAAACCAACATGTTCGTCGCATTGGTTGGCCCACCCTTAGTCATTAAGTCAATTAGACCAAAGCTCTTAAATCCTTCAATTAACGTAATAATGGAAACAAAGAAAAGCGTTGGTGAAATCATCGGAATCGTGATATGGAACAATTGGTAACGCGGGGTAGCGCCTTCAATGCTGGCAGCTTCATACAAAGTTGTTGGAACCGACTGCATGGCCCCCAGTAAAATCAGGAAGGTAAAGCCCAGATTCATCCAAACGGTGGTAATAATTACTGCCAACATGGCCCATCCCGGATCTGTCAGCCAATTAATTTGTGGTAAGTGCAGCCAATTGCTGACCAGGGCCAGAAAGCCGGTCGATGGGTTAAAAATAAATAGCCAGAAAATTGCGGCAACTGAAACGGAAACCCCCATTGTTGCCGAAAACAAAGTTCGAAAGATGCCGATTCCGGCAAGTTGTTTGCTGGCATAGTTTGCCAGAATCAATCCAAGGGCAATGGTAATCACCGTTACCGCCAAGACATAAACCATGGTGACGCCCAAGCTGGAGAGATAATCTGCCGAGGTCAGCAGGTTGATATAATTTGATAAGCCAACAAATACTGTTGGTTTACCGACCGTATTCGTTAAGAATAGGCTTAAGTACAGGGTCCGAAACATTGGGTAGAAGATAAAGACACCCAGTATGAGCAACGATGGGCCAAGAAAAATCCAAGCATAGTACTTATCTTTAGCGTTTAACCAAAAACCCGATTCACTTCTTTCAGCCTTTGACTTTGCCTTATCTGAAGTGACAGGTGCCGTAGAAGAGTGCGTTGCTGGTGATTTAAGCATGGACAGCTTCCTCCTTTGTCAAACCAATTCGTTCACCGTCATTGTTAAAGAACAGCAGATGGGAACCAACTTGAACCTTAATTGGCTCGTAACCTCTGAAGTTGACTTGTCCGGGCAAAACAGCCCGAACATTGTCACCGCTGTTCAATGTCGCATAAACAATCGTCTCATTACCTAAAAATTCGGTATTTTTAACTACCGCATTGGAATCAACCGAATCGGCTCGGGAAATCGTTAATTCATCGGGACGCACGCCGATTCGTAACTGATCAGCCGGAACTTCTTCGTTTAGAGCTACCTGCATATCGTTTGATCCCACCGTTAATAAATGACTATTTTCCGCTGATCGTTTGGCAGGTAAAATATTGATTTGGGGTGTCCCAAAGAACTGGGCCACAAACTCGTTGGCCGGGTGTTGATAAATTTCTGCCGGCGTACCAATCTGCTGAACGTGTTGATCATTTAAAACCATAATATGATCAGCCATGGTCATCGCTTCGACCTGATCATGAGTAACGTAAATCAAGGTCAGTCCCAACTTACGCTGAAGATTATAGATTTCTTGGCGCATCCTGATTCTGAGTTGGGCATCCAGGTTGGACAACGGTTCGTCCATCAAGCAGATATCCGCGTCGCTGGCAACCGCCCGGGCTAACGCCACCCGCTGGCGTTGGCCACCAGACAATTCACGAGGTTTACGATTTTTAAAATCTGTTAAATTAACCATTTTTAAGGCATTGTTAACCCGATTTTGGACGTCTGATTGACTTAGCTTACGCGCTTTTAGTCCAAAAGCAACGTTATCCCAAACACTCAAAAACGGATACAGCGCGTAATTTTGAAAAACCATGGTTAATTTGCGGGCCTTGGGTGGTAATTCATTGACAACCCGATCATTGATTCGGACCTCACCATCCGTAATTGGTGTAAGACCGGCAATCATTCGAAGTAAAGTACTTTTCCCACAACCGGAAGGCCCAACGATTACGAAGAACTCACCGGTTTGTACCTCAGCTGAAACTTTTTCCAGCACCTTGGTTTGTTGATCATAATCCTTTCGAACATTTCTTAACGAAATTGACACATTCACTCACCTCAACTTAGTTATTTGACTACATCTTAACTACACCATCATTGTGGCAGTTCAATGTAAAACCTGTGTTGAAGGAGTGTAAAAGTGATGTATAGATAATGTAAAAACTGACGAAAACGTCCACCAGAGTTGAAATTGAGATCTCCAGTGGACGTTTTTTGGTTATTTTATTAACCTGAAATGTACATTCAATTATCTTACATTTTGTCGAGCTTTTCCCAGCCATTCGGGAATCAGTTTCTCATAAGAATCAATCAATTGTTCCTGCTCAACAAATTGCTGATTAACTACTAATAAATAAGCTTCTTCTTTCCAAACTTGATGGCGCAGTTTACTGGTAGTGCGAATCCGGTTCCCCTTAGCGGCCTTCCCATATCCGGCCAACCATTGTGCAACTTGTCCGGGTGTTTGAATGGCTGTCAAAGCCGTTGCATGTTGTGCACCAAGATAAGCAGTTACCCGATCGGCCATTTCAATTCCGGTAGTATCCAAATCACCCAGATATGCCAACTGCATCTTAACGGCCAACATTTTCAAAACTTGAATATAGGTCGAATTAAAATCATTACCAGATTGAAGAATCAGCGGCCAAGTTGGATGGCGATGAAGCAGCCGGATATCAAAAAAACCGGAGCAAAAAGCCCCGGCAATGATAATTGTTCACATACTTTTTTGAAATTAAGCAGGTGCGCCGGCCGCCTGAACTTTTTCAGCGGCTTCGAAATTGTTGGTAAAAATACCAGCAACGTTTTGCGCAAATAAGTGCTTTTGAACTTTGGGATCATCAACGGTCCAAATGCGCTCCTTGATATTTCTCATTGGGACGTAGTGACTCAAATGCAGTCCTACTAAGTGTTCCTTGGCCATCAGCTCACGCGGATTTTTAATATCGTGTTCAGACAAAAAGCAGTACTGTTGTGTTGGATCAAGTTGATAAGCAATTTTAAGTGAATCCAGGTTAAACGATGAATAAATAACCGGGTAAACTAAATTGTAATTTTTCACCATATCCAACACAATTTTTTCGATATTTTCATAGTGAATTTCATTGGTCTTGAATTCCAAGTTAAGATGAACCGGCTGGTTTTTAGCAAGATCCAGTAACTCTTTTAAAGTTGGAATCTTTTGACCGTCGCTCAATTCAAACTGCCGTAATTCAGCGAACGTATATGAACGAATTGTACCGGTACCATTAGTGGTCCGGTCGATTTTTTCATCGTGCATAATTACCGGCACGTTATCCTTGGTCAAATGGACATCAAATTCCAACCCGTCGATGCCATGGTTAATTGCATACTTGAATCCGGCTAATGAGTTCTCCGGAAACTTATGAGGATAGCCACGATGACCGAAGATCAATGTTTTCTTTAACATAGTATTTATTGTTTGCTTCCTTCCAAAAACAAATTCTTTTATTAACAGTTTTCATTTACTTTCATTGTGTACCGTTTATACTAGCACCTCAACTGAAAGTTTCAAGGCTAAACGCACATCTTTTTAGTTACATTTTGTTTACTAATTATAACAAATGCTTGGCCTTAAATGGGAAAAACTGTTCCGGTTAACTTCTCACCCAACTGCCATAATTTAGCAGCCTCACGTTCATCAACGGACCATGGCCGTACACCGAACTTGGACTTACTGTCAGCCGGAACAACATGGCTGATATTGCAGTCTTCAATGAAAACACCACCCCGATGATTTAATTGTTTGCTGGTAGCAGCCCACAAAGTGCTCGCCGCTCCCTGGCTGACCGTCTTAAAGTAATCATATTCTCCTTGTCGATGAAACCGGGCTTTAATAGAGTGCCCAGCGTTAATAACATGGGTTAATTCCAATTGATTCAAAGCAAAAGAAGAAGCTTTGCGCAACGGCTCATGACTGACATAGCGGTTTAAGCCGGTTCCGGGAACCAAGCCTGGGTGAACGGCAAATGCATGAACATCGTCTTTTTGCCCCCGCTTATTCAATTCAACAGCAAACAGGGCATCAGCTGCCTTTGATTGCGCATAGGCACGGCGAGCGTTATATGTTCGATGCTTAAAGTTTGGATCATTGAAATCCACGCCATTCCAACTTTGAGCCCTGGATGACATCACAATAACCCGGGCGTGATCAGCTTTTTTTAAAGCTGGATACAACTTAGCTGTTAATTGAAAATGCCCCAGGAAATTTGTCGACAACTGCGATTCATTTCCCCGACTATCACGTTTCAACGGTGGAAACATAATACCGGCACACGCAATCAATAAGTCCAATTGTCGATTTGAAGCTAAATAACCCTTCGCAAATCGATCAATTGAATTCGGATCCATTAAATCCAACAAACCCAACTCGGCATTTTTCAAATGTTCAACAACCGGTAACGCCTTGGCAACCGTTCTAGCGGGAACCACAACGTGAGCGCCGGCTTCTGTGAGCATTTCGGTTACTTTTAAGCCGATACCACTATAACCACCGGTAACAATGACATTCTTACCTTTAAGGTCAATGCCTTTCATTACTTTTTCAGCGGTAGTAGTGTTGTTAAATGGACTATCAATTGGTTCTTGTCTTGATGTTTGGAGCATTAATTAATTACCTCTTATATTCTCAAGTTCTTCTTTGGATTGACGACGCCAATCCGTCACTAATAAACTTTTGGGTTAAGTCAAATGGAACCGGTTGATTCAAAATAAGTGAATCAGGTGTTACCCGGCAAT
Source organism: Lentilactobacillus farraginis DSM 18382 = JCM 14108 (assembly GCF_000583655.1). Taxonomy (GTDB): domain Bacteria; phylum Bacillota; class Bacilli; order Lactobacillales; family Lactobacillaceae; genus Lentilactobacillus; species Lentilactobacillus farraginis. Next base: position 12,298 of record NZ_BAKI01000030.1, read on the forward strand.
CATAGGCGATAACTTGGACCCCCTTCTTTTGCGCTTGGAAATCTCAGCTGCAAGCGGTTCAAAAATATCTATGTCAATTGTCATCGTTTTGATTTTCTCCATCTGAATAATAAATAATAGATAGGAGAGGTACCCTTTGTCAAGGGCTTTTTGCAAAGTTTTCACGTGTTTTAATCCCCGACTGGTTGGCGCGTCCGGAAACGCTGCAATACCGCGGTTTTCCAATGTAACACCTTTCACTTCCAAGAAAAACTTTTTTTGGTTATCACCAATTCCTGAAAAATCTAATCTTGAATCCAAAAATGTTACTTCAGGATTAACTTGGGTAATTCTTTCGATACCGGGTAAGCAAATGTCATTGTTGTTCAGTCCCGCTTTAACCACCTGGTTGGGCGCTTGGGAATCGATATTAATCCAAAATTGATCATATTTTTTAGCCGCCACCAGATCATACTTGGTCTTACGAGTGGGTTTATCACTATATACCAGTGCCGTGGTTACATTTGGCTGCAAAATCGTCGTTCGCCCAGTATTTTTAACGTGGACTGTAACCACTTCACCGGTCTCAAGCAATCGGCAGTGCGCGATAAAGCGATTGGGGCGGTCAATAAAGTGGGCCAGGTGAATGTTTGGGTACTGCATAAAACGCGTCCTTCTTTCCAAAGATCCTGTTAATCATTGCTATCTTAACACAAAGCTCCTGCCGGTTAACGACCGCTTAAATCTTATGCTTAATACTGTTGCTTTCACGCTTCCCCTTGTATGATAAAGGTAGACAGTTAGGTTACTATCCTAATAAATCATTTTTTCCAAGGGGGTTGTATCATATGTACCGAATTATCAGTCAAATTCGCCGATATATCTGGCTTGAAAGTGTTGTTTATATTATCTTTGGTTTATTTTTCCTATTTAAACCGGAAACAACCATTAATATTTTTATTGATGTTCTGGCCAGCTTTTTCGCCCTCTTCGGCTAATCAATCTGGTCTCTTGGTTTGTTCAGCGAAATAAGGGCGATGAACTCGACTACAGTTTACCAGTTGGTATTTTTCAATTAATTTTAGCCATTTTAATCTTAATTTTTGCCAAACCGATTTTAGCCGCGCTGCCGTTAGTAATTGGCATCGTACTTATTCTGGTAGGGCTATCACAGATAATTGATGCTTTGGGACACCGCGAGTTTGTGAACGTCCCGTCATTGCCATTTATCGTATACGGTGCCCTATTGATCGTTCTTGGCGGAGTCCTGGTTATTCACCCGTTCGGTACGGTTCTATTCGTCCTTCAGCTTCTAGGTGCTTCATTAGTCGTCACTGCGATTGTTGAAATCATCGAAGCTTGGCGCTGGCGCAGTTAAATCATTGAATCAAATAACAATCCTTAAGATACCAGCTAAGGCAGCTAAAGCAATGTGACATTACTTTAGCTGCCTTTTTTAATGATTCTTATGAATCGGCCTTATTTAATGCCGCAATTAATTGGTCACGATCAGCTCTGATAACGTAAGCTGGCGTACCATTTTGAAACCGAAAGCCTTCATGAAGGGGACCGGCATCGTATACGTCAAAACCAAACTTATCAGCTGGTTCTTTCAAGTTGCTTGAAAGAAATTCTAACCATCAATCCGGATCAGCCAATGACTTACCGCTTTTTTCATCCTTAAACCAGGCAAATGCGTCATCAATGGCTTGGTATTCTTCACGGCTAAGCGTGATTTGCATCGCTTTGGCATTATCAATTACTTGCTCAGGCCGCTTAGCACCCGGAATTACAACGCTGATCAGCGGGTTTTGCATATACCAGGCCAGGATTATTTGCGTAACGGTTGCCCCGTGGCGTTGCGCAATTGGCCTTATCTTATCAACCGCTTTTAATGCCTCACCAAATCGTGGTTGGTTAAAATCTGCAATCTGGCTTCTAATATCATCCTGCTCAAATGAAGCTGTCTGTCGATATTTTCCGGTTAGCAAACCCGAAGCCAACGGGAAATATGGTACAAAACTAATTTGATTTTCCTTTAAATAAGGCATCAACTCTCTTGCATTATCCTGATGAAGTAGGCTAAACTCATCCTCAACTACATCAACATAGCCATCGGCATTGGCTGCTTTGATTTGAGCCAAACTAAAATTGGACAGCCCAATTGCTCTGATTTTTCCCTGTTCACGAAGTTTCTGTAAAGCACCGACTGCATCGGCCTTTGGCGTTGTCTTATCAGGAAAATGAATATAGTAGATATCAAGGTAGTCAGTTCCCAGCCGTTTTAAGCTGGCTTCGACTTGATCTATTAAAAAATTGGGGTCGTTTCTAATAACTTCCTGGCCAGTCGAAAAATCGTGAGCACCTTTGGTTGCCAGCACTATCTTATGACGATCAAACGTTTTTATGGCCTGGCCAACCAATTCTTCAGAGTGTCCCAAACCGTATACATAAGCTGTATCAAGTAATTTGATTCCGTTCCTCAATCCGGTTTCAACAATTTCCACACCGGTTTTATCATTTAAATCAGGAAAAAGATTATAACCGCCGACTGCGTTGGTTCCTAATCCAAGCGACGTTGACATAACCTCTGTTTTTCCAATTTTAACCAGTTCTTGGGTCATCAAAATACCTCCTCGTATATTGTGAATTAACAAACAAAACATCAATTATATTATATCAAATCCAGCTCATTCCATCATGTTAAAGGTGATATTTTTAGCCTTATGTAAGCGCAAACATAATTATCAGAAGCATATTGTTAAATTGTTCACATAGTGGTATGCTTAAATTGTAAATAAATAATTCTGTATCTTGAGTTCGCGAAAGGAGCATGCGTTATGGGTCGTCTAGATAATAAAGTCGCAATTATTACCGGTGCTGCAAAAGGAATTGGCTTAGCCTGCGCTGAAAGATTCGTCAAAGAAGGCGCTCGGGTTGTTGGAACCGATGTTGATGAACCAACCGGTCGGCAAAATATTGCAAAACTTGGCGATAATGCCATCTTTATTCGTCATGATGTTTCAAAGGAGGCTGAATGGCAAAAAGTTTTTGCGGAAGCCGAAAAGCGATTTGGCAAAGTAGACATTCTCGTTAATAATGCCGGTATTCTGGAATTTAATAATGCCGAAGAAGTTGATGGCGATAGTTGGCATAAAATTTTATCCGTTGACTTGGACGGCGTGATGTGGGGCGTTAAGTCCGCTATTCCGGCAATGAAACAGCACGGCGGCTCAATTGTCAATATTTCATCCATCGCGGGGTTAATCGGAATTTCAAACCTGTACGCTTATAACGCCGCCAAGGGTGGTGTTCGAATGCTTACTAAATCAGCTGCTCTGTATTGTGCAGAAAAGGGTTATCCGATTCGCGTTAATTCAGTTCATCCCGGTTATATCCACACGCCAATGGTAGACAAATATCCCGAAATGCGGCAATCTTTGGAAGCCTTGCATCCGGTTGGCAGATTGGGGGAACCAAATGAGGTTACTAATCTGGCACTTTATTTGGCTTCGGATGAATCAAGCTTCTCAACCGGCAGCGAATTTGTCGTCGATGGCGGTTATACTGCTCAGTAACGGTCCGTCATTCATTGAAAATATTAACTAAATTATGCGTCAAAAAGTAGCTTTCGATTGTCAAAACTGCTTTTTGGCGCATCTTTTGCGATGTTTCACGTGTAACATTTATCAAATTGATCATTATAAAATTTTATCCAAGAGTTCCCCTTTAACACTATGAACGTCTTCAATCACTACCAAAGCGTCAGGGTCAATTGTAGAAATCACCGGCACAATTTCTGCTAGTTGGGGCTTGGAGCAGATCGCATAGATCATTGGCCGCTTTTCTTGATAATAATATCCCTTTGCGTTTACCAACGTAATTCCCTGCTTCAGTCTTTTGGATAAGGCGGCTGTCACCTGATCAGTTTGGTTGGTGATGATTGTAACCGATTTTTTAGCACCAAACCGGGACAATAAATTATTCAACACAACGGCACTTACATACAATTCAACAACCGTTAGAATCATGTTTTGCAGTCCAATAATCAATCCCGATGGAATGGCAACTATCAAGTCAAACAGCAGCATGGCTGTTCCGGTCATCATCCCGAAGTAACGGTTCATAATTTTTGCCAGAATTGTGCTGCCGGCAATGGTTCCCTCACCTCTAAAGATAATACCCATCGCAATTCCCATCAAAACGCCACCGGCAATTGCCGGAATAATCGTTTGCCGGGTTTGGTATTGCAAAAGCCTTGGCAGCTTTAAAAAAATCGAGATCCATAAAACTGCCCAAAGTGAATACCAAACCGTCTTTTGATCCAAGAAGCGAAAACCAATCACCAATAATAGGCCGTTTAAAACTAAATTAGTTATAAATGGTGGTATATGTAAGGCATAGTAGCCAACCGCGGTAAGTCCGGTAACCCCGCCCTCACCAATTTGATGCGGAATCAAAAAATCATTAATGGCAACAGCGTATATAAAGGCACCTAAAATAATCAGCAACCCATTTTTTAAAATTGTCGTCCATTTAGCGCTTAATGAAATGATAATCGTTCCCTTCATAGATCGTAGCATCACTATCTTAACGCAAAATGATCAGTAATCTCAATTACCTACCAATTGCCCCAAATATAACCCAATGTAAACGGCCAGGCAGCCCAAGAGAATTGATCCAAAATAATATTCCAATGCCACTGACCAGCGTTTGTTCCGCACCAAAACAAAGGTATCAACTGTAAACGTTGAAAAGGTCGTAAACCCACCGCAAAGCCCTGTTAGTAGCAGTGCCGCTCCCAGGCCACCCAGTTGCATACCGCCTAAGAAACCGGCAATTAATGCACCAAGCACATTAATTATCAATGTAGCTAACGGCAACTCCGGCCAGTAACGTTTCCCAGCCAACGTGATTAAATATCTTAAAACTGCACCAATCCCGGCACCCATCGCTACTAAAATAATCACCATATTTTTTTACCCCGATCCATTAGTCTTGCGGTCAAATATCCCAAACAGGCTGTCAAAAAACCGCCTACCAGGTTAATAATTAAAAACCAGATTGTTTCAGGAGTATGTAATAACATATTTTGATCCACCAATAATACAAACGTCGAAAAAGTCGTAAACGCACCGACGACTCCCGTTCCAAATCCCAAAATCAACCAATCGGGAAGGTCAATGATCAGGTCCAACCCATAAATCGTAAATGTTAGAAAGAAGCATCCTACAACATTCACAAAAGTAGTTCCCAAAAATGTATTTGTATTCAGCCAAAGGCCTGCTTCATACCTGGCAACCCCACCGATCATTCCGCCGACAAAAACTGAACAAAATTGACCAACTTTATACCAATTCACACTTATTACCTCTTTTCCATTTGAAAAAACGCCTACCCTTAAATTAAAGGTAGACGTCATCAACTCTTTGTGGACATAAAGTTTAGGCGAACGTCATCGCCATATCAATTACAAAAAGTATATCAAAAACCCCCAAATGCCGCAATTCCAAATTCAATATTTTTGATTCGTTGCGACGCAAATAAATGCTTATGATACACTAATGGGTATTAAGGGGATGTTATTATTAAAAATTCGCTAAAACAACGCTGGATTGGCCTGATATCCGGCTTAATACTAAACGCTTTTGGAAACGCATTGACCATTTCCGCCAACATGGGAAGCGCGGTTTGGACGGCTTCTGCGGTTAATTATAGCCGTTGGTTTAATGTCAATGTCGGTATCTTATTGTTTATTATCGGCTTCCTTAATACGGTTACCAACCAGATTCTCATTAAACATTGGGACTGGCCACGGTTTGTCGGTGAAATTGCTTATGTCTGTTTTTTCAGTTACTTCGTCAGTTTATTTGTAACCGTCTTTAATTCTTTTGGAATTGGCGCTTTACCTATCATTATCCGGGCTGTCCTATCTTGTCTGGGAATTGTTTTCTTCTGTATTGCCATTTCACTTTATCAACGGGCTAATATTTTAATGCACCCAAATGATGATACAACCAACATTCTCCGTTTTTTCTATCTCCGAAAGAGTGCAGTGGCGGCGCAATTAGTCGATTTTATTCCACCAATTGTCGCAATGATCGTGTCGTTTGCCGTGACCAAAAACCTTTATGCAGTTAATGTTGGAACTATTTTTTCAATTCTGTTTAACGGCCTGATTATCCAAACTGCTGATAAATATGTCTGGCCAAAGCTTAAGCATAATTTCAAAACACTTTCTCAAAATCCTTCAGAGGATAATTGATCAGCATCTCATCTCTTTTTAGTTATTTAAATGTTATGATTGAACTATGGAGGTGTTAAATTTGAATAAAAAATTATATTTGATGATATTAGCTTTATCCTTAATCGGTTTATTTAGCTTTACAAAAACAACCGCACAGGCAGCCGGCTACCAGATTGTCTCAAACCAAGCTGCAAGCCGGATTGAACCACTTCATAATGCGAATCCCCAGTCCCACTATATGTGGAATCTGTCTCATACAGTTAAATTACATAACTTGAAGAACTTTCCGAATACAACATGGACATTAAAACGGGTTGCGATTCTTTCACACAACGGTAAAAAAGCAGTGTATTTTAACGTTACTGATCGAACAGGTCAATTTAACGGGTGGGTTTGGCATGGATTTCTTGAATTTGGACCTTATCAGTACCACGAAGACCCAAATGCCGATGGTTTAAATCTCATTGATCCTGCAAATAATGCCGCCAATTCAATGCTTTCAAATTATGTACTAAAAAAGCTCTTTAATGACGGATATCGCGGCCAAAATGATTTAATGAAATTGGCTTACTACTATGGTGATCAGCGAGCAAGCAACGCAACCATCTCGTTTAAAGACGCCGTTGCTACTAAGAGCTTAACCATCAATGCCGCCAATTTGATTGGGATGTTTGAATACCCGGTATCCGACATTGTTAACCTAATTGATCCCGCAACCAAAGATATGCTCCTCGAAAAAACCGGGAACGGAGAACTCGGAAATAACATAACACTTCAAATAGAAAATTTTCTAAAAAGTAATCAGTCAAATCAGTTTGGTTTGTGGCTGAATTTATCTGGTAGTATTTCTAATGGAACATTGGCTTTGGATTTAACCTGCATTAGTACAAAGTAACGATTGATTAATCAATTCATAACCATAAAAATAGATCCGACTGGAAACCGTAATAAAGTTTTCAATCAGATCTATTTTTCGTGGTTTATTAAAATAACACTTATACCATGTTGATAGCCATTATCCTGTTCGAAGCACTTTAAGCATCCGACAGCTCATTTTTATCGTACCTCAACAGCCATAATACCAGCCACGAAGTAAGAAAGCCAATCGGCCAACTAAGGTTCACACCCACTAAGGCCAGAACAGCACCGGTAAACAAGGCAATAATCGGTTGAATAGATGCTTTAACCTTTTGCTCATCATACAAATCGCTAACCGTTACTTTTTTACGACGTTTAACGTAGTATTCATTTAAAATAATAGCCGTCATTGGTCCCAGAAAAGCCGAGTATGTTTTAATAAAAATTGTTAAACCGGTTGAAGAACTATCCTGTACCAGCAGCCACGGAAAACTCAGGCCGGCCAGTAAGGCCACAATCACCAACGATAGCCGTTCTGGTAAATCAAACCAGGCATTTAGGACATACGTCGGTGGGATAATATTTGCCACTAAATTGGTGGTAATTGTTCCCAAAACGATAAAGGCGGAAACCACAACGGTAACCAAATCGTTGTTAAATAAATGAGCCATTGCGTGAACCGGACTTGAAATCCCAGTAACCACCGCCAACAAAGCACCGGTCAATACAGTAATCCCATAAGCCACAAAGATTGGAATGAAATAAAGTACCGCCCGCCGCTTATTTGACAGCCCCGCTTGAAGCTCACGGGAATAATCCGCGGCAGATTCGAAAACTGCCGTATAATTTCCCAAAAAAGCAACCACAAATCCCCAAAAAGTCGGCCCCCAAGTGCCTTTTACATAAATCATTCGATTAGAAAAGACCGCCGCTTTTTGTGTAATCAGATACGCCAGCATCCCAATCAAAAGAACTGCCATGAATAAAGAAATCCCAGTCGCAACTATCTTAATTGACTTAAATCCTTTAATTGAAATTAACGTCTGAATTATTAATAAAACAACAAAGAAGACCGCCGGATTATCGTAGCCACTGGTAATTTTAGCAATTTGATTAAGCGCCAACCCACCGGTCCAGCTTTGAAATCCGTACCAAACAATTGCCGGAATTCCCCGCAGTAAACTGGCCAGTTTCGACCCCAACAAGCCAAAGGTCAGCCGTAATTGGATAACGTATGGTGAACCGGTATAATACCCAAAATGATCGTTTAATACAAAAATAACGGTAATAATGGCAATCGCAATACCGGCCGCCAGAATCGTTTGTAACAGGTTCATTGTTGCCACGCCTGCCACCACGATTGATGATCCCAACGTGACATTTCCAATATTAAAACCGTCCCCCAACCACATCGCCATGTAGGCAAGCTGACCAACGTGCCGATCGGTTCGCGTTCGCGGTTTTAGATCTGGTGAAATTGAAAGTGATTTTGCTGCATTCATTTTGCCCCAACTCCAACCCGCTGTTTAGTCAAAAATTTTCCGGTTGGTTGATAATGGAAACCTTTTGCCAGGGTATAGATAACCCGACCTCTCAAAATCGTAGTCGTCACCCGGTCGTGAATCGTAAAACCCGTGTATGCACTAATCTTGTTCTTATAATATAAGTCTTCAGGTTTCAAAATATAGCTCTGATTAGGGTCTAAAAGTGTAATATCCGCATCATAGCCAACCTGAAGTTTACCTTTATTAGCAATTCCGAAAAGGCTGGCTGGTCTTTCAGCGATTAATTTAACAAAGTCGACAACCGGCAACCCACGTTTCTTTACGGCCTCATCGTACAATAGGTCAACATTATTCTGACAGCCGCTCACACCACCCCAAATATCGAAAATATTATGGTCGGGACTTTCTTTCATCGACATCGGCGCCGGTGAATGATCTGATCCAATCGTATCAATTTGACCGTCAAATAATTTCTTCCACAGTCCTTTAACAATTTTTGGATCCCGCAAGGCCGGCGAACACTTCGCCAACGGACCAATCTGTTCAAATTGATTTCGATCCAAGATTAAATAGTGAGGGCATGTTTCACAAGTAACTGTTTGACCGCTTTTGCGGGCCGCGGTTACCCGCTCAACTGATTCAGGTGTTGATAAATGTACAAAATGCAGGTGGACATTAGTCTGTTTGGCAAGGTACAACGCCCGATTAACTGCTTCAATCTCAACAAACGGCGGTCGTGAATCAACATAGTCCTGAATTTGTGTCTTGCCTTCGCTTATTTTTTCAGCTGCCAAGCCGTCTGTAATGGCGGCATTCTCGGCATGAAGCAAAATTGGTAATCCTGTCTTACCAATTTCCTGCATCCCTTTCAGCAGCTGATAATCATCAACATTTTTAAAATCACCGGGAATATCCGAACCGGTAGTTGCCATAAATGCTTTAAAGCCCATTGCACCTTCATTTGCCATCTTCTGAATTTCAGTAAGATTTCCAGGCACCAAACCGCCATATAACCCAAAATCAACGTAGGATTTGCCTTCAGCGATTTCTTTTTGTCGTTTAAATTCTTCCCCAGTGGTTCTGGCAGGTAGGGCATTTAAGGGCATTACCAGCATTGTCGTTGTGCCACCGGCAGCTAAGGCTTGTGATCCGGTATGATAATCTTCCCAGTCACTTCTACCAGGTTCATTAATATGAACGTGTGAATCGATCATACCAGGTAACACCATTTGCCCAGCAGCATCGATAACGTGCTCGGCTTGATCAGCTAAATCATTTCCAATCGCGGCAATTTTATCATCTTGAATTGCCAAATCCGCGTCTACAACTTGTGTTGGTGTCACAACATGACCATTGGTAATAACGAGCGAATATTCCATAAAAAATCCTTCCTCCAAGATATGCCGAGAAAGACAATATTGATATTTCCTATGTAGAATTATCAAGAAGTCTTCCTCCGACAGTCCAAACTGTATCAGGTTCAATGGGTATTATCTCAGCTATAAAAGCACCCCAGACAACTAATAAAATTAATAACACATCAGCTAAAGTTTTAGCCTATTTTGAAACATTGAAATGTAAAACAGATGATCGTTCAACCAACGAAAAAATCATTTTGACTAAAACAGCCCCAAAAACAATGTCGGAAACCAATCGCACAGAGAACAAGGCAATCACCATTGGAACTGAATACTTAACGTATCCCAAACGGAACAGCTCGTAACCAAAGGCAACAACGGTTGTTGTAACGGCCGATGATAAAAGACTTGCCCAACCCCAGTTACGGTAACGCAAAACAGCAAATCCTAATTCACTTCCAATTCCCTGAACAATTCCTGAAATCAAAGCAGCTGCACCAAAAGTACCACCAAAGAGGACCTCTGCAGCAGCACCCAGCGTTTCTCCAATAATTGCCGAACCGGGTACCCGAACCAGATACATCGTTAAAGGCCCCGCCATAATCCAAAGGCCAAACAGCGCTTCATTGGCAAACGGCCCGATTCCCAAATACAGAAAATTATAAAGCCAATCTGTTCCAACAAAAATCGCCCCAAATGCAATCGCAATGAGCGCAATCAAAATAATATCTTGTAAATGAAACTTCTTTTTCACGATACGTTTTCCTCCCTATCGATGCTTGGCATCTAATTGTTCAAAAAAGAATCATCTGTAAGCCAACAAAAAACTCCCTTCCCTGTATAACGACAGAGAAAGGAGTTTTACCTATAGCTTTTTAACTGAACATGGATAGGTAATAGTTTGTTGTCTTCCTCCGGCAGTACGAACTGCATCAGGTTCAATGGGTATTTCTCAGCCAACGAGGCACCCCAGACAATATTCGATTTTGACACCTTAATTATTACGTAAATGGTGCTGAAAAGCAAGCCCGATTACTATTTTTAGTCAGTTAAAACCCGACCATATTTAAACCAGCTGCTTTTTATAGCCTGGTTATCTTCTAACCGTGATTAATCGGTAGACTGCATCAACTTTTTAACTCTTAATTGTAATTCCGGGACAACCGTTTCTAAAAACCAAGGGTGTTGTTTCAACCAGCCATAATTCAAGGGAGATGGATGAACCAGCGGAAAATATGTTGGTAAATAAGTTTTAAACTGGCGGACTGTTTCAGTCAGATTGCGCTGCCGGCTCTTTTGAAGATAGTATTTCTGTGCGTATTGTCCAATTAATAACTTTAGCTGAACATGTGGCATTAAAGACAATAATGGTTCGTGCCATTTTTCCGCAAATCCTTTCCGTGGCGGTAGATCACCATGAGGGCCCTTGCCGGGATAATAAAAATCCAATGGCATAACCGCAATCTTTCCCGAGTGATAAAATTGTTCTTTGGAAACCCCCAGCCAAGCCCGCAATCGATCACCACTGGGATCATTCCAAAAAACCATGGATGATTGCGCTTTTCGACTTGGTGCCTGGCTAATGATTAAAATCTTAGCAGCTGGCTCAATATGATACAACGGTAGAATACCGGCGCTTGTATATTTCTTATTTTGTGGATCACATTGAATTGCCTGAAAGATTTCATCAGCAGTTTGCATTTATTAATCCCTCCAGATTGAACTTATTTATGATATGGACTTCCCTCATTAATCATAAACGCCCGATAGATCTGTTCCGTTAAAACCAGCCTCATTAACTGATGCGGCAACGTAAACTTTCCAAAGGATATTTGGGTGTCGGCGCGATCCAACACCCGTTGAGAAAGACCAAGCGACCCCCCGATTACAAACGTGATGTCAGAGTGACCGTAAGTTGTTAAGTCTGCAATTTCTTTGGCAAATTGTTCGGAAGACCGCTCTTTACCTAAAATTGCCAGTGCATAAACGTAATCACGATCTTTAATTTTACTTAAAATTCGCGAACCTTCTTTATCCATTACATCAGTCATTTCCGCACGGCTTAAAGATTCCGGCGCCTTTTCATCGGGAACTTCGATAATTTGAAACTTGCAAAACCGTGATAACCGTTTTGCGTATTCGGCAATCCCTTGTTTAAAATACTTTTCCTTTAGTTTTCCAACAACTACTAGTTTAATATTCAATTTACAATTCTCCCAATTTTAAAATCTTCTTGTGTAAAAAGTCACGCTTATAAACAAGTTGTCCACAGAGTTATCCACAGGTTGATAACTTAAACCGGTTTCTTTTTACCCAGCATTTTTTCGAAATATGTCAAGGGCCATTTTATTTATCCACATTTTTGTGGACAACACTCGTTCGCAAAGCCACTTCGCAAACCCTATTATATCAACATTTTAAACGTTAGACAAACCATGTTTTTAAATTAAAAAAAGTTATCCACAAAAACTGTGGATAACTTTTTTGCTTTGGGGATAACTTACCAACAGTTGTATAGCAACAAATAGAAAATCCCCTGTGGATTATCCACAGACTTATCCACAGGGGAAATGTGTACAAAAACCCCGCTTTTTCTTAGGTAGTGAATTTTTTAGAAAATATCTTGCTAAAAGTTCGTATTTACCAATTAATTACGGTTAATTATTTCATTTATCGCATTATCTGTTCGGAAACCTGATAAGCTGGTTAATTATCACTATTCTAACGTTCAGTTTATCGGCATTTTTTCTTAATTCAACTCAGATGAGTATTCGTTTTTACATTTAAAAAGAGCCAAGACCATTTTTAGGCCCTGACTCCTGATACGATAGTCTAATCATAGTGTTGAAACAAACTTACTTACTTGCTTCATTTAATACTTTGTTGGTTGCTTTTTGATTTAACGTAATCGAACCGGTTTGTTTATTTCCTTTATGATAATAAGTTACCGAAATCTTGTCACCAATTTTATGCTTGTACAAAATATCCCGTAACTGACTCTGCTGGGTAATCTTAGTCCCATCCAATTCGGTAATAACGTCATACTTCTTAATACCGGCCCGTTTTGCAGGTGAATTGCTGTTAACTTTTAAGACAACTGCTCCCTGCGTAACGCTCTTTGGCAGTTTAAGAACAGAACGCTGCTGTTCCTCTGAGATATTTGAAAGATCGGTATAACCGATTCCAAGCGCCGGTCGAACAACTTGACCATTCTTAATTAACTGATTAATAATTCTGACAACTTCGTTACTTGGAATAGCAAAGCCCATTCCTTCAACACTGGTTCCCTGTTGATCCTGGGCAAGCTTCATCGAGTTAATCCCAACAACCTGACCAGCAAAATTAATCAATGGACCACCAGAGTTTCCTGGGTTAATTGCCGCATCTGTTTGAATAACAGTTGCGTTTCCAACTTGAGCACCGGATTCAGAAGTTTGCGGCACTTCTCGCTTCTTGGCAGAAATGATCCCTTGGGTAACCGACGTTGCATATTGAGAGCCAAGCGGTGATCCGATTGCAAGAACCGGTTCGGCAACCTTAATATTATCTGAATCGCCAAATTGAGCGACATCCTTAATTTTATTGGAGGTAATTTTAATGACAGCTAAGTCAGTAACGGCATCTTTACCAACAATTTTGGCGGAAGCTTTTGACCCATCACTTAAAATAATCTCCAACGCGTTGGCACCGGAAACAACGTGATTATTAGTAACAATGTAAGCCGTGTTACCACTCTTTTTGTAAATAACACCGGAGCCTTCACTCGAGGCCTCGAGCTCACCACTCTTTTTGGAGGAGCCGCTACTACTCGAACCGCCTTCCAAACCGCCCAAAATCCCGGCTAAGGTATCATCACTTGAACTTTCCCGCTGCAGGTTAATAACCGAAACAACTGTATTTTTAGTCGCGTTAAAGGCCTTTTCTGCTTGTGTGTTGAGGTTCACTTTTACGTTGCTAACCTTGGTATTGCCATTCTTGTTGGTGGAAACCAGTGATGTGCCGGTTCCACTATCATTATTATTGAAGTATGACATGCCACCATAAGTTATGCCACCGCCTAAAGCACCGGCAATGACCGCTGTTACGATAATTTTTCCAAAACCATTTTTTTGTGCCAATGAGTGTGCCCCCTTCGTTTTATTTAAAGTATATACTCTTTTTTTGAAAAAAGTGTGTTCTCAAGTTTATAAAATTCTAAAGGAAATCTAAATAATCATTAAAGGAGAAGCCGTTTCGGGCTCAGTATCATATAGCTTAAAATCTTTGTCAACACCTAAGTCATGATCGGCCAAAATTGACGCCACGGTTAAATGACAAAGCGATTTCATGTTGTTGTGCTGACTGCGATGTCCCAAAAAAATCTTTTTGGTGCGGTGCCCAATAACGTCCAGCATCGTATTTGCCCCGTCAACGTTGGAAAGATGGCCCTGATCGCTTAGTATCCGCTGCTTCAGCGGCCAAGAATATTCGCCGTTCTCCAACATTTCAATATCGTGATTGCATTCCAACAAATAACCATCCGCGTCTTTAATAACCCCTTCCATTCGGTCCGAAACGTATCCCGTATCGGTTAATACAACAAAAGATCTATTGCGATGATGAAAGACATAGAATTGTGGCTCCGCAGCATCATGGGAGACTGAAAAACTCTCAATATCAATATCACCAAAATCCATAACCGTATCCGGCGGAAAAATATTAATTTCATCTTCCGGTATTTTACCGATTCGTGATCGCATTGCGTCCCAAGTTCCCTGATTGGCATACACATTCAAATTGTATTTTCGAGCCAAGACGCCAACGCTTTGACGGTGATCGGAATGCTCATGGGTCACCAACAATGTGTCAACGTCATTAATATCCCGATCAATCGACTTCATAAGATTGGCAATTTTTTTACCGCTTAAACCGGCATCCAACAAAATCTTGTGCTGCGGCGTTTCAACGTAGGTAACATTGCCGGTGCTGCCACTGGCAAGTACACTAATTCGCATATCATCATTTTCCATACTGCTTCTTCTTTCAAACATTTAGTTAACCCCGGAAATTCCTTGACTATTTTTCAAATTTTCATCTGTTTCTTTAATAATCCCACCCGTAAAAGCGTTAATCTTTTTAAGCTGAACTTGCGGTGAATTTTGTGGCTTGATTGCAATAATCCAAGTCGGAATAAAAACCCGATCATCATCAATCGACAGGAGCTTTGTATACCCGAGTTTAGCCCAAGCAACCTTCGTATTATTCGGAATTTCATTGTACTGGTATAGCCAAATTAAAGCACGAATTTCCGAAATGGTTTCTGATTTTTCACGCAAGCTCTTAATGTCTTGTAAGTAGGACTGTGTATAACTGACAATTTGGTTTCGACCATTCAATGTAAATCGAATCTGTGCTTCTGTTGAGTACATCAAACCGCCCATAGCTTTTTGGATATAGACAATACTTCGAGGCGTAGACAGATCTTTACTGTACTGATACTGATCGCCAAAGGCAACGAATGTCGGATCCATCATCAATTTGTCAATCGACTGATGTGGGTTGTTTTTATCGACCTTTACCGGATTTTTAAACTCACTATCCAGTTCATAACCAGCGTAGTGGGGAGTCTGATTCAGTAACTGTCCCATTTGGTTACGCAACGTATCATTTTGAGTACCGGACAAGTAATAAGCAAATTTTTGCTTCTTCGACAAGTTACCAACCTTAATTTGATCATCCTTCATTTCTTTAATAATTTTCGAATCGGAATCCCCTTGAGAAACGTTTTCGGTCTGCATGCTCATATTCTGCTCAAACATCCCAAATAGAAAAATATCGATCGCGATAAACGTTACCAAAAAGATGATTTCTATTCGCTTGAAATTCAAACGGCTCCCCTCCTTCCACTATCAATAACGATTAATTAATGACGAGTAGCTGCGCCAAGATCCTTTATAATTGACGTACCAATCCGGCACCAAATTAATCAACAGCTGTGATGATTTATCACGCTGCCAACCGTAGCCAATCTGTAGATCCTTAATTTCTTTTTCATGATAACCTCTGGCAACTAACCGCCTAATTGCTGTTTCAGTATCCGGCAAGTTGGTATAACCCTGTTTGCTTGGAATTGGCACTTCGGGGTTATCCAGAGAAAACTGCAACCGCTTGGCATTGGCATTTAAAATCTGAGTGGAAATTGTCCCAAAACTATTCGTTCGAAAGATCGGAAACCCTTCAACGAAGGTTCTGTATGAAACCGTTCTTGAATCCGTATCATAATTAAAGAAGTGAACATTATCCAATGGCAGTCCCAAATCAACCAACTGATTATATGAATCATCCAGCACCGGTGTTACACTTTGCTGATCCTTATTATTTCGAAAGTCAGAAAAAGTCCCGATTCTGGTTCGCGAATTAAACGTCAATTGAAGCGTGTTCTGATCGCTATAGGTCACCAAGTTTCGTCGTCGTTTAACGTTTATGTTGCCCTGAGAATCCCGATTATTGAGCAATCGACTGACATAATAGTCTTCAGACTGTCGATCAATCAAGTACTTATATGGCTGCATCGGCACCTGCGCTTTAACGTAAACCATTGGCTGACCATTGAACAATTGAAGCGCAGCCGGCACTCTTCTAATATTCATGTTCAAAACATTATTTAAGCGTTTTAAGCTATGCTGTTTTACCTGAACCTGGTAAACGGCGAAATTTTTATCATTTAACAAATAAATACTGTTTGACTTGTTGGTTGGCAAAACAATTCGGGTTATCTGGTGATTTGGTAATTTTTTGAACTGCTTGTTTGTAATATTACTGATAATCCGAACGGAAACCGGGCTAACATAACTCAACATGATTGAATTCGGCCGGTTTGCAATCTGAAAGTATTTATCTTGAGACTTGGTACTGAGTTTCTTCAAATGAACGTTTTTATAATCATGCATTGTTTTTTGAATTTCAGAAACCGAGTTCACTAATCGGTTAACTAAAATGGTTTGATTTCCGTTGCTATCCGTGTGAATTGCTTGATTCGGCGCGTAAACATAGCCTTCGGTTTGGTCATTTCTTCACTTTGCGTGTTTTGTGAAGAATTCTGCCGATTTTTATAATTGGCGGGATTGGTCCAAATAACAACCGAGAGCGTTAAGCTGATAATGACCGCAATCGTTAATGCAATTGGTATTAAATATTTACTAAACCTCATCCCACAGGTCCTCCTCTTCTAGCGGTTCGTACGGCAGCGCAATGTAAAAGGTCGAGCCCTTCCCTTCAACACTTTCGGCCCATAATTGACCGTGAAGTGCTTCAACAACTTCTTTGGAAATCGCTAAGCCTAAACCACTGCCGCCCTGCTGACGGGAGCGAGCCTTATCAACCTGTAGAAGCGATCGAAAATATGCGGGATATCTTTACGCGGGATTCCCAGACCTTGGTCACTGATGCTTAAAATGACCTTATTACGTGTTTCGTAAAGCCGACAAGTAATGACACCGCCATCAGGAGAATACTTAATCGCGTTATTCATCAAATTATCGAGTACCTGAGTGAAACGATCCGTGTCCAAGTCAACCCAAAGGTCCTGTTTTGTAAAATAACGCTTGATAGTATACATTTTTTCCGGATGTTCATCCTTTTTCAGGATCATATCAAAGCGATTCAAAACATAATTGAATAATTCGTTGATATTGACCAATTCCACATCCATCTTTTGCGTTCCGGAATCCATGCGGGATAAGGTCAGAAGGTCATTGATCATCCGAATCATTCGATCAGTCTCATCTTGCGTCACCTTCAGAAACTTAGGTGCCAGCTTGGGGTCCTTCCAAGCACCGTCATGTAAAGCTTCAATGTATGAACGAACACTGGTTAAAGGCGTTCTTAATTCATGGGAAACATTTGAAACAAATTGTTTTCGGTCCTGATCGATCCGCTGTTGTTCGGTAATATCCCGTAAGACACAAACCAAGCCACTGATAAACCCGGACTCTCGTTGAATCAGAGAAAAATGAGCATGCAAAATGAGACTGTGGTCGTCACTGGAAAAATCAAGAATCAGTTCATCCGGTTTTTCAAGTAAATCCCGCAGACTGTAATCTTTACGAATATCCAAAACGTCCAAAATGGATTTCCCCATCGCCTGACTCTCATCAAGGTCAAGAAAACTAGCGGCCGTTTCGTTAATAATAATAACGTTTCCCCGCCGATCCGTAGCCAAAACACCATCTGTCATATTTGCCAGAACGGAATCCAACCGGCGACGTTCGGATTCTGTTGATTCATGGGATTCTTCAACCCTGACGGAAAGATTATTTACCGCACTGGCAAGCTGCCCAAGTTCATCGTTTCCATAAACGTGAACCTGGCCGGAATAATCACCCCGAGCAATTCGAATGGTTTGCTTTTTCATTTCTTCAATCGGCCTGGTAATCGCCCGGGAAATCACGATTGAAATCAAAAGTCCCAAAATAATCGCAACCGAAGCCGCAAACAGATAAATAACAGTCACACTATTAATGCTCTGGTAAACCGTATCCAAATTAGCTTTGGTATACACAACCCCCACAAGTGCACTACTGTTCCCAGAACTTTTGATTAATGGTGAAATAAGCGTGTAATATCTGGTATTACTCGATGAATCATAGGTATTTTTCTCAACCTTGTGACTGTTGTAAATGGCGTTTTTAACATCATCGTCAGTTGTTTTCTGACCGACAACCGCCTGATTATTAACCTGATTGGTCCCACGAATGGTCCCTTTATTGTCAACAACTTGAATTTGAGCCGTATTATTGCTGTCAGTATCGTTTAGGATGGCCTTAATCCGCCGATTAGCCAACGTTTTATTAGATCGTGACAACTCCGTAATCAATGAATTCTTTACGTAAGATTGTAATTGAACCTGATTTGTAAAGGTCGCCAAGCTTTGATGCTCTAACTGCCTCACAAATACGGCTCCCACAATTTCCAGTGTGACTAATAAAACCAGCGCGAAAACCAACGCGATCTTAACTTTAATTGATTGGTAAAATTTGATTCGGTTATTCACAACCAGCTAATACCCCTTATTCTTATCTTCTCTTGCGTTTACTGTTGGTCGCTTTCAGGATTTCTAAGGTAATAGCCAACTCCTCGGCGGGTTACTAACACGTTGGATGACTTGGACTATCCTCAACCTTTTCACGGAGTCTTCGCACTGTAACGTCAACCGTCCGAACATCACCAAAATAATCGTAGCCCCAAACAGTTTGTAACAGGTGTTCCCTGGTCATTACCTGACCAATATGCTGTGCCAGATAATGGAGAAGTTCAAACTCACGGTGGGTTAGTTCAATATTTTCACCCCGCTTGGAAACCGAATATGCTTCCGGATGAATGACCAAATCACCGATTTTAATATCCTTATTTTCGTCACCTTCATTTGAGTTGCCGCCTGAGGTTCCCTGACGCCTCAAGTTGGCCTTTACACGTGCTACCAATTCACGATTGGAGAAGGGTTTGGTGACATAGTCATCAGCACCCAGTTCAAGGCCCAAAACTTTGTCCAGTTCGGAATCCTTCGCGGTTACCATAATAATTGGTGTATCTTTTGTTTTACGAACTTCCCGGGCAACTTCGAGACCATCGATTTTTGGTAACATCAAATCCAGAATAATTAAATCCGGATCAACTTCATTAACTTGTTTTAAAGCCTCTTCACCATCATAAGCAACAAAGACTTCATAACCTTCTTTTGTTAGATTAAATTTTTCTATGTCGACGATTGGTTTTTCATCGTCTACTACTAATATTTTTTTAGCCATTAACAATTTCTCCTAACATGGATTTCGATATTGTTATTTTTTTCAAAATTTGCACACGCCAACATGATGCTATTATAACACAGTGTCCAAAGTCAGTCGGAACACGGCAAAACGTCCCATTTGTGGTTCCGACAATCTAATATTATCACCACCTTGTATGTGGATTTTTTAAAATTAATGTTGCAAAAATTTTTTCACCATGTTATTATATTTAAGTCGGTTAGTGATGGGCAGTTAGCTCAGTTGGTAGAGCAACGGACTCTTAATCCGTGGGTCCAGGGTTCGAGCCCCTGACTGCCCACTATATTACATAAGCCACTAAATAACAACCACGCTGCTTCAGTGCCGTGGTTGTTATG
>NZ_BAKI01000029.1 GCF_000583655.1 Lentilactobacillus farraginis DSM 18382 = JCM 14108
TTAATTAAACTCTGGAAAGCATCTCTATTGTTTTCTGAACATTCTTATCTTGGAGTGTTCTTTTTATTGTTGCTTGTGTAAATTTATTAAGTTTTGTTGAATCAAGTTGGCTCATTTTCTTAACTGCTTCATTATTTACACTCATTGCTGTCATGCGTTTTTGAATACTCTGAATATCTTTATCAGCAAAAGCGCTAGATATTTTCAACGGCTTATAATTATTTAGTTTATAAGAATTGAACTTGTTTAAAGATTGCAGAGCGCCTTCGTTAAGACTTAAACCACTTATTGACTTTTTCAATTACAAATCCCTCCTTAATTATCTTCCAGAATATCTTCTAATGTTTTATAGTCCACATAGATATGTTCAAGTATAAAGTCTTTTAACTGATGTTCAGATATTTTCTTGTTTGCTACATCTAAAGTTATATCATAAAGCTTTTTAGGGGCCAACATATCAAGATTATAAAAATTTATTCTTAAAAAACTAAGTGCTGACAAAAAGGCAGTTCTCTTATTGCCATTATTAAACAATTGCTTTGTAGCAATGGCATACCATAAATAAGCTGCCTTATCAGTAATTGTTGGATGCAACTCATAATTAAATACCACCTGATTTACCGTGCCGATAACCTGTTCTAACCCTGCCCTATCTTTTAATCCGTAAAGCCATTCTTCTTTTAAAATCATCTTTTCTGCTCTTTCATTTAATTCGATGAAGTCTTCTAATTTCAAATTTGTTTGCGGGAAAGGCAAAACCATAGAATTTTGGATTATCCGGTCTTCAGATAATAAAGAAAGCATGTACCCCTTACCTTTTTTGCCAATTATTAATTGCATACCATTTTTATCATCATTAATATTTAGAGTATGCCTCATTGCTAGCAAAAACTCATCTACTTCTTCATTATTGCCACCATTTGACATTAAAAGGTAACCATCAGTATCCAATAAAATTTCCTCCATACTGGTAATAGGTTATTGTTAGTATAATATCATAATTTATAAATTAAAAACAAAAAGCCCACCCCGAATTAACGAGATGGACTTCTTTTGTATCTATGTGGACATGACCAAATATGTAGAGGCAAAGCATACAAGCCGGCTACAACACATGCAGCTTATGTTTTTAATAAAATAACACAGCTTTGTATGTCTTACTCACCCTCAATTACCTGTAATAATAAACCATAGTTTACAGAATGTAAACTCATTTCGTTGATTTTTGTAAACCTATAAAACAAAAAGCCCACCCCGAATTAACGAGATGGACTTTTTGGCATTTATTCTGTTCCGCCGATAATCTTAACATTTTAGAAGAATTTTTCAAGCACATAAATGCCTAACGGAACAACAATCCCAACAACAATTACCCCAATTTCCCAGTAAAGAATGGTTTTTAAATTACTAATATCACTGGCATTGGCTTTAATGTTGTCCGCGTTGGTTTGCGATAACTGTAACGCCTTCTCGGCTTTATCATCAGCACTGTTAAGATTATCCATTTTTGTTTCTAGACGGGCTAAGCGCTCGTTAATTTCCATAAGAGTTTCGGTAACGTTAATTTCATTTTGAGGCATGCCTATCCCGCCTTTTTAATAAATTTAATGAATGCTTTATTGGTCGTAAAATAGCCGATAGGCGTCTTTAGCCGCGTGACTTTGCCATATTTAACCGGGGTGCCATAGATTCGGCTGCCTTTGCGTAAACGAACGTACCGTTTGGATTTTCCCGCCAGATCATTATAAGCATGAATTTGACCAATGCGGACTTCGTATAGACCCGGAGTTTGATAGTAGCTAGGCTTGGCCACCGTCGTGGTGCCGGATAGTGAACCATCGAAGTCCAGTGAAGCATCAACCCATAGAAATTATCCGTGTACTGCCAAGCATTCGCGTTAGCCACTCCCGGCGCATAATTATTATAGGCAGCAACCCAAATATGCTTGTCGACTAATGCCGACCGATTAATTCGACCGGCATTAAACCAGGACGCTGAACCGTAGGTGAT
Source organism: Lentilactobacillus farraginis DSM 18382 = JCM 14108 (assembly GCF_000583655.1). GTDB lineage: Bacteria > Bacillota > Bacilli > Lactobacillales > Lactobacillaceae > Lentilactobacillus > Lentilactobacillus farraginis. The sequence continues at coordinate 2,011 of NZ_BAKI01000029.1, forward strand.
CACATTACGGTAGCCGTGGTTGATTAAATACTTCAAGAAAACATTTACCTGGGCTGTTGTATAAGTGGGCAGATCGCTGGCTTCTACATCAATAGCCAAGACGGTAGATTTATCCAACCCAAATTCCTTAACCCACGCCAGGAAATATTGAGCTTCGGCGGTGCCGTAACCGTGAAAAAAGTGGTACACCCCGACTGCCTTAAAGGTCTTTAAACCATTTGTGATTTGGGCACTCGCCTTACGGTTAAGGTAATCAGTGCCTTCCGTAAGTTTCACAATAGCAAATTTAGCGCCTTGTTTCTTCTTAGTCTGCATAAAGGATAAAGAGCTGGCCTGATAGGCTGAAATATCAATTCCACGTGGATAGGTCATAACTATCCCTCCTTCACTTGCGCATCAGTAGCCGAGGCTTGTGCCGGCTTTTCGGAGCTTGTCGTTGGAGCAGATGCCGCTACGCTAGTTGTCGCTTTGGCTGATGCTGAACTAGTGGGTGCCGCACTGGTTGCTGGCTCATCAGGATCTGGTAACCCGGTTGTTTGTGGGGCGTGATTATCGTAACCCAGTTTTTTAAATTGCTGATAAGCGGCCTCAACCAGTGACGAAACAATTTCTGGTGTCACCCAGGTAAAGCCAAGCTGGTGAGCAAATTGGGTCACTTCTTGAATGGCTGCCTTTTGCCGGTCCGATTTAGACAGCCCCACTAATGTAGCCATCTTAATGACTGTCTGTAAGGCGTATTGGGTCAACTGATTCAACTGCTTATCTTTGATATGAGTTTTTAAATATGGAGCCAACTGTTTGATGGCCAAAGCGACCAGCGTCCCTAAGGCTGCTAAGATGCCGGTACTTTCCAACCAATTAAAAACATCTGAAATTTGATTAAACATCATAATTCCTCCTTAATTTTGAGCAAAAGAAAAGCACCTATCTAATATAGATAAGCGCTCATGTGTAAATAAATTCGTTAGTAGAGTTTTAGGTAAAAGGTTAGAAATAAAATAATAAACCTCAAAACTCATTGCAACACTTTCTTCAAATAAAATCAGCTGTTCTATTAAAAAAAAGGTAAAACAATTAGCACCCAACCTTACGATTAGGTGCTAATTGCAACGTTATTGCTTAGGTAATTATTATGAAATATTCTTAGAAGGACATTTCTCTTGGGTGCGAATAGTAACTTTAGGGGGCACTACTATTCACACAACTGCAGTATAACACTGATTAAAGAAAAAGTACTAATTAAATAATTAGTACTTTACACATATTGATATCATTGAAAGAACTTTCACTACGATGCACTCAAGCATTAAAAGTATTTTAACACTCAAACAATATAAATCAAGTACCTACTCTAAATAAAAACACCCATCTTTGGGATAGGTGGACAACATATGCATATATATTAAGGGGTATATATGAATAAGAATGAGAAATATACTTTCAGGGAATATATTTTCACATGCAGGCAACTGTCACAAAAACCTTGCCTATAATTAATTATAACACATTTTAAATAAAAAGCACCGATTGGTTACACCATAGTAAGCTGACAGCGAAAGCAACAATAACTATACACTCGTTAAATTAATTATCTTAACAAACTAATTCAATGCTAACTTAAAAATAGCATCTATAAAAATAGATGCTATTTAGAATTCACATGTTGGGGCATGTGAATTCGAAAATATGAATATAATTTGGAGTAATACATTCCAGAGAGGGGAATATATTAACATTATGAATAGCTCTGTTCAGGGAATACTATTCACACCTTTTATTTTAACACATTTATAAAATACAAGCACCCATTAAAATGAGTGCTTGTATTTGTGGTGCACAATATAAAAATGGAGTTTTTATATTACCTGTATGAATAACATGTTTTAAACACATTATCCATGCATGAATTATAACACTTTTTTTTAAAGGTTCCTTGATTTACTTCATATTGTGTAAATAATTCTTAACAATTAACACTCATATAAAAAGATCACCATTAATTGCAATATAATTACAATCAATGATGAACATTACAAGATTCCCAATGGATCGACAGTTTTTCCGCACTGTCAACAAAATCATTATAGTCCCATTTTTTATTCCAGTGTCTTAAAAGGGTCCTCAAACTATTAAGATAATTAAATCTTAAAGAGATGATCCCTGTAATTTCATCAACAGTCAGTGTACGACAAAATTCAAAACAAAAGCGTTCATCCAGAGACAAACGTCAATTAAGAGAAATACTTTTGTAAGTTGATTTGTCAATATCGTCAGATAATTAATTCTCTTAACAAGGTTATTATATCACATAGCAAAAAGCCTATCACTAAAACTTCAACAAATAGTTGTGAAGGATATTATTTCAGGTTGAAATAAGATTTAGGAGAACCCTAAGTTGGAAGATTTTAATAATAGGCTGTTTTGAAAAACATGAAAACTTCACAGTAGATTTCTACTGATAAACCTAATTATAATCTTTATTGTAAAAAATAAAAGGGTGCTTCTCACCTTTTCATAAAATTAAAGAAAGATTAGCAGCATTCACTAATAATTCTTTCCCGACCAAGAAGCTTCATAATTCATAGTCGCCTTTGAATTATAAAGTTAAAACAAGAACATCTACTTTAACTGTAGATGCTCCTCCCTGTGTTTGCAAAATGTAGACTAGTAGCTGTTTAGCAAAACTACTAATCTAATTACATTATAAACATTTTAAGGTAAATGTGAACTACTTGTCTAGAATGACTGAGCTTCTGGGAACAAAAATATACAGCATCCATTAAAAAGACAGGTGCTGTATGTCATAAAACATTTAGAGAAATATATTTGAGGGGAGATATTTCTCACGAGGCCTGAATAGTATCCTAGGGGATTTACTATTCATTAGAGACATTGTAACACCTTTCAAAAGATGTGCACGCATAAAATGACAATTAATAATTCAAGCCAGATCTCCTAAATTATCCAACATTTTTCTAGCTTAATTATTGCTGTGTTATTAAACCGACTGTTTGCTCATTTGAACCAGAAATTAATGGGATCGCAACAATTTGTCCAAGACTGGTCACTGTTATTTGACACAAAGCTTTTTCATTAACCATTGTCGTCAAAATAGCATTCCCATCCCAGTCATATTTAATTAGATTTTTGAGTAGAAAGCCCCTTCAAACAATCTTTAAATAAAAGTGCTCATCAATAGATTAGCACTAATAAATTGTAAGATAACAGATCATAGCTGACAACTACAACCTCTCTTTATTATACACATATCTAACTTTTTTAACAGTCTAAATATTAATTAGGTCGTAAAATAAAGTTAGTAAAATATAAGGACGAAAGGCTAAATTAATTATAGTGTTTTTCATAAATAAAAGCACCTACTCTGCAATAGGTGCTAGTTCATATATTGGAGTATATGAATATGCTTCTAGGAAATATATTTTAAGAAAATATATCCTTTGGGGGTATAAGTAGTAACTTTTGGGGCGCTACTACCTACACACAGCATTATAGCACATCCCTCACAAAAAATAATACTAAAATACGGTTATTGTTCTGCTTATTTTACGGACGGAACCCCGCTGACATCTTTACCAACGCTTAACGCGGTGACATCCTGTGTTGTGTCACCGTTAATAGTATATGGCGGTATAACATAAATAATGCCCTTAGAATCCATATTCGCCCTAGCACCTTTGGCATTAACGGTTTCTGAAACCCATACACTGGCACCGTCCCAGTCACATTTTTGAATATTAGTTTGGTTATCGGTGCTATTACACCACAAAAAATGAATAAATCCACCCCGATCAAAAAACATATCCAGACATCGAGCCTTGTTAGGCGCAGGATAATTTTTATCAAGTTGACCATTTTCACTATCGAGAGTAAATCTAAAAAGTGAACCACCGACACCAGATCCTTGTGTTGAGACATACCCAAACCCATTACAGATAATCATTGCTGTCGGCATCGAAGTTAAGGTGAAACTCCATTCCGATCTAGTTGCCAATTTGGGGGAATATTTAATAATCCCATCTTGTGATGCACCACCAGTATATAAATCCATACCAATATAGATATTATCATCTGCATCAATCGCCACAGCTTCCCCGATTGCACTACTCAAACCCATTTGAGCTTTATAATTACCATCTTTATCATAGTAATAAGCAAAAATGTTAGAACCAGTACCGACAACAACAATGCCATTTTCGGAATCTATGGCAATTCGATTAGGTACAAAATCACTATCAGGATATTGTTTTCCCCAAACGACTTTATTTGTATCCACTTTAGCCAAATCAAATTTAGCTACAATGCCGGCAATAGCTAGAATAATGTTCCCCGCATGATCGGTTTCAATCTGCCCACTGGGTAAGTAACTAGTGGTGGGGCCGGTAAAACTGATCACTGGTGCTTCCAAAGTTTTATTATCGATAATCTTTGAGACACATAAATTGCCATTTTTATCTGTCGTTAGAATATAAACACTGCCATCAACGACCGTAGAATCTAACCACAAATTCCCATTACCATTGCCATTCAATTCGTCAATATTATGAGTAGCGGTATCCGTACTTCTAATATCTAACGGAAAAATGCGTTTACCATTTCTAGCTAGACCTTTTAATTTTTTACCATTGCGTGCAATTCCCCAAACCAACTTACTATTATGAATAATCCCCATTTACTATCACTCCCATGTAAAGTATGAACTTGTATCATTCTTAGAATCTGAAAGCGCACTGTCTTGCGTATTAGCACTGGATGGTTTAATCATAGAACCAACTTTGTCCAGGGTTGCCACATCTTTACCATTTTTTTGCAACTTACCAGTAAAGTTGGCGTCTTGATCCAATTTAGCAACATCATCCGGTACTGATCGAACAGCATGCCAGTTTGTCCAATGTTGGCCACTTGGGTATGTGCGTTGGTAAATCGTATCCGGAATTGCTTCGGTAACCGCCAATTGAACCAGATCTGCACCATCATTAATCGTTCTTACCATATAACCGTTGTTAGCATCAGGTAAACCCTCTGTGCCTTTTGGCAAGCGTACCCAAGCGGTTGATCCGTCTTGGGCATCAGCCGTCTCTTTGGAATCCTGGGGCTGTTGTGCGGTTGCGTGATATACAGTTTGCCGTCAGATTTATTAACTGGCGCCGTATCAAATGTTTTGATACCAGTGACTTCTTCGTCGCCTGACCTATGCACAACTTTGCTGTCGTCTGCTGGAACATAAGTCTGACTATTGACCGTAATGGTGCCATCCCTGTTGTCAGTTACCTTGGTATCAATATCTTTTGCTAAACCATAATCATTGCCATCTTTATCAACCGGATCTTGATTAAACGTTTTAAGGCCATCAATTGTTTCATTGCCAACCAAATGAACAACCGAACTGTTAAGTGAGTAACCATCATTGCTAGTATTAAAAATAACTTTATCAGCATCGGAGAATCCAATATTGAATTTGTACATATAAGATACTGGTGTACTTCCAGAAAAAGCCGGAATCGTGTCCGGTAAGTTGGTTGATGTCGCAACCGCAATTAACTGTGATGTCCCATTTGTACTATCACTTCCCCAAATGCCGAATACCCACGCTTTATAATCATTTTTGACATCCGTATTATCAAGAACTGACGAAATAACTAGTGTACTATCAGTGCTATCAAAGCCATTAGCCTGAATGGTTTGGACAACATTATTGATTGACGTCATTGTTGTAATATCTGTTGATGACGATAATTGCGTATCACTGACTTCAATTTTATCAATTGAAAGTGACGACTTGTCCGAGATAATCTTAGCTAGTAATACGTTACCATTATTGGTCATTTTAGCTAAATCATAAGCCATAACTAGTTGCCTCCTGTAATATTAATTGTTTTAATTAGATTGGATTGAACACCCACACCAATATATTCCGGAAGATCGGCAGTATCCATGAATGCCACCGACTTAACCGTCACCCCATTCAGCGTTGCCGATGACAGCCGGTCCATTAATACTTTCAAAGACTGGTTAGATGTAATTAATTCAGTTGGCAATTGGTCAATATCAACAACTTGCGGCTCACCAACCATTTTAGAACCATCCCAGTAATAATCATTCTTGACTTTTACTCCTGATGTCTGAGGATCAATGCTTAGAGCATTACAGACAATGTTAATGATGTCGTTTATGGTACCGCCTGAATGGGCCGCTAAAATTTTGGTTTTCAGAATAAATCGGTAAGCGTCATCGGTGGCTCCATACCGTGGTTGGTGAATATCATCACCAATCTCATCCAATTGTTCCCCAACGGCCTCATCAATTACCCAAGCACTATGAATGCTTTCAAAGCCATTGTCCAACCACAACTGAAAATCTGTTAAGACACGAATAACTGTATTAACATTGGTTCCTTCCCCAACAGCCATGCCACGATCAAACATCTTGAATATTTCGGGGTAAAGGTCATTATATGTCGTGTTATACATAGTCAACCTCCACATTGTTATCATCGATCGTTGGAATTTCAAAAGCTGTTAAATTGATATTATCAGTACTTAATTTGCTCTTATCGGTTCCAATTGTGATGTCCGCATAATTAACTCCGTCAATTGCATAGATGTTAGAAAAGAATTGATTGGTGACAACCGTTTCGCCCATCTGTAAGCTTTCAATATAGCCTTCAACAGCTGCTTTAATATCATCAGTGCCTTCACTTTGGTCAAAACTGTCAGTTACGGTTGCTGAAACTTTAACATAGATCGGTGTTTCCGTTGGTCGATCAAAGTAGATTACTTGCGTAGTGCCGGAATCATCAATCACATTAACACTTTTACTGCCGACAAGGGCAATGCCACCTCCGCCAGAGGTTAACAGCGTATTAGCAATATCGTTATCAGTGCCGCCTTGAACATAATAATGCACCGTTTTGGGCGGATTGCCATATGAGTCGTTGGCAGTCGCTGAACTATTGTAGACACTTTTGACTGCCGTAACCCCTTGGGTATTCATTAAAGCCGTATAGATGCCATTAATCGTTCCCGACTCATTGGAATTCGAAGCCAGCAGCAGCCGGTTGCGGTAATCCAAATCAGTTTCCATATCTTGACCACCAGTGGCCGCATCAGTATTGGTAACCGTATCAATTTCTTCGACCGGTGACTGTTGGTTAACAATCGTTCCGGCATCCACATTATATTGAGCACCTAGTTCACTTGATACAACGATTGTTGAACCCATCCCATTCGCATCTAACTGGCAGTCATCAACACTATAGAACTCATTCCCATTGTCATCCATAAACACCGTTCCAGTGGGAACCACATACCCAGCCGTTCCGGTAAACGTTAAGGCGGTACTGGCTGCTTCCGCTTGTTTACGCATCAACGAATAGTTACCACCAATTCGATCAAGATTTACTCCCGTCGCCTGCTGAATATAGCCCGAATCATGAACATTCTCCCCGTTTTGGTCAATGTTCACGCAATTTGGGCCATGACTCTTGCCAAGGTTCCCCAGAACGATCTGGGTGATACGTTTGTATCTTCGCCGTTCTCTTTCCGAATAAAGCCTTGAATGGTGTCCAAAGCGTCATCATATTCCAATGGAGAATAGCCATTCTCATCAATCACTTAAATCACCTGTTTCCCAGTCAAATTCTTTTAGCTGATTGTTGACCTCAATGGTAATGCCCACATTCAAGTTACGACCAATTTGTTTGAATTCTACATCATGAACATCATCAATCCTGGGATCTTCAAGCAAGCAATCTCTAATTTCAGCAGTAACAAATTGTTCTTGCTTCATGCTGCCCACAACTGCATCCCAATCTAATCCTTCATCAGTGTCCAGATACCAGCCACCTTTGCGAGTATTCAAAGCAATTTTGCACGATTGAGCAATTTCATCCATGCCTTCAACAGTTGTAACATTGCCATATTCATCTTGTTCAAAATCGCCATGATCATTTACATAAATATCCGATGCCATTTAGATCACCTACTTCAAGTCGATTTTGCCAACAATCACGCCGTCATTTTTATCATGCATACGTTCACTATCAATTTTAAAGACGTTATTTCCTTTAGCATTGGATGTGTCTCGGTCTTCAAATACGACCACCACCACATCGCCTACCTGATAATTAACTGTCATTTCTGCATAAAAAGGTGAAAAGTCATGAGAATCACCAATATCATCATGATATTTAATCTTAATCGGAATGAAAGATGCTTGAAGACTTAAAAGCTGTGGTCGTTTAGTCCCATCGGTATAAAGTGCTAATGGTTGAACATTATAAGTCTTATCTGAGTTAACCTTAACAATCTTACAGCGCATCGCAATACTCATATCGCTTATGATTTCATTCTTATAAGTTTGGAAGAATTCCTCCATGTAATCTCGATTTTCAGCCATTATTTTTTACGCCTACTTTTCTGTTTAGCTTTCAACTTTTTACGATTAGCAGCATCGAGCTTGGCTTTAGCTTTCTTATCCTTGCTTTTAGCCTTCTTAGTCGATGCAGCTGTCTTCTTTTTGTATTTGGTATAATCAACTACGTCCAAGGTCGAAACACCTGAGTCGTCGGTTATCGCTGATGTACCACTCTCTATTAGAACCCACCCCGTTAAGGTTGTACTCTCAATATGAAAGATATACCCGACAGCAAATTGAGGGCGGAACAAAGCTGTGACTTGGTAATGTTGTAAACCGTCATCCGAGTCATCCTGGGCTTCTGGTTCTGCCAACAAACCGGTTGAATATTCCAGATAGAATTGCGATTTTTTGTTTTTGGAATAATCAACGATTTCAAGCCGGCCGTGAGGATAAGAGACGGGTGTTTTGCATTGAGATGCAATACTCTTAATTGCGGCCATCGGTTTAGATTTCGCGGTATACCCTTTGGTAAACTTCTTGTCATACACGAGTTTGAGCTTGTAAATTTTAATGCCGGCTTTCTTAGCTATCTTTTTGATGATCGACGATCCCCTGGTGTTTTTGGCGAAAGACAACGGCTTATATTTGGTTGTCTTGGTTACCTTAGCTTGGCAGTTTTATCAGCTTCTGTTTGACATATTCCTGACGCTTCTTTTTAGCAAAAGCATTTTTCTTGGTTGTAATCGTATGACTATATGCCCGTAGTTGTTTGCTAGTAGCATTCGGGTGATTGTCAATATATTTGCGCCGAATAGCATTCATTTTGCTGTTATAGGCCGTTATTGACTGATCAAGCGTTTTTTGAGCTGATACAGCTCGTGAAGAGGTTGTCTTGATCTTAACCTCAGGAATCTTATCATAATTGCTGCCATCAGTGATCGTAATTGTGGTGGTCTTCCCTGACTCGTCAATTGTGGACGGGGTCGGCGTTGCTAACGTGCCTTCCATGATAATTCCAACGTCATTATATAGACCTGTTTCGCTGTACCAGCCGCCGTACACGCGGGCATTAACTCCCTTAGTTAGATACTTAATATCTTCGGTTGGCAAATTCATGATGGAAACTTGGGTGGTCTCCCTACTGCCTGATTGATAAGAAGCCTCGATGTCCATTGATACGTTGTAAGGAATCTTGGCATAGCTCTTTAAAGTCAGTTTCCCTTTCTTACCATCGACTTCCAATCGCCGATATAGCCTTACCAACTTCATAGATTATCACTCCAATCATTTGGCAGGGCATACTCATTACTGTCATCTGACGGCTCATCTTCAATCAGCGAACTACCAGTGTCATCATCCAGCAAGTCAGAGTTGTCCGTATCATTCTCATCAACATCAGCATTGCTTGGGTTCTCAATATCCGGATCCAAATCATCGTAATATAGAAACACTGATGTTTGAAAATTATCAATGCTGACTTTATTTTCGACACCCGATTCATCAAAAGGAACAATTCTATCCGCTGGAAGATTAACGTCATTAATATTCCATAAAGGCATACCGTAAACCAGCTTCTCGCCAGTAATCAAGGGCGTGTCGTCAGCATCATATAAATTAAAATAAATGTTGTCAAAACGGTCACGATAGTAAAATTCAATTGTGAAATTCTCGGCTCCCGATGTAAACACACAATAATTTGGCATATCACTGGTATCAATCACCAATTTGTCATGTAAGCTCATGATTTTGCCTCCCTATTTAACCCTTAGTTTGACGCCCACCGGAATAGAGCGATCCGGATACTTATTCCACTTGCGTAACTGCGAGACACTTACGTTATATTTGAGAGAAAATTTATAATAAGTATCACCAGATTTAGTAGTGACTGTTTTAACCGAACTCTTACTGCTATTCTGCTTATGGCCGCTGCCTGATTTTTTCTTCGCCTTTCCCTTATTTTTAGAAGCATTTTTCTTCTTTTTGACGTTGGAATCAGCCCAATCAACCTTTTGGAGAGTAATCGACAATGGAACTTGGTTATCCACATCGGTATCATGTGGTTTATCAATTGCCGAAATAATTGAATGAGCAAAAGACGTTTGACCGTGTAATTCAACTTCGGCCGTGTTTTCAGCCCATTTCCTTACACGTTCAAACTTTTTAACCAACGTTGGCACATCGCCAACTTCCCCGATCAAAGCACCACCAATAGCGATACTTTCCGTTCCTGCCTGCGTCACAGTATTAATCGGAGTGTGCTTAATAACTGCTGTTTCATTAACATTGACGGTTTCGGAAAAGTCTTCACTGTCAGGCCATAAAACAGCATAACTTTCCTTACTTCCTGGATTAAAAGGCGTTATCCAGGTCACATCCTTACCACCGGTTTCAGCCATTACAGCTGCCGAAATCGCTTTTTTCAAAATCGCCCGCTGAAGTAACTTTTCTGCTGCTAAACTTGGCTTAGCCTTTTTGGCCTTCGATAGTTTGCTTTTAGCTGATGTCTCAGTCTTTTTGGCTTTTGTAAGAGCCTTCTTTTGCGAAGCCAGTGTTTTTTCAGCAGCAGCGATCTGCTTAGCTAACGCTTTCTTTTTACTTCCTGTGGCTTTGGCATATTCTTTCTTAAGTGCCGTCAACTTTTTATTAGTCGCTGTGACTTTCTTTTGAGCCGCCGTCACAGCTTTAGTGGCTGATTTAACTTTAGCTGTATCTTTAGTCACTGCTTGAGCTGTCTGCTGGTATTTTTGATAGTCACTTTTAGCACTGTTGTACGCAGACTGGGCATCAGCTAGAGACTTTTTAAGACGGTTCAAATCATCAAGCTTAGTATTTGTAGATGAATCAGCTGTGACCGTTGGAATTGAGAATAAATAATTAATCGCGTTAGACCCATTGTTGTTATTGTTAAACGTTACGAGAATTGCACTCCCGGTTGAATAAATGCCTTCTGGTTCATTGTCGCCATATTTCATACCATAACTGTCCGTATTATAGGTTTTAACAAATTCTTGTGTATTTGTCTCAACGTTATAGCAGCCCACTGTTGCTGGATCACTATTGGAGCTATAGGCACCGCTTTGCCAAAATACATACGGATAGCTGAGTGATTGTGATTGCCATGTCTGTTCACCAATCGTGAAACCCATTGTCGAAATACTGATTGTGTTCTTGGGTGATGATAAGTTGCCGGGATCACAAATACAGTAACTATCGGCCGTCGTATAGCCAACCAGATTGTTATTGGTATCGTAGTTAACTCGGAGCAAGCCTTCTGAATTAAATAGTGATGTTAGTGAACTAGCCGCTATCGTTTGACCAGCCTGGTATGGAAACTTGCTAATCTGATAGCCATCATGTTTAACGACCGCCCAGATATTGCCTGAACCATCAACCCCAAATGAGGAGCCATGACCCCCGTCGGTAATCGTCATTTTAGAAACATATTTCATTGAACTGTCCATCATCTGATAAACCGTATCTGATCCAGAAGCATATGAGATCAGATAGCCGCCATTATAGGGGACCGTATATTGAGAACCGATATAGGGTGACTTGCCGACAGTATACTGAGCTAGCAAGCTATGAGATGATTCATCAATACTTAATCTTTTGCCGTCTGCGACATCATTTAAGCTCTTTAGATAATCATTATTGGCTTGATCATATGCCGCCTGAACGCTCTCTAAAATAGAAAGGGCCGAATTGTAGGCACTTTTTACCACATCTGCCGCTGTTGTCATTATGCTGTCCCCCTTTCACGTGTTGCCATTTTTTGGCCAAACATAGCTTGGACTTGTTCTTTAACCGCCTTAGAAATGTCATTGGCTACTTTGGCTCCAGCGTTTTTATCATTAGCATTAACCGTGATGTTCATGTTGAGGTTAACCGTAACGTTATTGGCTCCTTTAGCATCATGCTTAGGCTGATTTGGCAGTCCTTTGAGCGGATTATAATTTTTCAGGTTTTCCAGAAGTGCTTTGTGCATCTTCTTAATTGATTCATTGCTGAACACAGAGCTTGATACCTTGCTTCGGGCACCAATTGCCGATGCAATCAAGCCATCGGCATTAGGCTTCTTAGGATTAATAGCAACTTCGGGGTCCTTTTCACCATAAATGTTTAATTTATTCTTAGTTGACCAGCCACCATTGTTATGAAGTAAAGCTGCAACTTTGACAGCATCTGCAACATGTTCGCCCGTATGGCCACCCCGTTCCCATTCACTTGAGAATTTAGCTGCCAAGCTTGATACCGAACCCTTACCACGAAGAACACTTTTAAGGATTGAGCTATTGGAACTGTCGCCGTTAAGCGCAAAGCCGATCTGTGCGCCCGCATTCTTCCATGAGGCACCGTGTTTCTTGGCATATGCTTTTAAGGCTGTAAATCTGCCTTATACCACTGCCCCAGTCCAGAAGCACCAATACTGTTTTGTATTCCTGGGTTTAAACCTGATTCAAGTAGCCAGTTACCAAGAACCGCTTCAATACCTTTTTTTGTTGCGGATGGATAGGCTGACTTAATAGCGTCATAAAGTGTTTTAGCCCTTGATGCGATGCTGCCACTCAGTCCTAGCGAACCGATATTGCTTGCTCTTAAGTGTTTCTTGACCCACTTGAGTTGTGGGGCAATCTCTTTTGATACAAGCTTTGATAATGCAGACGAAGCTTGTTTGTTCTTCTTGGCTGCTTTTTTAGCTTTGGTAGATCTCATTTTAGTGACGTCAAACCAGCCACTAGTGGAATCAGGATTGTTACTAAACGGATTATGCTTTGAAACTCCAATATGAACATGAGTTCCAGCAGGCCCAAGTGCAGCAATCTTTTGCCCAGCATTAACGTCATCACCAACACTCACGTAGGTATGGGCACCCGAATTGTTCTTGCCGTTGAACTCTTGATAGATAACATAGTATCCGTCTGCAGACTTAGTAACCATGTTTTGACCAATTCCACTAGAGCCTCCCCAACCATTTGGTGCTCCACCAGATCGAATAACTTTACCAGGATGAACTGCATGGACAACATGGCCTCCAGAGAAATCGACACCATCATGGATTGATAGGCCTCCGGCGACAGGCCCACGATAACCAAATCCTGACGAAACGCCAAAACCATTGCCAGGGTTATGAAGCCACGTACCACTACCATAAGTACCGGAACCTTCTGAGCTTCTTGCGTTGTCCATTTGATGCCATACTTCTGTAGACCAAGGATCCCCGTATTTAGTTGTTGCACGTTTGCTTAATCCTTTGATGGCATTTCCAAGAACTGTATTTGATTTTGAAATTTTTGATGAAAATTCATTTGAAAAAGCTTTGTTTGGATGAGCATTATTCTTGCTGATGATTTTATTAAGCTCACTATGAGATACGCCGGAGCCTTTAGCAAAGTGCTGAATGCCCATTAAACGTCCTAATTTTTGGGTCTGGGATCCATTAAGGACTCTGTCACGTTTCTTTAAGGGGATCATCCTATCATTTCCATGCGGAATTAATAGAGAATTATTACGAATAATAGATTCTTGACGTGGACCAGACTTGGCATCATTCACAATTGCCAGTTGATCATTAGGAAGCTCTCCGTTTGAGCCTTTAGCATAGTGAATGGCATTAATAACGGAACTATTACCGCCAAATTGTCCAAGAACTTTATCAATACCCTTGATGCCACCGTTCAATTGATGAACAGTGTTTGACATTGCTGAATGTGCGTAATTATCCATCTTACCAAGTGCATGGCCGAAGCCAATTGCCGTCGCTTTACCACTTGAAATTACACCAGACTGCATTTGGTTAACTTGTTTCTGAACACCCTTCTGTATACTGTTATACGTTGAAATAGCTTGATTCTTAGACTTAGTCGTGTAGTGTTTAGTATCACTACTGATATTGCGCCACCTCGACGTATTGCCTTTGTCAAATTGGCGCAATTGCTTGTATGAACCTTTTTGCAATTGATCATAATCGATAACAGTTTGCTTTTGAGTCTTACCGGTATATTTAGCAGTTGACTTGTGAATACTTGACCACTTGGAGTTGCTTGATTTACTGAACTTAGACAATTGCTTAGATGAACCAGATTGAAGATCACTATAATCTTTAATAGTCTTTTTGCTTACTCTTTTAGCAGCTTTCAATGACTTATTTGAAGATGCGGTAAGCTTAGTATTCCCGGTAGCATAACCAGGCAACGCTTGACCATAATTGCCAGTAAGAACACGTTTGGTGTCCTTAGCATTAAGAATCTTCTCTCCAGCCTTAACCCTTGTTATTTGAGGACCATTAGCGCCCAACAAACGCGCTTTGCGACCCATTACGGTATACGCAAGCTCAGGTTCCCCGCTTTCACCAATAAGTGCCATATGTGTATGTGTTGATGCATTACGAGTACCCAAAGCGTTAGCAGCAAACACATTCCCAGGTAGTCTGGAAGCATCAGTACTTGCTGTTCGCTTACTCTTCTTGGGATTCTTTTTACCATTCTTCATTTGGGAAAGAAGCGAATTCATCTTTTCAAGTTCGGGTGTTAAATTGCTTGCCATAGCTTTGGTACCAAGATGACCAAGCTTCGTTAAACCACCCCAAAGATTACCCCACCAATCACCAAACCGGCTCCAAATGCCCTTCATTTTTCCTGTCCAGGTATTCATTTGCTTAAGGTTGCCTTTAACCATTGCTGAAGTCTTTTGAACAACTTTTTCATGCATGGTTTCAGCACTATCGATAGTTTTATTCTTAGTGGTCCGAGCAGCGCTGATTGTTTTATCACGTTGGCTGCGAGCGTTGGCAATGATCTTATCATGCTGTTTCTTGCTGATTGAATGGGTTACATAATATTCCTTGTCAGCCGCATTACGAACAGAATTGTACTTCTTATTAGCAGCACTTTTGGCAGATTTATAGGTCTTATTTGCAGAATTAACAGTTGACTTCATCGTTTTGTATGAAGACCTAATAATCGAGCGAGCTTGTGACTGAGAAAGTTTCGAAGTCCGGTTCTTTAATCGGCCGTAAATAATGGTTTCTTTGTTGGTATTATTAGTAAGTAGCCTGGATACTGCCCGATTGGTTGCTGAAATAGCAGCTTCACGGCCTTTACCACCGTTTCTTTCACTTCGGGTCAGTTTACTAATGCCTTTAGAAGCATTTGAATACCGCTTACTCCAGTACTTATTGTCTGATTTTTCCATAGAAGCAGCTTGCTTCTTGGTAATAACGCCTTCTTTAAGCAGCATCTGAACGCGCTTGTTAGATGATAACTTTTCGGAATTTGTATAAGATTTTAAACCTCTGCGCATATTGCCATAAACATTTCGGTTAATCTTCGATCCGGTTCCTTTAGAAACAGTTGCCCAATTCTGATTAGCCTTATTAAAAGAAGAAGTAAATGATTTAAGCTCTCTCTTACCAGATTTATCCAACCCTAATGATGTAGCTTTCTTTGCATGTTTTGTTTTTGAATCATCCGGAACCATCATGCCGTAAATATCAGTGCTGTAGCCTTTATGATGAATAATCCGCTTTTCTGCTGAATTCTGTCGATCACCATTTCCAGTCCAGACTTGATTAGTTCTATAAGGATTAGACTGATG
Organism: Lentilactobacillus farraginis DSM 18382 = JCM 14108; assembly: GCF_000583655.1. Taxonomy (GTDB): domain Bacteria; phylum Bacillota; class Bacilli; order Lactobacillales; family Lactobacillaceae; genus Lentilactobacillus; species Lentilactobacillus farraginis. The sequence goes on from NZ_BAKI01000029.1 coordinate 17,980, forward strand.
CTTCTTGTCAACTTCATTGAGATTTTTAACATATTTACTACCAGCAATACTCTTAGCAATCGAACCACCAACAGATGAGCCAATCATAGCAACTAATGGATTACCACCACTCAATGCAAGGCCAATCCCAGCACCAACAGCGTTACCGCCGGCTTGCCACATTTGACTGCCGCCTTGTTTGCTGTCAACACCCTTCTTAAAGGCACTTACAGCATGGCCACCAATTTGAAGGCCAATAGTGGCATATGACATCCCTTTGAGTAATCGATCACTACTCAAAGAACTAGTCATGGCACCTAATCTTGATTGTGCAAAATGAGTGCTCCCGGAACGTGTTGAACTAAGTGGCACTCTTCTTCCAGCAACTCTTGAGCCAACTTCAGCCTGTTCAATATCACTAACTGCCGAAACAGCACGTGAAGTCATAGAAGCACGCGATTTACTGCTTCCCATACCAAGCATGCGTCCAGATAATCCAAGGAGGCCCTTACTAACTTTTAAGCCTCCCCATACTCCTGCAAATGCTGCAGCATAACCGGCTGCTTTCTTGATTGGCGAAGGCAGGCCAATTAAAACTTTGAGGAATTTATTGGCAACACCTAGCGCTTTGGTGAATAGAGGTAGAACTGTTTTGGTGAATCCCATTCCCATAACATTAAGATATTGCTTAAATACATCAATCTGGTTTTTCCATGATGCCATATTCTTTTTAGCCAGTGAAGCAATATAACCATTCTTCCCATACTTTTGAGCCCGACTGACCTGTCCAGTTAGCGATCTCAATTGTTTGGTATTGTTGGCAAGGATAAGCCTGATTCTTGACCAGTCGTCCCAAAGAACATGTGGAAAACATTAAATTTTTCAGCCGAACTCATCCCAGCAGTTGCTTTCTTAAGAACGTCCATATTATCGGCAAGTGTCTTAACTTGTCCATTAGCTTTCTGAAAATCAGAAGGCTTTAGGTTTAGAGCCGACATAATCTGTCCTTGTTGAGATTTCATAGTTGTATTGGGAGCTGCGAAAGCATTCATAACCTTACGTAGCCCAGTACCAGCGATAGATCCATCTTGTCCATTATTAGAAAGAACCCCCACTCCCGCAACAGTTCTAGCAAGTCCTTGGTTAGAACTATGGGCAGTAGCACCAACATAGCGTAAGGCATTCCCCATGCCTTCAAAATTTGTTGCCGTTAAATCTGACCCATAAGCCATTTCATTAAGAACTTTCTTGGTATAAGCGGCCATCTTTTTCCTAGAATTACCGGCCTTGGCTTTATAGCCGAATTGCTCAAGTGTTGGTGCCCCATAATTAACAACTGAATTATAGGGATCCCCAGAAGCTCTTGCGGCTTGTAAGAAGTATTTATGTGATGCTAACTCCTGTTTACCGTTATAGCCTCGACGAATAAGTTCTTCGCCGCCCTTGGCCATATCTGTAGGCGAAACGCCATATTGCAACGCAAAACGATTGTTTTCTTTCTGCATTGCCGCAGTTTCACGCTTGGATTGAGAAGTGGATTCGCCACCAGTCTTTAGCAAGTTTTTAATGGTGATGTATTTATTTTGTAAATTCGTAGCCTCATTGGCTGATTTAAGAAAGGCACCACCAATTATTCCAGCACCAATTGCAATCTGAGAACTAATATTCACAAAATCATTACCCGCATCATACAAACTTCTGAATGACTTGGTTGTTTTGTGGCCACTCTTAGAGATCCGGTCAAGGGACATTTTTCCCCGATTACCGAGCCTTTCAATCCGCGTCCTTGTATGGTCAACATCAGCACTAGTTTGTTTAAGATTTGTTTTTACTTTAAGCTTTGCCTCTTTAGGCAGATGCTTTATTGAATTTCGAGCTTCCTTAGAAGTATCAGAAAAAGCCTTGCTGATTTGTTTCGCAGATTCACGATAACTGTCAGCAAGGCTTTTGTAACGATTACTTATTTGGTCTGCATCACTAGTTAGCCTATCAGACATTTTTTTTGATTTAGAAATTAAGCTGTCATATTTATCCTCAAACTTAGTTAATCCCTGAACCGACATGCGATTGCCAAAATGGGAAAGCTGATTATTAGCTTCCCGACTAGATCTGATAAGTCGATCCATTTTGTCATTCGCACGATCAATCGCATCCATATTTTCTGACACAACTCGGAAACCAACCTTGGCACTTCTTGCGTAACCCATAGCTAGAATCCTCCTCGCATTTGTGACTGGACTTCCATGCGCTTAGAAATCGCCCATTTAAAGACAGACAGTTCATCAGCATTCATATATTTAATTGGCCGAGGCAAACCGCTTTCTAATCCGTTATAAATATAGGCATTCCAGCCAATCGATTGAGACGATGAATTATTAATTAATGCCTCAAGATCTGTCTTGCGAATGAAGTGATTAGTCAAGTTCCTGCATAAGAAACCGGTCGGCTTCTGCGCAGACCTTCATAAGACCAGAATGATTTTCCCAGAACTTCCAACTCATTTTTTCCGGTTTACCACCAACAATGGGCGTACCGATAAGCGGATTAAGTCCCAGATCATCATTGCCGTTAATAAAGGCATCCCAGTAGGCATGACGACCAACATCTGTCAAATCAATAAACTTAACAGCATTCTCTACACCTGGAAAATTGAAGGGATATTTAATGTTTTGCTTGGTCTTTTTATCCCAAAGGGTTACATAACCAACAATCATCCCGTTTTTTTCAGTTCGAACTAGTTTAGGCTCTTTAATCGGTTCTTCAGTCGCTTTAGCAGTAGGCTTAGTATTAATTTCTTCAGTCATAAGAAAACTCCTTTGTTATTTAATTCCACCTGGTTACGATTCGGTAATTGGATCAACTTGCAATACAGAAGCTTTGAATACCACGGAAACGCTTGGATATTCAGCGTTCAAAGTTGTATCAACTGGGCGCGTAATGCGGGCACTATCGGTATGAAAGTGAGCAAAACTCGAGGTTACGGATACGGGAACACCGGTTAGGTTATTTGCCAAGTCAATCAAATGGGCATAGTTGGCTGCATTAGGATCTATACTGAACGTAAAGGTTCCAGAGTGATCATGATTAATGGCCGATTTACCATTACCATTATTATCCACAGAATCAGTAACGTTATCGTTATTCCAAGCCACCGCGACTTTATCACCCGTACCAAAATCAGTGAACGGAAGTCCATCAATCTGAACTACTACTTCCCACGGGTCAAATGTATGTTGAGTAAGTTGCATTTTGAATTTCCTCCTTATAGGTCGATTTCACCAGAAATATAAACATCATCAATGGCATCTGCTGGATGATACTGCCAAAATAAACCACGATAAATACGTTGGGCTACGTCAGCGTCTTTCATATCTTCACGAGGCAAGGCAGTCACCAAATAGTCTGGTTTACCATTATCTTTTTCACCAATGCCACCGTTTTTGTAAAGCTGGTCAAACACTGATTCAACACCTGATTTAAGCAAATTAATACCTGTATTGTTAAAGGCAATTTTAGGATTTTTAGCCATGATCTTAGTCAGGGCTTTATTGCTGTGCTTAATGATGTAGTCACGGCCAAGCAAGATGTCGAGATAATAACCGCCAAGCATCTTACCATCACGGACAATAGGTAATCCTTGTGCATAGTAGTAAGTGTTGATATTGCCTTCCGTATAAGGCTCTAGTTGATCTTGCTGGAAAGATAACTGATCTTGTGGCAAGACACTATCAGCCAAATCAGATGTGTTCGCCACATCAAAGCTGCCAACCGCCAGGTTGCCTACTGCACCCACAACACCAGATGATAAGACATTGGCATGATCATCGTCAGTATTTGCCTTAAATGCAGCGGTACTTTGGTTGGTTGCATATTGGGCAGTATCAGAAATATCATCAACGTCAACAAGTAGAATTCCTGTATTCTGAGCCTCAATATAATTTGAAAGAGCTGGAATCTTGTCTTTATCAATTCCGACTGGAATTAAATATTCATCCCCGGAGTTATAGAACTTCTTAACTGCGGAAATTAAGTTATTTGAATCTGACATAACTTTTCCCTCCTAAAAAAAGAGCTTCACGATTTAATCGTGAAACTCTAAATATAAACCTGATTATTTAATAAACTATTTAGCCGCTGATGAAGCCGGTGCTGCGGCACTCGATGCTGGGGCGGCTGCTGAACTTGAACCAGAACCAGAAGCGGAACTAGCAGCTGACGAACCGGCACTTGAAGCGGAACTAGCCGGCGCAGTTACTGTAATTGGCACTGCAATTGTTTGCTCCGTTTCATTTGGATTTGTCACATCTAGTTCAGTATTGCCAGCCTTGACACCAGTTAAATCAAATCGACCGTTTAGTTTATAATCAACTGTTGCGATCGTAGTATCTTTCACAGAAAATGTGCCACCATTGGTTGGGACAGGTGAAATATTAGTTGTTGCCGTTTGACCAACTTCAACATTAACATTTTCAGGAGAAGCAACTAATGGGGTAACCACTGGTGTTACATGGTCGCTTGCTCCGGTTTTGTTGTAATCAGATTCGCCAGCACTATTAACTGCCGTTACACCAATCGTATATTCATTACCATTAGTGAGGTTAGGAATTGTCACGGTTAATTTATCTGGCGTGGTACTTAGAGTAGCTTCAGCCGGCCAATTGTCGGTACGATTTTTTACATAAAAATTATAGCCTGTAATTGCTTCTTTATCAGCGTTAGCACTTGGCGTAACCACAGCCGTTGCTTGTGAATCACCCGCCGTCACTTTAATTGTGGGGGCTGTCGGAACAACTTGTGGCGTCGTAACTTTGCCCAAATCTGTTCCAAATTTAGTCGGGTCTTGACCGGCATACGCCGCGACAAAATCATAATCAGAGGCGGGTGTTAAACCATTAAACGTGACACCGCCAGTCTCGCCATCAACCAATTTTTTAGTTAAATCAGCTTTTGCATAGCCATCAAACTTTGGATCAGCCATTCTTATTAGCCTTCTTTCATTTTAAATCGTAATGGACTGAATCACTTGTAATGGTAGGATCACCATTTGCCTGCGGCGAATTACTTACTCGCCACAGTAACATCGCTGGTTGCCGTAAAGCCACCATCTTCAGTAGTTGCTGTGATTTGTGTTGATCCTTCTTTAACATAGGTAACCTTACCAGTATCATCAACAGACGCAATTTTCGAATCAGCCGATGTAAAGTTAACCTTGCTGTCAGTAGCATTGTCTGGCTTTACGATTGCCGTTAATTGATCAGTCCCGCCGACAGTCCCAGACAATGTGGTTTTATCAAGCGATACGCCAGTGACTGGATTAGCATTAGCAGCAACCGTAACATTAGTAGTTGCTGTAATATCATCATTAACCCCGGTTTTAAAAGTGATAGTAGCATGACCGGCGGCTTTAAAAGTGACGGTGAAAGTTCCATCATTGTTAGGTGATACCGTTACTACTGACGTGTCGCCCGACGATGCCGAGACATTCTTTTCAGTGGCAGTCGCTGGCAATACAGTCGTTGCCAACTTAGCGGTGCCACCGACAATCCCACTAAGAGTAGCTTGGTCAACAGTCAAACTCGTTGGTGATACATAGTTACCAGCCGGAACGGCCGTGACAACTAAGATAGCTTCTGGTGGGTTAGGGCCGTTGAAGACCGCTTCTGCGTGTTTATAAAGTAAACTGTCTTGGTCATAATCGTCACCAACGGATTGCAAATCATTGTATCGGATTTGTGTGGCTTCGGTTGCGTCTGGGTCTTCAATCAAATACTTAGGTACTTGGTCGCCTAAATCCTTAACCGCCGTGATAACTTTGACACTGGTATGAACTGGGCCAAGTGGCTCGTTTGTAATAGGCATTATGATTCCTCCTAATTTTTAATTTCGTGTGATATTAATATTGTTATAACTAATTGAATCAATAGATGGCTGATCACTCTCAAAGTTTCGTTCAACTCGAATGTGTAAATCAAATCCATATTGCTGTTCGGAATTGTTAATCCCAATAGCGCTTCTGTCTTGCGGGTCAAGTACGCCCACAATAATGATGCCTTGTCGCTTGACCTGATAATGAACTTCTGGATCACGCAAGTTAGCCTGTAGGTTATCCATAATGTCCAATGCTTGCTCCTGAGCGGACGAATGGACAGTGATAGATATATTTGTATCCACTGGCTCATGCATGGGGTACAAGTGCTGTACTGGCGTTGAAATGGTTCCCGATGGATGAACAACAATAAATGGCAACGTCGACTTATAGCCTAACGTGTAATCAGCAATAACGTGCTGCTCGTCAAGATTAGTCAAAGAACGAACTGTCTGTCGAATGATTGCCGTCGTTTGTTCCCAATTTGTCGTTCGCTTCATTGTCGCTGTTCACCTCCTGATCATTAGACCGCAGATAGTATATACTGGCGTCTGACATGCCATAATAATTATCTTGACCAACTACCTGTAGGTATTCCCACTGGGTATCATCAGTGCCGGTTTTAATACCAACAACCGTCCCAAATGGGACACTCTGTAGCGAATACCATTCGTGACTACAGTTAATGCTCTTGCCATCGGCGGTCAGGATCACTTGGTTAGCATTGGCATTGGGACTAACTGGGACAATGGGTTCACTGATGTCATTATAGGGCTGTTTGCGGAAATCAGTTGGTAAAAATTCTCCGGTTAGTGTTATTCCGCCGTCTTTGTATGAGGTATTCCGATAAACTCTGATTGGAATCCCATAACGCTTAATCAAACTCTTTTTTATAAACTTCAAATTTCCACCACCTTAAAATCAATTGAACTATGCAACGCACCAGTATCAACAAGTGGATCATCTTTACCCTTATTCTCAATCGTTAATGGAGCATTATGAGGCAACGTCTTGAGCACAATTTCGTCCTTAATTCGTTGCTTTATTAATAAGCCCACTTCTTCATACAATTCTCGCGCAGTCATTCGACCGTTAAAAATAGCACTTAGGCCATCTTCAACGGTTTCTTGTATCTTAGACATCCCCATATCAATGCCGTCTCGCAAAAATGAACGTTCGGGTATCTTCACATGCTTGAGTCTACGAAACGTACCGTCTTTCATCGGAACGACAAGATAAGGACCGTTCTTGGGATATATTTCTGCGCCAAATTCATTAACGGTGGCGATCATTTGTAGGAATGCTAGAGATTTATTCCCAACCGGCACCATGACCCCAACTTCCACTCGGTATCGATTGAGGGATCGCAGTTCCTCCTTAATCTTAGGGAAGTTATTGTCGTCAGAAAATAGCTCAGCCAAGTTTAACCCTCCATCCGCTGTACCCATATCGGCTTAATAACTCATTCAGGAGCTTCTCCCATTGATTAACTGCGTTCCCATTGTATTCGGTATGCAAATCTTTAAGGTTATCTACTAGAATGCCCTTACCAAGGTCAGAATTAATCCAAATGAGCGACAATACCTTCATTTTCACCGCTTGTGTCCAAACAAAGCTGTCATTAATGGGAATATTTAACGGCTTAATCAGTCCATAAGCAATGTCAATCAAATCATTAAGTGTATCATCACTTACATCAACGTCAGATAATCGTTTAACGCCCGCGATAATAGTACTTCGATTGAATGGAGAATCCATATTGTCACCTTCTACTTAGTAGCTTTCGAGATAAGAATATCTTTGCCGGGAGTCAAGTTCGATTGTGGATAAATACGGTTAATGATTGCTAATTTACGAGTAGTCGTGTTATTAGCAGTGGCAATTGCCCATAACTCATCGCCGTTTTGAACCGGATAATAAACATTCCCGTTTTTGGAATAGTTCTTGGATGTATCAATTTGATCAGGAAACATGTTGAATCCTCCTTTACTTCAAATCATAATGAACTGAATTGCTAGTTACGATAGCGTTACCCGTTGCCTGCGGCGAATCACTTACTCGCTAAAACATCGAGAATAAAGACCTGTTTGGCCACCGTAATCGTTGGTACAAACTTCTCATCGACAATTGTCTTAACCGTTACTGGATCATCACTTGCCTTAGTCAACAGGGAAACTCCTGTATCGAATAAGGCAACATTGCCCATACCGGCAGTACCGGACAAATCTTCTTCCGGCGTTTCAACAAAATTCATTTGGCCAATCGGTGTGTTCGCACTTCCTGGAAGAAGAATAACCTTACCATCTGGAATGAATTTAGAGAACGTTCCATTATCGTTCCATCCCTTGTCATAAACAACTACTGAAAGGCCCAAGACAGCAGAGAACCACTGAAGAACCATTGGTTCAGTAAGAATATTGCCTTGTGGGGACACAGAACCCGCAAAAATAGTATTATGGAGTGCCTCATTGTGCATCAAAGTGAACATCGTAGTTGAGTTCATCAACGCACGGTTTAAAGATGTTCCTGATTTTTGTGATGCAGTATCCTTAACCGACCGAATATCATCGTAAGGATTTGAGGCTGCATCAGTCCATGGCTTGGAGGCTGTGACACTTTGAAATGACTCATAACCGTAATCTGCTACTAGATTACCGATAGTCAATTTGCCGTTTAAGAGTGCTGAATAGCATAATACTCACGAGTAAAACGAGCCCGAATGAGCAAATTAGCTTGATCATCGTACAGCTTCTTAGTAATAGTCAAAACAAGATTCCGGTCATTTGAAGCCAAGGCATTGTTTAAATCCTTGAAATCATTTTCATTAAGATTCAACGAGTTTTTGAACTTATAGGTTGGCAGGGTGCCCGTAGAAAGTGAGCCACGTTCAACTGGCAAAGCTGGCGAATCTTCCTTCGTATAGTCCAATGGTGCTGGATAAATATCCTGACCATTAAGTAACTTAACGTTATCAGCTTTTTGTTTCGTAGGAGTAAATAGAGCTTCCATGAGATAAGGAGCTGTATACTGTGGATTACTGTTCCAGTATCCTTGTAAATAATTGGCTTGAAGTAAATCAAATGGTGTTGGCACGATATAACATCTCCTTATCGATTAATTAATTTAACACCTGGCGTTTTGCCGGCAACTGCTTGTAAAGCTGCGACAACCGTACTATCAAGTAGCTTTTGTCGCAGATAAACATTCTCAAACCAAACCGTTACATCGGCATCACCAGCAGTTACGTCTGTATCTGCAGCAATTACGCCTGCAAACTCTTGACCATCGGCACCAGTAAATTCAGAAAGCTTAGTAGTACCTTTTGATTGATCAGCACTCAGCCAATCGGTAGTTGCACCAACTGGTGTTCCCTGTAGGACAACCTTTTTGCCACTAGAATCAGCGGTAACGGTTGAACTATCAATTGTCCCCGGTAAGCCAACAGTTAAGTCGGGTCTTACGCGAGGATCAGAATTAGCAAAATATTGTTGTGCCATCTTTTTCACCTCATTTATTATTTTTGATCAAAGAACTTACCCTTAAACCGGTTAGGGTCTCCGAGAGTGTTCTTAGCAACAATTTCTCCGAAACTCGGAGCTTCGGTAGTTTGTTGTTGATTGCCTTTGGGAATATTGTGATTCTTAAACATGTCCTGCTTTGTCTTTTTAATGACGCGATTAAGTAAATCCTTGAAGTTGTCAACATTGTGTTTAGTTGCTTCTGGATCGTCTCTAATGAGTGTCTCAACATCGTCTTTGGTAAACTGATACCCGGTGTCTTTGAGCTGGTTAAACACCTCACTGCGCATGTCTGATCGATTTTTTTCAGCTTTAAGTTGTTCATTCTCTTTAAGAATTTCATTGATCTTCTCTTGCCGCTTCTCGTCATCAGTCATCTGAGCATACTTTTCAGCACTACTTTTGCCAGCCTTTTTCCCTTCTTCAATACCCTTTTTATGGGCACGGAACTCACGGTCTTTCAGCAGCTTGTCAACTTCAGCTTGCGTAAATGTTTTGCCATCATCGGTGTCATTATTTTTAGCATCAGTGTTTGTTGGTTCCCCATCGTTAGCATTCTGTTTAGCTGGATTACTATTACTGTTGGTATTTTGGTTGCTCTGATTTTGATTGCTATTTTGGGTAACTGTATCAACAAGACTTTTGATAAAATCGTTGGCTGATTGGTCATTTTGACTAACAGGATTCGTAGCAGAATTATTATTGGTGCTTTGGCCACCTTCACCATTGCTCCCACCTTGTGCACCAGGTTGGGATTGGCTACCTGCTTGGCCAGCATCGGCAAAATACTGCAAGTCCATGTTTAACTTATCTGATTCCATGTGTTGCCTCCGTTTATAGCCTGTCGGCTGTTAATTCCTTGCGCAGTTTAATGTCTTAAGCATGTTTGGGACAATAAAAAAAGCAATGAGGTTTACTCACTGCTATCACTTGTTTGATTATTCTTTGAATTACTAGCTACTACAGCTGTTCCAATTATGCCAGCTAACGGTGCCAGCGAAACATGTGCCTTTTTAGTACAGCGACAATATGGATGTGAATCATCAGGAATGCTCGGGGAACTGCTGTCATTAACGGCATAAGGGCCGCCTTCAGCTATGTCTTCACATTTAGCACACGCACCTGGCTGAGTTACCCAATCAAAATAAGCAATTCCTTGCGACTTAAACATCTGTGTGGTAGCCCGATCAAGTACTCTCGCCCGTTCGGTAACAATCATGCGCTTAATATAGGCATCGTTAGTTTCAAACATCCCAGTTACTGTTTGTGGCTTAGCCGTACGAATACTCGGAAATAACTGATTGACATCTGCTTGCTTTAATCCGGTTCGCAATGATTTAGCTACCAATGCCTGGACATTGTTAACGAGATTATCATTGTATAGCCAAATGTCATCGCTCCATTGGCTGCCATCAACAGTTTTGCTAATGATCTGATCAGAGTTACGTAAGACTTCTCGTTTAGTAATCTTGGCTGCCTTAACAGTGTCGGCACCAGCTTTCTTAGCCAACCGATTGTTGTTAAATTGACGACTAACATCCCGCTTAAAATCACTGTGTAACGTTTGATTAAGCAATTTAATGGTGGCAATTGTAGCTCCGGCAATACTGAAACCGATCAAAGAATTTAAAGTATGATACCGATCAATTGGCGCATTCCTGACATATTCCTTAGATCGATTCTGGGACTGGGTATCATCATTTATTCGTGCTTTGACCTGAAAATGAAGCAGGCGACGTCTATCAATAGTCGAATCACGTTTCAAAAGTTCAACATATCTTAATAAGCCATTGACGCCATATTCAGCAATAAAGAAATTAAGATGATCTTCAATCTCTTGCAATGCAATTTGATAAAAGTCGTGGCTTTTACCATAAACTTGTTCATCACTTTTAAGCAACTTGGCGATATATTTTTTCTCTTGAGTTTTACTAATCGGTTTCATTAATCATCACCTTTAGGCTGTGTCGTGTTGTTTTGATTGTTTTCAATATCAACATATGGATCTAACCCCCGCTTCTTTGCTTGTTGGGCTTCTTTATTCTGTTCGGCTGAGATTTTTTGCATTTCTTTTTTAGCATCGGGAACATTCGAAAGTGAAGCAATTGCCGTTTCTCGTGAAGTGGTTGATTGCAACTCGTTAGCTGTCTGTGCTTCGGCTAATAAATTATGTGGAATGGTAAAGTTAAATGTATACTCCAAGTTATCAACATCGTCAACATTGATTCCCTGGCTTGTAAAGCACACGCCCAAATCTGAGTTAGTGCCTTTTTCATCTTGGTTTCTTTGTTCAGCGCTTTAATTTTCATTGAGTGAATTTTAAAGTCCAGGGCTTGGGCAGCTGATGTACTAAAATCGATATTGTCTAAATTGGGAATCTGTGCAACCTGATAAATAAAATCAGTGTCATGTTGAATCTGATTTTCCTGTAGTTGGTCGCCAGAAGGTTTCTCCATAAACTCAGCATCCGGCGTTGGTAAAGCTTTAGACTCATCAGAATCAGCCCAGGCTTTATCCAAATAGAGGTTAAGAACTCTTGATTGCTTAATTTCTTTAAGCTGATCATCATCAAGTTCAGAATTAATCACTTTCAAGATACTAGCCGCAAATGAGTCGGAATTGTTAGATTTAGCGCTAACAGCACTATCTAAATCATCAACCAAGCTGATTACATCATCAAACACACCAATTCGTTCTTCGTTATCCATGATTTCGGCCATTGGTAACTGACTAAATGGGTGCCCTAATTGGTCATCAACTCCCGTATCTGGATCAGGATTTTCATCAAAAGTTAGTGAGTCGTTAGTGGTAGCCGAATTGCTAAAGGGCACTGTGTCATTGACTTCAATTAGTTGTCCGTGTAAAGACTCATTGCCTTTGTCATCCGGATAATAACTATAGGTAACACCAAACAACGGTTTATTCCGAATTGTGTTGTCATAAACCATAAATGTGTTTAGTGGATCTAAGAAAGTGATATAGGGATAGGCATTCTTGTCAGTATAAAGGTAAAGATAAGCGCGTCCGTAAACGCTTGACCATTTAGAAGCTTCAGTGAATACATCATCCAGAACCTGATGCTTAGTCATATCCTGAATAAGATTGTTGACTTTGTTGCCTTCCGTCGTTTCTTCTTCTGACGGGTCTTGATAAGCAATATCAATTGGCGTTCCAATAAAATAACCGTTGAATGAGTCAACTAGCTTTTTAGGCATATTAACAATTCGACGGTTGTCCGGGTCACCATGCGGGGTTGGTTTGCGATTAAGAATGTTGATATGCCGACCTTTATAATATTGACGTTTCATAACGTAGGTTGGCATCAACTGCGTTCGATGCAGATTAATCATGTTAAATAAATCATTGGGATTGTCTTTTATTTTTTGACTAGCAGAATAATGAAAGACATCGTTATCATCCAGATAAGTACTACCAGACAAATTAACGGTGTTATTGTTTGTCCATCCCAATTTTGAGGCATCTCGCCCGGAAATAAACGTATCTTGAATATTAGGATATTCTTTTTGTAAAATTTCACTAACTTTCATTCATTAAATACCTCGCTTAAACAATTTAACTTTGGCATTGATGTGCGGATCAATCTTCAATCCTAACTTACGAGCATTATCAATCGCAAAATATTTGAAAGCATCAACGGTATGATCGTTTTCCTTAACCACTTTAGGATTATCACTGTGGACGGTCTTTTCATCCCATTGGTATTGCTCATGTTGTTTAATAAATATCTGGTTTTCTGGTGTGTCAAGATAGTACACACGTCCTTGTGCCAATAATGATGATACATAATCGATCATGGTTGCTTCATCGCTCTTGGCAACACCGTGCCAAACTTCGTTATATTCCTTAACAAATTCATTTCGTAAAGCTCCTTCAGCTGAGTCAATCGTGCGTCGATCAACTCGAACTTGATAATCTATTGATTCTTCAAAAGCTTTAATCTCTGATACTAAATCACTAGGTGCCTTCTTACGCGACTGATGTTCCGGACTGTAATAGTAAGTGTGCAGCAAAACAACTTTTCCCTGCGCCGTCAAACCAATTGCTAAACAGGTCGTTGCTGAATTAATATGACCGGCATCGATTGAGTAGTACAGGTTAATCAATGGATCATCAGAAAATAAGTCGGTTAAAGGATGAAACAGCTGCATATTGTAAACGTTAGTCCCTAAGCCAATAACCTTTCCCAGATATAACCAATTGTAATAATCCGGATCATTCTTTTTATACGTTTCAATCAAAGCTAGTTGTTCGTCATTCGTAATGCCTAATTTATCATCGAGATACGTAGAGGTATCGATATAACATTGTGGATTCTGTTCCTGTAGTGCAATCCATTCATTAATCCAATCATATGGATTGCGTGGCGGATTATAGCTATAAAACACCTTCACGTCGTTAACCCAGGGCGACTTTTGCCGAATGAAAGTCGGGTTGGTTTGATCGAAAACTTCAGCACTCTTAAAGTTGCCCGCCTCTTCGTACCAAAGAGCAATCACATTTTGAATGGTATTTGATTTCAACTTTTCAGGCTTATCACCACCATAAAAATAGAACGCACTGCCCGAGGAAATATGGGTAATGCGCATTGGTGAAACCGAATATTTAAATTCATCTGTCATATGAAGCATGTCAATTGCCCAACAAATTTGACCGTATACAGAGTCACGCAGATTAACCGTATTTTCCCGAATGCAGACAACGTTCACTTTATGGCCTAGTTGAGCCTGCTTCTTCAGCATAGTCAACAGCTTCAGACTAATAGTCGATGATTTAAAAGAGCCCCGGCCACCCTTAGCAATGATGTAAGAGCACTTTGTCTGCCACAGCTTCTTAAAATGTGGATTAACAATCTGAGATATTTTAATTACTCGCTTAGCCTTCGTTATCATCATTAACACCTCCCAAATCGTCAACTACCAGCGTACCGTCTTCATGATGTTCAACTTTTTTAATTTCTTTCGCTTTCGTTTCAGCAATTTCAGCATCGGCAACAGCCCGTCGAACTTGTGCTTTGAGTAACTCATCGCTATCCGGATAACGCTTTAGGATTTCCTTAGCCGCGGCAATTCGCGTTTTTAAATCCGCTTCTTTTTCAATGGTGTCTACATCAAACTGTGTGGACACGACAACCGTTTCTTTTTCTTCCCCTCTTGCTATCCGAGTAAGTAGTTGCAACGCCTCCTGGGCGTCCATAATCTTATGTGATTCAATCTCAGCCATGAGTTGATTGATGTATGTTTTTATATGGGGTTTTTTAAGGTTTTCTGACCCCGTTTCCGCCGCAGTCTTTTTTGAATAGCCTGCATTAAGCGCCGCTTTAGTAGCATTGCCAAGCTTTACATACTCTTCAGCAAAAGCCTTTTGTTTAGGCCGCAATTTCATCACATATCACCACACCTCCGGATTAATTAATTTAGCTAAGCTATTTATTAAACGATTTGCAAAAGCCGATTCCTAAATAAAGTGATTCAAAAAATATCCAAATCGGATTGTAACCTTGCATATATGATTGAGATTTATAGATAAACCACAAATACCTTTTAATAGTTTTCATATCACCACACCCTTGCATTCTATGAATTAAAGGTCAACACAATTATTCACCACGGTATGGCGGTGTGATATTGCTACCAAAGGTCTCTGTTAGCGCGAAGAAGTATCGATAATCTTCATTGACATTGTCATATTGACTAATTGTATCTAGTGACTTGGCCATAATCTCAGCAGCCTGCTGAATTCCTTTGTCAATCGTGCCGTTATCTAGCTTCTTTTGAACAGCACTTGTGTCCAGTACGGCATCTCTCAATGCCTTATTTATCTCCGTACTAAATTCGTCTTGAATCATGCTGACGATTGCCGATTTATTAAACCTTTGATCACCTGAATTGAACATTTTTGTCATTTTAATTCCTCCCAGTTGAACCGAAACCGTCACTACCACGGTCACTGTCGTTTAGTTTGTCGCATTCAATAGATTGTACTGAGACGTCACGCCGAATAACCAACTGGCAAACCTTATCGCCTTTGTTAATTTGATTAGGCCGATTAGATAAGTTAACGAAAATCGCCATGATTTCACCACGATAGCCAGGGTCAACCGTTCCGAGAATGCACTTTAATGGTGTCCTAAGACTCATCCCTGCCTTGGTCTAACTTCAGCTGAATACCCTTTGGTTAACTGAATTGAAATCCCCAAAGAAACTCTTTTCGTTTCGAATGGTGCAAAATAAACAGTTTGATCAGCATATAAATCAAAGCCGGTATCATCTGGATGTGCCTGATGTGGTGCCATGGCAGATGGGGTCATTTTTTTATATTTAAGGATTACCTTAGGCACGTTTCCTCATCCTTTCCTGCTTATGTCGCATGTCGTCTGTTAACCGTTCTTTAAATGGTGTCTGTAATGTGGAATTAATATTATTAATATCTTCTGAACTATACATAACACCACTAGCAAATTGAGCCTCAGAACTAAATATAATCAAAAATTCAATTCCATCAATATAATATTTAGCAACCCCGTTTATAAGCTTTCCCTGCGCATAAATATATTTCATCTTAATGTCATTGCTTGGAGACTTTTGTTTAAAATAATCTCTTAACTCATCGTATCTCATTTTATTTTCGCCTCTATACAGGCTTTTCCTTTTAGTCTAAACTCATTCAATTTACGTGCCTGTAAAGCTTTACGCTTGCGATCCTTGATTTTGGATTTT
>NZ_BAKI01000028.1 GCF_000583655.1 Lentilactobacillus farraginis DSM 18382 = JCM 14108
AATTAATTTAAAAATATTTTTTATAAATTATTATTTATTAATCTGATTCAGCGTTTGTTTAACGTGTTGAATTGCTTTTTCACGGCCAACTAATTCAACGGATTCCGGTAATTCCGGTCCATGCATTTCATGCGTCACGGCAATTCGAATTGGCATCCAAAGTTTGCGACCCTTGATACCGGTATCCTTTTGAATTGCTTTGATAGTATGCAGAACTTCAGCAGCGTCAAACGGATTCAATTGCTGTGCCCGTTTCAGGAATTCCTTCAAAACAACCGGAGCAGTCTCATTTGAGATTTCAGCTAAGGCATCACCACTGACTTCTTCAGGTTCCTGGAAGAAGACCGAGGCCATCTCGTTGATTTGCGCCATGTAACTCATTTCGCGTTTATAAAGTTTAATTAACTGACGAGCCCATTCAATCGTTTTAGTATCCGGATTTTCAGGGATATTACCGCCCTTAATCAGTTGACGGAGTGCCAAGTCAACAACCGTACTGTCATCAGCTTCTTTAACGTATTGGTTATTAATCCACTCAAGCTTTTTAGAATCAAACTTGGCAGGTGACTTACTTAAGCGCTTTTCGTCATACATTTTGATAAACTGCTTTTTAGTGAAAATTTCATCTTCACCAACCGGCGACCAGCCAAGCAGTAAAATAAAGTTGAACATTGCATCCGGCAGGTAGCCCAGATTGCGATATTGTTCAATAAACTGCAGAACCGATTCGTCTCGCTTACTGAGCTTTTTACCGGTATCCGCACTGATAATCAAGCTCATATGCCCAAACTTTGGCGCTGTCCAACCAAATGCTTCGTAAATCATTAACTGTTTTGGTGTGTTGGCAACGTGGTCGTCTCCCCGAAAGACATGGCTGATCTTCATCAGGTGATCATCAACTACCACCGCGAAGTTATAGGTTGGTGTACCGTCCCTTTTGGCAATAACAAAATCACCGCCAATTGTGTCGGAATTAAAGGAAACATTGCCCTTAACAATATCATCCCAAGCGTATTCGCGATCCTTTGGCACCCGGAATCGAATCACCGGCTGGAGTCCCTTGGCTTTGGCGTCGGCAATCGCCTGCTTCTTTTCGGCTTCGGTCATGCTTCATACTCATATTCATAATGGGGCATTTCACCACGGGCCTTTTGAGCCTCCCGATCAGCCTGCAGCTGCTCTTCGGTCCGGTATGACTCGTAGGCTTTGCCTTCATCCAAAAGCTGTTGTAGCAACGGCTTATAAATATCGTTTCGTTCTGATTGACGGTATGGACCAAAATCACCGCCAACATCAGGTCCTTCATCCCAATCCAAGCCAAGCCACTTAAGATTGTCAAGCTGGCTCTTTTCACCGTCTGCAACGTTTCTTTTAGTGTCAGTATCTTCGATTCGGATAATAAACTTACCCTTGTTGTGGCGGGCAAATAAATAGTTAAAAATGGCTGTTCGTGCGTTTCCGATATGCAAGTGGCCGGTTGGGCTCGGAGCATAGCGAACTCGAATTGCATTGTTTGCCAATGTATCAGCGCCTCTTTCTTAAAGTATATTTCAAAATTTTGTCAGCATTTTAAGTTTACAATGAAGTGTCGAAAAAATAAAGTAGCTGCTGGCAGTAAAGTCGTGATTAATCAAGATAACCCGGCTCATTGAAGGACATCAAAGGACGGCTTCAAGACACTTCACATTGCCTCGGCCGTCCTTTTTGACAATTACTTCTTCTTTGATGCCGCTCGCTTGTTATTTTCCTGTTTGGTGTTTTTGGTGTTATTGCCGTTGCTGTCAGCTTTATCGGTAATGTTTTTGGTCGAGTGCTCAGGGCGGGCAAAAATCATCTTGCCGGCATCTGTTTGAATGGCACTTGTTACAACCACATCAATATGCTGGTTGAAGAAATACCGACCATCTTCAACGACCACCATGGTACCGTCATCCAGGTAGGCAACCCCTTGTTGACGTTCCGTACCATTTTTAACCACCATGACATTAAGCTGCTGACCTGGTAGAATCTTCTGGCGTAACGCAGTGGCCAAAGCGTTAATGTTTAACACTTTAACGTGCTGGAATTGAATCACCTTATTCAGGTTGTAATCATTCGTAATAATCACACCATCAACATCCTTGGCAAGTTGGATCAACTTTGTGTCAACTTCATCAATGTCCTCATAATCTTTTTCATAAATTTCAATGGGAATCATTTTTTCCTTTTGAAGTTTATTTAAAATGTCCAACCCGCGACGGCCGCGAACCCGTTTGACACTATCGCTGGAATCAGCAATGTACTGCAATTCGTACAATACAAATTTTGGAATCAACAGGGTTCCTTCGATAAAGCCGGTCTTAATGACGTCATATATTCGCCCGTCAATCAAAATATTTGTATCCAATATTTTATAGTGATGATAATTATCATCAACCGGTTTATCAATAATCTTTTCGCCGGGATTTTTAGCAGCTTCCGACTTCCGCCGAAACTGAAAGACCTTCCGCCACCGATCGCTTTGTGTATTTCCCAGTCGAAAACCAAAATAGCCCAATACCAGCATCAAAATAATTGGAATCATGGTATTCAGGAAAAAGGTTTCCGCTTTGAAAAAGACAATTGAAATCAGAACTGCCAAGACCAGTCCAACAATCAAGCCCAAAGTACCAAAAAGCAATGATATCGGGCTTTGACTGGTCAAGCGTGATTCCATTCGATCAATCACCTTCAAGATGTAGTTTCCGGTAAGCAGCGAAATAATATAAAAAATAATGGCCCCTAAAACAGCATTCGTGATGACGTTATTAAAAAGCGTCCCGGAAGCTACCTGAAGCAGCAGCCATAAAATCGGAAAATAGCTTGCACCAATTGCCGCTCCGGCAAGTGTTAAAACAATTTGAACAATTCTTTTTCTTTTCAATATTTCACCTTCTTTACATATCTAGTTTAACCCAATGCCAGCTTGAGGGCTTGTGTTAAGGTTGAGACGCAACTACCTGAATTCCTTTGGGCGGTGTCCATCCCTGAAGGTTATTGGCAGGAACCAACACCCGCTTAAACCCGAGTTTCTGCGCTTCGGATACCCGCTGCTCAATTCTGGTAACTCGGCGAACTTCACCGGTCAATCCCAGTTCACCGACATAACATTCAGTTGGCTGGTGCCACGGTTTTTATACGAAGACGCAATGCTGACTGCCATGGCCAAATCAATCGCCGGCTCGTCAAGTTTAACACCCCCGGCCGCTTTTAAATAGGCATCCTGATTTTGTAGTAACAGCCCGGCTCGTTTTTCCAAAACAGCCATAATCAGCGAAACCCGGTTGCGATCCAGTCCCGTAGCCGTTCTGGTTGCATTGCCAAATACAGAGGCCGTCACCAACGCTTGGATTTCAACCAGAATTGGTCTGGTCCCTTCCATTGAAACAACAATTGCCGAACCGGTAGCATCCTTCAGCCGCTCCTCAAGAAAAATTTCAGAAGGGTTGGTAACCTCATGCAGGCCATCGGTCATCATTTCAAACACACCCAGCTCATTGGTTGAACCAAATCGATTTTTAACCGTCCTTAGGATTCGATAAGAGTGGTGCAGGTCGCCTTCAAAGTAAAGCACCGTATCCACCATATGCTCCAAAATCTTGGGGCCGGCAATCGCACCACCCTTGGTAACGTGACCGACTACAAAAACGGTAATCCCCTGTCCTTTGGCAATATTCATTAAATCGGCAGTGACTTCCCGAATTTGGGCAACGGAACCGGTAGCCGACTGTAACTCCGGTATCTGCATTGTCTGGACCGAATCAATAACAACCGCGTCGGGTTTCATTTCACTTATTGTGCTTTTAATAACGTTCATATCCGTTTCAGGGAACACATATAACTGATCGCTGTCAACGTCTAAACGATCTGCCCGCATTTTAATCTGGCTGGCACTTTCTTCCCCAGACACATACAAAATCTTACCTGATTTACTTAACTGACCGGAGACTTGAAGCATTAACGTTGATTTGCCGATTCCCGGATCACCGCCGATTAAAATCAACGAGCCGGGAACCACACCACCGCCAAGCACTCGATTTAACTCCGCCATGCCGGTTTTAAACCGGGGTTCACTTTGAAATTTAACGTGACTGAGCGGCTCCGGTTGGCTATTATCAACCCCGGTTCTTCTCAAGCCGGCCGCCCTGACTGAATTGGATTTTGGCGCGATGGTTTCTTCAACCAGCGTATTCCATTCGTTGCAGTTCGGACAGCGGCCCAGATAACGGGGCGAAATATAACCACAATTTTGACATACATATTGCGTTTTTACTTTCGCCAATCAAATTCTCCTCTTTATCTTTTAAACTAGGACTATACAAGACATTTTCCTAGATTATCTATTAATTTTATCACTTAATCCAAGGCAGCTGCCAAACAAGTGCCGGTTTTAAAGGCTTCTTATACTTTAGCGACCCGAGGACCCAAATCCGCCTTTTCGCTGATCCTGCTTTGATTTATCTGCTTGATCTGCTAAAAGATAGGGCATAAAGATTCCCTGCGCGATTCGGTCACCCTTTTTAATTTGGATATCCGAAATACCAAAATTAATCATCTGAATAAAAATTTCGCCCTCATTTCCCGGATTATTATAATAATCCGCATCAATTACGCCAATTCCGTTTGGCACTGCCAAGCCACGTTTAAGGGGGTTACTGGATCGATTGGCAATAATCAGCACTTCATTTGGCTGCATGTAAGCCTTGATACCCGTTGGAATTAAAAAGGGTTTCAATACTGCTTTTGCGCGTTCAAGCTGCTTATCGTTAATTTTTTTTTCGTGTTTAACTGCCCATAGTACCCGTAAAAAATTTAATTTCCAGATCGAGGGGATGGTCATATCAACGGCGCTTTCAAAATCATATCCTGCAGCGCTCATGGTTGTCCGATAAGGAATGGTAACTTCCTGATCCCGATACTTTGATACAATTTCAAATCCACGTTTCATCATTTTATAAATGACTCCTTCTTACAAAATTTACTTGTTAAAGTATAAACTATAATTACGTTTTGAAAACGACCGATTGACAAATTAACAAAAAAAATTCAAAATATGAGTTAGTAAAACCTTTAAGCATGAAAACGAAAGGAATTTCATCATGACAAAACAAGACGAACTCAAACAACTGGTCGGCCAAGAAGCTGTTAAATTTATCAAGGACGGTATGATTGTCGGCCTGGGAACCGGCTCAACGGTTAAATTTATGGTCGACGCATTGGGAAAGCGGGTTGCCGACGAACAATTATCAATTGTCGGTGTCCCAACTTCCCAAAGAACCAAAGAACAGGCAACCCGCCTCGGAATCCCGGTTAAAGATCTTGATGAAGTCGATCATATTGATCTGACAATTGACGGTGCCGATCAAATTGATAAGAATTTCCAAGGAATCAAGGGCGGCGGGGCCGCTCATCTTTGGGAAAAAATTGTGGCAATTAATTCCACTAAAAACATCTGGATCGTTGACAAAACCAAAATGGTTGATCAGCTTGGCTCATTCCCACTACCGCTGGAAGTCATTCCCTATGGCAGCCACCAGCTGTTTCAGCGATTGGCCAATCGCGGCTTCAACCCGGTTTTTCGAATGAAAGACGGCCACCACGTATTGACTGACTCCAACAACTACATTATTGATCTTCATCTGCATCAAATTCAGGATCCTCAAGGATTGGCGTTCACATTGAATCAAATGACCGGCATTGTTGAACACGGTCTTTTCTTAAATATTGTTAATACCGTGATTGTTGGCGAAGAAAACGGCCCTAAAGTATTACAGGCAAGATAAAAGGAGCTGTAACAGCTTTCCGCCACGGTATCTTAACTTTTAATTAAGCGCTGAAAACAGCCCTCAGACGACTTGGATTAGTCTATTAATTGCTGATTTTAGCGCTTTTTTGTGTTGTTTATAAAGCCCCCACCGTCAAAAATGACAACCCGGATTGCACTACTCGACTAGCCCTTTTTAGTTAATGAGCGTAAAATAATAAACTATTGAAGGAGAGTGATTTTTGTTGACATCAGAAATTAAATTAGACCAAATCAACAAGTTTCAACAAAATCTGGATAACCGAAAGGATTCAAAAGTTGTTGAACGGGCCGTTTCCCACCAGGGAATTTTAGCAAGCAGCGAGGATTTCAAGGCTGAAAGCAATATGCACCCTGTTTTTTCAATTGACCTGTCAACCGGAAAAGTTGCCGATCAAAAACGCAGTGGCCGTTGCTGGATGTTTGCCGCTTTAAACACCATGCGCATTCGTTTGATGAATACATTCAAAGTTGGTGACGATTTTGAACTTTCTCAAAACTATACAAACTTTTGGGATAAATTTGAAAAGGCAAACTACTTTTTGGAAAACGTCTTAAAAACCGCAGACCAACCACTTGATTCCAGAAAAGTAGCTTGGCTGATGGCAACACCCCAACAAGACGGTGGTCAATGGGACATGCTTTGTGCCTTGATTGAAAAATACGGCATTGTTCCAAAGTATGCAATGCCTGAAACCTTTAACAGCGAAAAATCTGCTCAGCTCAACAAATTCTTAAATCTAAAACTTCGACACGACGCAGCAGCCCTTCGTGAGTTGGTCGCCGATAACGCATCGGCTGATAAGATCGCCGAAACAAAAGAAACCATGTTAAACGAAATTTACAGAATGCTGGTTTACACGCTTGGTGAACCAACGACAACCTTTGATTTTGAATACCGTGACAAGGATCAAAATTATCATATCGACAGAGGGATTACACCCCAAGCATTCTTTAAAAAATACGTTAACCTTAATTTGGAAAATTATGTGTCGCTCATCAACTCACCGACAAGCGACAAACCATTCAATAAAACCTACACCATTGAGATGTTGGGCAACGTTGTCAATGGTCGCCAGGTTAAACATCTGAATTTGGAAATGGCTGAATTGAAGAAATTAGCTATTAAACAACTGCAGCATGGTGAATCCGTTTGGTTCGGCAGCGACGTTGGCCAAAGTTCCAACTCTCAAAAGGGAATCATGGATACCAACCTGTACGTACCGGACGAACTTTTCGACGCTGACCTAGCAATGTCCAAAGCCGAACGCCTTGATTATGGCGAAAGCCTCATGACCCACGCCATGGTAATTACCGGTGTTGATCTGGTTGATGGCAAACCAACTAAGTGGAAAGTTGAAAACAGTTGGGGCGAAAAAGTTGGTAATAAAGGTTACTTTGTCATGAGTGATGAATGGATGGATCAATTTGTCTATCAGTTCGTCATCAATAAAGCTTATCTTTCCGATGACCAGCTTAAAGCTCAAGCTCAAGAACCAATTGTGTTGAACCCTTGGGATCCGATGGGTGCTTTGGCTTAAACCACGCCTCTTATAAAATCAAAATACGATAAACTGTTTCAAAATTTTGTTGATAAAAAAATCTGTTGTTGATAGTCAGAATCTAGTGACTACCATCAACAGATTTTTATTAACGAATTTAAAAGACAACCCGCCTGCTATTTTAAACCAGGCGAACCTTAGCTATCGTTATCGCTTGTCATAAATTGTTTACTAAGGATCTTCAGTCGATCATCAAAATCATAACGGATTGGCTTCCCATTTGGAACCTCAATATTTGGAATTTCTTCGTCTGAAATATTTTCTAAAAACTTGATTAAAGCCCTCAGGGTACTTCCGTGGGCGACAATCAATTGATTCTTATTATCCAAAAGCTGGGGTGCAACTTGATCAATCCAATACGGAATCAATCGTTGTTGTGCCATTTGCAGGCTCTCCCCAAGAGGTACCTTAACCCCATATCGATCATACCTGGCATCTTTGTCGCGCTTTTTAAGCAATGGCGGCACCACCGAAAAGCTTCGTCGCCAAATCTTTAATTGGTTGGCACCAACTTTTTCCTTCACAGCTAACTTGTTTTTTCCACGAAGTCCACCATAATGACGTTCATTTAATCGCCACGATTTATGCTCAGGAATAAAGTTTTGGTTGATTTCATCCAAAACAATATGAGTGGTAATAATCGCCCTTTTTAAAAATGACGTATGAACATCATTAAATTGAAGGCCCGACTCAAAGATGATCCTGCCAGCCTGATGAGCTTGCGAAACACCCGTTTCCGTTAACGGAACATCAGACCATCCTGTAAAAATGTTATCGCGATTTGCCTGACTCTCGCCATGGCGCATGATTACCAATGTTGGCACAATTTCATCCTCTTTGTAAAAGTTTTCAAAATTTTTGAAAAAGTAATGGAAATTAAGAACACTGTTAGTCTAACACATATCAAAAAAACAACGCCAGCCATTAGTGAAAAATTTATCAAATTTTTTCGGTTGATTCGGTTACTGAATGGCCATCAGCCTCCTGATCAGAAACCGCCTCATTTGTCGCTGACGCATTAACTTGGCCGGCCGCCTCTTTAAACTGCTTGTCTTGAACCCGATTGCCAATAAAGGTAACCACTGATCCAAGTAAAATAATCACAATCCCGATTATCATCGGTAACGTTAATTTTTCGTGGATGGTTATCATGGCAAGCAGTGGTGCCAGTGCCGGCTTAATAAAGAATACCAGTGAAGCAATCGAGACACCGTCAAGTTCCATTGCCAGAAAATAAAAAGCAAACCCACCACCGGTTACACAAACGCCGATAAAGAACAAAACACCTAGATGGGCACTATCAACATTTCTCAAAATCGGTGTCCGGGCAAACTGCTTTAACCAGCTAATCGAGGTCATCGCGTTTGAAACAGCCGGTACACGGGTTAACAGAATCAAGCCGAGTAATTCGGCCGAACCGGCAACAAACGTATAAGCAGTCATTGTAATACCGTTAAAGCCAGCCAAAATAGCACCCCAACAAGAAATAATGCTGTACAATCCAAAAGTCAGTGCCGAAAGGATACTTAATGTTAAGCCAATCGGATTCGTCAAATTAGCCGGATTAACAATGACCAATAACCCAATAACTGAAATAACCAAAGAAATTAATGACACCCGATTTAATCTTTCGTGAAGAATTAAAAAAGCAAAAATAAGTGCAAAAACCGGATTACAACTGAATAAAACCGCCACCGTTGCCGGTTTTCCATACACAATTGCCAATTGATAAAGTGTCATACTGACAACGATACACAAAAAACCGGTCAACGCAAAAATCAGCCAGTCCGAAACCAGCAACCGGCGCGCTTAAGATGATGATTTGCCAGCGGCAGCAGTACCAAGCCGCCAATAAAAAAGCGGATTAAATTCAATTGAATGGGATTGAACTGACCACTGACAGCCTTTAACACAATTTCCATAGAACTAAACATTAGCGTTGAAATTAACACATAAAATAATGACTTCTTCAAGTTCCCACACCCTCTTTATATTCGCTGAACCAAAACCATTAAGATTGGAATGACAATTAAACTTAACAAAGTTGTTTCGGCAACCATAATGGACGCATATTCTGAATCGGCATGGTACAGTCGGGAGACAACCGGTGCGTTGGTCATAATCGGCATTGCCGACTGCATGATAAATACCTGCTTCATTAATGTTGGCATACCAGTTGGAACTACTAGCAACGACATAATCGTCGGGGCCAATAAAAATCGGCCAAAAAGAATCAGAAAATTACTACGGTCAAAATGAAGGTTGCTTAAATCAACACTGTTAATTGAAATGCCAATAAAAATCATCGACAGTGGGATTGTTAAGCCACCGACGTAGTTTAGATCCTGCATAATAAAATCAGGTAGCGTAATATGCGTTAAGACCAGAGCAACACCCACCATGAACCCCAAAAGCGGTGGCGAAAAAACCTTTTTGAGCGTTTTTTTCCAATTAACAGAAGCGTGCGCCAGCCCATCTTTTTGGATCAAAAACACACCCAATGTCCAGAAAAAAGTCGTATTCACCATATAGTAAACCAATACGTACGGTAAACTCTGATTGTGAAACAAGGCCATGTTCACTGGCAGCCCAACAAAAACCGTGTTAGAGTTGGAAAACATTGATTGGAACAAACCTGAGTGCATCTTGGGGATTTTGAATAGTTTTACAATCAAAATCGACACTATGTATAATATAAACATTGACACAAAGGGAAAGAAAACATCAGGAAGCGTTGATAAAAGCTTTCTGGCCGTGAACTTTTCCATTATTGTTGATACCATATAGGCCGGCAGTGCAATCTGGGTAACAAGCCTGGCAATCATGCTGGTCATCTTACTGTCAAACCAGTCATTTCTGGCCAACAGAAAGCCAAGCGCAATCATAATTAAAATAATCAATACCCCAGAAACTGCTGAATAAAACGTTGCCATATCAATTCCTCACCTCAATTCTCAAAACTATAAACAAAATATCATTATAGCACAATTAGAATCCACATACTTCTATAATTTTAGTTGAAAGAAAAATGCGTGGTTTTGCGTTATGATTAAAGAGATTAATTAGCAAGCTGTTCGGGTAAAGTTGGGATAAAGTTACTTTTGGCTTATCCCACAGTTGAGAAATGTTAAATTAAGTTTAAATAACGGCGGATTTGTGCAATCATCCTGTAAAGTGCAATATACTTTTGTAAGAATTTTTTGTAAATGAGGAGTCAATATGCCATCAGATAAGAAGCGGGATTTTGATCCCGTATATTCACGTAGGGCCGATAAAAAGCCCCATTATAAGAAAAAGAACATGCGTAAACGACGAATTGTCGGTTGGAGCATTTTTGCCGTTTTGCTGCTGATTATTGGCGGCGGGCTGCTATGGGGCTATGGTGCCTACAAAAGTGCCAAAAAGACCTTTAAGCAAACCTATGATTCTACCCACATTCAGAAAGAGCGAAACGTTTCATCTGTCATCAAACAGGGAAAACCGCTTTCCATTCTGTTATTGGGAACCGATACTGGTGCTCTTGGGCGTCACGATACCGGTCGAACCGATACTTTGATTGTTGCGACGGTTAATCCAAAGAAAAAGACCATCCACTTAACCAGTATCGCCAGGGATACCAAAGTTGTGGTTCCCGGCGATACCCAACCATATGAAAAGATTAACGCTGCCTATACAATCGGCGGTGCCGGAACAGCCGTTAAAACTGTCCAGAATCTTTTGGATATTCCAATTGATTTTTATGCAATTGTAAATATGGGTGGCTTGGAAAAGATGGTCAACGCGGTTGGTGGTGTTGACGTTAAACCGCCGCTGACATTTAACTACGGCTACGCGCACGTCGTCAAGAACCAGAAAATTCATTTAAACGGTCGACAGGCACTAGATTACTCAAGAATGCGCGATGAAGATCCCCTCGGTGATTATGGACGCCAGGCAAGGCAGCGCCAGATTATCAAACATTTAGTAATGAAGGGCTTGGGGATTGCCTCGTTAACCAGGTACAAAGCAATTCTGTCTTCTCTCAAGGGAAATTTAAAGACCGACATGACCTTTGATGACATGATTGCGGTTCGAGCCAAGTATGGCGATGCAACGCATCATATTAAATCCCAAACTTTACAGGGTGAAAATGCAATGATCGATGGCCTGTCATATCAAGTTGTTCCTAACAAGGAACTGCTTCGGGTCTCGAACGACATTCGAAAATCACTCAATCTGTCAGAATCTACCAAACTGAAGACCCAACAAACCCAAACTGATTCAAACACCAACTATTCAACTGGTGGGTACTCCAGTACAACCGGCCAAACCACTACCGGCTATTAAAACAAAAAAGAGCGCTAATCGGAAAAGTATCTTGCCAGATCATTTCTCCGATTAGCGCTCTTTAATTATCAAACAACAATTACACCACCGGCATAACCGATAAGTCCTAAAACAAAAAGGAGTAAAATTATCCAGATCGGCGTTACCCGAAGTCGAATCAGCCAAAGACACATCATGGTTAACAGCAGCGCTGCCAAAGCAGAAACATAAGCGTTTAACCATGCCATATGTTGAAATATATGGATTCGGCCTAAATCAAAGTCAACGCGGACCCACTTTGCAATAAAAACGCCAACCATGAACATGCCAAAGGCCGCAGAAGCTTTTGTAATGACTTTTAGGACGCCCGAACTAAACAGGTTAATAATATCCGTTCCCCGCGCGTAGCCGAGTTTCTGAGCCTGATAACGAAAGCTCAGTCGAAGACCGTTCCAAGCCACAAAAAACAAGATTGGCCCCCAGATACCATAACCGCTTAAAACGAGACTGGCCGCCAGTGCCGATAAAACCGGTCGAATGGTGCCGTTCCAAACTGGATCCCCAATACCGCCCAGTGGCCCCATCATAGCTGTTTTAACGGACGTAATCTCACTGGTACTGATCGGCTTACCGGCAGCCTTTTGCTCCTCTAAGTTTAAAACCACCCCGGTAACAAGCGACTGCATAATTGGTGATGTGTTAAAAAATAATAAATGACGTTTCATTGCCGAAATTCGGTCCGCTTTATTCGGATAAAGCCGCTTAATCGCCGGTGACAAAATAAATGCGAAACCTAAATTCTGCATTCGCTCATAATTCCACGATGCCTGTTCGAATCCCGAACGCCAAAAGATGCTGATAAAATCTCCCGGCTGGAGTTGCGGGTGCTGGTTTAAATTTTTTTGATGATTATCAGTCAAGTGTTGTCCCATTGTTAGTTATCCATCCTCTATAGGTCATCCAATTCTTTGTCAAAGTCATCCTGTTCGTTCACATCACCACTGTCATTTGAAGAGTCAGGATGCCGACTTGAAAGCCAGATGTAAATAATCGTTAAGACCAAGCCAATAATGGTCAGAATAAAAATGTTCAGCCCGGAGGCAACTGCCAGCAAAAAGCCGCCCAGCAGCCACCACCAAAGATGCTTATCAATTGTCATATTCATAATAATGGCAAATCCAACCGCCGCCAACAAGCCGATCGAAACATCAATACCGTTGGTTACGACAACGGGAACCTGATTGACCAGGTGATGAAGATAATGGGGACTGATCAGCATAATCAAAAGCGTCGGCATCAGAACCCGCAGCCCTTGAAAGCACAAACTCAAAAGATGTACCCGATTCATCTTTGACAGATTCCCCGCATTGGCAGCCCGATCCGCTTGATGAATGAATCTCACGATCCGTTTTCGCACAAAAACGTTTAAGATCTGACCAATTACAGCAAACGGAATTGCAAACGCAATCCCGTTTTTGATACTGATTGCAGCAGGCCCGCAAACCAATAGTGCAGCCACAACAGCCGGCAGTCCAATATCCGGCGCCACTGCAGCCCCGACGTTCATCCAGCCGATTGTAATCATCTGCAGCGTTGCTCCCAGCAGAATACCGCTGCCGACATTGCCAGTCGCCAAACCAACCAGCGTACAGGCAATTAAAGGCTGGAAAAGCTGCCATTCATCCAAAATACCATCCATACCAACAATAAATGCAACTGCCAAAACCACCAAACCAGAAATTATTCCCATTACTTTACCTTCTAATTAACTTTAAAGCCCTTCTTCTGAATTAAATTCAGCAAATCAATTTTCTTATCGGCCGGAATCTTTTGGGCCGTTACTTCCAGATGAAAGTCATTGACGAGTGTTTGGATCTGCTTGGCAATCCTGTCGTTCATCGCAACCGCATCCGTAATCATTGTCATTTCATCTTCATACGCAATACTGCCAACGTTGATTCCGATTTGACTGAAGTCTATGCCACCCTCGGCAAGTCGCAGCATATCGCCAACGTTTTCAGTCAATAACAATGTCTTAAACGAGTCAAAGCGACTATCAAAATAAGCTCGAATCATTTTATTTACCGAGACAACATTTGCCCGAACACCTGGTGGTGCCACCTGCGTAATTAGTGTTTTTCTCAAATCATCTTTTGCTGCTGTATCCGAAACAACCATAATTCGGTTAGGCTTAACAAATCGGGTCCAAAAAGTAGCCACTTGGCCATGCAGCAGTCGACTATCAATCCTAGCCAAACGAATTTCCATTGTCATAACAGATCCTCCCCATTGTCCGTAGTCGGTACTTTAAACTGTTTAATCGTTGTCAAAGCAACTTCATTCAAATGGTCAACTACTTTGGACAATGGCTGATCTTTAACCATGTAAGCTTCCAAGACCAATGGTAAATTAACACCGGCTATCAAAGCAAGGTGGCCAATGTCCCCTGCAACCAGCTTGGCTGCTGCATTAAACGGTGAACCGCCCCACAAATCCGTTAAAATCAACACATCTTTACCGGAAAAAGAATCAAGCGCCGCCTTGAATTTAGCATCAAGCGTATCAATACCGTCATTAGGCGCCAATGTGACTGCCGTTACCCCGGTTTGTTTACCAGCGATCATTTCGGCACTGTTCATCAAAGCACCTGCTAATTGCCCATGACCCGCAATAATAATCGAAACCACGTTCATCACCATCCCCATTATTTTTTATCAAGCTGCACAATTACTGCTGAGATTAGGAACCCATTTAATTCTACTTAAAATCCGTCGACAAATTGACCGACAAAATATCAGTCGGCCGTTTAAAGTTATAATCGCTGTCAGCAAGCGCACCTGTTTTGGCAGTCCGCCATCCAGCCAAGCCAAAGGCAACGTGAGCCGCGTGGGCCGCTTGTAAGTCATAAACCGTATCGCCAATGTAGATCGTCGTTTGCGGATCGGCTGATAATTTTTCCACCCCTTTTAAAATCAGATCCGGTGCAGGTTTTCCGTGCTTAATTTCGTTTGAAAAAACAAACGTGTCAAAATAATCATCCAACCCAAACCTAGTCACGTCCCGATGAAACTCACTCTCAATTTTTGACGTCGCAATTGCCAATCGATTGTTTGGATCCGCGTGTAGTTTTGCCAAGGTCTCGATAATCCCATCATAGACCCGCGCCTCATTCAGATAGTTTTTAATTTGGCCAAACCACTGCTTTTGAACGGCCGTTACTTCTTGGACCCCTAATATCTTTAAGGCATCGCTGGCCGTAATGCCAAACACCTTCTCAACATCCTGATAAGTTACATCGTAACCATTGGACCGTAGTGTTTTTAGCAATGGTAGCATGTACATCTTCTCTGTATCAATCAACGTGCCATCAACGTCAAAAATATAATAATTCATTTGTCCGCCAACTCTCCCTTAAATTCAATTCTCTTTTCTCTCTTCCAACATAACTCGAACCAGTCGAATCGGCAATCAAAACAACAAATTAAATGACAATTCAACTTTGAGCTTTTCCTCACAAGCTTCACATGAAAAAAGTTCGACTCACTACTGAAAAGTAATGACCCGAACTTAGATATGCGGCCAAGAAGATTCGAACTTCCACCGGGATAATTCCCGACAAGATCCTTAATCTTGCGCGTCTGCCAATTCCGCCATGGCCGCATCAACGAATAAAATTATAACAAAAATCCCAGACGTTGACAATCTCTTTTTTTAAAAGAGTCCGAATTTCTCATATTTTATCCGTTTATTGCTCATAAAATCTTATTCACCGCGAACCGTTGCCCCCTGCTCGTCAACCGCCAATAATCTTAAACTGCCATTTAAATTTTTCTCCTGCAATTCAATTCTCAATTGAGTCAACGTTGATTTATCGCCAAGCGTGACCACGGTTGGTCCGGCGCCTGATAAATAAGTGCCGTGAATGTCAAGTGTATGGGCCGTTTCTCTGATAATCGACATTTCCGGAACCAAATCTTTACGATAGGGCTCATGAAATTGATCGTTTTCGACCAGGGAAACAGCTTTATCAAACTGTCCCTGAGCCACCAAAGCAATAAAAACATTTTCCCGGCTGCTGGCCCTAACGGCAGTTGGATAATCAATTGTCTTGGGTAATTTTTTTCGGCTTTCAACTTCACTCAACCCATCCGGGCGGATATATACCAATGCATGAATATCGGGCAACGTCAATTTAGTCGCCAGAACGTTCCGACCATCAAACGTCGACACCGCCATACCGCCAAGAATAGCGGCCGATACGTTTTCGGGATGGCCTTCAAAATCAGCCCCCAATGTCAACTGTTCTTCAATCGGCCAATTATGATTTCCGAGCGCGTTGGCAATTTTAATTCCTGCCACTACCGCAGTCGTACTCGATCCCAATCCATGCGCGATCGGCACATCTGAGATCACAGTTAATTGATGTGGGTGAATATCCGGATCCACCTTTAAAATTGTTTGGACAATTAAATTACGCTCATCTGTTGGAATATCACTTCCCAACGCATGATTAACCTTCCACTGATCCGTCTGTTCCTCGACAATCACCGTATAGTACATATGAAACGCAATTCCAACTGAATCCATACCTGAACCGACGTTTGCTGAAGTAGCCGGTACACGAACAATAATCTTAGCCATCATACGACCTCCTTACATATCTTCAACTCTCAATTCAATTTATCGATAAAATTCGACCATTATGCTCAACCATTTGCCGAAATCAATTTCAACTTCCCACGACAGCGGCCGCAAACATATTTTTGAATATTAATCCGTCGCTGCCGCCGATATGTTAAACCACAATGCGTACAGCCATATACATATTTGGCTACTTTCGGTGCCTGAGGAGAAATCCCGGCAACCCGCGGCGCATACCGCAAACCGCCAACTGCTTTTAAAAGCTGCTTAAATTCCTTAGTGTTATGTTTTCCTGAGTAACCTGCCAAATGTAGATGATAGTGACACAGTTCATGTTTAATAACACCCTCTAAAACTGTCTTAGAAGACATATCAGCCATCTTAGGATTGATATCAATGTTGTGCGTCTCAAGATGATACCGGCCGCCAGTGGTTCTAAGACGACCGTTAAAATAAGCCCGGTGCAAAAACGGTTTGGCAAAAAATCGAAGTGAGATTTTTTCTACTAATTGCTGCAATTGTTGATCCGTCACAATAAATCCTTTCCGAAACGACAGCTAATCTTTGGGCGCAATCATCGATAATTGAATTCGATGCCGATCAGCATCAACCGAATCAATCCAAACGGTAACAATATCGCCTACTGAAACCAGCTTACCAGGATCCCTCACAAACTTCTTACGCATTTTGGAGATATGAACCAGGCCATCCTGCTTGACGCCAATGTCCACAAAAGCACCAAAATCAACAACGTTGCGAACAGTTCCCTGGAGTTGCATCCCCGGTTTAAGATCCGCCATCGTCAGCACTTCTTTTTTCAGCAGCGGTGCCGGCATATCATCCCGCAAGTCACGGCCGGGTGTCTCAACGCCTTTAATAATGTCCGCCAGCGTTGCTGCTCCCACGCCAATTGTTTTGGCTGCTGCCGAAACATCCAGCCCGACTAATTTTTTAGTGACAACCGGTTTTCCCAAATCGGCTGTTGACAACTGATAACGGGTAAGCAGGGCCGTTGCCGCCGGATAACTTTCCGGATGGATATCCGTGTTATCCAATGGATTATCCCCGTTAATAATCCGCAGAAAACCGACAGCCTGTTCAAACGCCTTAGGTCCCAACCGGGGCACCTTCTTTAATTCATTGCGATCAATAAATTGACCGGCTTCATTTCGAAACTTAACAATGTTATCAGCCGTTGATTTAGTTAAGCCTGAAATATGCACCAGCAATTCGGGACTGGCCGTATTTAGATTTACACCAACCCGATTAACCGCGGTTTCAACAACCTGATCCAATTTTTCAGCCAACTGCTTTTGTGGAACGTCATGTTGGTACTGCCCTACGCCGATTGACTGCGGATCAATTTTAACCAGTTCTGCCAAAGGATCTTGGATCCGACGGGCAATACTGACAGCCGAGCGTTGCTCAACGCTGAAATCGGGAAATTCTTCGCGGGCAACTTTACTTGCTGAATAAACCGACGCGCCGGCCTCATTCACAATTACGTAATAAACCGGCGACTGCAATTTTTTGATAGCTTTGGCAACAAATTGTTCTGATTCCCGACTGGCAGTCCCGTTACCGATTGCGATCATTTCAACGTGATTTTTATTAATAAAATCAATAAATAACCCTTCGGCAGCTTTTCGTTTGGCTTCGCTGGCCGGTTTATGCGGATAGATAACCGTTTTATCCAGATATTTACCATTGGCATCTACAACCGCTAATTTACAGCCCGTCCGATAAGCCGGATCAAATCCCATTACAATCCGCCCCTTCAACGGTGCCTGCATCAACAGGTTATATAGATTTTTGCCAAAAACATCGATAGCGTGGACAGCCGCTTTCTCACTGAGTGTCTTTCGGATCTCACGCTCAATTGCGGGACCGATAAATCGCTGGTAACCGTCCAAAGCCGCCGTTCGAACAATGTCGGCCGCCAAACCGGTATGTTTACCAACCATGTTGGATGTCAGATACCAGTCTATCGGCGCTTCATTCACCGTAATTTTAACGTTTAAAATTCCTTCCTTTTCACCCCGGTTAACTGCCAATATTCGATATGACGGCACTTCTCTGACCGACTGGGAAAAATCATAATATTGCTGGTAAGTCGCGGCTTCGTCTTTTTGCTTGGCGCCCCGCTTCACTTTGGTCGTTAAGACGCCATAACGATTGGTATGCTGCCGAATCCACTTACGGAAGTCGGCACTGTCGCCAACCTCTTCGGCGATAATTTCATGAATGCCGTCAATAACCGCTTGCCGATCGGTAAGTTCCTTTTGTGGATCCACCGATTGCTGAATCTTTTCTTCTAATTGTGGGTCAAACTTAATGGCAGCTTTGGCCAGGGGAAGCAAGCCCTTCTCCTTGGCGATGGTTGCTTGGTCCTTCTTTTTTGTTTGTACGGTAAGTAAAGGTCCTCAACCTGCTGCAGCACATTTGCGGCTTCAATCTGCCCCTTAAGTTTAGGTGTCAACGCATGCTGTTCGGCAATCATCTTAAGGACTTCATCTTTTCGCTTTTCCAACGTTTGAATCCGATGCGCAGCAGCCTGGATATCCCTGATTTCAACTTCATCCAGATTCGATGTCCGTTCTTTTCGATACCTGGCAATGAAAGGGACCGTGTCCCCCTCATCAAGCAATTTTAACGTTTCAGCAATTTGCTTAACCCGAATTTTCGGTAAATCGTGCTGTATTTTTTCAGCAAGCGTTGTCTCCATGAAATAATCCACCTCGTTATTAATCTAGTCTTTATTATATCATGTGGCCTCCACAAAATAAGCGCATCAATTAAAAGAGGCCGGGTAAATAAATTTCCCCGAACCTCTTCTCAATGATTGACTGCCTGCTTTACAGTAGTCCCATAATTCTCGTTGTTACGTCCGAAACTTTGGCAATGTGGGCTTCCTGATCCTTTTCAGCTTGATTGAATTGATCAGTGTTAATACTTCCAGCCTCGGCATCAAGACTGTCAGTCATCGCCTGGCAGGCTGCCGCATAATCTGCGTAGGCTCGTACCAGCAGTTTGTGTTTGCCCAGTACTTTAACCGGAACGGGTGCCTGTTCAAGCTTGGTCACATTATCCTTGTATTTGTCGGTTCCGGCTTGGAAATGAGCCTTAATGCGAGCAAGCTGATCCGTGCCAAGATCAGCAACCGTCCCATCATCAATTGTCTTTCTGAGAATTTCATAATCGGCATTTAAATCCTCTCCGTTTGTCTGGGTTGCATCAATGATATCCGAAACAACTTTGGCATACCTTCTTAAATCTTGTGGTTTCAAAAAGAAAGCCCCCAATTAAAATTTTATTGTTGATTGAAAAAGTGACGCTGTCCATATTTTACTACTTCTGAGATGACAACGATCATAAATCCGCCAATAATAACAATCAGCCACTGTGACAGATATAATTCTGTTACGTGGAACATACTGTTAAAGCCCGGCACAACAATTGTTAGGATTAGTAATAATGCAGATCCCAAAAGTGCCCAATTAAAGAACTTGTTTTTGAAAAGCCCAACTCGAAAGACCGATTGATGAATGGTCTTGGAATTAAACGCATGAAACAGCTGAATCAATCCCAACGTCGCGTAAGCCATCGTCAACGCGTCGGCGTGAATCAGTGCATCTGAAGAATGAACCGGATTCAAGATGGCATAAGCGTAAACCGCCAGCGTAATCGCGCCCTCAAAGAATCCTTGATAAAGGATATTGGACATAATCCCGCCGGATAAAAAGTTGGACGTCCGGCCACGCGGCTTGCGCTTCATAATCCCGGGCTCGGCAGGTTCAACTCCCAATGCAATGGCTGGAAAGGTATCGGTTACCAGATTGATCCATAGGATTTGAACCGGCGCCAGAATTTCCCAGCCCATCATCGTCATAACAAAGAGTGTCAAAACTTCTCCCAAATTAGCAGATAAGAGATACTGCAGTGATTTTTGAATATTGGAGAAAACTTTTCGCCCAGCTTTAACCGCCGTGACAATTGTCGCAAAATTATCGTCAGCCAAAACCATATCACTGGCTTCTTTGGAAACCTCGGTACCGGTAATTCCCATACCGACACCAATGTCTGCAGCCTTTAAAGCCGGCGCATCATTGACCCCGTCGCCGGTCATTGCTACGACCTTGCCCTTTTTCTGCCAGGCATTCACAATTCGCACCTTATGTTCAGGGGCAACCCGGGCATATACTGAGATATCCGTGACCCGCTTTTCAAACTGACTGTCCGACAAATCATCCAGTTGTGCGCCGCTGATAACCTTGTCAGCGGCCTTATCGGTATGGTCGAGAATTCCCAACCGTTTGGCGATGGCCTGAGCTGTATCTTGGTGATCACCGGTAATCATAATTGATTTGATACCGGCCGTCTTGGCCTCGGCTACAGCTTGGGCAACCTCGGGCCGTTCCGGATCAATCATCCCAATCAGACCGGCAAAAATCATCCCGTGTTCCTGCGCTTCGCTGGTTAACTCATCAGGAACTTTATCAACCATGCGATAGGCAAATGCCAATACGCGAAGCGCCTGGGTCGCCAATTCATGATTGGTTTCGCTGATCTTTTGTTTATCCGCTGCTGTGATCTCTCGAATCCGCTCATTATCCAGGATTTGCGTTACTCTGGCTAAAAGCTGATCAGGAGCGCCCTTCATCGTCATCATGATCTGCTGATCGGCCATTTGATTATAAGTGGTCATGAGCTTTCGTTCGGAATCAAACGGAATTTCGGCAAGCCGCTGATGCTGATTGATAAATTCCTGAACCGGCAGCTTTTGATTTTGGTAAAACGAAACCAGCGCCGTTTCGGTAGGATCGCCACCCAAACCGTCCGCTAAAAATTTGGTATCGTTATTCAAAACCATAATCTGTGGCAGCTTATCAGTCAGTGATAGCTGCGTTTGGGTGGAATCGGTCAGTTGACCATCTAGATAAACCTTTTCAACCGTCATCTTATTTTGAGTCAACGTCCCCGTTTTATCCGACGCAATAATGTCGGTGCTTCCCAATGTCTCAACGGCTTGAAGTTTTCGAATCAGAGCGCGATGACGGGCCATCTGCTGCGTCCCAATTGCCAACGTAACCGTCACGATCGCCGGTAGACCTTCCGGGATCGCCGCAACAGCCAGTGAAATAGCCGTCAGCAGCATATTAATCAGACTTTCCTGACCTCGCCACATGCCGACACCAAAGACAATCACCGCAATTACCAGAATTAAAACGGTCAAAACTTCTCCGAGTTTGTTCAGGTTTTCTTGAAGCGGGGTGGTTGCTTCTTCGGTTGTATTTAACATATGGGCAATTTTGCCGACCTCGGTATTCATCCCGGTTCCAATAACTACGCCGGTACCCCGTCCCGATGTAACATTACTATTCATAAAGCCAAGGTTTTTCCGGTCACCAAGCGGCAAATCATTCTCGCTGATGGTCTCGACCTGCTTATTGACGGGCACCGACTCACCGGTTAAAGCGGCCTCTTCGATCTTTAAAGTGTTGGCCTCAATTAAACGAATATCCGCCGGCACAACATCACCGGCCTCCAGCAGCACAATATCGCCCGGTACAATTTCTTCACTTTTAACGGTTGTCTGCCGATCGTTTCGCATCACTGTCGCCATTGGCGCCGACATTTGTTTAAGGGAATCAATTGCGTTTTCAGCTTTGGATTCCTGAAAAACGCCAAAGACCGCGTTTAAAATCACAACCGCGATAATAATCGCCGCATCGATATGTTCACCGGCAATCCCGGCAATAACGGCCGCGATGATCAAAATAATAATCATCAAATCCTTAAACTGCGCGATAAACTTTTCAAAAAGTGTCGTTCGCCGTTTCGCCTGAAGACGGTTATAACCGAATTGTTCTCGTCGCTTCGCAACATCTTGATCAGTTAACCCGTTTGGATTAGCCTTCATTCGTTTCATAACCGCTTCAGCCGATTGCTGATAAAATAATTCTGCCTGCTGTTTCATTAATTTCCTCCTCTTTAAAGAAAAAGAGACTTATAAACTCTTGTGAAAAGAATTCATAAGTCTCACCATTTAAGAAATATCCCGGAAATTTAAAATTTCACGTTGACGAGATATCCACAATTGCAATTGCTGGTTACTCCCTTTTATTTAAGAATATTATACCTAATTATTCATGCCTTGTCACTTACTAGGACTTCCAAAAAGTATCGAAAATGTTAATTGGCAGGTGTCGTTTATGTTCCGTTTTGTTATACCAGCTCTCAATCGTCTCAGCTGCTTTTTGTGAAACCGGCTTGCCCTCCAGGTAATCATCAATATCCTGATAGGTAACCCCCAATGCAACTTCATCGGGTAACGCCGGTCGATTGTCTTCCAAATCGGCAGTTGGTGTTTTTTGATACAGGTGTTTTGGTGCCTTTAATACTTCCAGGAGCTGCTTACCCTGTCGCTTATCCAACCGCCAAAGCGGCGTGATATCGGCTGCGCCGTCACCAAATTTGGTGTAAAGCCCGTAACGGCTTCCGCCGCGTGATCGGTGCCCACGACAACGCCATTTGTACTGCCCGCGATCGCATACTGGGCAATCATTCGCTGCCGGGCCTTAATGTTGCCCTTGTTGAAATCACTGACCGTTACCTGGTTGGCTTCAACAGCTTCGACAGCTGCATCGACTGCCGGTTGGATATCAACCCGAAAAGTCCGGTCCGCTTTGATATAATCAATGGCTGCCAGCGCATCGGACTCATCCGCCTGCACCCCATATGGTAATCGGACCGCGATAAATTGATAATCTTTATCACCAGTTTCTTCACGCAATTCAGAAATTGCCATCTGTGATAATTTACCAGCCAACGTTGAATCCTGACCGCCTGAAATTCCCAAAACAAGTGATTTAAAAAAATCATATTTTTTTAGATAGGCTTTTAAAAAGTCAACACTTTTACGGATTTCTGTTTTTGGGTCAATTGTCGGTTGGACCTTCAAAGATTCAATAATCTCTTTTTGCTTCTCTCTCATGACCATTCATCCCTTAATTTTAAAAGTTAATCTGCTGCACGTAGTTACGAACTTTTTCAATAATATCACGTTTATTGTCCCAGCACTTTTGTGAAAGGTCAACCGGATATTTTTGCGGGTTGAGTTCCCGCTTATATTCCGGCCACAACGATGCGATTTGTTTTTTGGCGTAATCTGAAATTTCATTTAAATCGGGCAGTTGATAAACCAATTTGCCAGCTTCAAAAATCGGTTGGAGCAGGGGTTTGGCATTAAAGTTTTCAACCGTTTTATTAATGTACGTGTAATTTGGGTGAAACATGAAAATTGACTTTTCTTTACGGGGATCTTCATCTGCCAGCGTAATGTAATCGCCTTCGGACTTGCCATCCTTGGCATTTGTAATCCGCCAAACCTGCTTTTTGCCCGGTGTTGACACCTTTTCAGCGTTGCCGGAAATTTTAATCGTATCTCTCATTTTACCGTCGGCATGTTCAACTGACACCATCTTGTAAACGGCTCCCAGTGCAGGCTGATCAAAAGCCGTAATAACTTTGGTGCCGATCCCCCAAACATCAATTTTGGCATGCTGCATTTTCAAACTGGCAATCGTAGTTTCATCCATATCGTTTGATGCGAAAATTTTGGTATTCTGATAGCCGGCATTGTCCAGCAATTCCCGAACCCGCTTGGACAAATAGGCCATATCGCCGGAATCCAAACGAACCCCCGCAAAATTGATCTTATCGCCCATTTCGTCAGCAACCTTAATGGCGCTTGGCACCCCACTCTTAAGTGTATCATAAGTATCAACCAGAAAAACACAATCATGGTGAGTTTGCGCGTATGCTTTAAAAGCATCATAATCATTACCAAACGACTCAACCAGCGAATGCGCGTGGGTCCCACTAATCGGAATCCCGAAGTTTTTACCGGCTAAAACATTTGACGTTGAATCAAAACCGCCGATAATCGCAGCCCGAGTTCCCCACAAAGCAGCGGAAACTTCCTGAGCTCGTCTGGTGCCGAATTCCATTAGTGGATCACTACCGACCACCGTTCGAATTCTGGCAGCCTTAGTCGCAATTAACGTTTGATAATTGACCATATTCAAAATGGCTGTTTCAACCAACTGACATTCACAGAGCGTCCCCTCAACTTGGAGAATTGGTTCATTGGCAAATACCAAGTCACCTTCCAGCGCGGATCTGATGGTTCCCTGAAACTTGAAATTTCGCAGGTACTCTAAAAAATCAGTCGAGTAATTAGTCACTTCCCGCAAATAAGCAATATCATCGTCGGTAAAATTCAGGTTTTGAACGTATTCGACCATATGCTGCAGCCCGGCAAAAACGGCATATCCGTTTCCGAAGGGCAATTTGCGAAAAAAGACCTCAAAGACTGCATGCCGGTCCTGCATGTGCTTTTCAAAGTAAGTGGCCATCATATTAATTTCATAGAAATCAGTATGGAGGGTTAAGTTGTCAAATTTTGGCATTTTATTAAATTATCCTCCCAGATAAATGTTATATAATTAGTTTAATTCTATCATTATTCAGAATATTGAAAAGAATTATACCAATATTTCAAATAAAGATCATGAGAAACAGGGAGATTTTATGGAGAAGGAAACAAAAAATAAGCAGGTTTCAATTCTGGGGGTCCCATTTGAGGATACCAATCAAAAAGACTTTGAAGCATTACTAAAAAAACGGATTGACGCCCACCAAAACACGTTTGTTGTCACCGCCAATCCAGAAATTGTCATGTATGCCCGCCACAACCGCTTGTACAACCAGCTGATCCACAAAGCAGATTATATTATCGCTGACGGTATTGGGATTATTATTGGGGCAAAACTGCTAAAGCAACCGTTGGCAGAA
The DNA here is from genome assembly GCF_000583655.1 of Lentilactobacillus farraginis DSM 18382 = JCM 14108. Lineage (GTDB taxonomy): Bacteria > Bacillota > Bacilli > Lactobacillales > Lactobacillaceae > Lentilactobacillus > Lentilactobacillus farraginis. The sequence continues at coordinate 25,186 of NZ_BAKI01000028.1, forward strand.
AGAATTACCGGTTACGACTTATTTGTCAGCCTGCTTCATTGGGGCAGCCAGACTCATAAATCGGCATACTTCGTCGGCGCGAAAACCGACGTCATCAACAAGCTGAAGCAGGTGGTTGCCAAATCCTATCCAGGACTAACCATTGCCGGCACGCATAACGGTTACTTTGGTGACGACCGCAACATCGTCAATGACATTGCCCGAACCCAGCCCGATATGGTATTTGTCGCAACGGGCTACCCCAAGCAGGAAGAATTTATCGAGCGGAACCGAAAGGCTGCCGATGGCCTGTGATGGGGATTGGCGGTTCCTTTGATGTTTTGACCGGTACGGTAAAACGGGCACCACAAAGCTGGCAGAAAATGCATCTGGAGTGGTTATACCGAGTAGTTAAAGAGCCCAGCCGGATTTACAGACTGTCGGTTTTACCAAAATACCTGCTTGAAGTTCTTAAGGAAAAATGGTCCAAAAAATAATGCTCGCACGTCTCTTTCCAATTAAACAGGCGTCGGTTGACCGCAAAATTACCGGTTGACCGACGCCTGTTTAATTGAATCAACGGTGTAAAATAATACCGCGCTAACCCTTTTCCAGATAAAACTCAAACCGATCCCCGACGTACTGGGTCCTAACGTATTCAAACGGCCGGCCATCCTGCAAATATGTAATCTGCCGCAGCCTTAAGATCGCGTCCCCACGTTTAATATCCAAGTACTCCGCGATTCTTTCGGACGCCAGCATTGCCGAAACGGTTTGTTGGGCTTTACCAAGGCTCAAATTTTTCTTTTGTTCCAAAGCCCGGTAAAGTGAACTGGTGACTTCGGCTTTTTCCAACCCCGAAACAATATTTTCGGGTACCGTTGCGACCTCAAAACAAATCGGAATATTATCACCGTAACGAATCCGTTCCATCCGCAAAACGGCCTGATCCTGGGTAATCTTTAATTTCTCCATCTCACTTAACGACGGTTCCATCGTATGGTAAGAAATGGTCTTACTGGAGGGCTTTTTACCCTGAGCCAACATTAAATCCGTAAATCCGGTTACACCAGACATTTTTTCCTGAACCTTTTGATTGGCAACAAAGGTCCCCGAACCGACCCGCCGTTCCAAAATCCCCTCATCGACCAAAGTCTGAATCGCCTGTCGAAGCGTCATTCGACTAACCCCAAATTCGGTTGACAACTCCCGCTCTGAAGGAATTCGATCACCGATTTTCCATTTCTCGGCTTCAATATTTCGCTTAATATCATTATGAATTTGAATATAAATTGGTAAACCCATTGTTACCACCTACTTTGAATTTGTGTGAATTATTTACCATAACTATACGTTGCCATAAGGTTCAACTGATTGTCAAACACATTTATGTCCGCGTCATTCCCGGTTTCAAGAAATCCCTTTCCCACTAATTGAAACTCTTCAGCTTGATTTGCTGAACTCATCTGAACCGCCTCACTGATTGAGCAGCCGGTAAACCGGATCATATTTTTAAACGCCTGATTAAACTTAAGAACCGATCCGGCCAGCTTCCCATTAGCCAAGAGTGCCCGACCATTTCCGACCGCCACTTTTTGGCCGCCAAGCTGATAATTACCAGCCGGCATCCCCTTGGCTTCCATCGCATCAGTTACTAATTCCAATCGTTTCGGGCCAATTTGTCGATAAGCAATTTTAACAACCGGTGATACTACGTGGTAGCCATCGCAAATTAATTCAACGGGGACCCGGCTCAACATTGCGTAGCCCACTACCCCTGGTTCTCTTTGATGAAGTCCACGTTGGGCGTTAAACAGGTGTGTCACATGATCAATCCGACACTTTTGCAGCAACTCATAGGTTGCGTCACTATGACCGACCGCCAGTCGAATTTGCTGTGAACGGCAGTACGCTTCCAAATCCCGACGCTCGTTAACTTCCGGGGCATAGGTCACCAAGCGAACCAGGCCACCGGATAATTGCTGCCAACGCGCTAATTTTTTGACCGACACCCGCTGAATCTGGTCAACCGGTTGGGCACCGTTAAATTTTTTGGCAACAAACGGCCCCTCCAAGTGAATCCCCAAAATGGCGGGGCTTTTCTCAGAAGCCGCTCTAATCGTCCGCATTGCCTTAGAAATTTTTTCGGGGGATTGGGTCATTGTCGTCAAAAGAAGCCCCGTTACCCCTTCAGATTTCATTTTAACGGTCATTTGGACCAGCTGGTCAACATCCGAAAACATGGAGTCAGCCCCGTAACCGCCATGGACGTGGACGTCAATAAAACCGGGAACAACTATTTTCCCTGTTAAATCAATAATCTGATCGGCCAATTGCGGCTGAAACTCAGTCATTGGACCAAGGGCTTCAACCCGTTTGGAAAATCTGATAAAGGCGGTTTGAATTTCCCGCCGACCCGTGTAAAGATGACAGTTTATAAAAACTTTTGACATATTAATTCAACTTCAATTCCCATTTATTTACTTGAGTTACCGGTAGATTTTTCAATTGTCGCGTCAATGCCCTTCACAACCGAATTAAGCATCCCGGCCTGTTCCATTGCCAGAATACCGGCAATCGTATCGCCGCCTGGTGAACAAACCTTGTCAATCATTTCAGCCGGCGTTTTCTTGGAAGCCAACAGCGATTGTGCAGACCCCAATGCCGTTTGCGCAGCAATTTTGGTAGCAGTTTCCTTGCCAAAACCATACTTAACACCGGCCCGGCTCAGACAATCAATAAAAAAGTCAACGTAGGCAACGGCACTACCCGAAATAGCGCTGAAAACAGCAAACTGGTCTTCCGGTAATTCACTAACCTCACCAGTTGCCTTGAAAACGGCAAGTGCCGCCTGCTTTCGCTGATCAACCAGATTTTCATTTGCCGCAACTGCCGTCATGCCTTGACCATATTCAGAATTAATGTTGGGCAGACTTCGAAGAATCGGCAGATTATAATCTGTCAATTCCGCCAACCGGTTCAACGAAATTCCCGAAACAATGGAGATTAGTGTCTTGGTGGGATTTAACGCGTCACCAATTTCTCTGAGAACATTTGCAGCCACCTTAGGAACAACCGCTAACACAACAACATCACTGTTTTGGGTAAGTGCTATGTTGGTTTCCTGTGCAGTCAAACCATACGCAGCCGCGTAATTTTCATAATGTGCTTTGTGTGCGCTATGGACCAAAATGTCGTTTGCCGGAACAAATTTCGCGTTAAGCAGGCCCTGAATAATTGCTTGAGCCATTGCGCCGACGCCAATAAAGCCAATTTTCATCTTTACTTTCCTCACATTCTTATCGGACTATTCCAATTTTTTCTTTAAGTTGACAATAGCGGAAATTCTGCCGGAATGCAACTCCTAAATGTCCGGCTAACCAATTAAACTGTCGATCGTTTAGCGAAAACCGGTAATGCAGAATCGACAAATAATCTTTTTTAAGGGGGTTTTCTTTAAAATAAAGATCATGCCCCAGCCCACCAGGACCCCTAAAGCATTTGTCAAAACATCGTTAATATCCACCCATCGTGACAGCCCAACTGTTATGTCTAAAACAAATTGCATCGCTTCAATCGCCGTGCTGATAACAATTCCTGAAAAGAATACCTTTTTGAGTTTAAATTCCGGTTTTATCAGGGCTACGTATACGCCAAGCGGTAACATCATCAAGACATTTTGGTAGAAATCCGCCGTTGTACTCCAAAACGGGATTAAATTAACCGGTGCGCCGGCAACCATTAACGGGACAACCTGCTGGGGACCGACAAACGCCACTGACGTCGGGGCCAATGTCAGATAACTGACAACTATAATATAAATAATTGTCGAAATAAGCGTCACTAACTGCCAGCGTGATAGTGTCATAATCGTTCGGAATTGTAGTTTCAACCAAATTAAAATACTTGTCAGGTCAATTAAATACGGCAGCCATTTAATCATAGTCATTCACCTTTCTTAATTTAAAATACTTAACAGAATCTAAATGAGAATGACTAAAGCTTATAAGTAACGAATTAAGTGAACCTTAAAGAGCGTCAAAATACCGGTCGGCTTTAAAAAAAGATAACTTTTTAGAAAAGCGCCCAATTGGACCATATTTGAATCTTAATCGGGCAATATTTGAATCAAGGGGGTCCATAAAAGCCGGGGCATTCGTCTTATAAAACAATGATGGACATCTACACGGCAACAACTATAAACAAGAACAGAACGAGGTTATAAATAAATTAACGAGGTATCCCGACTTTTAAAATTGGCTAACCTTTTTACTGACTCCTTACTGACAATCAGTGACACTCAAAGAAATACAAAGCACAAAAAAGCCCGTCCTCATAGGTTTTTTGACAACCTGTGAAAACGGGCGAAACTCAATTATTGGGCTAGCTGGGTTCGAACCAGCGCATCACGGGATCAAAACCCGTTGCCTTACCACTTGGCTATAGCCCAAGAATAAAATGGAGGGGAGTGGATTCGAACCACCGAACCCGAAGGAGCGGATTTACAGTCCGCCGCGTTTAGCCAGACTTCGCTACCCCTCCGCAATGTGTGTCGGTATCAAACCAACGAATATAATAATACAAAATTATCGCTACTTCGTCAAGCAAATTTTTCAAAAAAGTTGAATTGTTTTCAACTGCTTTTGCCACTCACTAAAAAAGTCATTGGTCTGCCACTCATTATGCCGATGATTATGATAGCCGACAGCACCATTATAGTACCAAGTAGCGTTAATCTTCCTGGGTTTCAAGCGGTCATGAATATGGCCAAAAATAACAATTGGTACTGCATACTGATCAATCAGTTTTTCAATCGCTACGCTTCCCAGCATCGCATTAGCCATATTCCAAAATCGGTTATCCGAGGTATAACGGATAAACTGCTGATTGGGAACGAAGTGCGTCATTAAAATAACCTTTTTGCGGCTTCTCTGGGCCGCTTCAAGCTGTTTTTTTAATTCCCCAGCAACTACCCCTGCTCGCTGAACATCGCTCATAGGCTGCTTAATAAGGCTATCAATCCAATAGGCCATTTTCCATTGGTGAAACTGGGTCTCGGTTTTACCGGTATTTTGCGCAAAGGAATAGTCGTACCAGCCATTTAAGCCAATAACCCGGTAATCGCTGTTTGGCAAATCAAAATAGCGATTGTTTAAATAGCCCGGCCAAGTTCCCTGCTCCAATTGATCATAGCTGACGTTTCGAATCATATCGTGATTTCCCGCAATAAACAAAACTTTTGTGTGCGGTAATTGGTGGGTTAATCGATCCATGTAAGCAGTTGTCTTACTAAAATCATTAAAAAAATCACCGGCCGCGAGGTAATAGTCAATTTGATGACTGGTAAGATATCGGGCCTGCTGGTCAATAACGTCATCAACAATTACTTTGTTTAAATCCAAATGATTATCACTCGAAACTGCTATTTGAATCATTAATTTCACCCCCAAATTAAAAAAAGTGCTGTCCCAAATAGGATAACACTTTTTTAAAAACCAACGTTAATTGACACCTTCCATTAATTTCTTAATCGGTTTGATCAAGAATGCCAGTATAATACTAAAGATAACCGCAGCAACGGCAACCATGGTAAAGTAATTGACCTCATTGGCAGGTGTATAATACTTAACAATTTGTGAATTAACTGCTTGAGCGGCTGAATCTGCTAGAAACCACATACTCATCATCTGTGATTCGAATGATTTGGGTGCTAGTTTAGTCGTTACCGATAAACCAATTGGCGATACCAGCATTTCAGCAACTTCAACAATTGCCCAGCTGCCAATCAACCAGAGCGGGCTAACTTTTGCCGAGCTACCAAACAAGGCAACTGGAATCACCATGAATAGATACGACAGACCAGCGACCAAAAGTCCAAGTGAAAATTTGCTTGGTGAGCTTGGCTGTTTCTTCCCCAGTTTCATCCATAACCAAGCAAAGAAAGGCGTGTACAGCATGATGAAGAATGGATTAAGTGATTGGTACCAACTTGCGGGAATTTGAAAGCCTAAAAAGTTGTTATTCGTTTGGTTAGCCGCAAACAATGCCAAAACACTTGACCCCTGCTCTTCAATTGCCCAAAAAATCGCAGCGGCAATGAAAAGTGGAATATAAGCAATTACTCGTGACCGTTCTGTACTGGTAATCTTTTTGCTGGAAATAATAACCACAAAATAAATAACAGGTGTCGCAATTGCGATAACACTTAACAATGTAATGAAGTTGGCAATGTTCAAAGATCCCATTACATTCATCAACAACAGAATAAGCGCAAAAACAATCACGCCTAAACCGACTTTGACGGATAGCTTCTTCACATCTTCGGGTTCCAGCGGATCTGAAGGGTAAAGACTGGAACTTGGCAGATGCTTCTTGCCACCACGGACATATTGCAACAGACCAAAGAACATACCAATGGCAGCCAGAGAAAATCCTAAATGGAAATTATAGCTCATACCAAGCCAACCAACTAAAATCGGAGAGATGAATGAGCCAAAGTTAATTCCAAAAACAAAAATTGTAAATCCGGAATCCCGACGATTATCATATTCTGTATATAAATCGCCAACCATTTCGGAAATATTCGGTTTCAAAAGTCCGGTTCCCAACGTAATTAATACAATTGAAATGAACAAAGCAATTGAACCCAATGGCATCGAAAGGGCAATATGACCAAACATGATCAATATACCACCGTAAAAAACGGTCTTTCGACTCCCTAAAATCCGGTCACTAATGAATCCGCCGACAACTGATGACAAATAAACAAGTGACCCATAAATCGACATGATCGATGCAGCAAGGCCTGGTTCAAAACCAAGACCACCTTTTGCTACACTCCAATACATGTAATAAAGAAGAATTGCGCGCATCCCATAGTAACTGAACCGCTCCCACATTTCTGTAAAGAATAATGTGGAAAGCCCACGGGGTTGGCCGAAGAATGACGTATCTGCACGTTTCTCCTGGTCACTTTGACCTTGTTGTTGCATGTGACACCCTCCAAAAAATAAATCTAATCCGTTTAACAGATTGTTAGCGGGATTAGACTTTTATTTAAGATTACTCTTGTTTCAAGAATAAATCATAATAGCAATTATAAGCTAGATAAGTAGTGAATTCAACAAGGCCAAATTGTTAAATTTATGGCCAAGCAAGTAAATGCCTTTACGTCGCTATTTTATCAACTTTATTTTATTTTTTGGAATTTAAAATCAATGGCAACAAACGCTTCACCAGAAAATAAATTGTCTCAGTATTCATTAGAGTATCCTGAGCATGCGTTAATAAAAGTGAGTACTGTAATTTATCCGCATGCTGCATGACCTGATTTTGTTTTAAGTGAGCTTTTCTTAGCCAGTCTGAGGCCTCCGTTAATTCTTTTTCAATATTATTACTTGCATGCGCACATTCTTCTATATGAGCCAGCAGGTCAGCCAATATTTTTTTAGCATGGCCGGCATTGGTTAACATTGCCATTGCAAGCTGGTTTAGCTCATCATCATTCAATTACATAGCCTCGGCAGTCGGAAATTTATCCATAATGAACTTAACCAACTTCTCACCATTGGCCCAGCCATATACATCATCTGGAATTGTCATTACCGGCGCGCGGCCATCAATCATTTTAATTTCTTTATCGTGATAGGAAGCCTGGGGTGCAAGCAATACTAAATTAATATTTTTATTCAGGTATGTATCAGCCTGTGTATAATCAGACGACATAAGATTAAAGTCAACGTTGTATGCTTCCATAAAAGATTCCGCAGACTTTAACAGGAAATTGCTGGAAATCCCATCTTCACAAATCAATAAAATATTTTTCATTTATAAGAACTCCTCGCATTATTAATTTACCTCACTTATACAGGTTATCATATTTTCGATTTTTAAACAAGTACCAATTATTTTTAAATACCTGTAAATTCCTATTTTAAAGCGACTAATTACTATAATTTATTATATACCAATATTTGTCGCTCCGTATATACCAATTTAAAAAATTTAATGTTATTCATAAGGCAGGCTGCTTTCGATCAGCAGATTCCTTTAGAAAAGGTTAAGGGTCCAAATCGCATTGCTTAACTAATGGATTTCTTAGGTGGGTAAAGCATATAATGAGTGGCGAGGTTGGGATGATTAATATTGTGTAACGATTATGCATAAATTTACAAATACATTTAGGGGGATTTAACAAATGAAAAAACTAACACGATTATTAGGAATGGGCCTTGGATTACCGTTTATTTTTGCAGCGACCGCAAGTGCAAATTATTATAATCCCGGCAATTTAAAACTAACTATCAAACCGGTTAACAACTCACAAACTAAGATTACCGGAACCGCAACCAGGGGCTCTTTAGTCAACTTTTATCAGGACGGTGATTTAAAAGCCAAGGCCAAAGTATCTTCTTCCGGTAAATTTACAATTCCTTTAAAATATGCACTTTCACACGTGGGAAGCTATAAATTAACCGCCACCAAGTTTAATTACAAGCCGGTAAGTCAATCCTTTAAAGTAACCATGTATCCTTACACAGCTCAAATTAAGCCAATTCAAGATCAGATTAATACATTGCAGAATCAACTGAATGCAATCCAGTCTCAGCTATCAACTATGCAAAGCACGGCCGATGGCTTAACCAACAACGACACTTCATCGGCGGATTATCAACGGGCTTTTACTGCGGCTGGCAGTAACCCACAAGCTTTCCAAGCTACTTATTTGGGATTAGAACAGCAGTCAATTGAGCTTCAGAACCAAATTGCACCGCTACAAGCACAAATTCAACATTATCAGGATTTAAGCAATCGATAAAAGCACTGTTAATTAGCAGCTGAAAAAATTGCTTAAAAACTCCCGTAAAATCAACCAATTACAAAAGCGCTGATTTTACGGGAGTTTCATTTTAGAATGTAAATTTTTAAGGACTAACCCAGTTTTCAATTTACTATGATTATTAACAAATTAAATAAAAGGGATGTACTTAGAAATTAGATTTTTTTGACTAATCAGGATAAAATATGTAAGAAGTGTGTGAATACTTTTTATTCAAAAAAAGAACCTCGCTAAACGTTCCTTTAGCGAGATTCTTTTTGAAAAATCTTTACTTGTACCAAAACTGCCGACTGCAGGCACAAGTGTCCCTTACAAACGTTGATATAAAGGCATTTATAATTTTAATTGGCCGTTATTTGCCCGTTATTAGCTATTTTGTCCTCAAAAATGATAGTTCAATAACTAAAAGCTAATATATGCATAATATTATCAAAAGCACAAAATAATATTAATTAATATATACCAATATATGTATTCCCAAATATATCAGGAGTTAT
>NZ_BAKI01000027.1 GCF_000583655.1 Lentilactobacillus farraginis DSM 18382 = JCM 14108
CGTTAGCAGAACCGGCAACAGCGACGAAGCCTAAAGCAGCTAAGCCTACAAATAATGATTTCTTCAAGCTTGATTTCATTATCTTGTCTCCTCCAATATATAAATTGATTTGTAGTTCACTAGGTATATGTAAACTGCAATTATCATTCTACCCCAAATCGATGAAATGAACAACCGCAATCTCATATTTTTCTCCCTAATCAACTCTACGCATATCATTCTAACCCCTCGTTTGGGGGTTCGCAACTTTTAGCGCCGTAATTTATATGATTGTTATATCTGAAACACTATTGTAATGAAAAGACGGATAAACTTAATTTGTTTATCCGCCTCGCTTGATTCTATTGTAATCTAACGCAATGTTTCATTTGATACATTGTGCACAATAACTAACTTTTAATTATTTACGGGTATCGAATAATGGTTCGATTTCGGTACTCTTGTAATGAGCCGCAAGTGGTGTCTGATAAGGATTAACGCCATCCTTATCGAACATTCCCAAGCCCGCAATCTCCTGCATCTTCTTTTTCACGTCTTCACCGGCTAATTCCCCGCTGGCGTAGCTGATGGACATCGTTTTTGTCTTATCATCTGATGATTTGAAGATTAATTCAAGTGTTCGCATAAAGTGTTTCCTCCTGATTTTTGATAACGTCTGTTGTTAAAAATATGGTTGTTTCGTTGAAAAGTGCTGCGCGTTAATTCTGAAAATTACGCTTGCGGTGCCGCAGCCGGTACCGGTTCTTTGACAGGTTCGTTCACGCTGACGTGATCGGTTGTCGCAACTGTGACGTCCAGCAATTTACCTTCTGTTAAAGCACCCAGAATGTTGCCGAACTTCGCAATTACTTCCGCCGAAGCATCTTTAGCCACATAGCTAAAATTGTGCTTAACACCATTCTTGTGATCCTTCTCAGTAAACGTGTAGCTCGCAGTTGATTTCATCCAGTCTTTTTGCATCGTGTTTTTCTCCTCTTTTTAATTAACTTTGTAAGCTGTTGGCCAACCCTTACATATATTAGTAACGAAATGAAACAGCCAATGTGTCCCACCTTTTTGAAATTTGTTGGATTTCTTTTATAACAGGTCCCCAATTTTGTGAGTCAGCCGTTTGCGCCAGCGATAAACCCGCTTCCGATTTACCCCTAAATAACGAGCAATCTCACTGATATTCATCCCATAATAATAGGCGCACTGTAAATATTTCAGTTCATCCATCGTGCACAACCCTGAAAGTGTCGAAATCAGCACATTTGCTTCAATTTCTGCGACACTTTGATCCATATCTGGCAAATCACTTAACGGATCAGTATCATCAGTTGTTTCGTAATTATGACCGTCCGCAACTGCTTGGCACCTCATATAATCAATCATTGCCCAGTAAACGCCCTGATAGATATATCCCAAAAACGGTTCCGGCTTCTTTTTGGCATTCAACCCCTGAAGATACTTGTTCACAAATGCCAAGCGGGCTTCCTGAACCATGTCATCATATAGCGGATTGCCCTTTACGACGTGCAGTCGTTTTAAGACGCCATAAATCACAACCTCGTGATCGCCATCCAGCAAAAAGTTAAAAGCTTCCGTTCGGTTTCGTTGTTCCTGATAATTCATCTTGAATCTCCTCAATCATCTAATTTGCGTCCAGGGCCCTGATCGCAAAAATAATGATAACCAAGCAACAGTAAAACGACTATGGCGTACTTTTTGAGCTGATTCTACCCGTTAGATCAATGATTTTAGAAATGAAGTAAAACGGTTTATGTAGACTTTTTTAAAACGTTTTAAAATTGTCCAACAACATTTTCCGTGTTGTATTTTTTAAACAACCTTTTGCACAACTCGACTTTGCTTTCAACGTCTGAAAAGCGATAATGTAATTAATCGTTTTTCTACCTATATATAGTGAAATTTATGAAAAGAGCCGATGAAAATGAAAATGGCAACCGAACAAGAAGCGCTCACTTTACTGAATCAACTGAAAATTCATTATCAGCGAGTTGACCACCCCGCAATCTGGACGATGAACGATCCAAACGCACCCAAAGGCCTGCCGGAAGTGAAGAATTTACTGCTGAAACAAAAGAAAAGTAACCAATTCTACCTATATTTAACCGACAATACGAAGGTCAATTTTAAATCTCTGGCTGACCAGCTGGGGATTGCCCACAGCCGACTGACTTTTGCCAGTGAAGCTGAATTGGAGAACTTACTCGGCGTTGTTTCCGGGATGGTTACCCCTTTGGCATTAATGCATGACACAGCCAACCAGGTCCAGGTCTTATTGAATCGCCGGTTGGCCGACCTACCGCTAATTTCAGCTCATCCAAATGTAAATACGGCGACAATTTTGCTGACGTGGGCGGATTTGTTGAAGGTGTTGAGAAAGATGGGGCATCAGCCGATGATGGTGGAATGAATTTAAAGACCCAGAGTATACTTATCATAATAACTGCTTTTAAATCTTCATTAACAAGATCTGCCTTGAGTGGTTTCCTTTGGTTTGCTATACTTTTTGTATCCAAACCAATTCACGGGAGAGTGCTATGAAAAGGTATCTTTTTGAGGTTACATTTTTATTAACAATTATTTTGGGAGTCGTTTTTGTTGCCCAGTCTGATATTAGTGCTAGTCATGCTTATCATATGACGCCGATTTCATTCAGAAGAACGTGGTATCATTACGAAGGGCGTGGTGACTATAGTAAGCTGACTTTTTCTAAGTTTCGAATGTCATATACTGAAAGCATCGAAGGACATACTGTACATTCATCCAACAAAGTCAAAATATATAAGCTATCTAATGGATGGTGGCAAGTATATGGACGTGGCCAAACTGCAGGCGCTGGAAGCAATTATAAAGTGGGCTATTCAACTGCTGCTAATGGTAAAAAACGATTAACCTTGTTCAACTACTATGGCAATCAGAAAAATAAAGTTGGCCACTACTACACTTCAAAAGTGGCACATCATTAATTGAAATAATTTTTAATTAACATCATCTCAAAAATTACCAGTATTTTCATGGATAAATTTGAGTGATCCTATAAGTGTGCATAAAAAGCCCTCTTCACGTATCCATAAATCGATGCGTAAAGAAGGCTTTTTATACAGTTTTAAACCACACGTCTATATTTTACAAGCTACTGATTTGTGATTTTCTTTAAGCCACCCCCATAGATATTCAGATAGCTCAAAGCTTTATCTAATATCACATCGTCGAAGTATATAAAGCAAGCGAAATCAATACGATATATATTGCTCCTAACATGGCACCCAAATAATAGGCTTGGTAATCCTGATTTGCCGCGATCGCCATATCATCGATGATAATTAAAATGGGTACACCCAGCCAAGACACTGTCCAGGTAACATCGAAGAACCACGGTGATGAGGCCGGGTACAATATGTTGCCAATTATGGTAATGATCATCAAACCCATCATGCCAAAATTAGCCCACATCAACCGGTCTTGATACAGCCGCCCTTTCATGTGAAAGCCGGTTGCCAACCACATAAGCAGACCACTGACAACAATCACAGCACCAAGGTCACTCATCGCCATTAATTCAGTTAAGGCTCTTGGCTGCGGCATTTGATCAGTCGTGATATGCCAAGCGATGGACAGCCGGGTATCAATGTGAAATGACAGCACGACTCCGACAACAAATGTCAGCCAGTAGCATGCTTGCAATCTGGTTTGTTGAACGACTTTATGCGACACGCTTTTATTCTCCTTTCCTAAATAACTTATATGGTGCAACATACCGACTCTTGGTAATCAATTTTGCAACCTCCTGAGCTGATTCCGGCTTTTTCTTATGTAGCCAGTGCAGGATAATCGTTAAAATGCTGCTGAAGAAGATCGGCATCGCGTAATCCGCCGGGATGTCCTCAAAGAAGGTTTTATTTTCCAAATCTTCCTCAAGGTTTGAAAACAGAATTTCGGTTAAAGTCAGCTGCAGTTTGTCCGCAAAGCGATGATCCCCGTCTTCGGCCGTTAATTCTTTAAAAAGTTCAAAGTTATCAGCAATTGATTGGGTTAAATCCAAAAAGACCGGATAAACACTTTGCGGATCCGGTGAGACAATCGTCGCTTTAATTGCCGACTGCAGTCGCTCATCTGCGCCTTCTTCGATATGGGTCAAAAGGCGGTCTTCCAAATCTTTAATAAATGCCGGTAAATCAACATAATAAAGGTAAAATGTTGACCGGTTAACACCCGCCGCGTTAACGAGATGGGTAATTGAAATTCGCGTAATCGGCATTTGACCCAGAAGGTCCGAAAAAGCCGCGAATAGTTTAAGTTGCGCTGGGGTTCCTGTTAATTTCACTGGCAACGCCCTCCTTAACTAAACAATTTTAGACTTTTTGTGGCTAACATTTCAACCGCCGGGCACATATAATTGGTTTATCGATTATATGAAAGGAAGTTAAATTAATGAATAATGCAAAAATTGATGTACACACCCATTATCTCCCCGCAGGTTACGTGGCCGCTTTAAAGCAACACATTGCCGGCAATCCGGATGGCTGGCCGACTCCTGAATGGCAGGTTGACGACACCTTGGGTTTCATGAAGCAAAACGGGATTGGCTACTCGGTTTTGTCACTATCGTCACCACATATCAACTTCAATGATAAGGCGGAAACGCTGCGGCTTGCCGAAGAAGCCAACCAACTTGGCGGTGATCTGACAACCAAATATCCCGATCAGCTGGGTTACTTTGCGACGCTGCCATTTCCTTACGAAGCTGAATCGGTTGACGCCATTAAAAAAGCCTTTGATCAATATCACGCATTGGGCGTCACCGTCCCAACCAACAGCCGGGGCGTTTACTTCGGCTCCCCTTCACTTGATAAGGTCTACCAAGAGTTGAACGACCGTCACGCCATCGTGACCATGCATCCCAACGAGCCCAGTTCTCTCCCACAAAATGTCAACTTTGATCTTCCGATTCCTTTGATGGGCTTCTTCATGGACACCACCATGACTTTCATGAACCTGTTGAAATACCGCTTCTTCGAACGCTTCCCCGACATTAAATTAATTGTGCCTCATGCCGGCGCTTTTATGGGAATTTTGACCGACCGGGTCGCTGAATACGTAAAGTCCGCATATGATGCCGACATTTATGCAGTGATGAAACACGTTTATTTCGATACTGCCGGTGCCGTCTTGCCACGGCAACTGCCAACTTTACTAACGCTGGCGGACGAAAATCATATTTTATACGGCAGTGACATCCCCTACACAGCATTAGAAAGCTCGGCTAAGCTGCAACAAAAGATCGCTGATACCGATGCCTTGACTGATTTGCAGAAGCAGAAGATTTTTCATGATAACGCGACTCAGTTGCTTGAAATTAGCCGTTAAGAATCAATAGTCTTAATGGTTTGATTTGCAGGCTACCTACCAGTGGTCGATTATGGTAGATACTGGTAGGTACTGGTAGATAGATTATTTTTAATTTAAAAACAGACACAGACAAAAGGCCCTTCGCTCAATTCGAAATGGGCTTTTTTGCTGTTTTCTCAAAATGGCTTGGTCTGTCTAAAAACCAGATAATAATGCTCGCATAATCGAATAGGCGAACATTAAAGTTATCCTTGGTTTTAGTCATATTGCAAATGTGCTATAATATAGCAAGAAAGTTAATCGCAAGGAGCATCTCAATGTATGAAATTGATTTCTACGAAGATCAACATAGTAACAGTGAACTCCGGAATTTTCTGCAAACACTGAACCAGAGTCATCGCAAAGAAGATTTGGTCCTTTTGAAGAAAATTACTTTCCAGCTTGAATTACTAGCGCAAGTTGGGCCACAATTGCGGGAACCCCAGGCCAAATTTCTAAAAGGCTATCAATATCCCATAATGGAGTTGCGACCAATGCCGGAACGAATTTTTTATGCCCGCTGGCACGATAATCACTTTATCTTACTTTCGCACTATACCAAACGACAGAATAAAACGGATCGGCGTGAAGTGTTGCGCGCGATAAGATTATACGAAGATTGGATTGAAAGGAACGGTCAATAACATGACAACTTGGAATGATTTTAAAAAAGACCTTACTGCAATTTCGTCACAGGATATGGTGACCATTGAAACTTTGTCGCGCCTCGTGGCAATTCGGCTAAAGAAAGGCATCACCCAAAAAGAGTTGGCCGATCAAATTGGAATGTCCCAACCCCAACTTGCCAAACTGGAACGCCTCGACTCCATGCCTTCATTGCGTACTTTGCAACGATATGCCAATGGGTTAGACTTAAAAATTGAATTAAAAGTAGTCCCGGCGTAACATTTATTTTCCGTGGAGGAATGACAATGAAATATATGTATTATGCCTTATTTACGTTTGATGACGAGGGGAAAGTTGAAGTTACTTTTCCCGATCATGGAAATGGCGCAGCAACATTTGGCGGTAACGTTCCCGATGCATTATACATGGCAAAAGATGCGTTAGTGGGCTACTTATTAACCATGGAAGATTACGGAGATAAAATTCCGCAAGCTACCACCGACCCACGTCAGATTAAGCACAACCAAAATCAATTGGTCGTCCCCATTGAGGTTAATACGACCATCGCCCGCGAACGGGAACAAAATCGGAACGTAAAAAAGACGCTTGTTATTCCGCAATATTTGAATGATTTAGGTAATGAACAAAGAATTAATTTTTCCGCCACCTTAACCAACGCGCTCAAAGAACAATTAGGCGTTAAAGACAAATAGTATAGTAGCAATCAGATTGCCCTGCCAAAGCAACTTCTCACAGTATGATTATATTAGACAGAAGACCTAAAAGTAAATTATAAAGATAACGGTAACCAGCGGTCTGTAAGGCACACCATCATTCATCAGTCGAAAAAATTTGACAAATGTTTGAATTATATGCTTTAATATGTTTAAGTTTTTAAACATAAGAACCATCAAAGGAGCCTTCATATGAGCAAACTATCAATGTCGTTATTTAAAGAAAGCATCCCCTACTTCACCATTTTTCAAGACGAAAACCGGCAAAAAATCGTGAACATGCTGTGCGATCAGAAAAAGATGACCGTTAATGAGATTACCACCAAATCTGATCTTTCCCGACCGGCAGTCTCCCATCACCTGAAGCTGATGTTGGACGCTAATGTCCTGGGTGTTGAAAGACGCGGCACGGAACGGCTCTATTATCTGAAGCTCGAAAGAATTATCCAGCTGCTTCGGGAATTGGCTGATTCGCTTGAAGAAAGTTCATCGCTATCTTAAATTTATATAATTCGAGGAATGATTACCATGAAGAAAGCATTAGTTGTTTTAACAAACACACCGGCATACGGTGCTACCAATCATCCGACTGGTTTATGGCTGGGTGAAGCTACAGAATTTGTGTCAGAAATGGCCAAAGCCAACATCCCAGTTGACTATGTCAGTCCCAAGGGTGGCTTTGTTCCTTTAGATCCGCGCAGTATGAAATACGTCACTGCCCCAATCATGTCCGTTTATAAACAACCGGATTTTATCAAGCGGGCATTAACCAGCACGCTCCAGCCCAGCCAAGTTGATCCTAACGACTACCAAGCCATTTACTATGCCGGCGGTCATGGCGTTATGTGGGATTTTCCCAATAACGTCGAGTTGCAGGCTATCGCAGCCAAAATTTATCAAGCTGGCGGCTACATTACTGCCGTTTGTCACGGTGTGGCGGGACTGTTAAACATTCGGGATACCCAAGGGAATTACTTGATTGCCGGCAAAAAGATTACCGGTTTCACAACCGCCGAGGAGATTTTAGCCGGCAAAAAATCATCCGTACCGTTTTTAAATAAAACTGAAGTCGAAAAACGCGGTGGCAACTTTGTCAAGAAACGAGCTTACAAAGAATTTGTCGTTCAAGACGGCCAATTTATTACCGGTCAAAATCCCTTTTCAGCCCAAGCTGTAGCTAAGAAGCTGATTCAAGCAATCGGTAGTTAATTTTTACCACTTTCGTTCAAAGGTTTAAACGTTAAAACAAAAAATATAACAAGGAGGGTCAATAAAATGCAAACTATTTTAGGAAGTAACGGCCCAATCGGCCAAGTGTTGGCTAAAGAACTGGCTCGAAACTACACCCAAGACATTCGCCTGGTCAGCCGGCACCCACGAAAGGTTAATCCAACCGATCAACTGGTATCAGCCGACTTAATGAATTTTGATGCTACCAATCAGGCAGTTGCCGGCAGCGGGATTGTCTACTTTACAGCCGGTCTCCCAAATGATGCCGGCATTTGGGAACACCAATTTCCCGTGATGACGGCTAACGTTATTAAAGCCTGCGAAATCAATCACAGCAAGCTGGTCTTTTTCGATAATAGTTACATGTACGCCAAGAATAACCAAGTCCAAACAGAGTACAGCCCATTTCTTCCCCACGGCAGGAAGTCGCAAGTCCGAGCTAAAATGGCTGAAATGATTATTCAAGAAATTAACTCAGGCAACTTAACGGCTGTTATTTGCCGCGCACCCGAATTTTACGGGCCAAATAAAACTAAAAGTGTTACGAACAGTCTGATCTTTAATAACCTTTTAGCCGGTAAAACCGTCAAAATTCCTTTAAGTGATCACACGCTGCGAACGTTAATCTGGACACCGGATGCCAGCCGGGCTATGGCATTAATCGGAAATACACCAGACGCTTACAACCAGACATGGCATCTGCCAACCGCTAATCGCATCACCTATCAGCAATTAATCCAGCTTTGCCAGAAAATCACCGGCAAAAGGATTAAGAAACTCGTGATGCCGGCATGGGCATTTAAGTTGGCCGGCCTTTTTAACAAAAACGCCCATGAATTACTTGAACTACTGCCCCGTTATGAAGTTGATAATATTTTTTCATCAGCTAAATTTCAAAAAAGGTTCCCGGATTTTCGGGTTACATCATTTGAAGAAGGAATCAGCACAATTGTTAATAAGTAGTTATTAGCGATCAACATCGGTAAGAATCGAAGTTGCGTTTTTGTCGAATAATTTTATTTGATGCAGTATGCATTTAAATTAAAAGCAGGAAACTTTTCAGCAGTGTTTCAGAGTCATCGATCCGTTTGCGGTATCATTTATGGTCAAATGATACCGCAAACTTTTTTTAACTTACAATCACTACGTCTTCAAAATTTTCAACCCCATTTAACAAACCACAAAATCAAAAGCACTGCAAGAATGCCATATCCAATGGCACCTTCAATTCTCTCTTTTCGTGTATTCTGATGCATTGACACGATCATGTGGAAATATTTGCCATCATATCTCATTTAGACACCCCCGCTTCCTTCAATTTCTTTAATTCAGTTACATCTTTTGATTACCGACGTACTCGGTTACAGCCACGACATTAATCTATCATTGTGACGTTGTGAAGAATTTAAATCAGTTGGTCTTTTGACCTTTTACGGTATCAATGCTATATTTGCGGTATCATTTAAGCTTATTTGATACCGAGGGGGCAAAATTTGACACGGCAACAATATAAAACATTCATTAGCAGGTACTCTAAGTGGTTTCAATTCTTAGAACATTATTTGGGACCGGTATTGTCGATAGACCTTGTCACAGGTATTCTGGGATTGGCAATTAAAAGCAATGTTTTACTGGCTATCACTGGCTTATAGCCGGCACCTATGTATTCTTGTATATAACAACTTTCCTAATTGAAACTATTTATTATGCAATTAGGAATCACAAGAGCGCCTAGTGTAGGATTCAAAGAAATACAGCTTTCTTAATAATAAAGTGAGCGGCAACGCTCCTAAAAATAAAAACGAAAGAACTCGCTAATGACAAATACACCCAAAAACAAAAAACACATTCAAGTCCAAGTAGACAAAACGTTATACGATGCTTCGAAACGTGTCTTGAACAATATTGGCATCTCTCAATCGGCTCTTATCAATGCACTGCTAAGAAGGGTAGTTGCTGAGGGACGAGTACCGTTTGACCTTGCTCAAACCAAGAGTGAAAGATTAAACTTTGAACTTGAGCGACAGATTCGTCATTCGAATATTCCTTTAATTAAAAGCCCCAAGAATGTAGATCGCTATCTTCTGGAAAATGGAGATAACCGATACGACGAACACAAGTGACATTAATTTCGCCTTTATTAAATTCATCTTTAAATTCGGGAGAAAAGAGCGGCCCTTATTAATTATGAGAAGTGTCAACAGTCACTGTGGATTGTTTGGACAGTAACTAATAAAAGCACAAGCAATAGTAGTTTTAGTAGAGCGGCAACGCTCCTACAAGCCTAAAAAAGAACCGAGGAACTGGCCAAAGTTAACGACGGTTCTTTTTTTCTGCCTGCATTAACTCTGTCAAAGCGCGGATTAATTCCGCAATTGACAGGTTGTACTTGGCAAGCGCCCTGATCAATGCAGCTCCGCCAAAAAGCAGAACTGCCCAAGACATCAAAGAATAACATCTTTAAAAATTAGGACATTTCCCCTATTGCAATCCAACTTCTTCCTGCCTACAATTGACACCAATTAATAAAAGTATTTTTTACTTTTTTATTCGCCAAATTAAAGTAAAAAATACTTTTATATAATGTCCCAAAATTCTAAAAGGAAGTGCGCTATGCGAAAAGTTATCATTATCGGTGCCGGTTTAGCCGGCTGCTACTTAGCTACCCAATTACAGGATACCTGTGACGTTACCATCGTCACCAAGAAAAGCCCAAAGGACAGCAACTCTATGCTGGCTCAAGGTGGGATTGCCGCTTCTCTTGATCCGGGCGATTCGCCGGCCGAACACGCTGCCGACACCCTGACGGCCGGACAATATCACAATAAACCGGCAGCCGTTAACCAACTGGTTGCCACCGGTCCCAAACTTATTCAGCAGCTCATCAAAGCCGGGATGGCCTTCGATCGGCAAGCCGACGGTCAACTCGACTTCGGTTTGGAAGGCGCCCACAGTCACCACCGGGTTCTTCACGCCAACGGTGATCGCACCGGCGCGGCCCTGACCAGCTTTGTTCAAAGTCAGCTGCACCGGGTTCAGTGGCAATCAAACACCACCGCACTGGCACTCAAAGTCCAAGATGATGTCTGTGTCGGTATCACCGTTCGAAATGAACGGACCGGACAGCTGGAAACTTTAACCGGAGATGCTGTGGTTCTGGCAACCGGCGGTCTTGGCAACCTGTTTCCGTTAACCACCAATAATCAAACCATCACCGGTGACGGAATTGCGATTGCCGCACGAGCCGGAGCCGCCATCTCCGACATGGCTTTCGTACAATTTCACCCGACCCTGTTAACACTTCACGGCCAGTGCTACGGCCTGATTACCGAAGCTATCCGGGGCAGCGGCGCCATCTTAGTCGATGAAAATAATCACCGAATCATGGCCAACGTTGCCAAACGAGACCTGGCACCCCGTGACGTTGTCGCCCGCCACCTAAAAGCCTGGCAGCAGCAGGGTCATCAATTATTCCTCGATATTTCGGCTATTCCCAACTTCACACAACGTTTCCCCGGGGTTACCGAGAACTTGGACAATCACCACGTGCCTTTCCGAACCACAAACCGAATCCCCATTCAACCCGGCGCCCACTTTGTCATGGGTGGCATCACCACCGATTTATCCGCGCAAACCTCAATTCCTCGACTCTTTGCGATCGGCGAAGTCGCCTGCAACGGGGTTCACGGTGCCAATCGCCTCGCCAGCAACTCCCTGTTGGACTGCCTGGTCAGTGCCGAAAAAGCTGCTGAAAAAATTCAGGCACTCCAGCCGCTCACCATTCGGCCAACCGCCACTACCAACAAACCGGCCGTCAAGCCCATCCTGCCGACACTAACCGATCTGCAGGATAAAGCCTGGCAATATCTGGGAGTTGTCCGGACCCGCACCGGGCTACGCACCTTTCTGGATTGGCTGGCTCAATTCAACTATCGCCAGCTGACGCCGGAGCAATTAAGTGACAACGAATTAGCAATCGCCAATCTCTGTCTTTGTGCCAACTTGATTGCCAACGCCGCGCTTGCCGAACCCAAGAGCCTTGGTGCCCATTATATTAAAGAACCGGCCGCTAAAAAACAGGTTGGCTGAAACCGCAAACCGCAACGACTGATTTAGCTGGCAGCCGTTGCCAAATATGCGGCCACTTCAAACTTCAGAGTATGTTTTAACCAATCCCAAATGAAAGGAATAAATTCATGCTGAACTTACAAGAAAAGATTGCCTTCAATGATTACTACAACGAAGCCCCCGCTGATCAGATTGAACGAATTCGTAAAATCAAAACTGATTTTGGCCCCGATCTGATGATGGTTGCCCACCATTACCAAAAAGACGAGGTCGTCGCGTTTGCCGACGCCCGTGGTGATTCCCTCAAGCTTGCTCAAATTGCGGCCGGCAACCATACCGCCAAAAAGATTGTTTTCTGCGGCGTTCATTTTATGGCCGAAACCGCCGACATTTTAACCGCCGACAATCAGGACGTTATTTTACCGGACCCCATGGCCGGCTGTTCGATGGCCGACATGGCCAACCCGTTTCAACTCACCAAAGCCTGGCAGTATTTGACCGCCAAATACGGTGATTCGATTATCCCGGTCACCTACGTCAACTCTTCGGCGGCCATTAAAGCGTTTGTCGGCCAAAAGGGTGGCGTGGTCATTACCTCCAGCAACGCCAAGACAATTATCCAATGGGCCCTCAAGCAGGCCAAACATCTGCTGTTTTTACCGGATCAACACCTTGGCCGCAACATCGCGCTGGACTTGGGCATTAACCCTGATGAAATTGGTTTGTGGCGCGCCCAGCAGGACAAACTTGAAGCCGACCAGCCCGAGAAACTACGAGTAATTCTCTGGGACGCTATTGCTCGGTTCATCAACAATTCAAGCTGCACCATGTTCAAAATCTCCGCCGGCAATACCCGGATATCAAAATTATCGTCCACCCCGAATGTGCCCATGAAGTCACCGCTGCCGCCGATTTTGTCGGTTCCACCTCGGCGTTGATCAACTACGTCAAGCAGGCCCCAGTCGGCACCCGCATCGCCATTGGGACCGACAACAACCTGGTTGGCCGTCTAAAAGCCAATCACCCGACCAAAAAAGTCATGTTTTTAAATCCATTTTCCTGTGCCTGCATTTTAATGAACCGAATCGACCTGCCCCATCTGGCCTGGACAATGGATCAACTGGCCGCCGGAAAATCGGGTCACGTTATCAAAGTTGACAGTCAAACCGCTTACTGGGCGAAACAGGCCCTCGACCGGATGCTGAAACTCAGTCTTTAGAAATGGAGATGGAATAAAATGATTTATTTTGATCACGTTGCCACTACCCCGATGAGCCAAGAAGCACTGGATACCTATCGAGAAGTGGCCGAAAACTTTTTTGCCAACAGTGAAAGTCTCCATCAGGCTGGTAACGCTGCCGGCCAGCTGGTTGAAGAAGCCAAGCAAAAGATCAGCGACTTACTGGCAATCCCCACAGAAGGGCTGGTATTTACCAGTGGCGGGACTGAGGCCAATCAGTTGGGAATTCGCTGTCTGGCTGCTGGAACCGCCAAAAAGGAAATCCTGGTCAGTCCCTTGGAACATTCGTCGGTTTATCAAATTTTAAACTACTTAGCCGACACGGCAGCTTACCAGATTAAATTTTTGCCGGTCGATCAAAAGGGCCATGTTACCCCGGCAATTCTAAAACAGGCCATCAGCGACCAAACCGGCTTGATTGTCATTCAAGCCGTCAACGCAATTACCGGCATTGTTCAGGATATTCACGCACTAAACGAAGTCGCCAAACCGGCCGGCATCCCACTCTTTGTCGATGCTGTTCAAGGTTTGGCCAAGATTCCACTAAATTTGAGCGAATTAGCCGGCTTCAGTGCCAGCGCTCATAAATTTAACGGCCCAAAGAGCTGTGGCCTGCTCTACCTTTCGCCGCAGGTCATAACCAAAGCCCCTTACAAATACGTCTTCCAGCAAAACGGCTTTTTGCCCGGCACGTTGGCAGTTCCCGAAATTGTCAGTGCCACGGTTGCTTTGTCCGCTGCCTGGCAGGCCATGGACCGCAACCTCAAGCACGTCGGCAGGCTAAAAAAACAACTGTTGCTTCGTTGGCACCGACGATTCGACCGGTCGCCACCTGGGCCGAATATCCGGGTGTCTGCGGTTTAATTCTGCCACACACGCCGGGCCAAAGTGCTGCCACCAGTATGGGGCAGCAGGGCTTTTGTTTCTCAACAGTCAGTGCCTGCAGTATTAAAGACCCCCGACCGGATAAAAGTTTGGCGGCCTTGGGATTGACGCCTGAAGAAAATGACCGCTACATTCGCATCTCTTTTGGGCCAAGCAATCAGGCTGAAGAGATTACCGCCTTTGCCAAAGCTTTGAACGAAGATTACAGCTAATTTGATATTAAACCGTTTTTAAAACCGATCTCCGTTTGGAAACCGGTTTTGTCATCAAATCGGCTAATTATGTGGTACTCGCCGTAATCATCGCTGCCAAAAGCCCTTGTTAAGCAACTTGGTTATTTGGCATTATTAAAAATGACAACCTTTTTAGTTTTAGGTCGTTTTATTATTAAGTCAGCTTTTATCCATTAAAAATATAATCAAAATTAATTATCATTCTAATATCTTTATTCGATATTAATAGATTATATTGCATTAATAACAAGAATCATTTGCTTTTAATTTGATTTTAATTTAAAATGATATACGTTAATAAACTTCACATGTCGAAGGGACGTGCCATTATGAAAATATCTTCACTTGTTAAGATTGGTGGGGTTGCCTTACTATCCGCGCTTGTTCTAGCCGGATGTGGTAGTAAATCATCACAATCCACTTCAAAGGACCAAACGCTGAATTGGATGCTGCCAGCCAACATTTCCACCATGGATGCTTCAAAAATGACCGATTTGTATTCGTCACAGATTGAAAACGATACAAACGAAGGTCTATTACGAATGGGTAACAGCAAAGTGTACCCCGGGGTTGCCAAGAACTATACCGTTTCTAAAGACGGGAAAACTTGGACGTTTAACCTCCGCCATTCAAAATGGAACGACGGCAAGCCGGTAACCGCCAAAGACTTTGTCTTCTCTTGGCGGCGAACGGTCACCCCAAAGACTGCTTCGCAATATGCCTACATATTCGCGAATATCGAAAACGCCAACAAGATCAACGCCGGCAAGCTGTCACCAACCAAACTGGGAGTCGAGGCCAAGGGCGATTATAAGTTGGTTGTTCACTTGATTAAGCCACAAAGCTTTTTCAAATACATGGTTGCCCAAAGTTACTACTTCCCTGAAGAACAATCGGTTGTCGAAAAGTACGGTTCGAGTTACGGAACTAATTCAACCAAGAACGGCTATAACGGCCCATTTGTTCTCAAAGGCTGGACCGGTACCAACGATACCATGAAGCTGGTTAAGAACAAAAACTACTGGAATGCCAAGAACATTAAGTTGAAGACGATGAATGTTCAGGTAATTAAGGACCCATCAACCGCCCTCAACAATTACCAAAGCGGCAAACTTGACTTCACGACTCTGAACAGTACGCAGGTTAAACAGTACAAGAACGATAAAGATTACAAGGCTTACAAAGAAGCTTCAACTCAATACTTGGAAATGAACGAAAAGCGGCTGCCAATGTTCAAGAACAAGAACATCCGCAAGGCCTTCTCGTTGATTATTGATCGAAACCAACTTGTTAATAAAGTCCTCGCCGATGGTTCGCAAATTCCAAAGGGGTATGTCCCAGCCGGTATGAACAGCCGAAACGGTAAAGATTTTGCGGACGAAGCTTACGTCAAGGCTGCCGTTACCAACAACGAAGCCCAGGCTAAGAAGCTTTGGGCCAAAGGGCTGAAAGAAGTCGGCAAGAAGTCGGTTTCACTTACATTGATGTCCGACGATGATGACACTTCCAAGAAAGTCACCGAGTTTGTTCAAAGTCAGTTAACCAAACTACCAGGCTTGAAGATTACCAATCAAAATATTCCGTTCAAGACCCGGTTGTCTCGTTCACAAAACGGCCAATTTGATATCGTTATTTCCCGTTGGATTGCCGATTATCCAGATCCATCCAACTTCTTGGACCTCTTCACATCAACCAATTCCTATAACAATGGTAAATGGAAGAACGCCAAGTATGACGCTTTAATCAAGAAATCAGAAAACCAAGATGCTAATAATGAATCTGCCCGTTGGAACGACATGATTCAAGCCGAAAAGGTTTTAATGAACGACCAAGGCATTGTCCCAATTACCCAACAGGGTCAATCCACTTTGATGAAGTCCAAAGTCAAGGGCGTGCAATTCTTCCCAACTTCACCACAATGGGACTGGAGTAAAGCTTCAATTAAGTAAATGATTCTATTAAAAAACAGCGGTCACTTCTCAACGTGAAAAGTGCCGCTGTTTTTTAACTGCTGTTAGTTGTCATCAAACAAAAATAATCGCAAAGCCGTTTGGCCCGACATGCGTCATGATTGTTGGACTGGTCAAGCGATTGACGATTTCCAAATCGGAGCGTTTCTGTTTCAACGCTGCCTCGATTTTATCTGTATCCGCGTGGCTGTCCACGTAAGAAAGGCCAACCCGGGTAATCTTTGGATTATCAATAATTTCGGTAATCACCTGGTCGATCATCTTACGCATCCCTTTTTCACCACGTGCCTTTTGAAAGACCTTTAATTTGCCGTTGGGCATTCGCAACTCCAACTTTAATTTGATCAGTGTAGACATAAATCCAATGGCCCGATTTGCCCGGCCGCCCTTAACCAGATAATCCAAGCTGTTTACAAAACAGGTCAGCGTGATCTGTTGCATATACGCCTTTAATTCAGCCATAATTGACTTGATATCGGTTTGCGTCCGAATTAATTCGGCAGCTTTCAACACAACAAACCCCAGTCCCCGATCCGTCAAGCCACTATCCAAAACATGAACAGGAACCGGCACCTGTTTCGCGGCCATTTGTGCCGTTTGAGCTGTACCGCTAAGTACTGATCCGATGTGAATCGAAATAATTTGATCACCTGATTGGGCAATCTTTTGATAAGTATCCACGAACTGGCCAATTGCCGGTTGACTGGTCTTGGGAAATTCTTTATCTTCCCGCAACCGCCGGGAGAATTCAGCCCGACTAACATCAACACCGTCCCGGTAATGTTGGCCTTCCAACGTCACCGTCAGCGGGACTATGGCAATGTGGTTTTCCGAAATTTCCTGTTCGGTTAACTGAGCAGTTGAATCAGTTACAATGTGAATCATTAATTATCACCTCTTTGATTTATTATAAACGCAATTATCCGGGTTGTGACTTGCAAATTCAAGATTGGCGCTTGTTGTGACTGTTCTTTTAGTGCAATTGCAAACCTGATAATTGCTTTGGCAATTTGGTTAAAAAGCCCAAAATAAAAAGCCGTCCCCTAACTTTGGCGAGTATCGGACGACTTTTTATTTTAAAGTTATGATGTAACTACGTCACCGTCTTTAGCGGTTCTACATAGGGAGTCCTCATTCAGAAGGGTTCCCTTTCTAGAAAAATTATAACACATTTTGATATTCTGCAATTATTAAGCCTGTCCAAAATATTTCAGTCTTTATTATTTTCCAAAATCAGGCTATGCTATGGTTAAATTCAAAATCAAGATTGGAGCGAAAAACATTGGCAGATAACGTTTTAATGGCACTTCACATTATCGGCAACAGTAAGGATCCCAAGCCGCACCTAAACACAAATCATTTTTACAAATGGCGAATTGACGCTGACACAGAAGGAACCCCAAAAATCGGTAATTTGGCCAAAGTTGAAACCCAATTTGGTATCCAACACGTCGTCATCTGGGGAACCAAAGAAGTTGCCCAGGACATTTCGGACATGAAGCGAGTTATCAAGTTTGACGACCACGGTGTCGGACCAAAGCACGCTTATATTAATGACGAATTTAAGAAGTTTAATGAAAGTTAATTGATTTTTTCAAAAAAAGGAAGTAACAAAGGACTGGACAAAATTGCTTTTGTCCAGTCCTGTTCGTATAATCACGATTATTACCAAGCGAAAACGTGGAACGAAAGGCAACTTCCTGCCACATAAGTGAATTATCCAAACATTCAAGCCCGGAATATTCGGATAATTCACTTATGCTCGGGAAGTTAACCGCCTTTCGTCCCACCCTTCCACTTCAATCAGCTACTCAACGATGTGACTGGTTTGTTGATAAATCGGTTCCCGATTCAACGCTCTTTGAATGGCTTCCTCCAAACTCAACGGGCTGTTGATGTTGCTGGTTGCCACCATCTTATCAAAGCTTTTGGCGTTTGCAATCGCTTTGTTAGCTGTCTCATGACTGACCGAGTGCAACATCACAATCACAATGTCAGCGTGTTTAACAGCCGTTATCAAATCCGATTCGATCCCCTTACCACTGGCTTCACCATCATAAACCAGTAACTTACCGTGATGAGCCTTAATCACGTCATCAACCTCGGCACGGTGAGCGGAGTAGCCCGCCATCAACACCGTCTTGTTGCTTAAATCAAAATCCAACTTGGGCGTAATGATTTTAGGAGATTTATCCGTTGATTCAACATAGGCGCTGTGTGGTTTGCGAGTTTCTGCCGGCTGCGTATCCAAATCACTGTCGCGATAAACCCACGACACCCGGGCTTCTGCCGGGCCGCGGTCTGCATAGTAGGCAATGTCAACAATGTCGCCGTCCTGAACATTGTTTTTGATTGAATCTTTATAGTTCAACCGAATTGTAACCGGTGCATCGTCGTGCGTCAGCAACTCGCCGTTGTATTCTTTTCTGGCAACCAACCCGATAGTAGGATCTTCTTCAGCAATTACTCTCTTTCGAACAATCGGTTCTGCTTGTTCGGAGTCTCCCCGCGACACCAATTCAAATTCCGGCCGATAAGAACTGCCATATTTAACTCTTACCATATCACCATCCTGCAAATCGGTTTTGCGGATGATCGACTCGGAATAGTGATTGCCATTGACAACCGCGCCAATTAATTTCCGATCAAATCGGTAAGCTTTTTCCGCTTCAACCGGTTCTTCAGGTTCAGCATCCGAATCAGTACCAGCCGGTTCATTAGTTGGTTTAGCTGCTTTATCTTCGTCAGTAGATTCGAAATGATTTATTGCTTTAACAATTGCCTGTACATTCTCATCAGTATCAGGCTCGCTATCACATTCACTTAATTGATGGGCATATTTACTAACTGTTCCAATTGCTTCTGTAATAACCGGCATATTTTTATCATTTGCATAGCGCAATATTCCGGCAATGTCGCGACAAAAATCGGCATATTTAATAGTTGTCATAAATAACACCTCTATTTCATATTTTTAAAAATTATATAGCTTAGAACCATGATACGATACTTTATCTTACGTCACGGGGATATTCGCATAAAATCAAAAAATAAAGCGGACCAGTATTACCCAATTGCAATGAGTAATGCTGGTCCACTTTTTCGAAAAACAAATTGTTTTTAATTCCTCCAAAAAAATAATTGACAATTTATACAGATTCCGGTATCTTTAATAAATCGGTTAGTTACACATGTAATTAACTAAGTAAGCTAATTAGTTGATTTCACCGAATTATCAGTAGATCGCAATTATTACCAACCTTCTTTAAGGGTTGCTTGAAAGGAATTTTTACGTTGAAAAGAAATACCCTCATTCTCGCAGCACTAAGTGGTCTTTTGACCCTGGGTGCCGCCCGCCAGGCAAGTGCCAAATTAAGCAATGACCAGCAAGTCGTTGCCAGTGTCGTTTTCAAGCCAACCAGTGAAAGCCGGCTGACCCAGTACGTTTATGATACGGTTGACCCAACATCAGCCAAATACCATCATTACTTATCGACGACTGAATTTGCCCGAAAATTTGGTCAATCACAGCAGTATGTCGACGCGTTTAAACGCTATTTAAACCAGTATCACGTTCATGCCTATGCCTATCGCGGCCGTTTATCATTAAAAGTCCGCGGGACCCGTGCCAACGTCAATCAGGCATTCCACGCAAAAGCCGGTCACCAAAAAGGGCAACCTTCAAGGACTTACTACCAACTGCCCAAGAAACTGGCGCATCAAGTCGTAACCGTTATCGGCTTAAATGCGTTAAAATCCAAACAAAATCCGACCCCTAAAAGGACCGATAATCACGCCGTCTTTTCCATGCTTACCCGAAAAGCAGCCGGCAGTGACGGCCCCGACACCCATTTAAAAGGAACCGCTTTTTCCAAAAAATATGGGGCGTTAAAATTCGCGGAACGCTACCAATTAACCAACCTGTATAATAAAGGATTGTCCGGTCAAAACCAGCGAATCGGCATTATTGCTTTTGGCGATATTCATCGTTCGGATTTAAAGACCTACTGGCGACAAGCCGGTACCAACACCGACACCAGCCGGGTACGAAAAATTTACGTCATCGACAATCAGAAAAAGGTTCAGGCCAGCATGACTGCCGATCACGTTGCCGAGCAATCCGAAGCTACGCTGGACGTTGAATCAGCCGGAGCTGTTGCGCCAAAAGCCGGTATCGACTTCTATACCGGGACTTCCGTTGATAATGCCGTTAATCTTCACACCAGCCTGTTTACTGCTTTTACCCAGGCAATTTCCGACAATGTCGACCGGCAGCTTTCCACCAGCTACAGCCCACATACTGACGACCTCAAATTATGGGAAGAACACAGTGCGACCCCATCCCAATACAACCACGCTTTCAACCTGATTCTGGAACAAGCCGCGGCTCAGGGAATCACTGTCTTTAATGCCAGTGGCGATCGGGGGCCTTGGGAATGGAGCCACAAGCCCTTAATGGAATGTCATGGCATCCCAACTTCGCCATATCAAGTCTTGGTTGGCGGGACAACCCTACCCTATTCAAAAGTGATTAACGGTAAAAGAATCACTGTCACTAAAGAACGCGCCTGGGGCACGCTGGCAGGCATCTCTGCCGATAATCTAAAAGCTGGGGCCTTTTCGGGTGGCGGTGGCGGCTTCTCAGCGTTGAATCCGACACCGCGGTATCAACAGGGCGTCCCCGGTGTCAACACGTTCAGTGCGATCAATCTCATCAAATATCTTTCAGATAAAAAAATCTACGCGCTAAATAAACATCCCCGCCTAATCACAGGCATTCATGAAGGTCGAAATTTACCGGACGTAGCCGGAAATGCCGATGAGCGAACCGGTTACGCCACCTACCTTTCCTGTCCAGTACCGGCAGCCAACAAAAAAGCCAAACCAATCATCAAAAAGCTTTGGACTATCGGTGGCGGTACCAGTTACACTGCCCCACAAATGGCCGCAGCAAACGCCATCATTAACAGTGGCAAAAATATCCCGGTCGGCTTTTGGAATCCCCAAATCTATCAATTTGCCCAGCAAGCCGATACACCGTTTAACGTCTTAGACGACAACGTTGATAACAACAACCTTTACTACACCGGCCAACCCGGCAAGCTGTATAACCAGGCGACCGGTCTTGGCACCATCAATTTCGACAAACTCTATCAAAAGTTCAAATAATTCCAACCGTGATGCTAAGGATACCTGTAGGTATGCTTGGCTCACGGTTTTTTTATTTCACAAAAATTATAGGAGAAAAATACACTATTCTCTTAGTCTCCTAATCTCCTTTTCTCTTTTTCTCCTTTAATCAAAATCGTTACAAATGCATGCGGCTTGGCAATCCCAACCAATAGCTATATTTATCTTTTTATCCTTTTAGCTATTTATCCTTTTATCTTTTTATCTATTTCCCTATTTCCCTTTTTCCCTTTTTCCCTTTATCATTTCCGAATCGGTTAATAAAATGCCAAAGAAAATAATTGACAACTCATCTCAAATCCGGTATCTTTAATCTCAAGGTTAGTTACTTAAATAATTAACTATTAAAGTAGAACGATTATTTTGGAGGATTTTAAAATGCTGATAGAAAATGTTAAGAAGCGTGGCTTGACCAACTTTGACGTCAAATTACTCGGCATCGTTTTGATGTTTATTGATCACGTTTATGAAATGTTTAGTAGTGTCGGAGTTCCCGACTGGTTTGATTATCTTGGGCGACCGGTCGCCACCCTGTTTATGTTTTTGAGCGTTGAGGGGTTCACCCATACCCACAATCAAAAACGTTATATCACGCGCCTACTGATTGGTTTTTGGATTATGAATATTGGCAATACTATTATTAACCGCTCGATCAGTGTTGGCAACATGGCTATTATGAACAACATCTTCTGCGATTTGTTTATCGGTGTCTTAACGATGTACGGTATCCAAACAATTTCCAACGGCTGGCAGCAACGGCGCTTTTCAAAACAATTATTAGGTGGTTTGATTATTGCAACACCAATTATTTTAACTATTCTGGTAACAATCATTTCTCAAACCGGCATTAACGCTTTTTCCGCCTATTTCCTATTAGCTATTCCAACCCCTTTGGGCGCAGAAAATTCTATTTTCCTCTATCTGGGACCGGTATTGTACCTGCTAAGAAATCATCGGGGCGGTCAACTATTCGCGATTGCCGTTTTTGCCTTTCTAACAACCGGCTTTAATTTCAGCGGACTGCTTACGACCAATACCCAGTGGTTGGAAGTATTGGCAGTCATTCCGATTGCCTTCTATAACGGTGAATTGGGCCGCAGTATGAAAGGCTTCTTCTACACCTTCTATCCAGTTCACATTTGGGGATTATATATTCTCGCGGCGTTATTAGGCGTCAAAGGATAAAACAAGTCAACCGGCTAATTCCCGGAGCGTTCACACCATCTCAAATCACCAGGACTGGTATAATTAAGCCAGATTATAATCAGAAAAGAGTGATTATTTTGAGGGGAAAACAAGTTATTATTGCGACGTTAAGCGGTTTGCTGGCAATGGGGACCGGCTTTTCCGCCAATGCCAAGACGAAAAAACCGGACAACCGGCAAACCATTGTTAACGTCTCGCTAAAGCCGACCAGCCAAAGCAAGTTGACCAACTATGTCTATGACACGGTTGATCCGACTTCAGCCAATTACCACCGGTATTTGACACCGGCGGAATTCGCCCAAAAGTTTGGTCAATCCAAAGGGTATATCGCATCGTTTAAGAATTATTTGAAAAAATACCACGTTTCGGCAACTGCCTACCCGGGCAATCTGGCACTGAAGGTTAAAGGAACCAAGACAAACGTTAATCGGGCCTTTCACGCCAAATACATTTCAAAAGCCAAAACCAACTACCAGTTGCCGGGAACGTTATCCAAACAGGTAGTTGCTGTTATCGGCATCTTCGCGCCCAATTCAAAGACGGCCAAAAAGACCACTTCAAAAAAGAATAGTGCCAAACAAACTGCCAAGCAGAAAATTGCCTATTTAAAAAAGATCGCCAAAACAGCCAACGCCTCTAAGAGTGATCTGGTTCCCAACACCAAGCTGTCAACAACGGCCTTTTCCAAAGCGTACGGCCCGCTAAAATTTGCCGACAACTATCAACTAAATGCCCTGTATAGCCAAGGGCTGCAGGGATTCGGTCAACGAGTTGGGATCATTTCCAACTCTGACTTCCACATTGGCGACATTCAAAAATATTGGCAGAAAAACGGCATTAACGCCAAGCCGAGTCAAATTCGCCGTTACTACACCATCAGCAGTAAGAAGTACACCCGAATGCTTTCAAACTACATGTTTACGGTTGCTTCACTGGAAGCTACTTTGGATTTACAGCAGGCAACTTCTGTGGCCCCCAAAGCCGACTATGATGTTTATATCGGCTTGCCGGTCAACGGTGCGACGACCATTACTTCTGCCCACTATACCTCCTTTATGGAAGCAATCGGCGATAATATTGACCGCCAGATCAGCACCAGCTTTACTCCCGGCGTTGAGCGTAAAAGCGGTTGGCCGGATTCAAGCGCATCACCTGCCAGTTATAACGCTGCGTTTAATCTCATGTTGGAACAGGCTGCTGCTAAAGGGATTACCGTCTTTCGGGCAACCGGTGACCACGGTCCCTACGAAGACCCGATTGCCGCTCAAAATCATGCGGCTTCAACCTCGCCTTATCAAGTGATGGTTGGTGGCACAACCCTACCGTACTCAAAAGAGATTAACGGCAAAAAAGTTACCGTCTCAAAGGAACGGGCCTGGGGCGACACCTATACGGCCAAAGCCAGTGAACTTAAAAAAGGTTTCTTTCCCGGTGGTGGCGGTGGCGGCTTTTCCGCACTGAACCCAACGCCGCGTTATCAATTGGGCGTCCCTGGTGTTAACACATTTAGAGCCATTCAATTGTTGAAATATATCGGTAAGGGCAAATTTCTGGTAAACAAACAGCCGAAAGTGATTACCGGAACCGGCCATTCCCGAAACCTGCCCGATGTCGCCGGTGATGCCGATCCACACAGTGGTTACGCCACCTACATTAGCGCTTACTCAGTTGCCACCAAGAATAAGAAGGAAATCCGCACCCTTCACAAAATTTGGCTGATTGGTGGCGGCACCAGTTACGTGGCTCCCCAAATGGCAGCTGCTAACGCGGTTATGAACAGCGGTCGGACCACCCCATTAGGCTTTTGGAATCCGCAAATTTATCGGTTTGCCCAACAGGCCGACTCACCGTTTAATCCATTAAACGATACTAAAAACAACAACAATTTGTACTACACTGGTCAACCCGGAACGGTGTATAACCAGGCAAGCGGACTTGGCACCATTAATTTTGAAAAACTATTCACGCAATTCAATCAAGAAACCGATGAATAACTGATTTTTTCCTTTCCAACAATTAATGAATTGGGTACTTTCGCTTTTTACATTATAATTAAGAATAGATAACTTTTAGAAAAGAGTGATTATTTTGAGGGGAAAACAAGTTATTATCGCGGCTTTGAGTAGTTTGCTGGTCTTGGGAACCAGCAGCACGATCAATGCCAAAACAAAAAAGACCGATAATCGGCAGACCGTCGTCAACGTTGCCCTTAAAGCAGCCAACGAAGATGCCTTAACCAACTACGTTTACGACACGGTCGATCCAACTTCGGCCAATTATCATCATTATTTAACACCAAGTGAATTTGCCCAAAAATTTGGTCAATCGGCTGCTTACGTTGCCGCCTTTAAGCAATACCTGGCCAAATATCACGTCAAGGCAGCCGCCTATCCCGGCAATCTATCATTAAAGGTTCAAGGGACCAAAACAAACGTCAACAATGCCTTTAAAGCAACCTACGTTAAGAAAAAGGGACAACGGTCCAAGACCACCTATAAACTCCCTGGAAAACTTTCCAAACAAATTGTCGCCGTGATTGGTGTCTATGCATCAAAAGACAGCCGGAAGCAATCCGCCAAGAAAAAGACCACTAAGAAATCGGTTTCAAATTCAATGCTGACAAGTACCGATTTGCCTTCGAGCGGCATTAAGCCCAATACCGATGTCACCGGCAACGCCTTTTCAAAAAAATACGGGGCCTTAAAATTTGCCGATCATTATCAATTATCGAACCTATACAATAAAGGGCTTAGCGGTCAAGGACAACGGATCGGTATTATTGCCCACAGCGATTTCCATATTGGCAACATTAAAACTTTTTGGCAGCAATCCGGTATCAATACCGACACAAGCCGAATTCACCGAATTTATCCAATCAGCAATCGCCAAGAAATGCCGGCAATCGCCAATCGTGGCATAACCAATGCCACAATGGAAACCACGCTGGATGTGCAGTCAGCCAGTTCCGTGGCGCCTAAAGCCGATGTTGATGTTTACATCGGACAAACCAATAACGGCGCAACTAACGCGCCATCAATGCACTACGCGACTTTCATGACAGCCATTTCCGACAACGTTGATAAACAGATCAGTACCAGTTTCAGCCCAAGCGTGGAGGATAATAGTATCTGGCCGGATAAAAGTTCCTCTTTAAAGCAATACAACCACGCCTTTAATTTAATGTTGGAACAGGCTGCTGCCCAGGGGATCACCGTTTTTCGGGCCAGTGGTGATTATGGCCGCAGTGAACGACTCAACGGCAAAGAAAATCACGTTCTTTCGACCTCGCCTTACCAAGTGATCGTTGGCGGAACAACCTTGCCATATACCAAAATCAAAAACGATAAGGTAATTCAAGTTACTCAGGAACGGGCTTGGGGCGATACCTACAGCTTAAGCAGTCGTAAGCGCAAGGAAGGCGTCTTCCCAGGAAGCGGCGGTGGCTTTTCCGCGCTTAACCCAACCCCCCGCTATCAACTCGGGGTTCCCGGCGTTAACACATTTCGGGCAATTGAGCTGCTGAAATACCTTGGCAATAATCGATACGCGGTTAATAAACACCCGAAAGTCATTACCGGAACCGGCAATTCCAGAAATATTCCGGACGTCGCCGGCAACGCAGATTCTGAAACCGGGTATGCCACTTATATTTCCGGCGATATGGTACGCCTTAATAAGAAACATCATCTCATCCTGACACCGGCAAAAATTTGGATGGTCAACGGCGGAACCAGTTACACATCTCCTCAAATGGCCGCGGCCAACGCGGTGATGAACAGTGGGCGTGAGACGCCAATCGGTTTTTGGAACCCGCAAATCTACAAATTTGCCCAACAGGTTGATACGCCATTTAACGTTTTGGATAATGCCAATGACAACAATAACCTGTACTATACCGGCCAACCCGGTAAGCTTTATAATCAGGCAACCGGCTTGGGAACCATTAACTTTGATAAATTATATACCAAGTTTAATAGCGAAAAAGATTAACTTTCGCCTGGACACCCGATAAAATCGATGGTTAACAAAAGAGCTTGAGTCAAAAAAATTTTGGCTCAAGCCCTTTCTTGTTTAATCACGATTATGCTCTGGGAGTTAACCGCTTTTCATCCCACACTTTATATTTAAAGCTAATTTTTAAGTCTGGTTTAAGCTCGCTACGATAAGATAATGACAATCAGAAAAAGCACTTTGGTATTTCAGTAAAGGAAGTGGTCACGACATTATAAAGTTGAATTAACGTTACTCCTCCAATTTAATAAATATTCCCAATAATTAATTTCTTAACTAACTCAATCTCAAACAACCCCTCCAATATATATCTTCTCCCCAGAAGATACCCCCTCAAAGCCCCGTGACGTGATGACGCACGGGGCTTTTTTTTATTTGTCAGCTTTAATTATCATTGCTTGAATCCGGCAAATAAGGCATCAACAGGTTGGCCAAGCCCTCAACACTTCGGGTCTGTATCAAAATTGTGCCGTTTCCCCGAAAATGGTTAACCAAGCCTTCGCCCGTCTTAAAGCCCAAGGTCCCGCCGGCAACTTCGATGTTATAATCCAGGCTTTGGCTCCAAGCAACCACGTTACTGTTGTCAACGACGTACTCGCCGCCGGTCAAATCAACCGAAATAATGTCCGCATACCCGGAAACTAAAAAGGTCCCCGTTCCCTGCGTCTCCATGACAAACAGGCCACCGGTCCCACCAAAGAAAGCCCCAGCCAACTTTTGCCGAACCATTTGATAACCGGTACCCGCATCGGACGCGAGATAGGCGCTGGTATTTAACCGCCATTGCGTTTGACCATCCGTATGTAATTCCCGAATGGCTCCCGGATTAGCCGGTGCAATCAGCAATTCGCCATTGTCGGTGTCGCCGGTTGCCGTTGTAATAAAAAAGCTTTCACCGCTGGTTATCGAACGGCCCAGCGCACTTAAGACACCGCCGAGACCCTTTTTACCATTACTGTTCATATGGCCTTCCAGTGTTACCTGACCATTATGGGCAATCATGGCGCCCCGCTCCAGTTGAATTTGTTCACCCTTGTGTAGATGAAGGGTCACCGTTGGAAAAGCCGTATCTTTGGAAATCGTGTAATCCAATTATTTCATCCCCTTAATTTTAATTATCTTCAGTATAACAAGAATCACCGGTTGTCGTTATTTCGCTGTATGCAAATTTTGGGTAAACAAAAACAGGTTGCTATAAAGTTTTCGCTTTATAGCAACCTGTTGATTGGTAACTCACATTTTTAATCGTTAAAGATTAGATAAATGGATTTACAACGTACATGTCAAGGATTGTCTTTACCCATTGACGGTTGATAGTCATACCGGCGTAACCGTCAGCATTAACATTTGAAACCTCAGACTTAGTGTCGCCATCTGACTTAAAGTAAAGTGCAGAATCGTCTACAGTGTAACCTAAACGAAGGATATCACCATAGTGGGCGTTCTGTGGAAGCGTATTAGTATCCAAGTTGAACTTCATGTAAACACCAGTGAGTGAATCAAGATTATCAAGCCAACCACCTGCAAGACGAGGCAAGATAGTCGGGGTAATCTTCATGTAAACTGTGTTGAAGCCGTTGTTCTTCAAAGCTGCATTCAAGGTATTAGTAGGAATAACATCCTTCTTATTACCCATTACAGTCCGATCACGGTTGAACTTGTTAACAGCGTTGTTCCAGTTAACATTACCGTTCCATAGCGGAATTGTCCATTGTGAGTGGGCAACCATCTTACCACCAGTGGCACTGCTATAACCTTCAACATTGAAGTTATTATCAATAGTTGTTTGGCTGGTACCTACTGAAGTGTATGTTGAAGAACTAGTTGCTGCTGAAGTTGAAGCAGCAGAACTTGCAGCGGCTGATGAAGCGCTGGCAGGTGTGCCAACTTTCTTAGCTTCTGCAGCTTTAGCAGCGGCAGCAGCAGATGCAGCGGCAGCAAGTGAAGCCTTGTTTTCAGCTGCTTTCTTCTTCTTAGCAGCAGCTGCCTTTTTAGCAGCTGCAGCCTTTTTAGCGGCAGCCTTCTTCTTAGCAGCTGCTTTTGCTTTCTTAGATGTTGCCTTCTTAGCGTGAGCCTTTGTCACAGCAGTTGTTTCTGACTTAGCAGAAGCAGTCGTTGCTGGTTGAGCTGCAAATGCAGCGCCGGAAAGACCCAAGACGGCAGCACTAAGTAATGTAACTTTCTTAAGTGCTTTGTTCATTATATAACCCCTCCAAATTAATAAAAATATTCCCTGAACGCCCTTCATTATATAACACATTCCGTAAAAAACACAAAGGATATTCATCTTTTTGATCAATTGATTTTAGCAATTTTTTGGGGAGTTTAAGCATTTGTAATCACATCACCACGAATCACAATATATACATTATATTAATAGTGTACTGGTTAATAGTATACGTAGCGATTCCTTTTTGCGCACAAACAAAAAGACCACCTCATTTAAAAGAAGCGGTCGGCATTATGCTATTAAATTGGTAATGACTCATTCAACACGACTAACCTGATCAGAAAAGTCTTTGTAAGCTGCTTTTGACAGAGCGGCTTTCCCCCGCCAATAAGTAATGCCTTCAATTGCCAGCCCCAATGTGACACTGACCAACCAGAGGCTAAGAATCATAAGGAGTTCCATCAGACGACAATCCTTTCTAAAAGTGGCTTTTTACATCCCAATCAAAATTAAATTGACCGGAATCCTATCAACAATGGTCCAAACTGTTAAGCTTTCATCTTTTTATTCTTGACCATTTTTGCCCGGTCGGCTAATGGGCAGCCAACATCTGCACACTCATGACAACTGCCCTTGGCACCCTTTTTAAGAAAGCGCGCATAAAAGGCAAACCCGACCAAACCAAATAAAACAACTGCAACAATGATTGTTCCCATAAAAACGGCTCCTTTCCAAATAAAACAAATGTGACCAGACTATTGTCAAGCACTGACATTGATTCCCAAGTCAGCCTGTTCGCGCTTGATAAACAACCCATAAACCATCATGCCAAGTGCCAACACTGCGACCGTTAACCCAACCGGCGAAAAATGGGCGGTAAACAATTGCGAACTTTGGTAAATAATGGTAGCGACCATATACGCAACCAGCGTTTGATAGCCAACCGCCCGCCAGGTCCAACCGGCGTCGCCGAACTCTTTGTACATGGTCCCAATTGCCGCAAAACACGGAGCACATAGGAGATTAAAAGCTAAAAAGGCATAACCGGCCATTGGCGAATAAGTTGCTTGAAGCGCGTCGATAAAGCTGGCGTTGCTGCCGCCAAATGTAATATGCAGCGTGCCCACACAATTTTCCTTAGCAATCAAACCGGCTAATACAGCAACTGTCGCATGCCAATCACCAAAGCCCAGTGGGGCAAATAGCGGTGCTAAAAACGACCCCAATGCTTGTAAGATGCTGTGATTTTGGTCAACCATCTGAAGCTTAAAGTTAAAGCTCTGAAGGAACCAAATACCAACACATGACAGAAAAATGATGGTCCCGGCCTTAACAACAAATGCGTGAGCCCTAAACCAAACACTCTGCAGTGTATTACCCAACTTGGGGAAATGATAAGCCGGCAGTTCCATAACGAACGGTGCCGGAGCTCCGCTAAACAATTTCGTTTTCTTTAAAAAGATCCCGGAACCAACCACCGTCAACATGCCCAGGAAATAAGCGGAAGGGGCTACCCAACTGTTATGTGGGAAGAACGTCCCGCTGATTAGAGCAATCACCGTTAATTTGGCCGAACACGGCATAAACGTTGTCAGCATAATCGTCATCCGCCGATCTTTCTCACTTTCAATGGTTCGAGTGGCCATAATTCCCGGCACACCACAACCGGTCGCAATCAGCATTGGAATAAACGACTTTCCCGACAAATTAAATCGATGAAAAATCCGGTCCATCACAAACGCAATTCGGGCCATGTAACCACAGTCTTCCAAAATGCCCAGACACAAAAACAGCATCATTACCTGCGGCAAAAATCCCAACACCGAACCAATGCCACCGATAATCCCATCAACAATCAAGCCCTTTAACCAGGCGGCGACACCTAACGCATTCAAAAGTTGCGTTGCCGCGTTGGGGATCCAAGCCCCAAACAACGTATCGTTAACCCAGTCACTGCCAATCGTCCCAATTGTTTGAATCGATAGATAGTAGACGACCCACATGACGACCACAAAGATCGGCAGCGCCAGCCAACGGTTCGTCACAACCCGGTCAACCTGGTCACTGATCGACATTTTGAAGTCGTCCGTATCGACAACACTCATTTCAATGATTTTGGCAATAAAGTCATACCGTGCGTTTACCACGATACTATCGCTGGTATCATCAAAAATCTTTTCGGTTGCTTTAATGGTCGCCTCAATCTCTCGCTGCTGCGATTGATCCAACGATAGCGCCGTAGTGACAGCTTCATCACGTTCAAATACTTTAATCGCGTACCAGCGCAATTCATTTTCCGGCAGTTGACCGGCCAGCTGCTTTTGAATCATCGCTAAAGCCGATTCCAGCCGGGGATCGTATTCGGGATAGGCATATCGATGATCTTCAGCCGCCCGCTGCTGGATTTTTTCGGTCAGTTGATCCAAATTCTGCTTTTTTAACGCGCTGATACTGACTACCGGGACATCCAATATGTAAGCCAATTTTTTTAAATTAATGCGGCGATGATGCTGCTTTTTAAGGATGTCCATCATGTTCAAAATCAGCAGCAAGGGTAACCCGGTTTCCATTAGCTGTAGTGTCAAATACAAATTCCGCTCCAGATTGGTAGCGTCCACCACGTCTAAAATCTCGCTCGGCAGTTCATCCAACAGATATTTTCGCGTAATCAATTCTTCAGAACTATAAGGAGACAACGAATAAATTCCAGGCAAATCCTGAACCGTCGTTTGCTTATCAGACTTCAGTTGGCCGCTTTTTCGTTCGACCGTGACACCCGGCCAATTCCCAATGTGTTGATTTGAACCGGTCAATGCATTAAATAAAGTTGTTTTACCACTGTTCGGGTTTCCCACCAACGCCAAGGATGACATTTCCATGGCTTACACCTCCTCGATTAAAACACAACTGGCATCGCGCTTTCGTAAACTTAATTTGTAGCCGCGAACCATCAATTCAATTGGATCACCCAATGGCGCAATTTGATTAACTTTAACGACTGTTTTGTTAGTTAAGCCCATGTCTAATAACCGCCGCCGTAACGCTCGATCACCAACCATTTTTCGGATAATCCCACTTTTACCAACATGCAAATCAGATAGGGAGCGTAACTTGTCGCCGGCCGCTTCTTTAACGTCTCGAACCACAATTCGTTCGGCAATATCCAAACTAATTGCCAGCCGCTGCCCCTGAAAGTAGATCATCATCCCACTTGAATCCGTCGATAAAGAGATGACCGTAACCTTTTTGCCGGAAATCATGCCCATTTCGGCTAACCGGCGGACAATTGCCTTGTCTCCCAAAACATTCATAATAATATATTCGCCCCTGTGCTTCGTTTCCGACAACGCTTCCATAGTTAATCACTCTTTTCGACTTATAGTTTTGGAATAATTTAATACGTAATATTCTTTCATTTTAAAGCCACTAAATACATTGATGTGGTATATATATGATAGTCAAATATTAAATGTAATTTTTAAAAATGTCAATATGGTAAGAACGATGAGGATTATTCTCATTACTTAGTGATAATCATTCTAATTTTGAAAATGCCGACTAATCACGGATTCGCCATTAAATTACAAAAAAGTTCCGAAAACGGTTGAAAATATTATTTTTTTCTCGTATACTCGGAATCAAGTGAGTTGCCATTCTCATGGCACTCAAATTAAGTATTAGTCATTTTATTTATAAGGTCTTCGAGTGCAGCGGGACACTAAATGAAAATACTGCACGCCAAAGTAGTCGGCTGACATGGGCCCACTGCTTTTTTTCATACATACAGAAAATGCCCGCCGATTTTTCGACGGGCATCGCTGTGTCAGTAGCCATTTTAAACAGATTCCTTGACCGATTGCTTTTTAATAGGCGTTTTACGGGCCTTTAGATACCTGACCAGCACAACAGCCAAGCTAAGCCGGAAATCATTGTCGCAATCCAAAAAACGTTATAGAAAGCCTGAATAAACCGATCACCAACTGCCGGAGTAATGC
The DNA here is from genome assembly GCF_000583655.1 of Lentilactobacillus farraginis DSM 18382 = JCM 14108. GTDB lineage: Bacteria > Bacillota > Bacilli > Lactobacillales > Lactobacillaceae > Lentilactobacillus > Lentilactobacillus farraginis. Next base: position 32,957 of record NZ_BAKI01000027.1, read on the forward strand.
GGGTCACACCGGGCAGCTGAAAGAACAGTGCCGCCGAAGCAAAGCTGATGCCAATTGTCATTCCCAGTGTCCGGGCAAATGAATTAAATGACCCGGCAATTCCGGAAAACTTCTCGGCTACCAACCCATGGTCAACGCATTATTCGGCGACAGAAAAATCGCCATCCCCATGCCGTTCAGCACAATTGGCGGTATAATCCGCAGCATCTCCAGGCCACTCGGGAAAAGGGCATAGCCAACCTGTGAAACCACCATCACGGCCAAGCCGACAACCGTCATTAATTCCCGATTCACCCGATCGGCCAAAAAACCGGCAAACGGTGTCGTAATCAACATCATCACGGGCTGCAGCATCATTATCAAACCACTGGTAAATGGACTCATCCCGTTATAACTCTGCAGGTAAAACGGCAACAGGATATTTGAAACAGCATTTACCAGCATGACCAAACTCAAAGCGAGAATCGATGTCATAAAGTCGCGATTTTTTAAAATTTCCGGCGCAATCCACGGTAAATTCGACTTATCATCTTGAATAAACGAATAAATAGTGATGGCACCACCAACCACAAAGAAAGCCAAACCAATTAAAAGTCGGTCCCGGCCGCTTTCAAAGAAAGAACCGCTTAGGAAAAATAAAATTATGCCAATTGTAAATAAATTTTGGCCAGTCCAGTTAGCGCCCTTGGTCACTTCTCTAATATGCGACCAAGTTTCTTTAGGAATCGCCAAATATTTAAAGCCCAACCAAAGGACTAATATTCCTAAAGGTATATTTATCCAGTATATCCAACGCCAGCTTGAAATAGAAATGATAAAGCCGCCAATTCCGGGACCGGAAATTGCGCCCACCGAAATAAACATCGAAATCATGGCTAACGCTTCAGCCCGTCGATTGTCCGGAAAATATTGGGTCACAATTCCCATTGAATTGGCCATAATCATTGCCGCTCCGATTGCCTGAATCACCCGACCAATCAAAATCGTCACGAATCCAGGTGCAAAACCGGTTACCGTTGAACCGACCAGAAACGCCACCCCACCAGCCAGAAAAACCGCATTTTTGGACAAGATATCACCAATATGCCCAAACATTACCAGCAAAATAGCCGTCGTAATCAACCCGATCTGGACAATCCAAGTAGCCGCACTACTGGAAACATTTATCGAAACGGCAATTTTAGGAATCGCCAAGTTCGTACTGGATCCTGACAGAGATGTCAAAAACGCAAACATCCCCAAAACAACAATAATAGATAGATTCTTCCCCCGACTATCAGTCATTTTGTATTGCCCCCCTTAACCTCGTATCGTGATTGATAATCTCCATAATATTTAAATCGCTGTGATCACCATATTTATACCACTGATAGGTTAAAAGGTTGGCAATTTCGACTTGGGGGCTTTGTTTGAAAAATTCAAGGCCGGGATTTTCCGCATCGGCGCCTTATATTCCGGGTGTTAACCGTTTTGCTCCGCTCACTCTTTTTAGGACAGCTCCTCAAAGCAACGTTCTGCATATAAGGGATCCCTTTCAAAAATCCAAAACCGGGATTTTCGAAAGGGACACCTTATACTCCGAACGTTAACCGCTTTGTTCCGCTCACTCTTTTTAGGACAGCTCCTCAAAGCAATGCCACTCCATATAAGGGATAAATCTTAAAAATCCAAGCCCAGGATTTCTAAGATTCACGCCTTATACTCCGGGCATTAACCGCTTTGTTCCGCTCACTCTTTTTAGGACAGCTCCTCAAAGCAGCACCACTCCATATAAGAGATCAATTTGAAAAATCCAAACCCGGGATTTCCCAAATCGACGTCTTATATTCCGGGTGCTAACCGCTTTGATCCGCTCACTTACCACTTTAGCCAGCTCTGGTTATAGTGGCCCTTGATCATCCAGATATAGCCCTGCTTTTGCTGGAGATATGGGGCTTTTACCATCCACCCCAGCGCTGTTGTATTTTGCACCTTAATTTTTGAATCTTCCAGCAAAACCAGCTTTTGTCTGGTTCGATTATTTTCCAGATTAACTTGGTAAACCGGGACCGGATACCTGATGTGAACCGTTCGCGGACGATACCAATAAGATGAATAGTACCCAGGCAGACCGCTGGCATGCGATGACGGCACTGAAATCAATCCTGCCGCCAGCATCAAACCAACCGTGACAACAAACAATAATTTCCTAAGCATCACGCATCATCTCCCCACTTCTTTCTCCACCCTGAGAATAGCGCACCAATTGCACAATTCTGTAAATCTGATGTAAAGGTTGTGTAAAAGTGAGTTCAAGTTGTTATTCAATCTAATTGCCGGCATCAAGCCCAACATGATAAACTGATTACACAAATGATAAAATGATTCAGATGCCACGACACATTCCGTGAACTACTCGGCCATGAATGACCAAGCTTCTGGGAACACGAAGTAGTATTTAGGCTGTTACATCGGTATGCCGAACACCTAACTTACAGAACTCCGCTCTCTTACCATGGCTAGTCCCTAACCAGTAGCTTTTAAGCCGCGCTTCAGGATATTAACTGCCGCATTAATATCCCGATCATGATGGGTCTGACACTCAGAACACGTCCATTCCCGAATTGCTAAGGGTTTGGCACCGCCATTGTGTCCACACGCTGAGCAGATACGGGAAGTGTTCTTGGCACTGACCACTACTAACTGTTTCCCGTACCAGTTACACTTATATGCCAGCATGGTCCGGAATTGATACCAACTGGCGTTAGCGATGGCCTTAGCGAGATGGTGATTGCGCATCAGATTTTTGGTTTTCAAATCTTCAATCACAATCACATCGTACTTCCGAACTAAGGCTGTCGTCAGTTTGTGCAGGTAATCCTTGCGCTGA
>NZ_BAKI01000026.1 GCF_000583655.1 Lentilactobacillus farraginis DSM 18382 = JCM 14108
AAGAAAAAGTTGAATAGTCGATTTTAACCAAGTGACGCGGATAAATAGGAAGTGGCATTGTAATAGTCTGAATCAGGACTGTTGCAATGCCATTTTTTATAAAAATTGGGTTGGTTTTATTTTTTGATTATTTCTTATTAAATTGTTTGTACTGCTTTCCCAACTCGTAAACCAGCTCCGGTTCATTGCCGGTGCGCTGATTGCGGTTCATCACATCCAACATCGACATTTCATCATCACTCAGTTCAAAATTCAAGTCTGCGTTTTGGGCGATACGTTCTGGATTTTGGGACTTGGGAATAACTGCTACGCCACGTTGAACGTCCCAGCGAAGGATAATTTGGGCAGCAGACTTTCCATGGTGTTTGGCCATTTTGTCAATCATCGGATTATTCAGCACGGTCCCTCTTCCCAGAGGGCTCCAAGCCTGGGTGACGATGTTTTGGGCCTTATCGAACTTGATTAACGGTGCCTGGTTGAGATAGGGATGGGTTTCAATTTGATTGACGACCGGCATTTCATCAGCTTTGGTTTTGAGAAGTTCCAACTGTGAACGGGTAAAGTTGCTGACACCGATTGAACGGACCTTACCCTGTTTCTTTAATTCTTCGAAAGCTTCCCAGGTTTCAAAAAACTTGTCGGCAATTGGCCAGTGAACCAATAATAAATCAATATAATCAGTTCCCAATTGCTGCAGCGAAAAGTTGGTGCTGTCGATGGTCAGGTCATGGCCCTGGTTCATTTCGGTCACCTTATCGATAATAAACACGTCTTGACGGGGGACCCCTAAATTACGAATGGCATCACCGAGCATTTTTTCGTTTCGGTAGTATTGGGCAGTATCAAACAGCCGATAGCCGTTTTCATAGGCTGATTGAATTGTCTCATTCATTAAAGCCGGTTTATCAATTTTATAAGTCCCAAATCCCAGTACCGGCATTTGGTTGCCGTCACGGAGTTGATAAGTTGATTTATCAGGTTCAAACATATGGCACGCTCCTCTGCATCGTTCTGATAACTTCATTCTAGCATAATTGATTGACGATTAATGTAAGCGATTCACAAAATGTTAAAATAGATGGAGACATGGATTTCTTACGTTCGGTTAAAGTTTTCTAAACTTGTTTTGGATTTAAGACAATAAATAGGTTTTTCAACGAAGATTTTGTACAATTGACGTAAAAAGTGGGGCGTTTAACTTGGCAGATGTAAAAATTTCAGAGGTTTCTTCCGAGCAGGGACTATCAGCTGCTCAGGTTGACCACCAAATTAAAAACGGATATAAAAACACCGGTGAACAATCGCTTACCCGGAGTGTCAAAGAGATTCTTCGGGATAATACATTTACGTTGTTTAACTTAATCAACGTTGTCCTTGGCGCCCTGGTCTTTTACACGGGCAGTTATAAAAACTTGCTGTTTCTTGGAATTGCGTTTTTCAATACGATTATTGGCATTATCCAGGAGATTCGATCCAAACGTCAGGTGGATAAGATGGTCCTGTTGGCTGAGGGCAAATCAACGGTTATTCGCGATGGGGCGCCGATTGACATTTATCCGGAAAATATTGTTTTAGGAGATGTTCTGGTGTTGAACCGGGGCGATCAGATTCCTGTCGATGGGGTTGTTATGCAGTCAAAAGGAATGGAAGTTGACGAATCTCCTATTACCGGTGAATCCAAAACGATTTCCAAAGCTGTGGACGATCAATTGACATCAGGGACGTATCTGGTTGGCGGCTCCGGCAAAATGCTGGTAACCAAAGTCGGTGCCCAGACGTTTGTGAACCACCTTTCCGATGAAGCTAAGAAGGGCGAGGATACGTCCAGCATTCTATTGAATACGATTAACAGAATCATCAAGGTATTGACCTATGTCATTATTCCATTGGGGCTGATTCTGTTTGCGGCAAAGCTATTTGGCGGTAATGATCTAAACCGGGCAATTCTGGGGACGGTTGCGGCGATGATTGGTATGATTCCAGAGGGCCTGGTTCTTTTGACATCGATGACCCTGGCAGTCTCAGCCATGCATTTGGCCAGAAAAAAGACGCTGGTCAGAGATCTGCCGGCGATTGAAACATTGGCACGGGTAGACGTGATTTGTCTGGATAAAACCGGCACCATTACCAGCGGTGATTTGAAATTTGAACGCGTAATCCCATTGGCGGCCGGTGTGACGACTGCGACTTGGAAAGGGTGATTGCCGGTATTACGTACGGGACCGGCGATACAAACGAAACGGCCAACGCAATTAAGGCAGCCATTGCAGACCCGCAAGCGGCTGTTAAGTCGATTGTGCCGTTTTCTTCTCAGCGAAAGTGGAGTGGTGCGGCATTTGAGGATGGCACCCAATACGTGTTTGGCGCTCCCCAGTTTATCTTTCACCAGTTGGATCCGGCAATCAAGCGACAAATTCAAACGTACGCGCAAAAAGGCTTTCGAGTCTTGGCGGTGGCTGAAGTAACATCATTAGATGCTGAACAGCCGCTGGTAAACCCGCAAATGATGGGCTTGGTTTTGATTTCCGATGTAATTCGTCCCAATGCCGTTAACACTTTCCAATATTTTAAAAATCAGGATGTCACTATTAAAGTGATTTCGGGTGATGACCCAACTACGGTGGCAACTGTTGCGCAAAATGCCGGTATTCAAAATGCGGATCACCAAATTGATATGTCAACGGTTACCGACAAGGATGATTTTGAGAAAATCGCTGTTGAAAATACGGTTTTCGGTCGGGTGACCCCTGACCAGAAAAAACGGTTGATTAGCGCGCTGCAGGCACAACAACATACCGTTGCGATGACCGGTGACGGGGTGAATGATTTACTGGCACTGCGTCAGGCCGATTGTGGGATTGCAATGGCTTCGGGGAGTGAAAGTACCAAGAGTATCGCTGATTTTGTCCTGATCAATTCCAATTTTGATGCCATGATCGACGTTTTGAATGAGGGCCGCCGGGTTATCAATAATATTGAGCGGGTCGCTTCCATGTACCTGATCAAAACGATGTATTCAGTGGTGTTATCACTCATTTTTGTTTTTTTGGCAATGCAGTATCCCTTCGAACCGATTCAGTTAACGCCAATTACTTCGTTGATGGTAGGCATTCCGTCCTTCTTCCTGGCGCTGGAACCTAATTTTAGTCGAATAACCAATCAGTTTATGCGACAGGTTTTGATTGTCTCTGCCCCCGCCGCGGTGTGTGTGGTTGGCTATATTATGGCAATTGAAATTATTGGCCGACTTTTTGGATTGCATTATGAGTTTACGTCAACGCTGTGTGTCTTACTGACAGGTGCAATCTGCTGGCTGGCACTGGTGCTGGTTTCGCGTCCTTGGAATCGGTTGAAAATCGGGTTGGATCTGTTGGTTCTGGCGGCATTTCTGGCTATAATCATCTTTTTCAACGATATTTTTTCCCTGGTGTCCTTCTTTGATAAGGATATCTGGCTGTACGCTGTTCCACTGATTGCGACCGCTTATCCCCTCTATATTTTCATGCAGGGTGTCATTACCAAAATACTTGATCGCAGGGAAGCAAAAAGAAAAGCCAAGCGGACCGGGAACTGATAGGCAGATTCCGGATATCAAAATTGAACCGGTGATGGTTCTTTTTTTATTAATCTATTTTACCTGGTTTTGCTAACTAGATAAAATGGTATAATAATTTATAAGATGAGGAGTGATGATAATGCCAGCTAATCATAACGAATATGAACAGTATGAAAAGTGGGAAGAAAAGTTAAAAACAGTTGACCTGCCGCTTTGGTCGGAATTACCCAAGTTCGAGCTTTATATGGATCAGGTAACCGCTTTGGTCAATGATACGTTGGGGCCGATCGGCGTTGAGAAGGTCACCCCGGCAATGATTAACAACTATGTTAAACACAAGGCTATTATGGCACCGGTTAAAAAGAAATATCAGACGATGCAGATTGCGGATATTATCTTAATTAGTTTATTAAAACCGGTTTTTTCCTTGGAAACGATCCGGCACGGGATTGATCAGGTAACCGCCAATATTTATCCGCAGCAAGCTTATGATCGATTTATTAAGCGCTTAATGTTTTCGTTTAAAAATCTTGCCAACCGGGCTGGGCAGGCAATTGAAGAAAAAAATTTAAATGACAAATTAATGCAGGTAGCGGTGAATGTCATAATTGATCAGTTACAGTCGAAGGTTTTGCTGCGAATTATTGAAAAGCCGTTGACGAAGATTGAAAAGTAGTGAATATGTTCACATGTAAATAATGGAACCGTTTACATGAAAACGAGGGCTCAACTATTGAGCTCTTTTTTTCGTCTCTTGGCGTCATTAAGGGGATGGAAGAGTCTGAAAATGCAATTGTGATTTTTCGAACAAAACAGTTTACATTTGAAAAAATCGTGGTATAGTTATTTTTGTGAAATAGATAACAAGTAATTTTTCAGAAAGAATTTTCACGGAGGCTAACTAATGATTGAGAATAAAGTAAAAGAACTCAAGACCAATAAACCAGAAAAGACCAATGTTGATGAGATGATTAACAAGTTAGTTTCAAAAGCCCAAAAAGCTCTCGAAATCATGGATTCATTTGACCAGGAAAAAGTTGACCATATTACCCATGAAATGGTAATGGCTGGTCAGGACAAACACATGGATTTGGCAATCATGCTGCGGAAGAAACCGGCCGGGGAGTTGCTGAAGACAAAGCCATTAAGAATATGTATGCAACCGAAGAAATTTGGCACAGTATTCGGATCATAAAACTGTCGGCGTTATCAAGGATGACAAGGAACGCCAATTGATTACCGTTGCGGAACCTTTAGGTGTTCTCGCCGGTATCACCCCTGTTACCAATCCGACTTCAACAACACTGTTTAAGTCAATTATTGCGATGAAAACCAGAAACCCGATTATCTTCAGTTTTCACCCGCAGGCAATGAAATCATCCGTTGCGGCTGCCAAAGTTGTTCGTGATGCCGCCGTTGCTGCCGGCGCACCTGAAGGCGCCATTCAATGGATTGAAGAACCAAGCATTGAAGCAACCAATAAGTTAATTAATAATCCAGGCGTTGCAAGCACACTTGCCACTGGTGGTCCGGGTATGGTCAAGGCAGCTTACTCAACCGGAAAGCCGGCCTTGGGGGTTGGCCCCGGTAACGGTCCTGTTTACATCGAAAGGACTGCCAATATTCTTCGGGCTGTCAATGATATCGTTCTTTCAAAGACATTTGATAACGGTATGATTTGTGCAACTGAGAACAGTGCCATCATTGATAACGAAATTTACGATGACGTGAAGGAAAACTTCATCAAAAATGGTGTCTTCTTTGTTGCCAAGAAGGATCAATCAAAATTGGCTGAAGCGATGTTTGATCCTAAACGTGGCGGCGTTCGCGGCCCAATTGCCGGTAAATCCGCTAAAGGGATCGCTAAATTGGCTGGCATTAAAGTACCTGATAATACGAAGGTATTGGCTGCTGAAATGACTGGGATCGGACCAAAATATCCGCTTTCAGGCGAAAAATTAAGCCCGGTTATCAGTGTTTACAAAGCCAAGAGCCATGAAGATGCTTTTTCAATTGCAGAACAGCTTTTGAATTACGGTGGTTTAGGCCATACGGCTGCCATTCAGACAACCGATGATGATATTGCGCTTAAATTCGGTGTTAAAATGAAGGCTGCTCGGGTCTTGGTTAACACACCAGGCGGTTTCGGCGGTATCGGAAACCTTTATAATGAAATGACGCCATCGTTGACATTGGGAACCGGTTCATGGGGTGCCAACTCCATTTCTCATAACGTTACCGATTACGACTTATTAAATATCAAGACAATCGCAAAGAGACGAAATAATATGCAATGGGTTAAATTACCACGGGTATACTTTGAAAAAACATCAATTCGTTATCTCGATGACATGCCGGGGATTAACAAAGTCTTTATTGTAACAACACCAGGAATGGTTGAACATGGTTACGTTGATACGGTTTTGGACGAACTAAAACGGCGACCAAACGAAATTGAATACTCACTCTTCTCAGACGTTGAACCGGATCCGACAACTGATACGGTTGAAAAAGGGGTTGCCCAGATGCGGGCCTTTAAACCGGATACCATTATTGCTCTTGGTGGTGGTTCACCACTGGACGCTGCCAAGAACATGTGGCTGTTCTACGAGGATCCATCAACCAGCTTCTTTGGCGCAAAGCAGAAATTTATCGATATCAGAAAGCGGGCTTACCGTTTCAACAAGCCGCGGAAAGCTCAAATGATCGCGATTCCAACTACTTCGGGAACCGGTTCGGAAGTAACACCGTTTGCGGTTATCACTGATTCCAAGACCCACGTGAAGTACCCACTGGCTGATTATGCACTAACGCCGGACGTTGCGATCGTTGACCCGCAATTTGTTCAAACCGTTCCGAAGGGGACCGTTGCGGCATCCGGACTTGACACACTTTGCCATGGCATTGAGTCATTTGTTTCCGTTATGGCATCCGATTACACGCGACCACTGTCACTTCAAGCCATTAAACTGGTCTTTGACAACTTGACCAAATCATATAATGGCGACGAGCATGCCCGTGAAGAAATGCACAATGCAGCAACCCTTGCCGGAATGGCCTTTGGAAATGCCTTCCTTGGCATTACCCACTCCGTTGCTCATAAGCTTGGCGGCGAATTTGGCTTGACTCATGGGATTGCCATTGCGATCACGTTGCCGCACGTTATTCGTTTCAATGCCAAGTTACCGGAAAAAATTGCCGTATGGCCGAAGTATGAATACTTCCGTGCTAATAAAGATTACGCTGAAATTGCCCGTTACGTTGGCATTCAGGGTAAAAACGACGATGAATTGGTAGAAGGCCTGGTTCAAAAGATTATTGAACTGGCTCACTCCGTTGGCGTTACCCTCAGTTTAAAGGCTTGGGGCGTTGATAAGGACAAGTTTGATGCTGCGGTTGATCGCCTGTCAGTTTTGGCTTACGAGGACCAATGCACGACTGCCAACCCGAAGGAACCATTAATTGCTGATTTGAAACAAATCATGATTGATGATTACGATGGCAAAGGCGTTGAAAAATAACTACTGATTTAAAAATGATTTTAGTGACGCTTATTGTCAACTAATTAAATAACCGCTGATCAGGATTTTTGACTGATCGGCGGTTATTTTTTGGAAAACTACTATAATGTTGATATTGAAGTTTAAAAGAAATTGGGTGAGATGGTGCGATGATACGGGAATTACGCAGAATTCAGGAATTTGTCCAAGAAGAATTGGCATATGAAACTTCCGGACATGATTATACACATATCATGCGGGTAGTTAGTTTGGCCAGAACGATTTTAAAAGGGGAGTCGGCTGATGAACAGTTGGTATTGGTAGCTGCTTATCTACACGATGTCAGTGATGATAAGGTTACTACCAATCCGGCAGCCAAAAGAAAAGCTATCGTTGGTAAACTGACTGAAATTGGCTATGATGAGCATTTTATTGGCCGGGTCTTTGAGATTGTTGACCATATGTCGTTTAGCGCTAATTTGGCGACGCATTATCAGCTGCCGATTGAGGGAAAGATTGTTCAGGACGCGGACCGTTTGGATGCCATTGGCGCAATCGGGATTGCCCGGACTTTCTACTTTGGCGGTCACTTTGGCGAGGTGATGTATGATCCCCATATCATGCCGCGTACAGGGATGGATAAAGCTGAATATCGGAAGCGGGGAACGGTGATTAATCATTTTTACGAAAAATTATTAAAATTAAAGGATCAAATGAATACGGCAACGGCCAAAAAAATTGCCGAACACCGCCAGCAGGTGATGCTGGATTTTCTGCATGAGTTTATGGATGAGTGGAATGGTCAGGCTTAACCAATTTTTGAAATCAGATTTAAGAGCGTTGAAATGACAAGATTGAAAATTAAAATGGTGGCAACCAATCTGACGACCTGATGCAATGCAGTAAAAATAACAGCACTGACCGGCAATATTGAGGCAACCCCGGCTAATAGGCCAAACAATAGAATGGTAACGGCCAGCCCCTGAACAGCATTTTGATAATCTGATGGGCTCAAATCAAAGCCGCCGATGCAGATGTTGGCTGAAAGCAGCAAAAAACGATCATGGGACCCCACTGAAAAGCCGGCAGCGAAAAATCAGTTATCGTGTATGTTGGATTGGTAAAATTGATCAGCCGATTGTAAATTGTCGGCAGCAGCCATTTGGCCAACAATAAAGTACTAATGGCACAGCCGAAAACGGGCGCAATTCCGATGAATAAATTGCCAATAGTTTGATACAAATTATTGGGTCGCCAGGTATGGTTAACGTATCCCAGTGTGGGATTGTCCCGGGTCGGCCACCTGAGCAGGCGGACCGATCGGATTCGATGACCAAAAATCAGTGCAACCAATAAATGACTGGCTTCGTGGATGATAACCCCCAGGAAGCCGAAAACAAGTTGACCGCCTATGCCGAATCGTTCAGCAATAACCGCCTTGGTATTTCGATTGATGGCTGCCAGCAGATAGATAAAAAGAAAGGGTACTCCGATTAATAATCCGAGTACCAGTCCAATGTTAAGCAAAATGGCTTTAATCATTTACTTTTCCTTTAAATCGGCAAATGTACCGTGAACCAGCTGGCGCATTTGCTCCGCATCGACCTTGACCGAACGGCCGATTTGACCGGATGAAACAATGATTTGCCCCATTTCTCGGGCTTCCTGGTCAATATAAATCGGATATTTGAATTTTTCCCAAATTCCGATGGGCGTGTTGGCACCGTGTTGGTAGCCGGTGGTTTTCAGTAAGTCTTTTAAGGGGACCATCGTAACCTTTTTATTGCCGGAAACTTTGGCAAGCTTTTTTTCATCCAGATGTTCATCAACCGGCACAACGCCGACAACCGGTCCGGTAGTTTTACCGGTTAAAACCAGCGTCTTAAAAATTTGATGCTCATCCTGGTCCAAATGATCAACGCTTATCTGTTCAACATCGCCTTCTTGGTGGGTTGGGAAAGTCATCTGTTCAAAAGGAATTTTGTGTTTGTCCAAAATTTGTTCAACTAACGTTTTGTGTACTTTATTACGTTTCTTTTTTGACATTTACGACACCTCACAAACATTTTATCACAACAAATTCTGCTGCATGGGTTAAAATTTAGGTGATGTTTGGTTTTAAAAAAATCGCAAAGCCAGACATAAACGGCCGTTAAGACCGGATAGTCGGCAGATTCGTCTGAATTTGTCCGTAATATCTGGTATACTTTATGGATAATGTTAACGGACGATTTAATGAATTAAGGAGAAGCCATGGCTGATTTAGTATATCAAAACATCATAAAAGATTTAAAGGATCGAATTAAGAAGAACGAATTTGATTCTAAGCGCTTACCGGATGAGCGTAGTTTAAGCGAATCTTATGGTGTTAGCCGCAGTTCGGTTAAGCGGGCTTTAAATGTTTTGGCAAATCAGGGCATTATTTTTAAAAAACGCGGTTCGGGGACCTTCATTAATCCGTTATATCAGAAAAACCGCTCCATTTTTCAGTACGAAGGTTCCAACTTGGGGGTTACCGACAGTTTTAAAAGCGATGGCAAGATTCCGAAGATTCGGCTGCTGGATTTTAATGTTATTCCGGCCGGAGAGGAACTGCAGACGGAACTGTTTTTGGATCCGGGCGATTTTGTTTATGAAATCAAGCGGCTGCGGACTTTTGAGGATCGGCCATTCATGATTGAATTGGGATACATACCGATTAAAGTGGTGCCCAACTTGAATCGGGAGCGGGTTGAAGGCTCGATTTTTAATTACTTTGAGGAGACAACCGGCAAATCCGTTACCAAATCATTTATGACGATTACAACTACACCGTCAAACAAAGAGGATCAAAAGCTGCTGCATTTGAAACCGGTAGAGCCGGTTGGCGTTATGGAGGGAATTTTCTTCCTGGATGATGGCACCCCGTTTGAAGTTTCGAACATGCGGCTGCATTATAAGTATTTGAATTACAACACGTTTGTAGATTTAAATGAGAACCGTTAATTGTGATGATATAACGAAGTCAACTCGTAACCGGCCAAGTTGAATGATTGGCCGGTCTTTTTGACGTATTCATAAAATAAGATTGTCGGCCTTGAAAATTGTGTAAAAAAATTGTTACAAATCCAATGTTTTAGTGGACTATTGCGGTTATATCACTCATAATGGCAGATAAGTATAGAAGTTTTTGGACGATTTTAATTGGACCGTATCAATTTGCAAAAAGGTTGACTATTTGAAAAAATAGTGTAGTATTAGTGCTGTAAATTGATCAGACTAGTTGATGAATTTTACGAACATTCTATACAGTAGCTTTGTTGTTAAATCTTAGAAGGAGTGTTAATTAATGACAGTAGATTACGATTCCAAAGAATATTTGGATCTTCTAGACAAGTACTGGCGTGCCGCTAATTATCTTTCAGTAGGTCAGTTATACTTGCGTGACAATCCATTGCTCAAGCGTCCTTTGAAGTCGGATGATGTTAAGATCAAGCCAATTGGTCACTGGGGAACTATCGTTTCTCAAAACTTCATCTACGCTCAATTGAACCGTGCTATCAACAAGTATGATTTGAACATGTTCTATATTGAAGGTTCAGGTCACGGTGGCCAAGTTATGGTTTCCAACTCATATCTTGATGGTAGTTATTCAGATATTTATCCAAATATCTCACAAGACGAAAAAGGTATGCAAAAATTGTTCAAGCAATTCTCATTCCCAGGTGGAGTTGCTTCACATGCCGCACCAGAAACACCAGGCTCAATCCACGAAGGTGGCGAGCTTGGCTACTCACTTTCACATGGTACCGGTGCAATCTTGGACAACCCAGATGTAATCGCTGCTGTTGAAATTGGTGATGGTGAATCAGAAACTGGTCCGTTGGCCGCATCATGGTTCTCAGACAAGTTCATCAACCCAATTACTGATGGTGCTGTATTGCCTATCATTAACATGAACGGATTCAAGATTTCCAACCCAACCATTCTTTCACGGATGAGTGATGAAGAATTGACTGATTACTTCAAAGGTATGGGCTGGGAAGCACACTTTGTTGAAGCTACTGCTGACACTGATCATGCAAAAGTTGAAGCAGAATTTGCTAAGACATTGGATACTGTTATTGAAAAGATCAAGTCCATTCAAAAGAATGCTCGTGAAAACGAAACACCTGACAATGTTAAATTGCCAGTATGGCCAATGATCATCTTCCGTTCACCGAAAGGTTGGACTGGTCCTAAGAAGGATCTTGATGGTAACCCTATCGAAGGTTCATTCCGTGCGCACCAAGTTCCAATTCCTGTTGATGCAAACGACATGGAACATGCCGATGAACTTGTTGACTGGTTGAAGTCATACAAGCCGGAAGAATTATTTGATGAAAACGGTACTTTGAAGCCTGAAATTCGTGAACTTGCACCTAAAGGCGACCGTCGTATGTCAGTTAACCCAATCACAAATGGTGGGATCAAGCCGGAACCATTGAAGCTGCCTAACGTTCGTGACTTCGAAGTTAAATTTGACAAACGTGGTACTGAACAGAAGCAGGATATGATCGAATGGTCCAAGTGGTTGGATGCAGTTGCTAAATTGAACCCAACAACCTTCCGTGGCTTTGGTCCTGACGAAACTAAGTCAAACCGGCTTTACAGCTTGCTTGATGATGGTAAGCGTCAATGGATGGAAGACATCGATGAACCTTACGATGAAGATCTTGCCAACCATGGTCGTGTCATCGACTCACAACTTTCAGAACATCAAGCAGAAGGTTGGCTTGAAGGCTATATCCTGACTGGTCGTCACGGATTCTTTGCAACTTATGAATCATTCGGACGCGTTGTGGACTCAATGTTGACACAACACTTCAAGTGGTTGCGTAAAGCTTCAGAACAATACTGGAGAAAGCAATACCCATCATTGAACTTTGTTGATACTTCAACAGTATTCCAGCAAGATCATAATGGATACACCCACCAAGACCCAGGTATGTTAACACACTTGGCTGAAAAGAAGCCTGAGTTCATTCGTGAATACCTGCCAGCTGATGCTAACGAATTATTAGCTGTTGGTGATGCTGCATTCAGAACTTACGAAAAGATTAACTTGATCGTAACATCCAAGCACCCACGTCGTCAGTGGTACTCAATGGATGAAGCTCAAAACTTGGTTAAGAACGGTCTTGGCTACATTGACTGGGCTTCAACTGATGAAGGTCAAGAACCAGATGTTGTCTTTGCTGCCGCTGGTAGTGAACCTAACTTGGAAGCATTGGCTGCTATCTCAATCTTGAATAAGGAATTCCCTGACTTGAAGATTCGCTTTATCAACGTTGTTGATATCTTGAAGCTTAACTCACCTAAGAAGGACCCGCGTGGTTTGAGTGATGAAGAATTCGATAACTTGTTCACAACTGACAAGCCGGTTATCTTTGCATGGCACGGCTTCGAAGATATGATTAAGGATATCTTCTTCGATCGCCACAACCACAACCTTCACGTTCACGGTTATCGTGAAAACGGTGATATCACTACACCATTTGACATGCGTGTCTTGAACGAATTGGATCGTTTCCACTTAGCTGCTGACGCTATCCGTAACGTTCCTTCATACGCTGTTAAGGGTAGTTACTTCATCCAACGGATGAACAACACGGTTGAAAAGCACAACCGTTACATCCGTGAGGTTGGTACTGACCTTCCAGAAGTAACTTCATGGAACTGGGAACCACTCAACAAGTAATTTAATTAGAAAATAATTACTAAAACCGCAAAAAGGACGAAAAACACAATTGTTTTTCGTCCTTTTGTCATACATAAGTAAGTTAAGATATTACGCTTTAAATTTGAATTTAGCGGCATTTTCAAAGAGTCGACCGATTTGTAATAGTAAATCTTCGCGGCCTTTTTTGGCCATCAATTGAACACCAAGCGGCAGTCCGTTGTCGCCGACATAGGTCGGTAAACTGATGGCGGGCTGGCCGCTGATATTAGCCAACTGCGTAAATGGTGAAATCGTTAAAGCCGGTAGCCACTGATCCCAAATAAGCTGCAGCCGTTCATTTGGTGAGAAAGATTTGATATTTAAAAGCTTCTCCATGTTTTCATCGGAAACTAATTGCTGATCAATTCTGGGCGCCTGAAAGGCAGTGGTTGGAGTCAGGTAAAGATCGTACTGGGTACTAAAATGATCCATTGTGGCAGCGGTTTGATCCCAAAAGGCAAGTGCCTGGCTGTATTGGACAGCCGTCACTGATTTGCCGGTGATGTTTAGTGCCCAAGTCAGTGGTTCGACGTTATCGTGAATGGTTTGATCGTCAAGTCCCATGTTGGCAAACATTGTCGCGGTTTCACCGGCATTCATCGTATAGTAGGTTTGCATCAAAGTAGTCCCATCAATTGGCGCATCAACTTCGGTTAACTGATAGCTGCCTGTTCAAGAAAGTTAACAGCGTCCTGAACAGCTGACTTGGCCGCTTCGGAAACGACTGTGTTAACAGGGGATTTGGTTGAAAATGCAATATTCAACGTTTTGGGTACTTCATTTAACGTACTTTCAAAGTCGTGTTCTGGTAACGGTACTTGAAACGGCGCGGCCATTTGGACAACTGACAGTGCATCCAACAATTTGGCGGTGTCCTGAATATTTCTGGTTAACGCAAAGTTAATCGAAGCGCCCTGCCAGCCTCGCCATTCACCGGGACCAGTTGGGACACGGCCTCGGGTTGGCTTCAAACCGATTGTACCGGAAAAAGAAGCTGGGATTCGAATTGAGCCGCCACCATCATTTCCAGCCGCAATTGGCAGCCACCCGGCGCCAACAGCCGCTGCTGAACCACCGGATGAGCCGCCCGGTTGATAATCGAGATTCCAAGGATTATGGGCATTACCGTATAGTTTTGAATCAGTAATGTTTTTGAAGCCAAATTCCGGTGCGTTGGTTTCGCCGATTGGGATTAAACCGGCAGATAATAGTCCCTTAACAAAATTATTAGTTGCTGGCGCAACATAGTTTTGCAATAAGTGAGAACTAGCGGAATCAATTTCACCTTTAAATGATTGACCAAGCCCCTTTAATAAAATCGGAATGCCGGCAAACGGCTGGCCGGTGTCTTTAAATTCCGAAACCATTTTCAATGCCCGCTGGCGCCAAAGATGGGTGACGGCGTTTAGGTGAGGATTTTGCTGATCAATTGTAGTCAGTAGTTGTTTCAGTAATTCTTCTCGGGAAAGATGATGATTGCGAATTAAATTTGTTAGCTGGGTTGCGGAATAAGCTGCCAATTCATTAGTTGCCATGATAATGCCTCCTCGTAAAGCATTGGATTAGAACTGTCTTTAGTATAAGCGACCTGCTTGAGATTTAAAGTTATGATGATTGCCTGGTTGAATTAATGCCAGCTTCAAATGTTTTGAAGTGGGGTGGCAGCGGTGCCGTTACATTGATTGTCGTTTCATGAAACGGCATTGGAACGCTCAGCTGCCATGAATGCAGTAGTAAAAATGGTGCGTCATGAACCGGGTTATAGAGCGGATCGCCCACCACCGGATGATTAATCGCGGCCAAATGGATTCGGATTTGGTGGGTTCGGCCGGTTTCCAGTTGAATGGCCAACAAACTATTGCCAACTGTTCTTCGAAGAACATGGTAATGGGTGATGGCTTTGAGTGCGTGGCGACCGTTGATGCGACGCTTGCGTTTGTCCTGGGGATCACGACCAATCGGCAGATCAATGGTTCCCTGATCGGGTAAATCTGAACCGCTCACCCAGGCAAGATAGGTACGGCTGACCTGTTTGGCAGCAATTTCAGCAACCAGTGACGGTACGACAGCGGGATTTTTAGCAAAAAGAATGGCACCGCTGGTTTCCTGATCCAACCGATGCACCATGTACGGCAGCGTGTCTTCAGCTGCTAAATAAGCTGCCAGGTGGTTAATAGTTGCCCCGACTTCTCCCGGCTGATTGGGGTGGGTTTTATCGCCCCGTCGTTTGTTCACAATAATCAGATTGGCATCCTCGTATAGAACCGCCAAAGCAGCTGCCGAATCTGCCAAAACGTTTGGGAAAGGATGCTGAAAATCCGTTGGAATAAAGCTCAGGGTAACCTGATCCTGGTAATGAACCGGAAAGTTAACCGGCAGGTAATGCTGATTGACCAAAATCCGGTTGTCGGAACGCAAACTAAAAATTAAGTGTTTCGGCAGTAACCAGTGTTGATGAAGCAGGTAG
Source organism: Lentilactobacillus farraginis DSM 18382 = JCM 14108 (assembly GCF_000583655.1). Classification (GTDB taxonomy): domain Bacteria; phylum Bacillota; class Bacilli; order Lactobacillales; family Lactobacillaceae; genus Lentilactobacillus; species Lentilactobacillus farraginis. The sequence goes on from NZ_BAKI01000026.1 coordinate 15,264, forward strand.
CGCAATGGTTGGTTGTCCATGGATTTGGGAACCGTTGTGTTAAAAAGCCAGTTATGCTGCATTAAATCATTCCTTGTATTTTAAAATGAAAAAGGAAGCCGGACGTGTGGCTTACAGCAGCCTTAGCCCGGTTTCATTCTTACGTTGTCTTTTATTTAATCTGTTTGGGATCGTTTTTTGAACGAACGATTAAAACATCACAGAGCGCGGTTCGCGTTACATAACTTGTAACGGAACCGATAATCAATCGTTCAACGGCGCTCAGGCCGGTTGAACCAATTACGATCACATCCGTGTGGTGATCGTGCGGGAATTCACGTGCGATAATCGGCTTTGGATTACCAAACCGGATATGAATATCAACATCTTTCACACCGGCATCCAGTGCTTTTTGTTTCATTTCCTTTAGTTTGGATTCCGTGTTTTCAGTCAATTTGAAAACAACGTCTCCGCTTACAGCACTGCCATATGTTTGGTTAAATTGGTTAACTTCCAGAATGTTTAAAATATCTAGGTGGGCATTATTCGACAAAGCAACTGAAATTGCCCGATTAAGGACTGAATCTGTAACAGCTGAACCGTCTACTGGTACCAGGACATTCTTATAATTTTGGTTTTCCATGTGATCACCCCGTCATCGATTTGTTCTTACTTTAACTATAACATTCTCAGAGCGGGTTGTAATCAATAATCATCTAAGCAGACCAAGGTTCAACACTTGTGATTGTAATCGCTTACGCAAGGTGCTACCATTATCTTGTGAAAGAATAGATGAAAAGGGGTTATTCTCGCTATGTATTACTATGTTATGAAGTCCAATGATATTCGCCGCAATTTAGCGACTGAACAATATCTGATGAATGAAATTAATTTTGATGAACCATTATTGCTGTTCTACATTGAGGGGCCGTGTATTATCGTTGGTAGAAATCAGAATACGCTTGAAGAAATCAATAAGAAGTATGTTGATGAACACGGGATTGTTGTGACGCGTCGGCTTTCAGGCGGCGGCGCTGTTTATCAAGACCTTGGCAACCTCTGCTTTAGTTTTGTGGTTGATAGTGATAGTGAAGAGTTTGGGGACTTCAAGTCATTTGTTCAACCAGTTGTTGACGCGCTCCATGACATGGGGGCAACCTCTGCTGAAGTCAGCGGCCGAAATGATATTTTGGTAGACGGCAAGAAGTTTTCGGGAAATGCCATGTATACCAAGGGCGGCAAAACCTTTTCCCATGGGACATTAATGTTGGATGTCGATTTGTCCGTTATTCCCAAGGCCCTGACGGTTCCGGAAGATAAAATCAAGTCTAAAGGTATCAAATCGGTTAGTTCACGGGTAACAAATTTGAAACCATATCTGGCACCTGAATATCAAAATCTGACAACGCCTGAATTCCGGGATCGTTTGTTGAAGGAGCTATTCCATGTTGATAATTTGGATCAAATTAAAGATCGGGAATATCATTTAACTGATGAAGATAAGCAGGGAATTGATAAGATTTTCGACGATGTTTACAATAATTGGAACTGGGTGTACGGGACGTCACCGGAGTTTACCGTTAAGAAACGTCAGCACTTTACTAATGGGACGATTGATGCCCGATTGCAGGTTGACGATGGCAAAATCTCGAACGTAACCTTCTTTGGTGATTTCTTTGGCCCGAAAGATGCTGGTGAGTTGGCGGATAAACTCAAGGGTGTTCGTTTCGAACGGACTGACGTTGCCGATGCTTTGAAAGATGTTGATCTTAACCAGTACTTCACTGGTATTCCTGAAGAAGATTTTCTGGATATGCTTTTCTAAAGTCTGCAAATACGTTAAACTAACAATGAGACTATGAAAGATAAATTCTATGATAGTGGGTTTATCTTTTTTTATTGGCGTTATTTTGGAGGATTAACTTGAGAAACGAAGAAAAAAAGGTTATCTACTGGGCGGTCATTTCACTAATATTGTTTCTATTAGTGAACTGGTTGATGACCCTTGATTTTATGCATTTGGCCCGATCGGTCAGGCTCTCTGAAGCGGTTAGGGTAACCATTATTGCGGGGATTTTGTATCTGGCAACCATCTTATTGGCTGCTTTAAAAGTTAAAATCAGTTACTATTTAATGGCCGCGGTAGTTGCAATTTATACGGTTGGCTTTGTGGGAATGCTGACAACGATGTTTACGGGGAGCGAAGCAAACATTGTGATTAAGCTGGTGATGGCCGGACTAAGCGCATTTGGTGTCATCGTCAATTTCTACTGGTTTATTTTGGCCTTCAAGTTGAGAGCCGTTTTCCAGCGGGAATCACTGGCAAAGCAAATCAATAAAAATAAACAATTTAAGAAATAGGTGAAAGAATTTGGATAGAGATGTAACAAATTTCATCGCTGATGTTACAGATGAAAAAATCACACGGCAAACGTTCAAAACCAGCTTGGCGGATCTGATTGCGCATCCCGATGAAAAAATGGCCCCGATTTATGATTATGTTGAAGAACAGTTAAATGAAGGCCGATTGGCTGTTGGTGAGCTGCTGGTTGATGATGCGGACGTCGTGATCAGCCTGGAAACCAACTTGATTAATTTACCGCTTCAAGATATTAAGCGGATTGATAAAATGATTTCTGATGAAGATAAGCTGCCGGTAAACGTTTATATCGTAATGAGCTCGCCTTATGTGAATGTTTCGGGCTTGCGAATCGATGAGGTCTCTTCAGCAGATGATTTTATTAGTCACTTGGATCAGTATTTACCAATGATGAATGATTGGGTAGCGGATCACTTGGCGGCTGTTCAAGAAAATATGAAAACACAGGCTGAAAAAGAGGCGGCTGAAAAGAAAGCGGCTAAGGAACCTGCTAAAGCCAAGACCAAGAAAACGGTGAAAGCTAAAAAGACCGTTCAGAAAAAGTAAGTTGTATTTTAATTGAAAATGTGGCATAATACACACGTGCGATGAGTCGAGAAAGATCACGCGGCTTTGTGCCGTTCGCGCAAGCGGCTAGGTGATATTTTGGATAACGGGGCACATTTTAAGCACGGATTTGTGGTGTCTGACTTTGACGGATTGTGGAGTCCAAAAAGTCTATTCGCACCAATGTGGTGTGGGTACCGTTAAAAAAGGCTGACCAAAAGTAAAATTTTGGCCAGCCTTTTTGCATCTTCGATAAAAATAATTGATGCCCAATAAGCAGCGCCGATTAATTAACGTTTAAAATTAGTTTGCCAACTACATGACCGGCTTCGCTTTTCCGATGTAGTTTCCGAACGTTTTCCACGGTGAAAGGGAGATCTTCAGCGATTCTCACAGATAGCTTTTTTGAACCGAACATGTCGGCAAGGGTTGAAATAACCTGTTTGTCTGGCCGAGCGTTAATTTTTTCAAAATTAACGTCATATTGGCTGCTTAATGCTGCTGCCTGATCGGTTGTTTCAACAATTGAGATGACTCGGCCACCAGGCTTAACGACTTTAAAAGCGGCTCGTTGATTATCACCGCCGAGCGTATCAAAGACTAAATCGATGTGTGAGAGTACTTCTGAAAAATCGGTTTGCGTATAATCAATGACTTCATCGGCTCCTAAACTTTTAACGTAGGCGGTATTTTTGCCGCTAGTGGTGGTGATAACATGAGCGCCGGCGTTTTTGGCCAGCTGAACAGCCATTAAGCCAACGCCGCCGGATCCAGCTAAAATCAAAATGGTTTGACTCGCTTTTAATTTGCCGGCATCAAAGATGGCTTCCCACGCGGTAGTTCCGGCCAGCCCCAAGCCCGCTGCTTCTTCAAACGAAAGGCTTGATGGTTTGTGAGCGCCTGATCGGCATCAATTGCGTAGTATTCGGCGTAGGTTCCCCGATTGCTGGGAGTGCCATAACCGATAACTTCATCATCAACTTTAAAGCCGGTGGTAGCTTCACCGGTTTTGACAACCGTCCCGGCCATTTCTTGGCCCAGGATAATTGGAAAGTCGAATGGATAGCGTTTCTGCCGCAGCCCCTTTCTGGTTTTCCAATCAATCGGGTTAACACCAATGCTTTGGACTTTCACCAGCAGCTGATTGGCATTAATTGTTGGGATGTCAACCTGCTGAGGCGTTAGTACATTTTCATCGCCGTATTGGTTAATGACGATAGCGTTCATTTTTCCTTCATTTGTTGTCATGTGATCACCTCGTCCCTATGGTATCACGAGAGAAGGAGAATCGAAATACGGTTACTAAATCAAAATATCAGTTGTGCGCAATTATATTGACAAAACTCGGAGTGGGCGTATGATGGAGATTATTGGAGGGATAGCGAATGAGATTAACAATTACGGATCAGGCATTTGAAAAGCTTAGAGAAAATGTCCCAGAAAATAGTCGGCTGCTGTTAAGTTTTGACGATGGTGTTGGGCCGTTTTCAAAAGTGGGGATCTGCTCACTTGAAACCAGCTTTGATATTATTGCGGTTGATCGTGAAGTAAAGACACCGGATTATGATGCCAAATTAGCCACCAACCACGGTGAATGGCAATACAAGGGTTATTCCGATGTTTACCTGGATGATGATATGAAGCTCGACATTAAAAATAACCAGTTGGTTTTGTCAGGGGAAAGTGGTATTTTGGACAGCAGCATTACTGTAAAAAACTTGGTTAAACAAGCCGGTTAGCAGTATTTTAGTCTGATAGAACTGCTGATTATCAACCAATACCGATTCTGAAAATAGAAATTCAACTTTTGGGACTTCGACAAATTAAATTTTGGCGGGGCCCTTTTTGGTTGGTTAATTAATAATTCAACTTAAGATTGATTTAAGTTTCCCTTGTTAAACTAACATGATTCAACAGAAGCAGATGGCTAATAGCGGCTTAATTAGGGGGGATTTTCATCAGGATGGCTCAAGATGCGACAAAAAAACAATGGGTGAAGTTTTTCATTAATGAATTGGTCAGTTTTACGGCCCTATTCGCAATTCTTGGCGGCATTATTTATCTGTCATTTAAGGATTCAATCAATAAAAATATTAATTCAGGGTTGTATGGTCAAAAAACTGAAATCTTGAGAAGCCAACGAAAAGCCAAGTCGGGTGGGGACAGTATCCATCCCTATCGTGCCCAGGCGACACCGCCCCCCACAGATAACGCCACGTTTCGCACCCACGCCTGATTTTTGATAAAAATGGTCGAATTGAAAATGCAGGAATGATTGGCCAAGGGGCCTTCAGCGCTTTTCAGGGAATTAAATTGGTTAAGCGCAATATCAATAAGGTCAAGGGACTGGTCATTACAACCCAGTTCGGCACCAAACGGTCCAATCACTATTTTATGACTTTGCTGATTAAAGTTCCCAGAACCAGTACAAATTCAACTTATTCCGGAAAATATGTTTTAATCTTGCAAAATATTGATGCGGATCTGCTGGCAATGGAAAGTTTTAAAAAATCCCTCTTTATTACATTGCTAATCTTTTGGGCATTGGCAATGATTATTGCCTACGTTTTATCCCGATCAAGTATGCGGCCGATTTTAGTTTCATGGAAGAAGCAGCGGGAATTCAGTGCCGACGCAGCTCATGAGTTAAGAACGCCAATTACGGTAATTCAAAATCAAATGGAATATTTATTGACGAAACCCAAACAACGGATTCTGGATGAAGCGGCCAGCATCTCAACAACGTTGGATGAAGTTAACCAAATGCAGACACTGATTAAACGATTGCTGATGCTGTCTCGTGGTGACGCCAATATTATTCAGATTCAGCCCAAGTCAGTTGACTTAAAGGACTGGATTAAGCGAACGTTTAATATTTATCAGCCATTGGCCGAAAACCAGCATAAAACGCTTCAGAAAAATATTTTAGCTTCCGGACAGGTGATTTTTGATCCTGACCTGATGCATCAAGCATTGGTAATTTTATTGGATAACGCGCTTAAGTACACGCCCACAGGTGGAAGCATCGATGTATTGATTAAACGGTTGCACGGTCGGTTGATTATTTCGGTGAGTGATACTGGCCCCGGTATTCCCGACAAGGACAAGCGTAATATTTTCGAACGGTTCTATCGGGTTGATCAATCCAGAAATACTAAAACGGGTGGTAATGGTCTTGGATTGGCTATCGCAAAGTTTATTGTCCAGCAGCATAATGGAAAAATTGAAGTTCGGGATAATTATCCCCATGGGGCTGTTTTTCAAATCAGCATTCCAATTACCAGAGAAAAACGGCATCCCAAAACCGATAAGCCTTAAATAGGCGGTGCCTTTTAGCTAGGCAGCCGTACCATAAAATAACAAAATGTTTCCCAAGCCGGCAAATTAGCCGCTGGCTGAGAAACATTGACAGGTTTATAAATTGTGAAATGCTTTTTCAATTCGTTTATACGGCATCAGCCAGATCATCATTACCAAAAACGTACCGATCATCCCGAATTGATGCCAAAGAAACGAGAGCAGAAAGACAACAACAAAAGCGCCAAGTGTAATGATACTTTTAGGTTCCCGTTTTAATGAGTCGACCATTACCCGATTGGTCTTGTCAGCCCGCAAAAGGGAAACCCGCAGGAAATTCCACGAGAGATTAATACCGATAAATAACAGCGTATAAAGCTGCGAACCAAACAGACTATTGGGATCGTTATTTACAATCGAGGTTGCAAACGGGATAAATGATAGGAAGAAGACCAATAAGGTGTTAGCCCAGATAACGGTGCCATTGATTTTTTTAACGACTTGGAACATATGGTGGTGATTGCCCCAAACGATGGCTAACAGAAAGAATGATATTGCATAGGCCAGCAGCTCTTCGCGCATTTCCCATAGGCCAAGCCATGAATAGTTATGGGGTGCCTGTAATTCCAATACCAGAACAGTCATAATAATTGGTACGATTGCGTCCGTAAAAGCTTCCAAACGTCCTTTTCCCATTATATTTGCCTCCCCTTAAAAAGGTAATTCATTTATTAAACCGCCTTCTTTTAACATATTTAGCATACAATAGCTGACCGGCAAATTGATTTTTAATGCTCAAAAAGTTAAAATGGAATAATAATTCTAATGAATTGCTAATTTTATTTGGAGGCTATTTTTATGTCATTAGGTTCAAGAATTTTCCAACGTGAAAAATTGGATCGTTACCTGGAGACCGATAAAAAATTTATTAAAACCATGTCGGCGCTTGATCTGATTTCTTTGGGAATTGGGGCCGTTATCGGTACCGGTATTTTTATTCTTCCCGGGACGGTTGCTGCAACCAAAGCAGGTCCTGGTATTATTTTGTCATTTATTTTTGCTGCAATTGTTTGTTCCACTTCGGCAATGTGTTACGCCGAATTTGCGTCGGCACTGCCGGTTGCCGGAAGTGCCTATTCGTACGGGAATTTGGTTTTTGGTGAAATTATTGGTTGGGTGCTCGGCTGGGCGTTGATTTTGGAATACGTGCTGGCCGTAGCCGCTGTTTCAAGCGCCTGGGGGGCTTATTTCCAATCCTTCCTAAAGGGATTCCACATTGGCTTTCCAACCGCTGTTTCCGGCCCGTTTAACCCCGCTGCGGGACGTATGGTAACATCATTGCCATTATTATCGTTCTCCTGATTTCTTGGATGTTGAGTCACGGGATGCGCTCATCGGTCCGGGTCAACAATACGATTGTGTTTGTCAAAATTGGGATTATCCTACTGTTTATTATTGTCGGACTCTTTTATGTCAAACCGGCTAATTGGCATCCGTTTTTACCGTATGGTTGGAGTAGTAGTAAAGGCGGTGTTCTTGGCGGTGCTGCCGCGGTATTCTTTGCCTATTTAGGATTTGATGCCGTATCAAGTTCGGCTGCGGAAGTTAAAAATCCTAAAAAGAATATGCCGATTGGTATTATTGGTACGTTGATTGTTGCAACCGTTTTATACGTGGGTGTTTCAATTGTACTAACCGGAATGGTTTCCTACACCAAGCTTAACGTCGCCGATCCAGTGGCTTTTGCATTGCAATTTGTTAATTTGAACTGGGTAGCCGGGATTATTTCAATTGGTGCTTTGGCAGGAATGTTTACGATGATGGTTACAATGATTTATAGCTCGTCGCGCTTAATTTATTCTATCGGTCGCGATGGTCTATTGCCTCATTTCCTTGGCAAATTGGATAAGCGGGGAAATCCTGGCAACAGTTTGATGTTGGTGACAATCGTTATTGCTGTCATGGGTGGTTTTATCCCACTGGATCAATTGACCAATCTGGTTAATATCGGCACGTTGATTGCCTTTCTGTTTGTTTCCTTTGGAATTATTCCGTTACGGCACAATAAAGAAATTCAGAATAATCACGGCTATCAGGTCCCGGGTTACCCGGTCTTTCCAATTATTTCGGCATTACTTTGTCTGTATATGCTGACAAAGCTGCCAGCTGAAACCTGGATTGCATCAATAATTTGGTTTGTAATTGGTCTGATACTTTACTTTAGTTATGGGATCCGACACAGTAAAATTAATAAGGATCGTGAAGTTTGATTGCTCATTGATTAGACGCTAAAACGCCTTGAAGGATTGGCAGTTATGCCGGTTCTTCAAGGCGTTTTAACTAAGCATCGTTAATATTTCAAAAAGAAAAACACTAAAGATAATTAAACCGATTAATCCGGAAACTAATAGGTAGCGATAAAAATTCCGGAAATTCAAATGCCGATAATGCCAATGATTATCTACCAAGACACCTAAAAGACCGCCAAATAAGGAGATGACAACTGTTAGGACAACCGCAGTTACCAGTGTAATAATCATTGCCAGTGATGCCTCCTAACGATAAATCGTTGCTTGTTGATGATTTGCCCGCCAGACTAAAATAATACTCAGCCAGACCACGAAGATAGCGATTGCGGCGACGATAAATAAGAAAATATATGAACGCGCTTCAATAATGATACCGCCCAATAGCGGGCCGAGTGCCCGGCCGGCAGATGACCACGAATTGACTAATCCCTGATAAAGTCCCTTTGCTTCAACGGGCGTGAGGGTGTTTACCAGCGCGGGAATTGTCGGGAAAGTGATCGCTTCACCAATTGTTAACACGATCATTGCTATCACAAAGTATAAATAGGTGTTGGCAAACACAAGTACGATAAAGGACAACATGATCATCAAGACGCCAAAAAGAATTTGTAGAATCAAGTTTTCATAGTAACGGGCGAGCCAATTGACAAATATTTGAATGATCACAATAAGTCCGGCGTTAATTGTCCAAAGAAAAGAGTAGTTGCGTAACGGAATATTTAAGGTAGTCATATAAACAGACAAGTTTGATACCCACTGCTGATACATTGTCCAAATAATCAACAGTGAGATGAAAAAGGTGGTTAAAATAAGAGCGTTTGGCTTTGGTAAAGTCTGCCTTTGCCAACTTGTTTTTAGCCCATCACCAATTTTTCTACGATGAGTATTTGCGGCTGGCCGGTACTTTGTCAAGACGACAAGTAAAAAGAAGCCAAATAACCCGCTGGCGATGATGAAAAGCAACGTGACGCTGATGCTGTAGACGAAGCCCACCAAAGATGTGCCGACAACCACGCCCAGGTTCTGGGCGAAATACAGCATATTAAAAACATAGCGGCTGTCAACGGTTGTAATGCTGGTGCCAATTGAATTGACAATCGTCAGATTCCATCCGGATGCCAGACCATTTAGAAAAAGCAGACCGCCAAAAATCGGCCAGCCATGAAAGAAAATGAGGGCAATCAATGAGACCATTGCCGTAATAACGCCCCCAATAATTAAATGATAGGGATTTTTCCGATCGTATAGATAACCGCCGATATAACTGCCTAAAACGCTTGCCAGCGAATTGAACAAAAGAACGATGCCAACCACAGTTAGTGAAACGCCTAAGTGATTATGTAGATAAACACTGGCAAGTGGCCAAATGAAGCTCATACCAATGCTGTTTAAAAGCACACCAAATACCAGCCACTTCAGTTTGATACTTTCCAATTTTTCTCCTCCCTTAGTTTGTGAATTCTAACAGTTATTTTACCAAAAACTACCTGATTTAGTTAGCTGTGTTGGCTAAAGTAACCGCTGTCATTTGTGGAGCTGTTTGATGGACTTCCGATTACAAATAACATAAGATTAAATTGTAAACGTAAGGGAGTGGCAGCGCTGAATCATAAAATGCGCTTGACGCCGGCTTACTTATCGATGATCAGAATGGTTTTAGTTAATTTGGAGGGATTTTAATATGGCTGTAGATGGATCACTTTATCATACTGAAATTGTTAATGAACACGGTTTAACCGGACAAAGCTATGTTCGCGGTAACGAAGGCTTGGCACTGGGAGTTAGCAGCTCATTATTAAACAGTCCAGGTACCAACCCTGAACAATTTATCGGCTTTGCACTGAGTACTTGTTTTAATGCAACAATTGGAATTGTTGAACGTCAGCACAAACTTGAACCAGACAGCATTATTCATACGGGCGTCGATATTGTAAAAGATACGGTCGGCTATAAGTTTATTGTTCGCTGTCAGATATTCTTTAACAAATTAGACAATGACCAAGGGCAAAAGATGGTTGATGAAGCCTTGAATCAGTGCCCGGTTGCCAAATTGCTAAAAGCAAATGAAAACGTAACATTTGAAGTCGTTGATCAGTTTAGTTTCTAGCATTAATGACAAAGATAAAAAACAAGTTGCCGGATCTTTCGCCGGTAACTTGTTTTTGTTTTGGGCTTAATCGTATGATAAATCAGTTGGATGTGAAAAACCAACAACGTGCCACCAAGGTGCGTAAACTTGTTCAGTAACCACACCGCGGTTTTGTGAATCAATCATCCGGCCATTGCGATATACATCCCAACGTGGGAAATATTTGACTTGCTTGAGCCAAAGTAGACCAAATCACCTTTTTGGATATTTTTCTTTGAAACCTTTTTTGTGCCGTTGTACTGAGCTTGTGCGGTTCTTGGTAAGGTTTTGCCGATAGCTTTTTTGTAAACATATTTGGTGAAACCGGAACAATCAAAGTGGGTTGGTCCGACAGCACCATAGACATAGCTGGTACCCAAGTGTTTCTTGGCTTCTTTGTAAACAGCTGAGTAATGTGGTTTGTCAGTGCTGTCGGCGTTTACTGCTTGCGCAAAGGAAAATGCAGTTACCGCAAAGCTAATTAATGCAACAACGACTAAAAGTGGTTTTAAAGCTGATTTGATACTTCTATGACTGTGACTGTGTGACAAGACAATAATCCCCTTCTATAAATACGACTTTTTAAATTTAATTGGAAACAAATGCTTTATTAGCAGTGATATAGTTGCCATTTGTTAATTGAAACCTGTAAGCACCACCGGTTGAACGGGTGACAGCTTTTACAGATAATGTTTTACCAGCAGCTAATTTAGTAATCCGACTTTTGAAATTAACATCCTGGTACTCATAAATGTTTCTTGTAATAGTTACCTTTTTAGATGCTGGTACTGCCGTGTAGTAAGTTGGCTTGGCCGTATCAGCAGATCCAGCTTTGAACCAAGAATTGACAACTGACGAATTAAGCGTTTTGCTTAAATCAACGTTGCCGCTGATACCACTGACCCGTCCTGTTGATGTATATTGCCAAAGATCTGCTGAAGCAGTTGGCTTCTTAGAATAATTGGCAATCCATGAACCATCAAATTTTGAATAGTTGATTTTATGAACAGCAACATAGTTATCGTAAGAATAGTAAATCAATGGTTTATTGGTGAGCTTTCTCATTTGACTCAGCCATGCGTTGACGTAGGATTGCTCGGAACCTTTGCCTTTTCGATGTTCATTATCCAAAACATAGAACCGCGCGCCGGCATTGGAGCGTTTATAAAAATCCCGAGCCTCTTTTTTGGCATCGGCAACACTGCTGAATTCAGCGTAACCATATTGACCAAATGGCACGCCATATTTTTTGGCGCCGGCCGCGTTGACGTTTCGCTTGGAGTCGATTCGGAAATCGGCATCGCCGGTATCACCATGCTGAACCCGGATAATGGCATATTTTAGAACTTTGGATGCTTTGCTCCAATTGATATTTCCCTGGTATTGGGAAACGTCGGCGATTTTTGTTTTACTTGCACTGACCGATGTACTAATGGTAAAGGCTGCCAAAGCCCCCATAAACAGGCCAGCCATTTTTTTGAAATTAAATGTCATCTCATTGGTCCCCCTTATAAAACTACAAGAATAAGTATAGGAGAAAAATGCTACATAACAGTCTCAAGATTGTTTCATAAAGATTAAACATAAATTTCACAGTTTTTTCACATTTGTGCGTTATTGATCCGACGGGAATTAAAAGCAATATCAATAAACTAAAATTAAAAAAATATTTTAACTTTTTTTTCGTAAATCAGCTAAATTTTGCTAAAAATCAGTTAAAAATAGCTTAACCGCTCGCAAATATTACAAGTTAAGGCGGTTAAGCGTAATATTTTCAAAAAATGATAATTGTTGGTAAAAAAAGAGTTTGTTTGCGTATTTAAAAATTGAGTGGGTTATACTAAATAGGATTCTGATATCAATAATGATTGTGGAAAACCAACTTGAAATAAAAAGTGATATTTGGAGAGATTTTGAAATTATGTTAACGAAAATGCGAATGCATCAGCGATTTAATTACTACATATCGATCACAATCCTACCAGTGGTCGTTGTCAGCCTGTTGTTTATAATAATTGGTATCGCGCCATTTGGTTCAAAAAATTTGTTGATCAGCGATTTGTCAACTCAGTACCTGCAATTTTTTGCCGAATTGAGGCGGCAGCTGCTGCACCTTTCTTTTTCAAGTTATTCTTTTTTAATTTCAATCGGGGACAGCCTGGTTCCGGTTTATGCCTATTATCTATTAAGCCCACTTAATCTGCTGGTTGTCTTTTTTGAGCCGGCCCATCTGCCAATTGCTATTGATTTAATCATTTGGCTGAAAATTATTCTGTGTAGCGTTTCGATGAGTACCTTTTTGGCCTATAAATATCGGCATTATGATTTTATGGCTGCGTGTGGTGGCCTGGCTTATGGCCTGTGTGGCTTCGTATCTATGTATTTTTACGATTTAATGTGGCTGGATGCTTTGATTCTGCTGCCGATGATGATTTATGGTCTTGAGAAGCTTTATTATCAAAATCGTTTCTGGTTATATGTGGGTGGTTTAACGGCCATTATTATAACCAACTATTATATGGGATATATTATTTGCTTGTTTAGTGTGATTTATTTCCTGTATTTAATGGTTAAGGAGCAGCCGGCACGGCTCTCATTGGGGATATATCTAAAGCAACAGCTGAATCGGATTGGCCGTTTTTTGTGGTATTCACTACTGTCGGGGATGCTATCGGCCGTTGTTTTAATACCCACGGCCATTTCAATGATGTCAACCGGCAAAAAGGATATTCATCTGCGGAATTTTATTTTAAAGGGAACCTTTGGACCGAGTTTTACTGTTAATCTCGGATTCGGCGGTAATGATTTTGCGGGGCGACTGGTGCACAATCCCAGTATGTTTACCGGTTCTTTATTTATTATTTTGGGAATTGTTTATTTCTTTTCCAAAAGCGTGTCCAATCGTGATAAACAGGCAGCCGCTTTTCTACTAGGCAGTATTTTTATTGGGATGTGGTTGTTACCATTGAATACGGTTTGGCATTTGTTCCAGCGACCAGCCGGGTTTCCGTTTCGGATGGTATTCTTATTCAGCTTTGCGTTGGTAATGGTGGCTTATGAAGGCTACCTAAAGGGCATCTTTAAGGATTCAAAACTGATTGTTCTCGCAACTGCTGGATTGGGAGTTGCGATTTCAATCGGTTATGCCTGGGCGGCTATTTTTCAGGAAAAGATGACGCCGTACAAATTTGCAACGCCGCAGCTTTCCGCTAATAATTTTATCTATGTGTTGGTGCTGGGCTTTTTGATTTTGACGGCCATTGCGATCATGTCACTGACAAATCGTCAGGCTTCCGGCAAGGTGATTCTTACCAGCATTTTGATTTTTGAATTAATGATGAATTTTTTCGTAGCGACGATGAATGCACCATTTGTCAATCAACATCAATTTGAAACTCAATACCGGCGCTCCAGACAGGCTATTCAGCGGGTTCAGCATCTAAAATTCACGCAGAATAAATTTTATCGCTTGTTGGTTCTGGATCAGCCTTACCGAAATATTTACCGAATTCCTTACAGTGGTTATAATGATTCACTGCTTTTTGAAAATCACGGTATTAGTTCATATAGTTCGACGCTGAATTCTCATACGCACCACGTTTTGGCTAGTCTAGGGTTTTCCAGTCGAAATATTCGGCGAATTGATATGTTGGGTGGCTCGATAATTACTAATCATCTGTTTGGGATTAAATATTATTATGTTATCGGTCAACACATGCAAAAACTATTTGTCAGACAGAATGCCGCCCAGTTAGGTTTTATGACGCATCAACAAATGCGCCATTTAAAGTATCATTCCAACCAGGTCTTTGATAATCTTAATGCGTTGGTTCAGGCCGAAGCTGGCAATAATCGGCAATATCTTTATCGGCCGACGGTTACCGATTATCAACAGTCACTAATCAAGGGGAACCACTATTATCGGCTGCAGATTCGTGCCAGAACCAGCGGTCCGCACTACCTTTATATCCCCAAAATCAGGCTGTATCATGTGACAATGTGGGTAAATGGCGCTAAGTTGGCAAAAACTTATAGTGGTTTGGGAACGGAAATGATTCCGATTGGTTACTTGCAAAAAGGTCAGGTAGCGACAATTCGACTACGATCAACTAAATTATTAAAAACGGTTCCTAAAATAACAATGGGCGTTGATTTGAAAAAATTTGAAGCCGTCGCAGCTCAAACAAGAAAACATCAGTTTCAATTACAAGATGCTCAAAATATCAATGAACATGGCGGCCATTTTCGGGGAACGGTTAACGTCTCAAAAAATAGCCGGATACTCTTAATGAGCTTTCCTTATGATCGGGGCTGGCAGTTGCACGTGGATGGAAAACCCCATCCGATCATAAAGGTTGCAGATGGCCTGATAGGTGCTAAACTAACAGCGGGAGAACATCACTTGGCCTTTAACTACCACATCAGAGGCTTGGTGCCTGGTTTTATTATCACAATGATTGGGTTGGTATTGTTGGTAATTTCAAGGTGGTGGAAAGAAAAAAGCGTAAAATTTGTAAAACATTTACATTAGTTGGTAAAAACAGTTACGTACCTGTTGAACTTGAACTAATTGCTAAAGCGCTGATATGAAAGTGATAGTAACCTGTTTTAAAATGAATTTACACAAAAATAAAATAATCTGAAAAAAATTTACGCACAATGCTTGCGAAAATTCTTTTCAGATTATATAATAATTCTCGTAAAGAACAGTTGAGAACTAGTATATTAGACGAAAGAGGTACGATTCTTATGCAAATTGGTATGATTGGTTTAGGAAAAATGGGTCTTAACCTGGTTAAGAACATGATCCGTAACGGTAATGAAGTGGTTGCATTTGATTTAAACGAAGATAACGTTAAGCTTGCTCAAGAGGCCGGTGCAACACCAGCTTCAAGTAATGAGGATCTTGTTAGTAAATTAGATGCCCCTCGCACGGTTTGGATTATGGTACCGGCCGGCAAACCAACTGATTCAACAGTCCAAGAACTTATCGGTTTGCTTTCAAAGGGCGATTACCTGATTGACGGTGGTAACTCATTCTATGAGGATTCAATTCGTCATGGCAAGTTGGCTGAGGAAAAAGGCATTAACTTCTTTGACTGTGGTACTTCGGGCGGTCAAGACGGTGCTTTAAACGGTGGTAACTTTATGATTGGTGGTACCAGCGCCGAAGCTTTCGAACACTTGAAGCATTATTCGATGGCATTTCACAAAAAGATGGTTACCTTTACACTGGCAAACCGGGTTCAGGCCACTATTTAAAGATGGTTCATAACGGCATTGAGTACGGTATGATGGAAGCCATTGGTGAAGGCTATGATGTTTTGGATCACAGTCCTTTCGATTATGACAATGAAGCAGTTGCGAAAGTTTGGGTAAATGGTTCTGTTATCCGTGGCTGGCTTATGGAATTGGCACAGGAAGCCTTTGCCAACGATGCCAACTTGGATCAGATCAGTGGCAAGATGTTCTCATCTGGTGAAGGTAAATGGACAGTCCAAGAAGCGCTCAAGCAAGGTATTCCGGTTCCAGTTATCACTGATTCATTGTTTGCCCGTAATCGTTCAATGGAACAAGATACCTTTACAGGCAAGGTTGTTTCAGCATTACGTCACGGATTCGGTGGCCATGCAATGGATATGAAGAAGTAATTGACTTAAAAAATAACACGAAAAAAGATCGAGGCAAATTGGC
Organism: Lentilactobacillus farraginis DSM 18382 = JCM 14108; assembly: GCF_000583655.1. Lineage (GTDB taxonomy): Bacteria > Bacillota > Bacilli > Lactobacillales > Lactobacillaceae > Lentilactobacillus > Lentilactobacillus farraginis. The sequence continues at coordinate 31,597 of NZ_BAKI01000026.1, forward strand.
TTCGATCTTTTTGTAGTACTGAAAATTAATTTTCTTTGTAATTCTTAAAATAGTCCGGGTAAGCATTCAGGACCCCTTGTTTTTCCAAGAGCATTAAATGTAGATGTTGGGTTATCAGAAAATTTAAATCATCAATATCTTGATTAAGGACTGCATTATAAATTCGCTGATGTTGAGTTAACAGCGTGCGCCAGTTAAGGTTACTTTCTTTTAATCGCAGTCTGCGGAATCTGTTGAGTTGGGTATTGTTAATTTGCAGCCACTGCCAGACTGTGTCTTTGTGGACGACTTTATAAAATTCGTGATGAAAGTTTTGATCCAAATCAAAGAATTTGTCAGTCTCGTTATTCCTTGCAGTGTTGGCTTGAGCTCTTAAGTTGTCTGCCAAAATACTTTTGGTACTTTCTGTCATTTTTACGACGGCATCAACCATGATATTAGGCTCAATGCAGTTTCGCACAAACTGGGCATCTTTTGCATCTGCCATATCAATTTTAGTGATATAGGTGCCGCTCTGAGGTATCACTTCAATCAACCCTTCACGTTCGATGCGGATAATTGCCTCTCTAACAGGCGTTCTACCAAGGCTTAATTCTGAAGAAATTGTTTTTTCAGAGATTTTTTGCCCGGGGATGTAGTCAAAATGAATGATTTTATATTTAATTTCGTTGTAAGCATCGCTTCGCATGTTATCCATCATAGGTTTGCTCTCCTTTTTATACGAGTTTTATCTTAGCATAATCTTGTTCAAAAGTTAACGTAAAGAGGTTCCCTTAAAAGAGACCGACGTTCAAAAAACGGCATCTGCCAGAATTAGTGGATGTGACAAATAAATTCTGGGAAATTTATGCTGAGTACGCGAGGGTAATGTGAACTAATGAAGACGTCTACTGGGGAGTTACCGATGGGGCTTTATCGACAATTGGTGTCTTAGCTATCAATATTTGGATTTCTACTGCTATTCGGACGTTTGTGGACAAATACCACAAGTTGGTTCCAATGCCTGTGGCTCGTTCCTTTTTTGGAAAAACTGTGTGTTATTAAAAAGTTTTGCTTGGAAAAGCGTTAGTATTAAATACCAAAATGCGCAATAGCGAATCATGTCACAATCTCCGAATAAATAGTATACTATAGGCATGGATCCGTTTTCACAATGAATACAAATCATAAATGTCGGGGGTTAGTGCTATGTCCAAAGTTTTAATTGTTAACGCGGGAAGTTCTTCTTTAAAGTTCAAGTTATTTGAAATGCCAAAGGAAACGGTTCTCGCGGACGGTCAGGTTGAACGGATTAATCTGCCGGGCTCGATTATTAAGATCAAGTACGGGGACGGCGAGACGTTTAAGCAGGTTGAGGACAATGTTGATTATGAACGTTCGGCAGCAATTATGCTGAATAATTTAAAAGATCTTGGCGTCATTGACCATCTCCACGATATTGATGCAGTTGGTAACCGGGTAGTTGCCGGCAGCACTGTTTTTGATAAGGTTGCCAAGATTGATGATAAAGCACTGAACTGGATTAATGAACTAAGTGAAATTGCGCCGATTCATAACCCGGTAGAGGCCGAATACATTCAGATTATTCGCCGGATTCTGCCGGAAACTGATCAGTATGCGATTTTTGACAGTGCTTTCTTTAAAGACGTGCCGGAAGTTAATGCAATTTATGGCATTCCGTATGAATTAACCAAGAAATTTACGATTCGTCGATATGGCGAACATGGTATTAATCACGGTTACATTACGCAAAGGGCTCAGGAATTACTGGGGTATAAGACTGCTAAATTGGTTACGTTGCATTTGGGATCCGGTGCTTCCGTTGCTGCCGAAAAAGATGGCAAGTGTGTTGATACGTCAATGGGCTTTACGCCAATGAACGGTTTGACGATGGGCACCCGTTCCGGTGATGTTGACCCGGCATTGGTACCATTCTTTATGAAACGCATGGGGGCTTCGGCTGAAGAAGTAATTGAAATGTTTAATGACCGTTCCGGCTTGTTGGGGATTTCGGGAGTTTCTTCAGACATGCGGGATTTGGAAAGCTCAGATGATGATCGTGCTAAATTGGCGCTGGATATCTTTGTCAATCGAACGGTTAAATATGCGGCCAGCTACATTACGGAACTTGGCGGCGTTGACGCAATTGTCTTTTCCGGTGGCATCGGTGAACATGATAAGTGGGTCCGTGAGCAGGTCTGCAAGAAGCTGGAGATTTTTGGTATCAAGTTGGATGATGCGTTGAACGAAAAGCAAGCTCCCGGAGATTTAAGTACTAAAGATTCTACGGCAAGAATTTTGTTGATTCCAGCCGATGAAGAATTGGCAATGGTTCGGGACGTGGCTGATGAAATGAATGCTGATTAAATTTCTTCAAAAAATTGTTTACAATTAGAAAATAATGAGTTATCATACTTAACAATTAGAAAACGTTAAGAAAAAAGCAACGAAAAGCAGGAGTAGATGATTTTCCTCGTTAAGAGAGCTTCTAATTGGTGAGAAGAAGCCTTGGGAGATTGTCGAAAGTAGGCTTTGAGCTGTAGATGCGAATGATTCATTGAGTGTCTACTGGATGCCACCATTACAAGGCCAACGACTACAATGACAAGTTGTGTTCGTTAAGATCGGCTCTTTTGAGTTCGATAAAATCAAGGTGGTACCGTGCGTTAAAACGCGCCCTTCGATGTATATTCAATATATACTCGACGGGCGCGTTTTTTGTTGCTTTCTTGTTGTTATGAAACGGAGGACTATGTATGACAATTAATAACTTATTAACTTATTTGGATCATCGGCCGGAGACGATTATGCCGGCATCAGGAGATGGTCGGACATTCAGTGCTTTGAGTAAAGAAAACTTTCCTGCCATTTTAATTGATGGAACGTTAACCAGTCAAAATCTGATCGCTGAAGATTCCCAGGGAATGCTGACATTATCGGAATATGCCAAATTTTTGCGGGATATGCGGTTAAAAAAGACCGGTTTATTGATTGCCGACCTGCAGTCGGGATTTGGAAATCCGTTGAATACCTATTACGCTGCTAAAGAATTAGAGCGCTCCGGCGGCGACATTCTATTACTCAATGACCAGACGTATCCGGCCCACACAACGACCGAGCCGATGACGACAACGCCGGAAGAATTGATCGGTAAGCTTCGGGCGGCCAAAGACAGCTTGGAAAATCCGGCAACCCAAATCTGGATTAAGTTGGAGGGGCTTCATTCATATGGCATTGAAGGCTTAATTAAACGCATTCAATATTTAGCCAAAGCTGGTGCCGATGCAATTGTCATTGATCACTATGATAACCAGCAACTATTGCAATTGACCCAAGTTGGACTGCCACTACCGCTCTTGGCAACCTGGGAGCCGGGAATTGATCAAATCGACGGTATTACCGGCTGGCTTGACAAAGGATACCTGTCAACGGTTATTCAGCGGGCGCAGAGCCAAGCAATTAATTTTATTAAACAGGGAGGACTTGCCTATGCTGAAAAATGAACGAATGAGAAGGCAATTTAAAGATGAAGTTATGAGCGGTCACATTGTTCGAATGATGGTGACGCCGGACGCATTGGCAGCAAAAATTGCGGCATCAGAAGGCGCCCAGGCGGTCTTTTCCGCCGGTTATGCGACAAGTGCCTCGGCTCTGGCAATGCCCGATCGGGGAATCACCGACTTCGGGATATCACTGGAACGCTGCCGCCAGATTATTAATGCGGTGGACATTCCGGTATTTGCGGATGCCGATACCGGTTATGGCGATTTGGATAACATCAAACGAACCGTTGAAAATTATGAGGCAATCGGGGCTGCCGGCATGTTTATCGAAGATCAGGTTTGGCCAAAACGTTGTGGTCATATGGACGGCAAAAAAGTGGAACCCGTTGAGGTCTTGGAAGCTAAGATCAAAGCCGCCAAAGCCGCCCGTAAGCATGACAACTTTTTGATAATGTCTCGAACGGATGCCCGGGCAGTCTACGGTTTGGATAACGCGATTGCCAGAAGTAAACGATACCAGGCGGCCGGTGCAGACTTGATTTTTATTGAAGCACCACAAAGTGTTGCCGAGCTTAAGAAAATTCACGAAGCTTTTCCAAAAACGCCGTTAATGGCCAATATGATTGAAGATGGCAAGACGCCGTTAACCAGGACTGAGGATTTGGAGCGGCTGGGCTTTAATATTGTAGTTCACCCCACCGCTATGACTTATGCACAGGCCTTTGCCGAAAAGACGCTAATTGAAACGCTGCGGCGGGATGGGACGACCAAAGCCTATAAGAATCATATGATTACCTTTCCGAAGTTCAATGAATTTGTTGGTTTGGATAAGGTGAATGCCCGGGATGCCAGCTATTCGCCCGAAAAAATGCGGGCTGAATACATGAGCTGACAGGACACCGGTCAATTTCCACATAGCACCCGAATTGGGTGATACACATAGAAATAAACATAAACAAGCATTGTGTACACATAGAACATCATCACACATAAAAAAATAACTTGCCAAATGGAGGAATTGCCAATGGCTGATAACATATATCATCAAAGTAATGCTTATTCTTTAGAGACCCGATTAAATGATGCCCGGGAAACGCCACTATTTTATAAAGTCTTTGCATTAGCGGGTGCCGGGATGATTCTGGATGCCGCCGACGTTTATATGGCAGGCGCAATTAACAGTACGCTGATTCAGGACAAATTCGCGAGTATTTCCCAAGGGTCGCTCTTTTTATCCAGTGGTTTTCTAGGACTCTTTGTTGGCTCAATTCTAGCGGGCTATATCGGTGATTTTTATGGTCGGAAACTATCTTACCATTTTAACCTGCTCTTATTCGGCCTCTTCACGCTGCTGTCAGCTTTTGCGCCGAATATGACCATCTTGATTGGGTTGAGATTCTTCGCGGCGGTTGGCCTGGGCGCTGAAATTGTGACCGGCTACGCGGTGGTTAATGAATTCGCACCGATTAAACGTCGGGGCCACTGGTCGGGAATGACGGCAATTGTCGCCAATACCGGCGCTCCGATCACCTTACTGATCGCTTCGTTTATGATTCCCCGCTTCGGCTGGCGGTCGATGTTTATCACAATGGGCGTTTTAGCCCTGATCCTATGGTTGGCCAGAAGACATTTTCCGGAATCCCCTCGGTGGTTGTTGGCAAAGGGGCGGACTGAGGAAGCTAATCAAATCATTGAAAAACTAACGATTAATGGTCTTTATGAAAAAGATGAGTTAAAGGATGCCGATGAGCCGACTATTCACATTTCATTTGCCCGTGGTCTGTTTATCGCAATTGTTGCGGTTAGCGCGACGCTGTTGTGCCAATATACATTTACCTCCTGGGTACCGACATTACTGTTAAAGCAGGGAATTAACGTTGTTGATTCAATCGGGTTCTCAGCCATCATGATGATCGGTGCGCCGATTGGTTCGGCTATTGGTGCCTTGTTAGTTGATAGAACCGGCCGCAAGCGGCTGATTTTAACGGCATTTATTGCAACGGCTGTTTTGGGCATTGCTTATGCTTATGAGCGGAGTACGCCCGGTATTCTAATTAATGGTTTCCTGTTGACAATTACGTTATATATCTTGGTAGCGTCGGTTGTCAGTATCTATACGAACGAACTATTTGAAACTTCCCATCGGTTCAGGGGTGCCGGGATTGCCAATGGCACGTCCAAGTTGTTAAATGTGTTGATGCCGACATTTGTGGCCATGATGATTACGCAGGTTTCACCGTCGTTTGTTTATTATGCTATTGCCGGGTTGGCTATTATTGCTGCAATTATCATCTGGCTGTTTGGCCCGGAAACGGATCAAAAAGCAATTAAATGATTTTATAAATAAAAGCCTTCGCATTTTCG
>NZ_BAKI01000025.1 GCF_000583655.1 Lentilactobacillus farraginis DSM 18382 = JCM 14108
TTTCAGCAGATAGTTCATGTCATATTCGCCAACGAACCGACTGGCCGGATTGTTTTCATACCGCTGATTGGCCATGGCTAACATGTGATTCCAGACAAATCGATCATTGCCAAACATTTGCCACAATAAATTGATTTGCGCTCGGTTGGGGTATAAACGTAGTTTAATCCCTTTAACTACTGTCGTCATATGGGCCTCCTCTCTTTACTTTACTGACTGATCTTGCTAATTAAGATTTTTGATCATGACCGGTCTCTTGCCAGTAATGTGCTTTTAATCGCGGATCCCGATAAGCGGTCATTTAGTTAATCAATAGAAACTTAGCTTAACTATTATAACATATGGTTATTGTTGATACACATATATATTTTAGAATATTTTCAATGTTTATTGATTCGATAATTATTAGAACCGCTTTTTAAATGCGAAAAGGAGCAATTCATCACGTCCTTAAAAGAACGTGTTTCCTTGCCCCTATATCAAAAAATTTCATTTTTAAAATTTGGAGGGTTTCTTTTTGAAAATTAATCAATTCGCATATGTACCGACATCTCATGAGCAAATTATCAAAGAATTGGCAGATAGCCGCTTTTTATCTGCCAGAACACAGAAAATGGCCGATCCGGTGATGTTATATCGGGGACTGCTGCTGAAATTCTTCTTGGAGAAAAAGCAGAGCCGGGCTGTTCGAATCCAAAAAGTTGCCGACCTGATGGCAACCACCAACCTAAACGCTTACGAATACACCACCACCCAAAGCAGTGTTTCCAGAGTCGCTTTCTACAACGTTGCCTTACAACTACTGGGTTTTCAGGTTGGTTTGGACTTTGAATTAGATGACCCCTTTACGGCACTAAAAAAATTCAAATTACCGGTCATTGACAGTGACGACCCATTGACCCGTGACCAATTAATTGATGCCTGGTATCGGCTCTTAAATACCCGAACCAAATTCGGTCAGACATTAATTGATGACTTGGCCGGTAAGGGTTACTACGCCCAGTTCTACGATGATCAACAGCTGCCCCGCCCGCTTTTCTTTAACGGCAAGGCCCAAGCCGTCTTTGACACCAGTCAACTCATTCGTGACGTGGTCTACGTCGAATCTTCTTTGGATACCGACCACGATGGTCAACGGGACCTCTTAAAAGCTGAAATTATCCGACCCGCTGACACCGAAGCCGGCTTAAAAGTGCCAACGGTATTTACTGCCAGCCCCTACGATCAAGGGACCAACGATGAGAATGCCGACAAAATGACGCATAATGTCAATCATCCCCTCAGCCGCAAACAGCCAACTCAACTGACCTATGACGATATCAAGTCAGCCGATAAGCAACCAGAATTACCCGCACCAAGAAAAATCAATGGCAACACCGATGTTGCCGAAGAAACTTTTATAAAGAACTGGACTTATACATTAAATGATTATTTCCTTGCCCGTGGTTTTGCGGTTGTTTATTCATCCGGGGTCGGCACCAAAGATTCCGATGGTGTCCGAACCACTGGAACCAGTGCCGAAACGCTGTCAGCAACCGCCATTATCGAGTGGCTGCATGGCGATCGACCAGCTTTCACCAACCGAACCGATCAGATCGGCATCAAGGCTTGGTGGAGTAACGGCAACGTCGGGATGACCGGCCGCTCCTATTTGGGAACCCTTTCGACGGCGGCCGCTTTAACCGGGGTTGCCGGTTTAAAGACTGCGGTAGTTGAAGCCGGTATTTCCAACTATTATGAATATTATCGTGAAAACGGCCTGGTCGTGGCTCCCGGCGGCTTTCAGGGTGAAGATACCGATGTCCTTGGTGAATTAACCTTCAGTCGGGAACAGTCAGCGGCCGACTACCTGAAAATCAGAGATACCTGGCAGGAACAACTAAAAAAGCTCCGGATCGGCCAGGACCGTGACAGTGGTAATTATAATTCATTCTGGGATGCCAGAAACCTGCTGAAAGACGTCAACATTAAATGTGACATACTGCTGGTTCATGGCTTAAATGATTGGAACGTTAAATTATCCCACGTTTGGAACCTGCGCAATCGCTTAAAGCAGGAAGCCATTACTCAAAAACTGATTCTGCACCAAGGCCAACATGAATATTTAAATAATTTCCGCTCAGTTGATTACACTGATTTGGTTAATCTGTGGTTATCCAATAAATTATATGATGTCCAAAATAACGCTAACGAAACCCTGCCGGACGTGCTGGTTCAGGACAATGCCGAACCCGAAACATGGCACACTTACCAGGACTGGGGAAGTTCTTCGATTGATCACTACACCTTGAGCGATCCCCGGTTCACTAATTTAAATGAGAATACCAGCTTCAGCGACCACTTAGACGAAGATTTGTTTAAATCCTATGTTAAAGATACAGCCAAGTGGCAGCGCGCTCTCTTTACCAAGTCACATTCCAAGATGGACAACCACGCCATTCAACTGGTTTCGGAACCGTTAAGAAAAGACCTGGTAATCGATGGCCGCGCTAAAATCACACTGTCGGCAGCCAGCAGTGCAACTGTCGGTCTGTTAAGTGTCGCACTGGTCGATTATGGAAAGGCCAAGCGGTTAACGGCCACGCCACAGGTCTTGGCTGCCCAAAAAATTATCACCGGCTATAACTGGCGAAAAGATGATTTAAGAGAATTCATCCCGGAGAAAAAAGCTTCTGCTTACAAGAAATTTACCGACGCCCACATGAATATGCAAAACCGTGAGAATGCCTACCGTTGATGATTTGAAGCCTGGTCAATTCTACACCTTTGAAATGGCCTTTCAGCCGACCTTCTGGCGACTACTGGCCGGTCATCAATTGGGGATTCTGATTTACGCAACTGATATGGATTACACCATTCGCGGCAATCAGGAGATTACCTACACCGTTGATTTGGACAATTCAACGCTGACATTGCCACTACTGGCAACGGATGCGGGCACCAACTAGAAGTGTTATTATTATTAATAATCAAACAAATTTTAGAAAGTACAGGTGAGTTGAATGAAACAAGGAACCAAAATCATTACTTTGGATAACGGTTATCATTTATGGACCAATACACAGGGTGAAGGCGACATTCATTTATTAGCGCTTCACGGTGGCCCCGGCGGCGAACATGAATATTGGGAAGACGCTGCTTCACAACTTAAAAAACAGGGCTTAAATGTTCAGGTCACAATGTATGATCAATTAGGCTCCTGGTATTCGGATAGTCCCGACTTCAGTGATCCACAGGTCAGAAAAGATATTTTAAATTACGAATATTTCTTGGATGAAGTAGATGAAGTCCGTGACAAGCTTGGCTTGGACAACTTCTACTTGATCGGCCAATCCTGGGGTGGCCTGCTGGTTCAAGAATACGCTGAAAAATACGGTATGCACTTAAAGGGCGCCATCGTTTCCTCAATGGTCGACCGCATTGACGATTACACCAAGCACTTGGAGCAGGTTCGAGAAGAAGCCCTAACTCCTGATCAGGTTGCCTACATGAAAAAATGCGAAGCCAATAACGACTATGATAATGAACGTTACCAATCATACGTTGATATCTTAAACAAGGGCTATATCGATCGTAAGCAACCATCCAAACTTTCTCACCTAATCGATGTTACCAACACCGATATTTATGGTGCTTTCCAAGGTGATAACGAGTTCGTCATCACCGGTAAGCTGGCGGAGTGGAACTTCACTGATCACCTGAAGAATATCAAGGTGCCAACCTTGGTTACCTTTGGTGAACACGAAACCATGCCCGTTGAAACCGGTAAACGGATGGCTCAAATGATTCCAAACGCTAAATTTGTTTCCACACCTGAGGGCGGTCACCATCACATGGTTGATAATCCGGATGTTTACTACAAACACCTGGCTGATTTCATCCGTCAGGTTGAGGCCGGCACGTTTAACAAATAGTCACCTAAATCATTAAAAATAACCAAAAATCGGGATATCACAACGTTTTTATTTGTCGTTGATATCCCGATTTTTTATTTAGCTGGTTATTTGTTGACGCTTCGGCTTACTTAAGCCATCGCTAATTGCCACGCCAAGCCACAGCGCACCTATGGTAACCACATCCGAAAAACGATCCGGCACGAGCCAAAGCAGAATGCCGCCGAACACGACCGCCACTATAACCGTGACAGTAGCCGGCTTGGTGGTTCGATTCTTAGGATCATCTTGCGGGTGCTGTCGGCAATGGGCCTTTAAAAATACCAGATAGTAAGGAATCCAAAATCCAATGAAAATAACCGGAGGTGCGATTAGCTGAAGCCAACCGTTATCAAGGAGAAGATCGGCAAGCAAAATAGCCATCATAAATACTATAAAAGGCCAATTTCTCAATAATGCATAACGCCAGTCAAAAGCCACCATCAATGCCTCCCATCAGCCAAATCAATAAGTCTAATCGACGTTGTTAACAGCTTACTACCCAATCACTCAGATTGGCAAAGAATTATGGTATCAAGGGTTATCATAATTTGGTTTTTATCAATGGCCCGCGCCAGACATACTCAAAATGACAGTTCCTGCCAGAATTAACCCAATCCCTAAAACACTTGCCGGATTAATTGGTTCCTGCCACAAAAGGGCTGCAATAATGGTAGTAAGGACCATGCCGATACCGCACCAAATTGCATAGGCAACGTTTAAATTAACGGTCTTCATCGACATTGCCAAGAAGTAAAAACAAACCAGATAAGAAATCAATGCGCCGATGGTTGGCAGCAGCACACTGAAACCAACTGAAGCTTTTAAAAAACTAGTCCCTAATAATTCGCTAAAAATAGCCACCAATAGGAAGATATACCCCATTGACTTTTCCTCCGTAATCTTAATCCAGCCGGTTGCCAACCCGCTGATAATAATAAACACCCATTCTGTCAAAAGCGTCTTCGTAAACTAATCGATCCGACTTGCCGGCTAGAAAATCCGAATATGCGTCAGCTGAAACACCGGTAATTTTTTGTACTTCCACCGGGCTAAGCTTCAAATCCCGAATTTCAAAATTAATCCCATTAAGTAAATAAGCCGAACGCATATCCAAGCCCGGCAGCTTTTTTTGAAGCACCACCTTGCGTAGGCGATCAGTCGCCGGGTCATATAATTCAGCCGGTGCGGCACCATTCATAAATGTCGGCAGGTCCTGCACCTTCATAATTTCTTTTAACTGTTCATCAGTAAACTGGAGATCACGCTGCCAATTTTCGATCAAGTTAACATCATACTTAATTTGTTTGCCTACCTGCATAATTAATCCTCCCAAAATTATTCACCTGTTTCATAATACCATCGTAAACTTGAAAAAACTTCAAAAAAATCCGCCGTTTCTTCGTATTTAAAGATTAGAAGCATTAAAAAATAACAAAGGATGCGACGAACAATTATGACAAGTGCTAAAATTTTTCAAGTAAATAATGTAAAGGGCATCTATCTCCCGGCGGAAGATCTGATCGGCCAAAAGTCCCGTGCAACTTCACTTTCGGAAAAAGACGGTTATTTTTTTAAATTAATTGCCGAAAACGATCAAACGCTTAACCGCTTCTATCCGCTAAAGGACTGGCATCTTTCCGGGTTAAGCGGACCAGCTTTCGTTGACATTGGCAATTCACTGCCGATTAAGCCCGACCTTGAAGCTGATAGTTATATCGGTAGCGTGTCGGACCGGGACAACTGGATTCTAAACCATTTCATCAGACAGTACTACGGTAAAGCATAATCAATCCAAACCAAAAGAAGCTTTCAATTCCGGCAACGACAAAAGTTGTCAGGATTAAAAGCCTCTTTTTCATTTTAATTTTTAGGTTATCCCGATCGGTTATTTTCTGACCGAATCCCGCTGTAAAAGCTTTACCGGCAAAACATACGTATCCAATAGCTTTTCATCATTCTCTTCCAACCGATTAAACAATAGTCGAACCAGCAGATCGGCAATATCGCTGACCGGCTGGACAATCGTGCTGAGTTGGGGATGATATTCCTGAACGTAGCTGGAGCCGTCATAGCCAATCACCTGAACATCTGTTGGCACCCGCAGTCCCAACCTTTCAGCTTCCTGAATACACAACAATGCGGTCAGGTCATCCGTACAAAAAATACCATCTGGGTGATGGGACGCCAATTCTTCTCGAAGCGTTGCCCGCTTAATCGTCGGCGTCGCGTTAAACGGAAACGCTACCGTTCTGACCGGTACCTGTCGCGCTGATGCTGCCTGTTGAAAGCCGGTCAGTCGCGCGTTATTCGGCGCTTTCTTTTCGATACTGCCGGAAACCAGCATCAAATTGGCAGACCCCTTTTCAATCATTGTGGCCGCCGCCAACTCACCACCGGCCTGATTATCACTACTGACAGTGGGAATCTTCGTTTCAAAATACCGATCATACGACACGATTGGCAATCCCGACAACCGATATTCCTTAATCCCTTCATTATGTGAACCGGTGATAATCCCATCAACCTGATTGGCCATCAGCATTTTTAAGTACTGCTGCTCTTTTTCCGGGTTATCCATACTGTTGCAGATAATGGCCTTATAGCCCCGGGCAAATAAGCGATTTTCAATTTCCTCAACCATTTCGGCAATCAACGGATTTTCCAGACTGGCAAAAATCAAGCCCACCAGCTTAAACTGCTTGCCATGAAGGGCCCTGGCTGCCAAGCTGTTGGTAATTCAGCTGTCGCATGGCTGAAAAAACTTTTTGCTTAGTGGTTGCCGACAAGTAACCCCGATTATTAATCACCCGGGAAACCGTGGTTGCCGAAACACCGGCCAATTTGGCCACATCGGCTAATTTAGGCTGCACATTTTTCACCTTCTCTTGTTCTTAAGCCGTCAGTGACGCCTTTTAGAACCATTTGTTATGGTCTAAGTATAGCACATCGTAAAATCTTTTTATGAAATTTTATGTCAATCGATTGACATATAAAATCAGAAGCGTATGATATGTTGGTGAAAAGGGTTACAAGAATCATGAGAGGTGAGTATTTTGATTAGTAACGAGCAAAACCCAACCTGGTGGCAAAACGCCGTCGGTTATCAAATTTATCCAAAAAGCTTTTATGACAGCAATCATGACGGTATCGGCGATATTGCCGGGATTATTTCCAAAATTCCCTACATCAAATCTTTAGGTGTTAACTTTGTTTGGCTGTCGCCGTTCTTTGCTTCACCAAATATTGATAACGGTTACGACATTTCCGATTATCGAGCAATTGATCCCCAATATGGCACGCTGGATGACATCTTTAAGATGATCGATCAGTTTCACCGTCAAGATATTCGGGTTGTCTTTGATTTGGTGATCAACCACACCTCCGATCAACACCGGTGGTTTCAAGAAGCCAAAAAGTCGGTTGACAACCCTTATCACGACTTTTATATCTGGCGAAAGCCGGTTAACGGCGACGTTCCCAATAACTGGGTCTCGCTATTTGGCGGTTCTGCCTGGACTTATAACCCGGCGACCGACGAATACTATTACCACTTATTTGCCAAACAACAGCCCGACTTGAACTGGGAGAACCCCCAAGTTCATCAGGCCGTTACCAAAATCATTGATTGGTGGGCCCAACAAGGCGTTGACGGTTTCCGGCTGGACGCCATCTCCCACCTCAAAAAAGACCAACGATTCGAAAATGTCACCGATCAGGAAGCGGCGATGAACAACGTCCCCGGCATCGACAAACTGCTGGCCGGGCTGAGTTCCGACTTTAAGCGAAACCATTTAATGACCGTTGGCGAAGCCGGTGGCGTGCCGGTCAGTGAAGCCAAACGTTGGGTTGATCCAAAATCAGGCTACTTCAATATGATTTTTCAATTTGACCACGTTAGCTTTTGGGAAAAATTTACGGTTGGCAAAGTCGATGTTGCCCAGCTTCGAGATGCCCTGACCCGCTGGCAGACCGGCTTGGCTGAAAATGGCTGGAACGCCCTTTTCCTTGAAAACCACGATTTACCACGGGCAGTTTCGTATTTCGGTAATGACCGCCGGTATCGTCAACAAAGCGCGACTTCCCTGGCAATGATGTACCTATTAATGAAAGGAACGCCATTCATTTATCAGGGCCAGGAATTAGGGATGACCAACGTTTCATTTGACAAAATCGACCAATTCCGAGACCTGGATTCAAAACGTTTCTATCGAGAAGAACTGGCAAAGGGCAAAACTCCGGCCGAAACGCTGGTGAAGCTCCGCGGTAAAAGTCGGGACAATGCCCGAACACCGATGCAGTGGACTGCGGCTGCCAATGGCGGTTTCAGTGACCACCAACCGTGGATCGCTGCCAACCCCAACGCTGCTGAAATCAATGTCGCTAACGAAAGTAACCAGCGACATTCCGTATTGAATTTCTACCGGCGACTGGTTCAACTGCGGCTGACGGAACCAATCTTATTAACCGGCCGTTATCAACTTATTGATACCCACGACCATCAATTATTTGTTTATTGTCGACAAGCCGACAAAGCCGGTTACCTGATCATTACCAATTTAAGCGATCAACCGGCAGCCTTCACTATCCCATCGGATTATCACCACTTACAGCTGATTTTAGCCAACACTTCGGAAAAGCCGACGTCGCCAAACCTGAAGTTGGCACCATGGAGCGCCTACCTTTACAAATACGAGAGGAATTGATTACATTATGAAATTAACAAACAAAGCGATGCTGATTACTTATCCCGACAGCTTGGGAACCAACATTAAAGAACTTCAAACCGTTTTGAACCGCCATTTAAAAGGCGTGGTCGGCGGTGTTCATCTCCTGCCATTTTTCCCGTCTTCCGGTGACCGTGGCTTCGCGCCAATGGATTATACCAAGGTGGACGAAAAATTCGGTAACTGGGATGACGTCCAGGAACTGGCAAAATCCTACTATTTAATGTTTGACTTCATGGTCAATCATATTTCCAAGCAATCCCGTTATTTCAAAGATTTTAAGCAACGCCACAACGCTTCGGCCTACCGGGATCTGTTTATCCACTGGGATGAATTTTGGCCCAAGGGTCGACCGACACAAGCCGACATTGACTTAATTTATAAGCGCAAACCCAAAGCACCTGTTCAGGAAGTCACCTTTGCGGACGGTCAAACCGAAAAAGTCTGGAACACGTTTGGTGAAGACCAAATTGATCTTGACGTTACCAAACAAGTTACCAAGGAATTTATCAAGCAAACTTTGACATTTCTAATGGCCCACGGGGCTTCAATCATTCGCCTGGATGCTTTTGCCTATGCCGTTAAGAAATTGGGAACCAATGACTTCTTCGTGGAACCGGAAATTTGGGACCTGCTAAAAGACATCAACCAGATCACCGCACCCAAAGGCACCACGCTGCTGCCCGAAATTCATGAAAACTACCACATTGTTCGCAAGCTAACCGATCATGATTACTTTAGTTACGACTTTGCGTTGCCGATTGTGACGCTTTACAGCCTATATTCGGGTAAAGCCGACCGTCTGGCAGCTTGGTTGCGTCAAAGTCCAATGAAACAGTTCACTACCCTTGATACCCATGACGGCATCGGCGTTGTTGACGCCAAAGACATTTTGACGGACGACGAATTGGATTATACCAAGGCAGAAATGTACAAAGTCGGCGCCAACGTTAAAAAGGTTTATTCCAGCACTGCTTATCACAATCTGGACGTTTACCAAATCAACACCACCTACTATTCCGCTTTAGGTGATAATGACCAGGCCTACCTGCTGGCGCGAGCTATTCAAGTATTTGCGCCAGGCATCCCCCAAGTTTATTACGTTGGTCTGCTGGCCGGTAAGAATGATTTGGCGCTGCTTGAAAAAACCAAAGAGGGCCGCAACATTAACCGCCACTACTACTCACTTGATGAAATCGACCAAGAAGTGCAGCGGCCGGTCGTACAAGCACTTTTTAAACTGCTGAAGTTCCGGAATACCAGTGCTGCCTTTAATTTGGACGGTCAAATCAAAGTTGCCCAGCCAAGTGAAAATCAAATTGTTATCACCCGGCAATCGGCCGATGGCAAGGTCAGCGCTACTTTAACCGCCGATTTAAAATCCCGCAGCTTTACCATCGACCAAACAACCGCTGACGGTAAAAGTAACCAGATCTTAACCAGCAATTTGTCACTCGTTGATTAAGGCAATCAGTTGAAAAGAGGATCTGTTATGAAAATGACACAAACATTACCGAAAGAATCCGCTGCCTTAACGGATTCCGAACACATCACCAATAAGGAACGGCTCAGTTACGGCGCCAGTGATTTTGCCTGCAACGTTGCCAACGGCATGGTCGGTACCTACTTAATGTATTACTATACCGACGTTTTCGGCCTGGCCGCCGGGGCTATTGGCACCCTATTCTTTATTGCCCGAATTGTTGATGCGATTTCTGGGCCGACATGGGGGATTATGATCGATCGAACCCACACCCGCTGGGGCAAAAGCCGGCCTTACTTCCTGTGGTTCTCGGTGCCTTACGCCATCTTCTTCATTCTGGCTTTTTCGTCTGTGCCGCTGGGACCACTCGGTAAATTAATCTGGGCCTACGTCACTTACATTGCAATTGATATTTTGTACCTTGGGATTAATATTCCGATTACTTCTATGCTGCCAAGCTTAACCGCCAGCC
Organism: Lentilactobacillus farraginis DSM 18382 = JCM 14108; assembly: GCF_000583655.1. Classification (GTDB taxonomy): domain Bacteria; phylum Bacillota; class Bacilli; order Lactobacillales; family Lactobacillaceae; genus Lentilactobacillus; species Lentilactobacillus farraginis. The sequence goes on from NZ_BAKI01000025.1 coordinate 10,615, forward strand.
CTCAAGAACGGGTTAAATTCAGTACCGTTCGTCAGGTTCTGGCAACGACCGGCGCAACGCTGATTTCAATCGCTGTTTTGCCAGCCGTGCAATTGCTGGGAAATGGTAACGATAAGCAGGGCTTTCTTGTAACCGCTATTATTGTCGCCGTCTTAACCGCCTTTCTCCTATTGGTAACCTTTAAAAATACCCACGAACGGGTGCACCCAAAACACCAAACCAAGTTGTCACTGAAACAATCAGCCAGCGCCTTAAAAGGCAACTGGCCGTGGATGATTATTTCTTTAATGTATTTCTTCTTCTGGATCGGGATGCAGACCAAATTACAGGTTACCGTTTACTTCTTTAAGTACAACATGCATAACGCCGATCTGGCCTCGTTCATGCTCGGATTGCAAGCGTTGTCACTGGTTGTCATTGTCTTTACGCCCTTCCTGACAAAGCACTTTGGCAAAAAAGGGACCATGGTTATTGGCTTGGGACTTTGTGTCATTAGTCAATTAATCCTGGGTGTCGGTGCTAAAATGATGAACGTGCCAATTTTAGCCGGTGCCACCATTTTAGGCTATTTTGGAAACGGATTCTTTGCCGGCCTGCTGCCAGTTATGTTGGCTGATACCGTTGACTACGGTGAATGGAAAAACGGCGTCCGGCAGAAGGACTGGTCACCTCGTTCTCAGGGATTGCTTCCAACCTTGGAATGGGCATGGGTGGCGTTGTAACCGGCTTCCTGCTAAGCATGAATGGCTACGTTGCCAACCACGCTCAAACTTCCCAAGCTCTGAACGCCATTGAAATGAACTTCGTTTGGGTACCCTTTATCGGCTTTGGGATTGGCTTGATTCTGATGTACTTCTACAAGTTTGACAAGATGCAGGCAAAAATTGACGCTGACTTGAAGGCCCGTCATGAAGCTGCCGATTAGACAATCTCCCAACCCTTATATTTAACAGCTTAGGGTTTAAAAAGCGCTTGATAACCCTTTGGAAATCAAGTGCTTTTTTGTATGTTAAGCCGAAATTTTTAAATTTATAACCATGCAAAAGAATGACAATTTACATCGTATTTAAATTATGTCGGAAGATTGCAGGCCTTAAACGTTTTTCATTGCATCAAGTAGATACATTGTATATACTTAGTGCAATCAGAAGCTGACTTAATTTAAAACATGAGGAAGTGCATACTATGGATGATATAGTGAATCAAAAGAAAACGATTAAACTTACTCAATGGGGGAACTCGAAAGCGGTCAGAATCCCGGCGGACATCGTTGAGCAATTGGGCTTAAAAAAAGAACAGCCGTTAACACTAACCGTTAATGATGGTTCAATTATCCTGACACCGATCAAAAAAAGGCCCACAAATATTCACGAATTATTTGAAGGATGGGAAGACGACGGCCAACGAGACCATGAACTGGACTGGGGAGAAAGTAAAGGAAAAGAACTGCCATGGTAAAGCAGGGTGAAATATTTTATCTTGATTTCGACCCAAGTAAGGGGCACGAAGAAAAGAAAAAGCGCCCCGCAATCGTTTTAAGTAATGATGTCGTTTTCAAAACAAGCGGTATGACGATTGTGGCACCAATAAGTTCAACAACCAGAAATTTCCCCATGTATTACCAGCTTACGAGTACCAAAACTATTTATGGGAAAGTGCTACTTGATCAAACTGTTTCGCTGGATCTGATTGCACGTGGCGTATCGGACAAAAATGTCATCGATCAGGTTTCCAAACAAGAGTTACAAGAAATCATTTACTTGTATAAATTATTATTCAGCATCGATTAGCTGGCTAAGAAGCGCAAAAGAGGCACCCTATCAAGCGGATAAGGTGTCTCTTTTGTCATATCTTTACAAGGTTTCGTTCTTTGCCCGTTCACGCAAGCTCAGTTTCTCAACGTTCAAAACTTTATCGACCAAGCCATCATAAAAACTGTTCTCATGGCTGACAATAATCACATTGCCTGGGAACCGGTCAATTGCCCGCTTCAAAGCTTCTTTGGTTTCTTCGTCCAAATGGTTGGTCGGCTCATCCATAATCAGGAAATTGCTTGGGACAAATTCCATCATCGCCAACTTAACCTTGGTTTGTTCACCACCGGAAAGCTCATGAATCGGCTTAATCGCGTTTTGCGCATCCAACCCACACTTGGCCAGTTTGGTTCGAATCGTTCGTTGCGTCAGCTTAGGATACTTATCCGCGATAATCTGCATCGGTGTCATTCGATTATTATCCCACGCCAAGTCCTGACTGAAATAATTAATGATGGCTGATGGTGAAAATTTCGCGGTACCGCCCTTGGCCGGCAGCTTCTTCAAAATTGTTTTAATCAAAGTTGACTTACCAACCCCGTTAAAACCGCTAAAGCCCACTTTTTCACCCATTGAAATGGTGAAAGTTACCGGTGCCAATAATGGCTTGTTATAACCAACCGACAATTTATCAACTGTCAGTGCTTCATGAGAACCGGTATCTTCATAGGGGAAGTTAAAGCTGGCGGAAATATTGGTCGAAGGCGGATCAATCTTATCCATATGGGCCAGTTTCTTTTCCCGGGACTTGGCCATCGTTGATTTGGAACCCGCTTTGTTCTTGCGAATAAAACGCTCGGCCTTTTCAATTTCAACTTGTTGTTTTTCATACTGCTTCTGTTGAAATTCTTCCCGTTCTTTTCGCTGTCGCATGGCTTTTTTAAAATTACCCCGATATTTGGTGATTTTGCCAAAAGCAACATTAATAATACAATTGGTAATCCGGTCCAAAAAGTCATAGTCATGGGAGACCACCATCGCCGCGCCACTGAAATTGTTCAGATAATCGACCAGCCATTCGATCTGGTTAACATCCAAATAGTTGTTGGCTCATCAAGTAAAATCACATCCGGATCTGCCAGCAGCATTTTAGCCAAAATAATTTTGGAACGCTGGCCACCTGACATTTTACCAACCAGATGATCACGACCGATGCTGTCCAACCCCAGGCCAACAACCGTTTGTTCAATTCGGGTATCAATATCGTAGAAGTTGCTGGAATCCAGCTCATCTTGAATCGTCCCGGCACGTTCCAACAATTTATCGTCAGCCGTCTCGGCATATTTTTCGTATAACTTGGTTAGCGTTTCATTTTTCTTGTACAGATCCGCAAACGCGGTCCGCAGAAATTGAATGAGTGTCAGATCGTCTTCAATATCGGCATACTGATCCAAGTAGCCGATTTTAATATTTTTTTGCCATTTGATGTCGCCGGATAACGGCAGCTGTGAATCCGTAATGATTTTGATCAGCGTGGATTTACCAACCCGTTTTGACCGACAACCCCCATATGTTCACCCTTCTCCAGCGTGAATTCGGCATCTTTATACAAATCTTTTTCCGCAAAACTCATCGAAAGATTTGAAACTGATAATAGTGGCAACTTGTTCACCTCACATTAAATACTTTTAGTTTCGAAAGACTGCATACAATTTGTTACGTTACTCTTATTAGGCCGAGTAGTCAATATGTATGCCGTAAAAGGCCATTCTTAACACTTGGGAAAAGCAATTCTCGAAGGGGGGCCGAAAATGGCTTATTAACCAGCCTTTTTTCAAGGGTTGCCTTCAATCTCAAGTATGGCATAATGATAGCAACCCAATAAACTCAAACTAAAATCCGGAGTGTACTTATGAACATTTACTTAAACATTTGCTTGATGTTCGGGATTCCAGCAGCTTTTGCAATCACCTTGAACCTCATTGGCTATAAGCTTATTCAAAATAAAGCCGCCAAGAAAAAATACTTTAAATTCATCAGAATTTTAGGGCCAATCGTTGTTATTGGATATGCATTAATCCTCTGGCCGCTGATTCAGCCAGTATAGAAACATCTACCCTTTCCCCGTCAATTCCTTAAGCTCTCGCCAAAATTCAATTAAAATTTTTAGACATCGCCCCGTTTGGTATATAATGTAAACATTACGCAAGTGAAAAGGACGACATTTTTATGAATATCAGAGAAATTGAATATATTACCATCCCCGTTTCCGATCTTGAAGTCAGCCGCCGCTTTTACCACGAGGTTTTTGATTTGCCGATCATCAAGCTTCCAAATGGCGACACGGGGGCCGACCTTCGAAAAATGTTTTTGGATTTTCGAGTTGTCGACAAAGTCACCCCAATCTCATTTGGCTTAGTTGCTAAAGATTCAATTGAAGACATTCAAGCGCATTTGATTAATTATTTTGTTGACATCGTCAGCGACCCGACCGAAAAAACTGAGAACAGGAGAAACGTTAACTCTATTACGATTCTGGATCCCGACAAGAATCGGATTGAAGTTAACGAGTTCAGATAAGATGCTGTCATCTCGGTATTTGGGTACCAAAGCCCTGCAAATTGGTAAATGGATCGGCTTTTTAATCGTTTACTTATCAGCCTCGGTCACGCTGGAAGTTGCCGGCGAATATACCAAGAACGAATTTCTCGCGCGGCATGTTTTGGGAGTTGCATTAATTATTACAGCCGCCGCCCTGTCGCTTATTTCCTGGCGGTATGGCAAACAATTAGCATCTAATAATCCCCGTCGATTTGGTAAATCAAAATTAACCGGCCAAAAAGTGGTCCAGTTTATTCTCATTTTCGTTTTGATGGTGGCTTTTCAAATGCTCTGGAGTTATTTAATCGCCAAGCATTTATTAGTGACACCGGAAAATCAAAAAGCGGTTGAAGCCGATCAAATCCAGTTACCGGTTTGGAACGCAATCTTTTCCGTTGTGCTGGCGCCTATTTTTGAAGAACTGATTTTTCGGGGCATCTTTATGAATTACTTCTTTAATAAAGATAACCGGCTGAACAATCTGCTGGCAGTTATTGTTAGTGGGTTGATATTTGGCTACGCCCACGAACCGCAATTCAGTATCAACTGGTTAATGTATTCGGGGCTGGGCTGCTTTTTGGCCTATACCTACATGCACTTTCGGGATATTCGTTACAGCATTGGCCTTCATTTTCTAAATAACTTTGTCTCGATGATCTAGGAAACTTTAATTTGAATATTTAAAGAACTCGAAGTCAGTGGTTGGCTTCGAGTTCTTTTTTATCAGAAAGTAGGCGCTTTTAAGCGTTTCCTTCTCCTCTCTTCAATTAACAGGGAGGTAACAAATTCCGGCAGCTTTTAATTAGAACTTTCCGCATTGAGGTTGTTAACCTGATATTTATATGATATTTTGATTGCGAAGAACTGCTTTAACAAATGAAATACTGATGCACCATTAGTTAGGAGGACATTTATGCATTTCAAACGTTCCATTAGCGAGACACTCACATTTCTATGGCCCTTGTGGTTACTGCTGATTCTCATCGGAATCGGTAAACTTTTGATCGATTTCTTTACAACCGGCCAATATCATTTGGTTGGAAACACGTTACGTTTAACCAAAATTTGCTTCGACAGTTTTGTTTTCCTCTTTATTATCACGATTATTGATAACCTGCTTAAAAAGCGAAAACAAAATCAGCAAAAATAACGATGTTTTCGGTATGTCCGTAAATTGGTTGCCTCATTGCCCGATGGTCGACATTGTTGCTGCCTCAACAAAATAATCGGCATTGCTCAGTTTCAGCTGAACGATGCCGATTTACTTTTGGCTAATTTTATAGATTCCCGGGTTTAGGCAGCTTTTCCCGAGCCTTTTGCGGGATTTGATGCCACATCACCTGACGATAATCGACCACTTTTCTGGCTTTTGACCAGCCGACTTTGATATAACGGCCCTGAACGAATCGATGCCCGCCAAATGAGCCAACTTCCAGTCGTTTCATCCGACCTGCTTTGTCATAACCGGTAATTCGATAATAGTAAGCGTTCGGGTACCCCTTGGCCTGTTTTTCCGAGCGGGCCATGGTTCCCACTCTGCCGTAATAATAGATCTTGCCATAATTAACGTGATACCAAACGCCGCCAACAACGCCCAAGACAATGATAACGGCCAGCGACACGTACAGTGTTCCCTTTTTCACTTGCATTGCCCCCGATCAAGATATGAAGTGATTCAATCAGATACTCGCAATCAATGGTTGATCAATCAAACCTACTTTGACGCCATTTTTCCAAATAACGTTCCAACTTGGGGTCATGGGCGTGCAGGTACATCCCCTTTATTCCTCGTCGCAGCAACACGTTCAATGAATTCCGCAACAGGATTTCCTTACTCTGCTCATAATCCTTACCGGTTAAATCCTGGCGATGTTTGAAGATTTCGACATCCGTCACTTTACTTGGATCCACGCCTAACCGGTTATCCGCGGTAAGGTAAAATGGTGGCCCGATAATAATTCCGATATAATTTAAATCAAAGCCCTGAACCGTATAAATACTGCCAACTTCATTAATTGTCTGGGGTTGTTCGGCCCACGGCGTACTGGTGAAATTGTACTGGTCCCATGGCAAGTGAAAATTGCCTTCGTTGACCAGGTGCTTGCCACCATCCAAGGTTGACGGATAACCACTGGTTGACGTCATTCGCGATAGACCGTAATGGTCATTTTTTTTGATAATTTCTTGAAACATTTTCTGGGCATCGGCATAGATTCGAAAGTCATAATCACCAACATCGTTTGGAATTGGTGGAATTACATCCCCATCAATAAAATGATCCAGCCAATCCATCAGTTTCGGCCCTGCCTGCATGCGAAACTGCTCTTTTAAATGAACAAAGTCATGCGGGTATTTATCAATCAGCTTTAATAAGCGGTCCCTGGTCCAAAAACTCTTTGTCCGCAAAACCTGATGCGGATCAAAAACAACGATGGTCACTTTACTTAATTGAATAATATCTTCAAGCTGATTTTCCCCATAATAGTTATTGTAGTGATCAGGCTTGCTCAAAAGCAGATGGGCTTCATCAATGACCGTTAAATTAACGTGCTTAGCCGCTTTATGCAGTTTATTGATAAAGCTGGTTGGCCGCTGGTAGTATTTTTTTAACATATGTGGCGTCTCCCCGGCCAATTCCCGATAAACTTTTAGTAATTCGGGATGATTGACCAGAAAATAAGCGTCATCAACTTTTTGTGCCAAATTTGTAAACAGCTGATTGAGAATCAAGCTCTTGCCGGTACCGGCATCACCCATCAGAACAAATACCGCGTGGCCGTCTTGGCTTAAGTGCTGCTCGGTAAACCGGGTAATTTGGTTTAAAACCTGTTTTTGATGCGTCGTAAGTTGAATATTTTTGGAAAATGCATTTAACGTATGCGATTCCAATGACTGCATGATGGTTGTTCACCCCGTTTGGTTTAAATTTAACTAATCTTCTTTATTTTAGCACCTTCGGCCAAGTTACCGATACATACCAGTGATATTGGTTGCATTTCCCCATCAATGCCCCAATAATAAAGATAACTACTAAAACGAATTGGAGGACAATTATGCCAACCTTTAAAAACGCCAAGATTTTTCTTGGCACCAACGCAACCAGCTTTGCTTCGGCAATGAACATCACAGATGGTGTCGTGACCCACACCGGCGAAACTGCCGAGGTCAGTGATCCGGATGCCATCGATCTTCACGGGAAAACGGTTTTACCAGGCATCATCGATACTCACACCCACCCAAAGTACATCGCCGATGCTTTACACGGCGTAGCTGCACACCCCCAAAGGTTAATAGTATTGCCGATATGAAAGCAGCCCTTAAAAAATCCCCGGCTTATGGTCAGGGGCCGGCTGTCTGGATTGAAGGCTGGGGCTTTGACGAATCCAAGCTGGCTGAACATCGCTCACCAACCGTTGATGATCTGGACGAGGTTTCCACGACGCAACCGATTTTTATTTACCGCTCCGACTGCCATTCATCGGTTGGCAATTCCAAAGCCCTGACTTTAGCCGGAATCGACGCCAATACGCCCAACCCGGTTGGCGGGACCATTGGCCATTTTTCAGACGGGCGGCCCAACGGTTACATGAAGGAAGTAGCTGCGACCCAATTACTGATTCAGGCCAAGTCGGAACAAAGTTATTTGGCCGATGTTGATAATATGGCCAACAGCTCAACACATTACCTAAAAAACGGCATCGTTGGGATTGGCGAATTGATGGGTCGTTTCCGTCCCTATGATTCCCTGCGACTTTATCAGGATGCCATGGTCGATGGCTTCAAGCCCAAGACCGCGATTTACTACGTTTTCAATGAGTTGATGCCCGGCCAGGTTATCGAGCCGACTTCCCAGGACCAGCTGCGGATTGCCGGGATTAAAGTTTTTATGGACGGCAGTATTTCCGGTGAAACCGCCTATAACAAGGCCCCGTATCCAAACGGCAGCCAGGGCGTGCTGTTAACCGATGCCGGTCAACTTAAACAGGCAGTCTGGTACGCGGTCGACCATCACCTCCAATTAGCAGTGCATGCAATGGGGGATGCCGCTATTCAACTGGTCATCGATGTCACTGCTGATTTAACCCCCTGGTTGACTGACCGGCCGTCGATTCGAATCGAACACGCTTCATTACTATCGGATCAAATGCTGAAAGAAATCAACCGGGCCAGGATGAATTATGCCTTGGTCACCCAACCGATTTTCTTCTTTGCCGAAGATGAATCCTATCGCGCCTACCTCAGTGATGCCCAGTTTAAAACCGCCTACCGGGTTAAATCAATGCTGAATTCAACGGCGCCCATGGCACTGAGTTCAGATGCCCCGTGCACTCCGTGGGATGAACCCGATAGTCCATTTGTCAACATCTATGCGGCGGTTACCAGAACTGCCGCCAACGGTGACGTTGTCAACGCCAATGAGGCGATCACCGTTCCGGAAGCCGTCCTCGCCTATACCAATATTGGCGCCCAAGTTGGCGGCTTTACCCATAACGGTCAATTACGACGGGGCTATGCCGGCGATTTCACTGTCCTTGATCAAGATATCTTCTCGATTCCAGCTGAAAAAATCAAAGATGTTCACGTTGAGCAGACGTGGCTGGCTGGTGAAAAAGTTTATCAAAAGTAATCCAAGCAAGCGATCCCGGAGATTCCCGGAACCGCTTGTTTTAACGTTTCAATAGTTAAGCAGCAATAACCAACTCTAATCATAAAATTTTATTATCGTTTCACATTCACCCACTTTGGGATATGATATTAAATGAATATTTTACACATTAATAGAAATCAGGGAATAACGTGAAATTACGTCAATCGCAAGCTAACGGCCTGTTACTTTTGGCCGCCTTTATTTGGGGAACCAGTTACACAATGATCAAAACCGCAACAGCGGCGGGAATGCCGGCCAGCTTGCTGAACGGGATTCGTGGCTTAATCTTTTTAATTTTGGTAACTACTTTTTTCCATAAACAAATCCGCCAAATGACAAAAGTCGAATTTAAATTGGGACTGGCAATCGGTTTCTTTTATTTTTGTGTCATTGAGTTTCAAACAACCGGATTGAAATACACGACCCCAAGCAACAGCGCTTTTCTAACCGCTAGTTACGTTGTAATTGTGCCCTTTGTTTCATGGGTGATTCTCCATAAAAAGCCGGCTCTTAAGGCCTATTTTTCAACTTTTCTCTGCCTATTTGGCATGATGATTTTAACCGGGGTCTTGGAAAATGGTTTTCAGCTCCATATCGGTGACGCGCTGACAATTGCAGCAGCCGGCTTTTGCTCACTGCAGATTGTCTTTTTGGAATATGCGACGTCTAAAACGCGGCCAATGGTGATTGCGTTTATGACCGCACTTTTTCAAACTATTTTTTGCTTTGGTTCATCCATTTTGTTTGAAAATCACAATTACGCAACTATCGATTGGCCGCAAGCATTGTTACCAGTCATTTTGCTGGGAGTTTTCGCTTCCTTTGTTGCTCAGACACTGCAGATTGTCGGTCAACGCTACACTGACAGTATTTCTGCCGGCCTTATTCTCATGCTTGAATCGCTGTTTGCCAGCGTTATTTCCGTTTCACTCGGAATTGAAGAGCTGACTTTACAGTTGCTTGTTGGCGGTGGCATTATTTTCATTTCTCTAATCATGTCCCAGTTTAATTTTACATGGTTAATTAATTACTTGATCGCAAGCCACCGAAAAGCGCATCATGCTTTCATCACAAATGCTAAGCATCGGCATTGACCAGGGCGTTTAGATTCTTCTACTGCCACCAGCAACTTCATATGTATATTAAAAGGAGTGCTATCAACGGCACTCCTTTTGATTATCACGCATTGTTTCGAACGTGACAGTCCACGCAATGAATTATTCAGATCATGATATTGAATCTTATTCAACAGTTGGTCATAGTGATGATCCTTGGACTTGGCGTGGTTGTGCGGGAAAGTTGAATAGAATTGCTGCAGCATGCTGAACGGATAAATATCGCCGGTCCAGCCACCAAGGGCCATATCGAATTTATAACTCATCATTTTGGCAAATCTGGCCTGAGCAACCTCCAAAAGCGTTACAGCAACATCAATGATAAAGGCTTCCCAAACACTTGTGACAGTTGAATTGATAATGAAACTCACTGATTTATATTGAGCATCATTAAAAGAAATCCAAGCTAAATTAATAATCACCCCCAATGATCAACTTCTTATTGGTCGTGACGTACTTGCCGTTCGTTAATTGATAACGGGTGGTCAAGTTATGCTTAACCAGCTTCTTAACTCGAAGATGGGTGCCCTTCTTGTAGCACTTAACTTTACCGGTTAATTTTGCCGACTTGTAAGCATTAACACCTTTCTTGGCAATCACGGTAATTTTCTTGGATTTTGGTACACTGGCATAATAAACCGGCACAACGTACTTCTGACTGGCGGTAATATAACCGGTCTTACCAGCGGTTTTGCGACCATGGTTGACATCCCGAACTTTGTATCGCAAAGTACCATTGCTGTTGCGCTTGTAGCCGGTGACCACAAACATTGGTCGGTTGGTCCGCTTTTGCTTTGAATACCAGGCAATTCGGTTAGCCTTGGTAAAGTTGGTACTCTTGTACAAGCCGATCTTCTTGATGGCGTAAACGGCTTCACCCTTTACGGCAACATTAGGGCTCGTTGAGGTAGAAGGTTTGGTTGTGGTAGTGGTCGTCGAGCCGGTTGTGCTTCCAGAACCATTCCCGGCATTACCAGTATTGTTGCCTGTATTTGATGCAGTCGACCCGTTGCCTGACGTTCCGGATGTTGACGGTGTTGTTGGAGTTGGAGTAGGATTCCCGCTCCCAACTGTAATTGTAACCGTCTTTTTAACCGTTAGGCCATTATTAACTACATAGGTATAAGTAACCCGGTAAACACCATTTTTAGTAGTATCAATCTTCTTACTAGTCACATCGGTCTCGTTGTTATTAGCATCAACTTTTTTCACTACGTAGCTAACACCGTCAGGGACCGTTGTTAATTTTGTCTGATTAGTATCATAAAATGTCGCGCCGTCATAAGCACTCCAGGTCCCCTTTAACGGAATTGTTTTATCTGAAGCACCTATAAATTGCTGAACCTGTAGCCCAATGTGTCCTAACAATTCATTATTATATGTTTGACCACTAGCGTCAGATCCGTCTTTCAAAACATTAGAAAATGGTTTATTATTTGCAATCGAATAAATATAAGTTTTATCCTCGGTTCCTATCTTATGACCATAATCATTATCTGGAGAAATTGCAAATGAATACCCATTGTTGTGCAAATCATCAATTAACAACCCGTTTCCATTCACAGAAGGAATTTTATCCAAGTGCACAATTTGCAGACCGCCTGTATAGAACACATTGTCTGGATCATCTGGTGCACGATCGATAAAGGAATTGGTATTATCATAACCAATTGCACCAAGTGAATTTGTTATTTTAGGGAAATATTTTTGCACATCACTTGCAAAATTCAATTCTCCATTAGCAGCTTTTTCACCAGCTACAAAGACCCCCTGATAACCTGGTTGACGATAGTTCAATTCAACTGGTGAAGCAACCCTGGCCCAATTCTGAATAGCGGTATAGTACCAATTGTTATAAGACATATTAGCAAACGTAAAAGTCTTTGTATTACCATCGGCATCGGGCGTAACCCTAAGCGGTACATCAAGCTCAATAGACTGACCAGGGCCTAATGAATTACCATCTTGTATCACGATTGCGGATAAATGACTCCACTCCTCTGGTTGAATACTAGAGCCATCTGTCCTATCTGTTCGATTGTCAAAGGTATACATTAGCTTTACATTACTAGGATCCGGTGTAATAGGAGTTGTTCCTGAATAAGTAACTTGATCAGTGGCAGCATTACCAAAAAAATTCTTATTAATTGGTAATACCAGCCATTCAGAATTAATCGCTTGAAAATTTACTGTCGTCTCATTTGATGAATTGGTTATCTTTAAATGCAAATGCAGATCAGTGTAGTTACCATTCTTAAGCAAGAAATTATGGGTGACCCCTGGCTGAGCAGCGCCATAATTAGATGACTCCACTTGACCATTTTTCGTATTTTGAGCCGTCATCCAAACTTTATGAACCAGCCCATTAACCGTGCGTGAACTGTTATTATTAGAATCTAAATCAGTCACTGTTCCATTATAAATAGCCGAATCACTTGCCGCATTAACCTTACTTGAGAATACTCCAAATACCAGCAGGATACCAACCACTGCCAGTACAATCGGCAAGAGTAATCCTCTTAAACCTTTTTTCTCCATAAATCTACTCCCCCTAATCTCACTGCCAAACTGTTAAAACTTTTGTTAAACAGTAAATTATTGAATCCACCTTCATTGTAATCGACTATTATTGAATTATCAATCAATTGATTATATCCCTTGAATTTTAATTAACTAATAAATTATATTTAGATGACAGTATTTTCTATAACCCCCATGTATTAATAACCACTTACCTAAATCTATAACATGCTCTTACTCAAATTAGTTAAAATAAAAGAAGCGACTGATCGAAAAATTCCAATCAGTCGCTTCTCTTACTTAAGTTAATTATTGGCCTTACTTTGAAGATTACTTCTAAGTTGGCAAATCATGTTACCCATTATCAATCTTTCCATCACAAGTTATTGACGACCTTGAATGATAAAGTCTTTATTTCCAGTAATAAAACTACCGTCAGATAATTCATACCGGGTTGTTGTTTTGTATCGAACAACTTTTTTAACCTTCAGTTGTGCGTTTGCCTTATAATGCTTGATCTGACCATTTAATTTGGAAGTCCGATAAGCATTGATTCCTGTCTTGTTAGCAACTGTTACGGTCTTTGATTTTGGCAAAGACTGGTAATAAGTCGATTGCGCATAACTAGGTTTAGCGGTAATATATCCCTTTTTGCCAAACGTTTGACTACCGCGATTTACGTCACGAACTTGATATCGCAGTGCACCATTAGCTGAGCGCGCGTATCCAATAACTACAAATTTCGGTCGATTTTTTCGGGTTACTTTCGTATAGCTTACAACTTTATTAGTTGCCTTAAAAGTCGGTGTTTTATATAAGTTGAGCTTCTTTACGGCATAAATCGTAGTACCTTTCTTAGCTGCTGAACTCGGTACCTTAACCGTAGTGGTCGTTGTTGATGGTTTCGTTACAGTTGACGTTTGCGTTGTACTTGAGGAACCAGTTGATGCTGCACTGGATGAACTTGTAGAAACCGCACTGGACGATGAAGACGACGAACTACTGGTTACCGCACTGGAACTTGAAGTTGATGGCGTCGTTGTTGAAGTAGAACTACTTCCACTGCCAGGTGTGGCTGCTCCAGTATTTACTGGCGTAAACTGTGCGTAATCCAGCTGACCATAACCAGATGCGTGGGTTAAAACAAAATGGTTGGTTCCTTTGTTCAAATGAATTGTTCCGTACTGAGTAATTTTTCGGTTTCCAATAACATCCGGTGTCGCACCAATCCAGCCGCCACCAGTTGGCGGCAAGACAGCATCCTTTTGTTTTTGACCATTTAAAGTTACGTTAAAGATACCATTACTACCAGTTGCATTCCCATAACCAATCTCAACTTTGTAGTCACCATCTGCTAAAGTGTTAACCGTCATATCAACTGAACTGTCTTTACCATTCAAGTCGGTCACAAAGAGCCCATTTGAAGCATAGCTCCCTTGAGCATCTGCCCCCGATTTAGTTCCATCGGTTACTTGACTGTCTTCGGCTTCTACTCGAATTGGGTCGCTGGCAGTTGGTTGAACGTATTGAATATCGTCTTTAGTGACTTGTGAATCTGCCGGCGTAACCAGCAATTGATATCCGGTAGAAGCCCGCATATTCTTAACCGGTACTGTCACCGTGCCATTCTTAACCTGAACATTTCCCGAAGCAATAGTCTTAGGTTGAACAGCCGTATCAACACCGTACCAAGGAGTTTCATTAACCTGAACTTTTGCCCCATTGGCAAACTTATTACTGTCCAAACCAGTGACGGTCACTGAATTGTCACCATTAGTCCCACCAAAGATAACGTTGGTTTCCGAACCATCATTGTTGGTGCTGGCAAGACTTGCCAAATTGCCATTTGTTGCATAAGTACTGGTTGTATCAATATGGCCAGTCATATCACCGTACCACTTGTATAACCAATAACCACCGTTTGGCTTTTGCTGATCTGTGAGTAAGTTATCCATTCGACCGTAATCGTACCAAAAGGCCAAATCGGCACTATCAGTATCTGTCGTATTCTCGAAATTTTGAATGTAGTGAATCAAGTCACCCGGGACACCTAGTTCATGACGCCAAGCGTATTCGTTAATACTAATCGGCATATGTTTCAAACTCAGCGAATCTTCAATAGCTTCCAGCTCTTTTACCTGGCCTGGATAGGCAGCTGCACTCCATTGATGCCAGGAAACATAATCCGGCATTGTATTATTGTCTTTCGCATTTTGAAGGAAGCTTCTCATCCATTTATTGTTCCAGCCATTCAAACTTGGACCAACAATTTTTGCCTTAGGATTAATGCCCTTGATAATTTGATACGTTTCATTCCAAAGTTGATCAAAAGTTACTTGATCGTAATTAGCACCCTTACCTCGCTTAGCAGGATCCGGCCAATAACCACTTGGTTCATTGTAGATTTCATAAGCATAAATATCATCGCTATGCTTTTCGGCTTGTGTAACCATTTTTGTAACATGGTTTTTCCATTCGGCCATGCCATCAAAATTGTATGGAAAGTTAGGATAGAAATCCGGTAATCGGACCATTACTTTAGCACCCAATTGATGCGCCGTTGGCTGTATAGAGTCAAAATCACCGGCTGTTTTGGGCTCACCATTTGGAATCTGCTGACCAAATGGCGGTGCCTGTGTAAACGTCTTTGGTTTTAACGGCTGTAATAAGCTGACGTTCGGTGTGTTAGCATCCTGCATCGCGTAAAGTCCACCCGAAGCAACGTGGGTCACATCACGAACCGATGTGTTGGTGTTAACATTAATATCTTCCGCTTTAGCTGTGTTTGAGTTTACCCCAATTGCAAATAATCCGGCAATCGCGGTTGCCGCGAATAAAGCAACTTTTCTGTGTTCAAGCATGTCAATACTCCCTTATTATTCAAAATAGTTAATTCTAATAACATTGCAAAGTGCGAACCCCCAATATATAGTTAGCGCTTACAATTAACCATACCAAAAATCATTTATACCCGATGTAACAATTGATTCCCCAGAATTAATTATTGAAAAGGCGTAAACTGACTTACTTAACCACTCGCGAGTAACAGTTAAATTAAAATAACTGTTGTATGTCATTTACGTTTTTAATTGTAAACGGTTTCTCGTTTTAGTAAAACACCTCAATTTGTATAATACGTGACAGTTTCCGATTTTTAAGATAAATACGAATGAGGCATTTTCAATATTTTTGAGAGATTTGTATTATAATCACGATAAATAGTAACTGTTTCCGACATTAATAAGTAGACTTCCGCTAAAGTATTTATCAAATTTCACTGTACAAGAGATAAACTTATTTTATGATGGTAAAATTTAATTGAAGTAGTAGTTGTTCGAGTATAATAAAAATGATTATCCGTTTGACTAACTTTAATAGTGTAAAGATCGCCAATCATAATACAATTAGGAGATGTTTTATCGTGAAAATCGCTGTTCGTTACTACTCAAAATCCGGAAGCACCAAAAAACTAGCCGAAGCTTTGGGTGCCGGCATCGGTGTCCAAGCTGAATCAATCGAGGTACCGCTATCGGAACCGGTTGACCTACTGTTTATCGGCGGTGCCCCTTACATTGCGTCACAGTTGGCACCCGAATTGCGTCACTTCATTTCCCAATTAACCGTTAACCAAGTAAAAGCAGTTGCGGCTTTCAGTACGTCAAACTGGAAACTGTCAATTCACAATCAGGTCAAACGCAGTCTGAAGGATCCTCAAATCAAATTGTTTGATGAAACTTATCAGAGCCGTGGCGCACTCAAAAACCTGATTAATCAAACCCATCCCAACCTCGAAGAGCAGGCCGAGGCCGTTAACTTTGCCAAACAGATTATCGCTGAAGCAAAGACCAAATAAAAAAGCGCTGATTAATTAAAATCAACACTGGTTACTCGTTAAATTTAGGTTACTTCGCTATTTAGCTGAAAAAGTAATCCCGATAATCCTGAACATAAGTCCGAATATCCCTTGGCGGCCGTTTCAAAACCCTTTCCGCCGTATCCGTCACCTTTTTAGCGTTGCCTAACTGGGTAATCAGATACAACATCACCATGACGTTCACGAATTCTTTCTTAATTCCCCGCTTTAACATCACCCGCCGGAATTTTAAGAGCCCGGGCCGGCTGTAAGTAATGGGTGTTCCCAAGACCTCAGTCATGATCTTGGCAATTTCGTCATAAGTTAACGCTTGGGGGCCGGTGATTTCCAAAGCTTGATTCAGATAGCGGTCATCGGTTAAACAAACGCCGGCAACCTCACCAATATCTCGGGTATCAATAAAGCTGGTTTTGGCATGGCCTGCCGGAATAAACAGGTCGTGGTGTTGCTGAATATCGAATCGATGAGTTGTATTCAAATTCTGCATAAAGAAGCTGGGACGGATAAACGTGTGCGGAATACCCAACTGCTGAATCATCTTTTCAATTTTATGATGGGGCGTCATCGGATTCTTTTCAACGCCTATCAGCGATACAAAGACAAGTTGGTGAATTCGCTGCTGTTTGACGTATTTCAAAAACGGCAGCATGTCCGTCTTGGGCTTTGACAATTGTGGCGGCCGAACGAAGAAGACCCTTGAAACTCCTGAAAAAGCCGTCGGAAAGGTCGTTGCGTCCAGAAAGTCAAAGTGACGGATTTCAAGCCGTTCAATTCCAGCCAACGTCCTTTGTGCCCTTTGCACATTATGGACACCGGCGACGATTTGGCTATTTTGAGTGGTTGCTAACCATTGAATCAACGGTAGTCCGATATTGCCGGTACCGCCAATCACTAAAATTTTTTCCATTTTAAATTTCCTTATCTGCAATAAATGATCATCATTTTGATTAACTTTTCCCATTGTATCATACCAAAACAGCTCACATACCAACCCGGTGATTTAGGTCAACCAATTCTTTCTACTTAATGACCACCAAACAACCGGTCACGGTTTCTTAATACGACGCCATTTGAAAGCGCGATTACCAAAAAAATATTGGCAATCGCGCTTTTTTTAATCACTTTTCCCCAAATTTAACTTGACTTTTAAAACGCCCGTTCGTAATATAAAGGTATTCAAACCAATATTTGGCAACAGGTGTTCTAAGAGCAACTTGTACTTTTCGGGGAATGACAAAGATGTTTATAGATAAAGAACCACGTGGCGTCTTCTTTTTAATCGATAACAAGTCCTTCTATGCCAGCTGTGAGGCTGTCCAGCGCGGGTTTAACCCGCTCAAGGTACCGCTGGTAGTAATGAGTGAAGAAAAAAATACCAATGGCGGGCTGATTCTGGCAACCTCGCCGGAGGCCAAACGTTTATTTCATCTTAAAGCCAACGTTTCCCGTAAACGGGACCTCCCCCAGGATCCCCGCCTGTGGGTTGTCCCGCCACGCATGAATCTTTATATTCAACGTAATCTACAGATTAATCAGATTTTTACTGAATTTGCGGCTGAAGCCGATGTTTGGCCCTACTCGATCGATGAAAGCATTGTTGATATGACCCATTCTTGGCGCTTGTTTGGCAACTCGCCCAGACAAGTTGCCCGGATAATTCAAAAAACTGTTCGCCAAAAATTAGGCCTTTACACTACCGTTGGCATTGGCGATAATCCACTGCAGGCCAAAATTGCCCTGGACGTGTACGCCAAACATACCGCGGATTTTATCGGCGAGATTCACTACGAAACTGTCCCGGAAAAAATCTGGTCCATTCAAAATCTCACCGATGTTTGGGGCATCGGCAAACGAACTGCCAAACACCTCAACCGATTACACATCCACACCATGAACGATCTGGCCCACGCCAACCCGTACCTGTTAAAGCAGGAAATGGGCATCATTGGTGAACAGCTTTTCGCCACCGCCTGGGGGATTGACCGTTCCAAAGTCAGTCAACGTCCCGTTACCAAATCAGCCAGTCTGGGCAACTCCCAGGTTTTACCATATGACTACGCGGACAGCCACGCCATTGAAACGGTTATTAAGGAAATTGGCGAACAGGTAGCGGCTCGGCTGCGGCATCATCATAAATTGGCCGGCTGCTTGTCGCTGAGTATCGGTTTTTCCTACGCGGCAGCCGCCACCGATGGTCGGAGCGGCTTTCATCACGAACTGCGTATTAATCCAACCAACTGTGACCGGGAGATTATTAAGCCGCTCTTACAGCTGTTTCGCCAGGATTGGGACGGTCAAGCTGTCCGAAACATTGCCGTTTACAGCAGTCAATTGTCCGATGATAATCATCAGCAGCTTGACCTCTTCACGGCGCCGCAACGCCAAATCCAGGCCGAGAAACTTAACCGGGTAATTGATCAAATTCATCAAAAGTTTGGCTTTACCAAGCTGGTTTATGCCACCAGCCTGACAGCGGGCGGCACGGCAATCGAGCGGGCCAAACTGGTTGGCGGCCATAATGGGGGTAATGCTTATGAATAAAGATTTAACCATTATTTATCAGCGACTAACGCCTTTATTTAAGCGTATCAGTCATACCCGCTACTGGCTTCAGGTAGTCAACGATCCCTATGATCGCAGTTATAATTTTTTCTTTAACAGCCAACGGCAGAACGAACGGGTGAAATCCATCCCGCTGCATAAACTGCGCGATTATGATCTAACCACCTTGGAAAATTTAATTACCGGTCTCAAAGCCAAAACCAACTTAACCATCGAATTTGTCGATTTTGCCGGTATGCGCTGGCCGAGTACTCAAAAAGTTATTCAATGGAGGCGTGAACAGCTTGAATAATTACCCGAACGATAAACAATTGGATATGACCATGGTAAACAACTTTTTCGAACACGATTATCACGACCGCGGCATGATGAAATGGCAGGGTTTCTACCTATCGGACCATACCGCTGCCCTTCATAAGCAGATGGCCAAGAAGCAACGACACTATCAACCCCAGCCGCAACAGACCCTTGCCACGATTACCAATATCTTGGCGTTGGCCTACCAACGGCACCGACTAATTAAGCTTCAGCTAAATCAGGTTGATATCAATGACAGTCAGATCCCTGATTTCACCACCCACGTCTTGGGGTATCACGCCAACCGAATTGTTTTGGATCATCAACAACTGGTATTGCTTGATGAGATTCGCCACGTTGAACTGATTTGATAAAACGAGACTGGATAAAATTGCTTTTATCCAGCCCCGTTTTTCACCGATTATTATCAAGCAGGAACGTGCGCCAAAAGGTAACTTTCAAAAATATTCAAAAAACAGACAAAAAGACACCTCACTTTCCCAAGTGAGGCATCTTTCCGCGTAATACCTTTAAAATTTGTTTAAGGGTGATGTGATGATCATTGGGGGAATGGTCATCACCTATATTCTAACAGCTTTTGAAAAATTAACAATCCAATTTGGTAATTAAATTTTAACTTAATTATACTACCTGCGTTAATCATCTTCAACTGTTGGAATATTATTTAAAATATCATTTAATTCGCCTTGAAGCTGCTTCTTAACAGCCGGCGTAAACCCGTGCTTCTTGCGATACATCCGCTTGGCGGAATTAAAAGTTTCCTGCCAACGCCTTAACAGTTCACGTTCGTCAACTTTTTCCTTTTTTTCTGCCAAAATAAACTTGACGTTCTTTTTCAAGTAATCCAGCACGGTTGACTTATAGGCAACTACCTTACCGTGAAAAGTCACGCAATAGTCGTTTTCATAAATCCCCCAGTAGGTCTGCTGGTCACGTGGCGGAATGTTCTCATTATCTAATTCGGCAAAAACGTCATTCATGCGTAATCCCGGCCAGCCCAGGTTTTTACCATATTCAGTGACCTGTCGCTTAATCACGTAGTCGTCAGTTTCTCTCAGTCGGGCTTCTTTACGGATTTGGTTTATCCGTTCTTGATTGGCAACGTCGGTTTCAATATGCTCGAATAGTGTCGGCAAATCCGCTTGTGGAAAACCGGCCAAAAGTCGTTTCTTCAGATCCGAATCATGAAGCGCCATTCGTGACACAATACTTACAAAAGTAAAATGGTCAACGGGCAACTTTTCGGAGCCGACTGCGTCCCCTAAATGAGAAGCTGCATCTAAAATTGCTTGTCTGTCTTGATCCATTAATATTATTCCCCATTTGTTTTTAGTTAGTGACGTACTTGTCTATGAAATTATCATAGGGGACAACGTCCATTGAATCAAGGGACTATAGAAAAACTTATTCATTATGCCACAAACTTGTAATGAATGTAAAAATTTGTTATTAGTCAATGTCGTTTCAGTTTAAACTAACCGGCTTATCAAGTGATCAATTATTTGTCAAGGCTCTTTTAACGACTGCCTGCTTATCTGCCGTATAAATTTTTCGTTGCTCTTCAGCAATCTGTAATAATACCCGACGATGTTCCAGACTAGACGTATTGGCTGCCAAACACTGCAATTGCTGGTCATTAACGTGGGCATCAGTAATCACACCGCAAATATCCTGAATTTTTTTGGCTCGTTCAACCCGTTTGCGTTCTTTCTTCGGTACAAATGCCGCAAAATAAGTGGCCGAATAACGCAGTGTTTTAGCCCGCTTTCGAACATGATGCACCCGTGGATAGTCGTGAAAATCCAACTGGTGATACTGCTTCATCAATTCACGGTCCCGGCGCTTAAATTCTTTAGCTAATAATTTAGGATAATCGGGATTGCCTGCTCTCTCAAAGGTCAGCGAATCCAACTGTGTCTTGATTCTCTTCAAGCACGTCGTAAAAGTTAGCCGGCTGGCTTTCGTTAGGGTATGCTTCATCTCTTCATCGCGCTTTTGACGGAGCTTTTCAAAAAGCGCTGAATAAGCCGAGCTTTCTTTCGGATGTTCATAGACAAAATCACCTGCTTCAGCGATTAAAACATCCAGGTCCCGCAATGGGCTAAACAGTTTCGCCGCTTGACTCAAATCATTATCGAGCGATTCATAAGTCAGTTGTGGCATATCCCGTTTTAAAAATTTAATCAGTCCCCGCAGTGTTCGAATCGCCACCCGCAAGTCATGAGGCCGTTCTACATCATAAGGGTTGTTACAATAACGCCGCCACTCGATTTGAATTTTGGCGTATCGTTGCTGCAAAATTGCTTTAATTGACGTCATTGAATTGGCCTCCTTTGGTACTAAAGCCTGAAAATTGTGATAAACATTGGTTTGATTAATAGATTATTGTTTTTTTAGAAAGCGCATTCAACTTTATTATAGTCTCACTTTGTAAGTCCCCTAAGAATAAAGCTTCTACAACATGAAAAAAATTTGCTTTTATATCGAATCACCCTTCTAAACAGATAAAGCTTATCTTATAATATACTAGTAAAGAGGGGGAATGATTATCCAATGAAAAAGATTATTTTTCCATTGGTCGTTTTGCTGACACTGGGACTGGCATTATCGATCACATTGTGAACTACTCGGCCATGAATGACCGCGCTTCTGGGAACACGAAGTAGTATTTAGGCTGTTACATCGGTATGCCGAACACCTAACTTACAGAACCCCGCTCTCTTACCATGGCTAGTCCCTAACCAGTAGCTTTTAAGCCGCGCTTCAGGATATTAACTGCCGCATTAATATCCCGATCATGATGGGTTTGGCACTCAGAACACGTCCATTCCCGAATTGCTAAGGGTTTGGCGCCGTCATTGTGCCCGCAAGCTGAGCAGATTCGGGAAGTGTTCTTAGCACTGACCACCATTAATTGCTTTCCGTACCAGTCACACTTATATTCAAGCATGGTCCGGAATTGATACCAACTGGCGTTAGCAATGGCCTTAGCCAGGTGGTGATTATGCATCAGATTTTTGGTTTTCAAATCTTCAATCACAATCACATCATACTTCCGAACTAAGGCCGTCGTGAGCTTGTGCAGGTAATCCTTGCGCTGGTTGGCAATTTTAGCTTGATACCGGGCTTTGGTCATTTTCGCCCGTTGCCAATTTTGGTAATCATTAAGTTCCATCTTAAGCAATTTATGGTGGTGATTCCATTGGTGCATCGCAACGGTCGCTTGGTGCCTGCGTCGACTGAACTTGGCCTGCCACCGTT
This sequence comes from Lentilactobacillus farraginis DSM 18382 = JCM 14108, assembly GCF_000583655.1. GTDB lineage: Bacteria > Bacillota > Bacilli > Lactobacillales > Lactobacillaceae > Lentilactobacillus > Lentilactobacillus farraginis. Next base: position 33,268 of record NZ_BAKI01000025.1, read on the forward strand.
GGGCTTGCTTTTTCAGCCACTTAGCATTGAACGTCCCATACTTCACCCCATTAGAATCAATCGCTAAATCGGAAACGCCCAGGTCTAAACCAATTTTTTGATTGGTCTTGGGCAAGTGATGAACTTCAGTTTCGACCTGCAGGGAAATATAGTAACGCCCGGTGGCATCGTGACTAATCGTGTAGCGCTTAATTTTACCATTGGCCAAGCGGCCCGTCTTGCTGGTCCGAATACTCCCGATTTTCGGCAGTTTTAACCGCCGCTTAGCTTCCACGGTGCAGATTGATTGCCCAGTGTAGGATTGCTTGGCACTACGCCGGGATTTGAACCGGGGATGGCCACCCCGATGTTGGAATAAGTTCTGATAAGCCAGCGCCAGGTTATGGTTAACCACCAACAAGCTGGTAGCATCACTTAACTTTAAAAAGGGGTATTCCTGCTTGAGGGGTTTCAGCAGATAGTTCATGTCATATTCGCCAACGAACCGACTGGCCGGATTGTTTTCATACCGCTGGTTGGCCATGGCTAACATGTGATTCCAGACAAACCGGTCATTGCCAAACAGTTGCCACAATAAATTGATTTGCGCTTGGTTGGGGTATAAGCGTAGTTTAATCCCTTTAACCACTGTCGTCATCTGGGGACCTCCTCTCTTTACTTTACTAACTGATCTTGCTAATTTGATCATGACCGGTCTATTACCAGTACCGTGCTTTTAATCGCGGATCCGATAAACGGTCATTTAGTTAATCCATGGAAACTTAGCTTAACCATTATAACATATGGTCATTGTTGATACACACATATATTTTAGAAAGCTTTCAACATTTATTGATTTGATAATTATTAGAACCGCTTTTTAAATGCAAAAAGGAGCAATTCATCACGTCCTTAAAAGAACGTGTTTCCTTGCCTTATATCAAAAACACCATCGTCTGCGGATCAAAGGCATCCTTACGTAACAACGCCGGTTTCATTACGTGGCACCTGGTATCAATATGATCAGGCTGGTCATTACTTCATGAAAATGACGATCACTAAGTATACCTGGTCCGTTGATTACGCACCACATTACGCAACGACCGTTTCCAGCAAGCGAATCATCCCCACACAAGCATGACGCAACTGGCCTGCCCTCAGCTCAAGTCGCATGGTTACTGGCAGCTAAAACAAAATCACACCGAATATAGCATGCTTTTAAAACGCGGTTCAATAAAAATTAATCGCCAAAAAATCACCGTTTTGAAAAATTACTATCCAAACGCGCCTCAAGCCGTCAGCGTATGGACGACACGTAAAATTCGGTAATGGATGATCCACGCTGACATCCCCTAAAAGAGTCAACATCATAAAGTGCCCCACAATCGTTAGACCAGCAGTCCGATGATTGTGGGGCACCTCGTTATTAATGGTTCTTTTCTTTGCTTATCTTTGCTTATATGAACGTTTCTAAATGACAATCTTTAACTCAAACGTTACCTTCACCGTAAAAACACCTGATAGCATTAGCTGCGGGTGCCCCACAGAAACTTAATAATCTCATTTTGAACCCGCTTATTCTTGGTTTCAAGATACGGGTGTTTAGCCAGCCGGCCATGGGTGGCAAATTTTTGATAACCGGCAACCTGATTCTTTAAAATCGAATCCAGCGATAAAACTGAAGTCACCGACACCGTGCCGTCAGAATTTGACCCGTTTTCAACGTTGCCATAAATATTCAAAATATGCGCCTGATGTGGGAAATTGCGACGGTTGCGCATTAACAACCGGTACTCGGGATGCTTGATCCTCGGCTGACCGTTTTTCAACAGTCGATTTTGATTTGGATGATCATCCACAGTCGACTAAGTTTACCGCTAGTTGGTTGATCCCATTTTCCCCGATCCAAGATACCATCGTACGGCCCGGCAATCAAAACCAGCTTGTTAACCCGGGGAATTTGCCTTGAATTACCATCCCGCTCACTTTGGGTAACCAACGCGTAAGCACCCATTGAATGACCGATGGCGTTAAAGCTAGTTACGTGATAACGTTGCTTTAACAGCACCAAAATCTTGTGCAGTTCAGCTGCCTCTTGAAATTCACCAATATAAGCATTGGGGAACTTAACTAAAATCTCTGGTGATTTCTTGGGATGGGCCGGCAGATGGCCATACATTTTTATCTGGCCGGACGGGCCGACATAAACGTATAATCCCTTTTGGGCCACGCCTTCCCGAATAGCCTTTTTAGCCAGCGGCATCTGGGAATGCAGCCCGGCGCCCCAGCGTGAACAAATAAAACCGGCGTAGTCGAATGATTGACAGCTACCGTCTTTTGTTGCCTGCTTCGGTTAGCGTGATTTGCCGACCGGAAAAACAGCCCGGCTGCCGCAAAGATTACAACAATTCCCAAAACCACGCTTACCGTTACTAAAATTTTATTTCGTCTCGTCATCATTCAACCACCTCGTCATTAGTCAGCATGGACTAACTTGATTACAAAACTATTTTAGTGCACCGGCCCACTTTCTGCCGGTATCACAATGAAAATATACCAAACATTTACATTCTTAAGCAAATTGTTACCTATCACTTTCAAGTGGTAAGTGGTTTCGCTTCAAAAATAAAGTCCCACCCAAAGACCGTTTCTGCACGATTCTTCTGGTGGGGCTTTACGTCTTGATAGTGATAATTAAATTTAAAATTTTTATATCGTTATCGACTTTTTAAATATTTTTTGAAAATTTATGAAAATCAGCCAAAGTAACTTCTTGAGAAGGCGTCAACGGCTTTGATGCCTTCCAAGACATCATCGGCAGTTACTTTAAAGCCCATGTTGTGAATGGTTTCGCCGTCTTGAGTGGTCAGCTCGGCAACTTTTCGTAAATCATCCTCACTGGCATTTTCCAAATGAAGGTCCTTTAGAGTCGTCGGCAGGCCAAAGCGGTGCTCAAACGTCAGGAATCTAACCAGCCGTTCATCACTGGCACCTTCCAATACCAGGTTCAGCAATGTCCCAAAAGCCACTTTTTGGCCGTGAGACAGTTTGTGAACGTCACCTGAAAGCGCGGTTAATCCGTTTTGGAAACTGTGAGCAGCAGCCAACCCAGAGCTTTCGGCCCCAACCCCGCTCAACAAGGTATTGGCTTCCACAATATGATCAAGCGCCGGGGTAACCGTGTGATCACCGGCAGCGGCCACTGCTTGGTCGGCATAGTGAAACAGTAGCGCTTCACATCTTTCAGCCAGGGCCAGACCGGCTTCCGTCTGTTGGGTCTGAAGCGGTAATAAAGTTGTTTCACGAGCTCGGCGAACGCTTTGAGCTTCTACGTTGGTCGATAACGCATCAGCGATGCCATCAATCAAAAACTTCACCGGCGCACCGGCAATTACCGACGTATCAACCAAAACCAGATCCGGATTCTTATCATAGAACAGGTACTTCAAGAAACTACCGTCCTCGGAGTAAAGGACACTCAATCGGGTACACGGTGAGTCGTTGGAAGCCAGTGTCGGCGTGATAATGATCGGAATTTTCAATTGATCGCCAACCGCTTGGTGGTGTCGTTGGTTTTCCCGCCACCAAGTGAAATCACAAATTGGGCGTCGCTCTTAGCGGCAATTTCCTTAATCCGGTCAATTTCTTCCGGTGAACTTTCACCGCCGAACTGAACATGTTCGATCTTTAAGCCGCCCTTGGTTAGGTAATCGTAGAACCGCTGACCAACCAATCCCCAAACAATATCATCAGTCAATAAAATTCCGTGATCGCCAAACGGCTTGATATACTTGCTGGCCGTCTTCAATAAATCTTTGCCCTGCACATAGGTCGATGGACTTGCAAATGCTGTTGTCATTATAAAATCCTCCCTAAAATTACAAAAACAAACAAACTTCCCCTAATCAGGGCCGCGGAAAAGGATTCGCTTGCACCGCTGTCCTGTCAGTTTGGATTTTAATGCCGATTGGTTGGATTCTCAACGATTTCGACTTCGGTTGTGTGAATTAATTATTGGCGTGGCTTGTCAAAGCTGCTGTTTATGAAAAGAAGGCAATTCATCACGTCCTTAAAAGAACGTGTTTTCTTACCTTATATCAAAAATAGGCCTCAGGTTTGCGATGCGCTTCAACCTGAGTGCCTATTGTTCGGAAGGGATATATTGATAAAGGGTTAATGCCCACTTCTGTTTAAATCTAATGTCTTATCGCCTCAATTTAACTCATTAAATTGATCTGACTGTCGCAAACATGCATCACTGGCTGTGACTTTAACTTTTGATAAATTTGCCGCACGATCAATTTTCATGTTTCGTAACACCTTGGAACTTAGAACTGTCATTTACTGGTATTAAAGTACTTACTATCAAAATCTAATTCTTAATGATTGGATCTGTAAATCTATTATCTATGCGTCAATTTGATATCCCATCAATTTGACCGCTTATTGGATTCATCGATCTACTACAAGCGACCCCTGTACAATGATCTATTCAATTACGCCAATGAGTATTAATAGTCGATCTTTAAATCCATTTCGGATGATTGGATCATTTTATATTCAAACACTTTATCACCTGAAATTAACTTTGTCATCTTCGCTGGTAATCATCCTAATCAATGTGACTGCTTAAAACTCATACTTACCAAGATGAATCAGCTATCACTTCAAATTACAAACATCTGAAAATAAGTTATCATTTCCAACAAGTACTTGCTGGTGGAAGAATCGTCAAAGCAAGTCTTAAACCCTTGATACTTCGAACTTTCTTTCCCTTCCTTGACTATATAATACCACATTTGAAAACGTTTGCAAGACTTAAAACTCACTTCTTAAATCGCTGCTTGATTCTCTGATAAGACCGGTCATTTAAGGATAAAAAGGAATCGAGACAACCATAATTTTGTCCAGCCCCGTTTTGTTTAATCGCGATTATTACCAAGTGGAAAACGTGCGCCGAAAGGCACTTCCTGCCACATAATCAAATTATCCAAACATTCAAGCCCGGAATATTCGGATAATTCGATTATGCTCTGGAAGTTAACCGCCTTTCGTCCCACTCTCCTGTTCATCACGACCGATAAACCGGTAAATAAAACACTGAAAATCAAAAGCCTTGCCCAACCATCAAGCCATCCAGGACGGCGACTAAAAAGATTAGACTAAACATCACAATATGAAAACGTTTATGCATCACAAACAGCGCTAAATATTCGCGAATCACCGCGTTGGGCAGATAATAAAACGGGGTCGGCGCACCGATGCCATTTGCCTTTAAACCAACCCGATCCGCCAAAACGCCTGCTCTCATGGTGTGAAAATTATTGGTCACAAAAACAACTTTACGCCGCTCATTGCCACCGTCACGCTCAATCAGCTGCTTTGAAAATTTCATATTCTGAAACGTATTCACGGACTTATCCTCAATTAATGTATCCTGCGTTGGCACACCGTGTTGAACAGCGTACTTTTGCATGGCAACTGCTTCAGGCAGCTTTTCGTCGCCACCCTGGCCGCCGGAAAAGATAAACTTGGGATGTTGCTTGGTTTCGGCAATCTGTCGTTTATAAAAATCAATTGCTGTATTAATCCGATTACCAAGCAGCCGGCCGACTTTATAACCGTCGATCAAACCAGCTCCCAAGACGATAATGTAATCCTTATTTCGCCTCGGAAAATACCATTGGTAAACAAACATGGATGATAATGTGTTCCAAACCGTCAGTAATATGTACAAGATAATCGCTGAAAGGAAAACGTTAGCAAAACTTTTAATTGGTGCCGGTGCTTTGATTGGATCAAAGAAAAACAGCACGTCGGCCGCAATCACACCCAAACCGGCAATCAAAGTCAGCGAACTTGCCAGACTATATCCTTCACGGCGCCAAACAATCACGCATTGGCAAACAGAAAAATAAAACTTAGTGCCAAGCCAATAAAAATAACCGTCGAAAGAACAAATATCAGAATACCAACAATGGTTCCCATTAAGACATTATTGGTCAGCACAATTGTTTCAAGCAACAGGGCCAATAAAAATAACAGGTTTAAGTTTACCAGCCAGCCAA
>NZ_BAKI01000024.1 GCF_000583655.1 Lentilactobacillus farraginis DSM 18382 = JCM 14108
ATTTTAAAGGCGTTAAAATAAGGACCACTGATAAAGAATATCTTTGTCAGCGGCCCTTATTTTTAACAACGATGATCGACTTAGTCTCAACCATCTCCCCCGTTAATCAATCCTTATCTTTTTTCTTCTCCCCTTTTTCCGATTTCCGGTTTTTCTTAAGAAACTCCTCTCTAGTCTGAAGATCCTTAATATTGATTTTTATTTCAACCGGCTTTAAGTCCGTCATGTCTGTCAGTGCTTGACACAATTTGTTTGTGACCTTGTCAAAGACATTTGGGATACTCTTGCCATATTCCAAAACGGCATCCATCGATAATTTGACCTTTTTCTCATCATTATCCAAATCGACTTTCACACCGGTTGTCGGATCGGTATTGTCTGAAAACCGGTCTGTCATGGAATCAATCAAGTTTCCTTCAAGAGATAAGACACCGTCAACATCCCGGACCGTATTACCGGCAATCTTTGCCAAGACATCATCATTGTATGTGAGAACCGTTTCTAAATCTGAATTTGCTTGAGCCATGTCAGTTTCCTCCTAATGTAAAATACTTATTAGCGATCAATTTTTGTTACTATCAGTTACTTAACACGTTCATCATGGACAGTGTTGGCAAGCTCGTCTTTTTGACTGCTGCTTTGCTGCTCCCATTCTCGCTTTGTTAAGACATCATTGATATTTAAATTAATTTCAACAACGTCCAGCCCGGTATAATTTTTAATGGCATTTTGCGTTCTGGTACAGATCTCGTCAAATATCTTTCGGGCATCGGCACCGTACTCAATTGTCGCGTCCATATCCAGCGCAACCTGCTTTTCGCCTACTTCAGCGTCAATGCCTTTGGTAGGATCGGTCTTCTTTGAGAACCTCCCCGCCAATTCACTAATCATGCCGCCATCCAAAGATAAAACACCATCAACGTTTCGACACACAAGACCGGCAATTTTTTCAATCACTGCGTTGTTAAACGTTAACTTTCTGGTTAATTCCGGTTTGCTCATTACTTTTGAATCCATGAAATTCAACTCCCTTACTTTTTAAAAATGTTATTCGTCACTTACCAGCTGGCCGATCAGACTTTTTATACCGCCAAATTTGCCGATTACAGCGCCAATCAGCGCGCCGGCAATTCCCAAGGCAAGTACCAGCAATACCCCGCTAAAGCCGCTAAAAGTCCAAACAATGCCGCATACCATCCAATGATGCCACCATACATAATTGAATTCATTTTGACTCCCTCCTAAACAACCCGGGGTTGTCGAGCTCGGCGATCTTTTAGAGAATCGATTGGTTTGAGATGAACTTTAACCCTTTTTACCGGAATGGCCATTATTCGATCAACCTCGTGAATCACCATCTCCTGAATCTCTTCCCCCAAGCTTACTAAATCCTGTTTCTTATGATCTACCGCTGAAATTCTGACACTGGCCTTGGGCTTTCGACCGGTTATTTTAAGCTTTGCTTTAACATCGGCAATCCCTTTATGAGAACGGACCTTTTCCTGAATCATTTTTTCAACTGCCTGCTGTGAAATACTTAATTTACCATTCGGTGAGTTAAACGTAACCTGTTTCACCTTTTTGGGGGCCAACCCAGCCAGTAAAATACCGGTTAAACAAGCTAGTCCCAGCAGGCCGCTTAAGGAAAGTGCCGCCGCCAAGAGCCAAGTATTTGAAGTTTGAACCGTTTCAAGCACTGATCGTGACAGGTAATCGATTGGCACTACCAAACCAATGAACCAGATACATTGAGCCAGACCAAGTAGGCTGATGATTAAAATCATCAATTTGGAAAGTTTTCGCATTACTTTTCTCTCCTTTCCAAGAGATTCGGCTTAGTCAGCCAAACCACGGGTCAGCAATGAAATCAATAATACCAGGATCACTGCACCAACCACCGCTGGTAAAATGGCTATTTCAGCCAGCTGTGGTCCCCAAGAGCCCAGCAACGCCTGCCCAAGCCAAGCACCGATTAAGCCGCCAACAATATTTCCGACCCACCCCAATGGTAGATCCCGGCTGGTAATCGCACCGGCAATTGCGCCGATCACACCTCCGATAATTAATGTCCAGATTAAACTTAGCATTGTTATCACCCTTTCTATATTTTTGTGGCATAGCTTTTTTGCTATGACTTAAGTCTACAATAAAATTAAACTTATTGTGTGAATAAGTTGTGAAGAAAAATAGGCTTTTTTGAGAACTTTTTAGCGTACATCAAAAACCATTCCATTATTTTCGATTATGATAACATTTTGGATGTTATCATACCGTTTACAAACCTAAATAAAGCCACCGGCTTACTCAGATCATTCTGATCAAGTCGGTGGCTAAGTTATCCTAATCATTAAAAAAACGACGGGACTGAGACAAAAGTAATTTTGTCCAGCCCCGTTTATTTAGTCACGGTTATTACCGAGTAAAAACGTACACCAAAAGGCAACTTCCTAACACATAATCGCATTATCCAAACATTCAAGCCTAGAATACTCGGATAATGCAATTATGCGCTGAAAGTCAACCACCTTTCGTCCCACACTCGTCGTTTTAAAAAACAGCCGGCAACGTCATTCAAATGACGCCGGCAGTGGATCAATATTATAAAATGGCCTCTTTTTCGACACTAAAATGGTCACATTTAATAATCCAAACTTAATGCTATTACCACCATTGCCACCATCAGCCAATTCCCTCAAACTTAACTGACGAAGTCCCCATCATGCTGGTAAGCTTGTTAAGCCACTATTGATTTGATTGCTTTGGTTCATTGAAATTTTTCATTTCCTGTGACGCAAAATCTTTGATAAAGTCCAAGATTTCCCTAACTTTATCTTCGCCATATCGTGAAATCCACTCATCAAACCTGGCAGTAGTTAACTCAGTTACTTTATTTTCAACCTCTTTGCCACTCTTAGTCAAGTGCAGATATAAACGCCGTCGATCACTCTCGGCAGGCTTTTGATAAATATAATCATGTTGTAATAGCACTTTTATTTGTCGTGAAATTGCACTTCGAGTAACTTTTCTTTCACTTGCAATATCCATTAACGATACGTGTTCACGACTACTAATCGTGTGCAGTATCAAATACTGCTCAAAGGACAATCCATACTTGGTCGCAGGTTCTGAAACAAAGTTATCCAGATACTTAAGCGACGACAAGTACACATTGATTGCCTCTTGCAATAATTCTTCGTGCGCTTTTGTCATTTCCCTCACCATTCCCCAGTAATTATTAATATCAATACTGCACTAATTATATATTGTCTGTACTGTTGTATCAACAATATACCGCCAGTTTTGAGAATTTTTTCGCATTCTGTTTTATAATGAAAGTTGATGAGAATTCTTGTGGAGGCCATATGACAGATATTCTAACTCAAACAATTCAGCAAATTGAATTGACTATTTTTAAACGCTTTAGTGAATTGGCTGCTAAATATCGCCTTCACTACATTGCGATGGGCGGCACCTTATTAGGCGCCATTCGCCATCAAGGTTTCATTCCTTGGGACGACGACATGGATATTGCCCTTTTAAGACCTGATTATGAACGACTGCTTGAAGTTGCACCAGCCGAATTTCAAAATGACCATTACTATCTTCAAACACCTTGGAGTGACGATAATTACGCATTAAGCTATGCTAAAATTCTGGATCGCAACACCTATATCGAAGAACGTAATAATGTTAATAATGCTCGAAAGGGCGTCTTTTTGGATATTTTTCCGCTGGACAAGGTACCCGATTCAACTGAAAAACAACGGCGGCAAATAATCAATATCCGAAAGCTTGACAGCCGAATCTATTTAAAACTGCGTTACAATATCATTGATAATCCAATTCGAAAATTTCAGGGTGCACTGTCTTCTGAGCAGTTAACAGCTGCCAATATTTTTAAACAGAAACGTCAGTCCCTGATGACAACTTACAATGATCATCCGGATTTGAACCTGGTCAAAAATCTGGCATCCCAATATGCATACGAAAAGGAATTATTCTCGCTTAATCAGGTTAAGGAGGTGACGACCGTTCCTTTTGAAGATACTCAAATTGTCGTGCCGAAAGATTACGATGTCATCCTGAACGGTCTGTATGGTGATTACTTTAAATTGCCCCCTGAGAGTCAACAGGTTGAGAAGCACATTGTTAAATTAATTTATGATAATCAGGTCTTTGAGCGATAACGAGTTGCTTGCATTCGGCATTAATTTTTGGTAATTTATTGACAATTAGTTATTTAAAGATTGAAGGTGTTACAAATGTTTGATCCAAATCATTCACGCTTTGCCAGTTTTAGTATTGTTTCAACGTTACCAGATCAAGCAATTGATAACGTTTGGTTCATTATTGATAATGACTTGCAGCACGTTTTTCCACTATCAAATTTAATTAAATTCAACCTGGTTAACAGTGATGGTAAACTATCCTATGACTTTATCCAGGGTAATGAATTAGTCGCAACGTTTGATTCGCCATATCCATACGACAACAGTTATCCCAAATCATTGGTTGTCTATGATAGTGGTAATCGCCAAATCATTGCAACGCCATCGGAAATTAATATCTAAACGAAAAAATGGCAGCTGATATAACAATCGTTGCCATTTTTTAGCTTAAAGCACTAAAAAACAGCCATCTGCTATCTTTTTTAATAGCAAACGGCTGTTTTTGTAAACCTCTGACTGCTCCGGCTGGGTTCGAACCAGCGACCTCTTGATTAACAGTCAATTATTCTACCACTGAACTACGGAGCAATAATACGTTATGTGTCAAACGCAATACAATAACTTTATCATATTTGCGATTGGAATACAATCAAAAATAAAGATATGTTACTTAGAAACAACTTAAAAGCTACTTCCAACTGCTCCGGCTGGGTTCGAACCAGCGACCTCTTGATTAACAGTCAATTATTCTACCACTGAACTACGGAGCAATAAAAGGTTACACATGAATGTCACATTCAAAACGCGACATAATATTTATATCATATTTTCACTGAAAGTGCAATAAAAAATGAATAAAAAAAGATTTTACACAGAAACAACCCGCAGGTTATTTCCAACTGCTCCGGCTGGGTTCGAACCAGCGACCTCTTGATTAACAGTCAATTATTCTACCACTGAACTACGGAGCAATAAAAGCACCTCTAAAAGCAACATATATATTTATAACATAATTTCTCATAACTGGCAATTAAAAATTTAACTTTTTTTGATTTTAAGGAGAAAATCATGTTTTTCTTAGAGGTTACTCATAATACCGACTTATCCGATATGATTTTCCTTCAAGATAATCTCAATTTCTTTCTGCATTTCCGGTGTTTTTTTCCATTCCTCAAAATGATCCATATCTTCTGTCGGCATGCTGTAATTTTCGTTAATATAATGCTCGTATTTTTGCACGTGAGGGGAGTGTGGGATATTCAGCTGTAATATCCTCACCTGCTTAATAAATCCCCGCTCAACGGCTAATTCGGCCCGTCCGTTCTGGACCATATTACTGATTTCAATATATTTGGTTCCATCATTGCGGGTGATTTCTTCAATCAGTGTCAAAACTTCATGACTTTTCATTACGATCAAGGCTCCTACTCTAAAATTTCTATACTAAGCTATTCTATTATACATAAAAAACTGATGGTACCAACAGGTCCACCAGTTTTTTAAGAGAGAAAGAGAATTGATTAGAAGGTATTTATTTAGTACCCATAAATAATATAGCGTTTTCTGTAAGCGCTGTCAATGGCTTTTCTCAAAAACGGCCATCTTTTCATTCTAATAACCGATAAAAGCTGGTCGTTCACGTAATATTACTTGTTATTGGGTAAATGCAAGACATCTGAAGGATGGATCAATACCGAAGGATCGCTTAGGACATGACCAACAGAATAGCCGGAAATATTAACCAGGCAGAAAAATAAAACCACCAACAACACGCCCCAGGTTAAGAGCTGATTTCCTACTGACATCTTTTCACTGATAACCGACCCATAGAATAGTTTATGGACCTTTGAAGAAACGTTCTTCTCGTCTGGTGCTGCCGCTTGCATTTCCGCAGCAACCTTTTTTTGATAATTTTTAATACTAAAGTTCTTTTGAACGTTCTTCCGTTCAGTTTCAAAATCATGCTTTTCTTTTTTACTTAGTTTTTTAAACCATTTGGTAAATTCCCGGTATTTTTTGGTAACCGCTTTGGTTTCACCAACCATTTTTAATTCACCATAATTAATCCAAGCAACCTTGTCACACAGCATTTCAATCTGCTTCAAAGAGTGGCTGACAAAAATAATTGTCTTACCCGCTTGCTTAAATTCTGTGATTTTATCCACACATTTTTGGTAAAAAGTATCATCACCAACCGAAAGCGCTTCATCAATAATTAAAATATCCGGATTGATATGAACTGCAATCGAAAAGCCTAATCGCGACCGCATACCGCTTGAATAACTTTTAACAGGCTGATCGACGAAATCACCGATATCCGCAAATGAAATAATATCCGGCATCATTTCATCGATCTCTTCATTAGTCAGGCCCTGCATCAGCGATTTCAGCCTAATATTTTCCCGACCAGTTAAATTATTCCGTAGTCCGGCACGAATTGCCACAATCGATGTATCACCACGAACATCTACATAGCCCGTTGTTTGCGGAATAATGCCCGAAATAATATTTGACAGCGTTGACTTTCCGGAGCCGTTAACCCCAATCAACCCCAAAGTCTCTCCTGGTTGAATTGTTAATGAAATCCCCATCAACGACCAAAAATGAGGAACTTGATTTTTAGAAATCGAAAAAAATGAGCGTAATTTTTCCGATTGCGTCTTAAAAAGATCATATTCTTTCGTCACGTTTTGAACTTTTACTTTATAGTTTTTTTCTTCCATCGATCTAAACTTACTCCTAATTCAAAGTTTTAACTTTTCGAAAAGTATTATAACAGAAATCCCTTGAAAAATAAGAGGTCGAGAGAAAAGCTTAATCTTTTACCCCCAACCTTTTTTTATGACTCAGTGTTTTTTAGCCGCTGCGTTGCTCTTAATTATTTTTTCAAGTGATAAATTTAATTGCAGTGTATAATCATTGTCTGCGGACGGTTGCTGCCGCCGGGACTCAAAGACTGAGCGCGGAATAATTCTTTCCGGAACACTGGTAATCTTTGATCGCACCTGTGGCTGATCCGATTGGGCTGTTTTGGCAGGCTGGCTGCTCGTGGTACCCAGCTCCTTTTTTAGTGACTGCTCAATCTGCTCATTAATATTCCCGGCACCGTTAATTGTTGTGTCACCATTATTGGCATCCAATTTATCCAGATTATATTTCACAATCATCGCGTTTAACTTGTTTCCATAATCCATGTCGGTCGCATAAGTCGTCGCCAAGGCCATTGCGGCATCGCTGGCACTCGCAGCATTTGTTGTCCAAGTCTGGGAATAGTAATTTGGATCAGTCAGTGTTCCGTGACGCAACAAATAGGCATTATCACGAATTGAGGCTTCAATACTTGGATACTTCTTAAATTGGGCAGCCGTCATGTAATGTTTGCCCTTTTCCGTATACTCACCAGTACTCATCGTAACGGATTGACCATTATATGCGCCCTTTATTCCAAAATAATTGTTTGCTTCAGTAGAAAGCGTTGATCGACCAAAGTCACTTTCCAAAATTGCCTGGGCCATCATAACTGAAGGATAAAGATGATTTTGTTTACTGACCTTTTCAACTGGTTTCTTTAAACGATTGATAAAATTGCTGGCAACGCTTGCTTTAACAGAAGTACTGCCACCAGCAACGCCAAAAACAATCACTGTTAAAAAGCAAATTAATCCCCCAACAATTAAGTTTGTTACACGAGATTTGATACAAAAACCTCCCCTGACATTTAAGATGTACATACCAAAAAATAATTATACCTTAAAACCAATTGGATTCAATCATCTTTCAACAATTATGACAAAAACTTTGAAGATACCCAGTATTTTGTGTCAGATCCTGTATGGGCGATTCGATACCAGATCGATTTATCACTTAATCGGTATCCTAGCTTATCTACCTTTACCTTTGTTCCAACCGTCAGATTAACCTGTGCTAATTTATAATGTTTCATAAATTGACCGGTCGCGTTAAAATCTGTATAAAGATAATCCGCTTTGGCACTGGATGAAACAACTTTATCCGCCTGAAAATCAACCTTGGCGACCTTTGACGGTGCAGTTATAACGTCATTGGCGTTAATCCAACCTGTTTTTTTGCCAACTTTAATTCGATACCAGGCCTTTAAACCGCCAGTCGATTTAACCAATGCCGTTCGATCAACCGAATATTTCTTTTTACTTTCCAAAGAACTTAATTTGGTTGATTTTTTAGCCAGTAATGGAGAGCCCAAAACATGATTGTATAAGGTATCCTCGGCCAACTTATTAATCGTTAAACTGCCACTGGTCTTACCACTATAGATTGTTGGAAATTGTAGTGCCGGTGCATAAACCCAAAAGCGTTTGGCCTTACTGTTGGTATAAAATCTAAAGCGATACCAGTTTTTAGGAGTCCCCTTCTTAACACCACGCATATCCAAGTATACGGTTACCCGGTTTTTAATTCCCAGCGACCGCCAGCTATAGTGCTTTTCGTTGGTGCTGGTCCCCTTTACGTGATTATAAACATAGTATTTGGCGTACTTTTTGGATAGCGGGACTGATTGAATTGCATTACTTTTATAATAAGTCACTCGAGGCGTTGTTGAACCGGCTCCCTGCGTATCAACAACAGTCGAGCTGGCAGTATCGGTTCCAGAACTCACTGCGCTGTCAGCCGTGCTGCTGGCATCACTTGAAGAGGATGTCCCGGCAGTTTCACCAAACGTTTTATCCAAGCCATATTGCTGAATCAGCTTAATTAAAGAACTACCATAATTGGGGTCGGTCGCATACTTACCGGTTAACGCATTGGCAGCGTCCGAATAAGTCGCGGCATTTTCTTTCCAAGCACCTGAATAATATTGCGGATCCCAACTGGTCCCGTTTCTCAGCGTGGCACCATTATCAGCAAACGACGCGTAGGCAGTCGGGTATTTTTTAAAGCTGGCCGTTGTATTTACCATTTGACCGTTACTATTGTATTCAACTGTTGGCATTGACACCGACTGGCCGTTATAAGCGCCCTTGATGCCAAAAAAGTTGTTGGCTTCCAGCGTCAGTTGGCTTTGTCCCCAGCCACTCTCAAGAGCTGCTTGCGCCATCATGACAGAGCCGTAAAGATTGTATTTTGCCGAGGCCTTTTTGACGTCAGCTTGATAAGTGGTGATAAAACTGTTGGCCGAAGAAGCCTGGGCCGTCACATATGTACCGTTGCCCCCCAAAAAACACGTCAGCAGCACAGCGCCACAAATGGCGATTAGAAATATGGCTCGTTTAATAGATTCTTTCAACATCTCCACCCCTTATTGACACTTCACTTTATCATATTAGAAAATCAGTGAAAAATGAAGTCATTTAATGATTACTTTTATTCCCACTAAGAATATTTAAATTAATGTTTAATCAGTCATCAACCGTTATTTTAACACAAAAAAATAACGACAAGCTTAAAACAACGTCAATCATCGTCGTTTAATAACCATCCAACTAAAAAAGCCCAACCGGAAAAATCATTGCCGGTCAGGCTTCGTTAAACATTAAAGTTTATAGGATTGATTAATCATTATTCAACGGTAACACTTTTAGCTAAATTACGTGGTCGATCGACATCCAAGCCCTTGTTTAAACTGGTAAAGTAAGCAATCAATTGGGCCGGTACGACACTTAGTAACGGTGTGATCATTTCATCAACATCCGGAATAATAATTGTGTCATCTTCCAATGCCAAGCTCCGACGAACAATCGTGAAAGTTGAGGCCCCACGCGACATTGTTTCCTGTAGGTTACTTCGGGTTAAATTAGCAGTCTTTTCCTGCGTGATAATTCCCACAACCGGTGTCCCTTCTTCAATCAAAGCAATGGTCCCGTGTTTTAATTCACCGGAGGCAAAGCCTTCAGCCTGGACATAAGAAATTTCTTTAAGCTTGAGCGCTGATTCTAAAGAAACCGTCTGATCGATTCCCCGACCAATGTAGAAGGCCCGAGGTGCCGGTACAAAGTACTTCTTAGCCAGCTTCTCAATCATATCCTTCTCGTCAATAATTGCCTGCATACCGGTTGCAACCAGCCCCAATTGCTGACGAATATCAAAGTCTTCAGCGATTGTCTGTTCCTTAGCTTCTCCGAGGGCTTTAGCTAAAATTGCTTCAACTGCAATTTGAGCCGTATAAGCTTTGGTGGAAGCAACGGAAATTTCAGGACCGGCATGAAGCAGCATCGTGTACGTTGCTTCCCTAAAAAGGGTTGAGTTTTCGACGTTCGTAATCGTTAGACTCTTATAATCATGCGCATTTACGTTTACCAATACTTCACGACTATCTGCTGTTTCCCCACTTTGAGACAGGAAGATAAAGAACGGTTTTTTGGATAACAACGGATCATCATAAGCAAATTCAGAAGCGATGTGCACCTCAGTTGGTACGTGAGCTAATTTTTCAAACATCTTTTTACCAACCAAACCGGCGTGATAACTGGTTCCGGCGCCGACAATGTAAATTCGATCCGCTTCATTTAAAGCATTAATTAAGCCGGTATCAATATTTGGCTTGCCGGATTCCTGCGTATAAAGGGCTGCCAACTTACGCATAACATTCGGTTGTTCGTCAATTTCTTTTAACATGTAGTATGGATAAGGTCCCTTATCGGTTTCACTGGCATCCATGTCAACGTGAAACGCTTGCGGTCAACTTTATGCTGATTAGCGTCCTCGATTTCAACGGTGTCCGGCTTGACAGTTACGACTTCACCGTCATGAAGTTCCAAAAAGTCGTGGGTCACGTTCAGCATTGCCGGCGCATCCGAGCAAACAACATTACAGCCATCCCCAAGCCCGATCAAAAGCGGACTCTTGTTTTTAGCAACGTACAATGTTTCCGGATCCGTACTGTCAATCAACAGGAACGCGTAAGACGAGCCTTTAAGCAGTCCTAATGTTTTTAAAAATGCCTGCTTGGTTGACAAGCCCTCGGTTTGAACGAAATGATCGACTAATTGCACAACAACTTCTGTATCAGTCTGACTGGCAAACGTTGTATTACTTAAATATTCTGATTTCAGTTCCTTGTAGTTTTCGATAACACCGTTATGAACAAGGTAGAATCGGTGGTCCTCAGAAAATTGAGGGTGGGCATTGGCTTCGCTTACGACACCGTGAGTTGCCCAACGGGTATGGCCGATGCCGACCGAACCATGAACGTCCGGGCCAACAGCCGCTTCCAATTCAGAGATTCGACCTTTGCGCTTAATCAAATAATCCTTACCGTTTAAATCGTTAACGTAAATTCCGGCAGAATCATAGCCTCGATATTCAAGTTTTTCAAGGCCTTCCAATAAAATTGAAACCGCATTATCGTTTCCGGTTACTCCAACAATTCCACACATTTTATAATCTCCTCAGCAATCTGAAATTGGTATATACACCATTTACTATCATTGATTTTCTATAACACGTATAATCTACACAATTAACGATAAAAAGTCAACTAATAGTTACAAATGGTATAGGAAATATCGCGTAAGCAAATAAATGCCGCTTTTATCGGGAAACAGCCAATAAAATGAAAAAGGCTGTCGATTTTTTCGACAACCTTTTCATTAAATAATCATTATTAAGCAATGCCGATTTCCGAACGGACAACGTCTGCAATTTTCTGCGCATACGCATCCACCAAATCCTGGGTTGGTGCTTCGGTCATAACTCGTAATAACGGCTCCGTTCCGCTTGGGCGAACCAATACCCGGCCATCGCCGTGCATCTCCGCTTCAACCTCCTGAATAACCGCCTGAATTTTTTCATTTTTAAGCGCGTTCTTTTTATCCTGAACTTTTACGTTAATTAACCGTTGCGGATACTTTTTAATTTCACTTGCTAATTCGGATAGTTTTTTACCGGTTGACTTCATAACCGATAACAGCTGTAGACTGGTCAGCATGCCATCGCCGGTTGTATTAAAATCGAGGAAAATAATATGACCTGACTGTTCGCCACCGAGGTTATACCCATCCGCATTCATTTTCTCAACAACGTATCGGTCACCAACCTGGGTTTTAACACTGGTTATTCCAGCCTGCTCCATGGCTTTATACATCCCCAGGTTACTCATAACCGTTGTAACAATCGTATTTTTCTTTAATCGGCCACGTTCCGCCATATATTTACCACAAATATACATAATGGCATCCCCGTCAACCAACTGGCCGTTCTCATCAACCGCGATGCAGCGATCACCGTCACCATCAAACGCAATTCCTGCTTGAACGCCTTTTTCAACGACAAATTGCTGCAGCTTTTCCGGATGGGTTGAACCAACGTGGTCATTAATATTAAGCCCGTCCGGCGTCGTTGCCAGTGTTTCAAAATCAATTCCCAAGTCCGCGTAAAGTGTCGTTACCAGTTTACTGGTTGACCCGTTTGCCGAATCCACACAGACTTTCATTCCGGATAAATCCTCGGAAATTGTTTGTTCGAGGAAATGGATATATTTTTGACTACCTTCAAAGTAATCGCCGACAACTCCCAAGCCTTCCGCCGCCGGTCGTGGCAGAATATCTTCTGACCGCTCGAGAATGGCTTCAATTTCTTCTTCCATTTCGTCCGAAAGTTTATAACCATCTGCCCCAAAAAACTTAATACCATTATACTCAACCGGATTATGCGAAGCTGTAATCATAACGCCGGCATCAGCTCCCTGGTTGCGGACCAAATAGGCAACGCCCGGTGTTGTGATAATTCCCAAGTTCAAAACTTCAATTCCAACTGACAATAAACCGGCAATCAAGGCTTCTTGGAGCATCTGCCGGAAATCCGGGTATCACGCGCTACCAGCACCTGAGGCTGCTTTCTTTCCGAATGATGGGTTAATACATAGCCACCTGCTCGGCCGCACTGAAAAGCCAGTTCCGGCGTCAGTTCTTTGTTGGCAATTCCACGCACACCATCAGTACCAAAATACTTCATGAAAATTTCCTCATTTCAAATAAATTATTAGTTATTTCTGCTAATCTTGACAGAAATTCGATCCGGATCAAATCCCTTTACCTTGTTAAGCTTCGAATCCAATTCAACGTCCTTGGTTTTAGTGGTCCGAACATCGCTGGTGTCCACTTCGACTTTAACAGCATCCAACTTTTTCAATTGCGCCTGGGTGCCAAATACCCGAACCCGCTTGGTAGCAGAGGTTAAGGTAAAGCTTTCGTTATCGTCGGTAATTCCCTTGGGTTCCAGTTTGATCGGCAGTTCCTTACTGTTTCCCGGTGTAATTGGCAGTGTGACATCGGCAGTTGCCGGCGTTATCACCACATTGACCGTATTTTGCTTGCTATCAAGCGCCTCAATAATTGCTTGACTATTAAGAGACGATTTAGCATTTTGCGGCACATTAAGCTGCGCGACTACCGTCTTGATTCGATTAATTTGATCGGACGCACCCGTTATTTTAACATTCTTAACGTCGGCAGACGCATTACCGGGTTGATAACCGGAGGCGATATTTTCTTTATTGTACTTAACCTGTAAAGGATAGGTAACCGTCTTTCTCGGCTGAATGTCAACTTTAATTGTAGCCGGTTCGAAACGATATCTCAAATCATTATTTAATCCTTCCTGTTGAATCCGCACTCGATGAGTCCCGACACCAAGCTTGGATAAATCGGCATAAACCTTAAAGTTTTGCGTATTTGCCGTCGTTGTAACCAACGCCGACGGCCCGGTTATATGAAGCTGGACTCTTTCAGGGTAACCGGTAACAAAATACTTATTGCTGTTGACTGTCAGTGATAATTGCGACGAAATCGTCGTTGAGCGATTGGATGTCAATGCAGTTGAATTACTGCTATTCTTAACTGAAGATGTCGTTGACGGCTGGCTGCTGCCGACATACAAAAACAGTAGAATTGCAAATATCAGTGCCAGAAGCCGGTATGCCCAATTATTAAATAAAAACTTTTTCAAGATTATCGGCCTCCTCGAAAGTGACTATCAATGAAGTTGGCAACTGTACTGATAAAAGTTCGATGCGCTTGTTGA
Organism: Lentilactobacillus farraginis DSM 18382 = JCM 14108; assembly: GCF_000583655.1. Taxonomy (GTDB): domain Bacteria; phylum Bacillota; class Bacilli; order Lactobacillales; family Lactobacillaceae; genus Lentilactobacillus; species Lentilactobacillus farraginis. Next base: position 14,166 of record NZ_BAKI01000024.1, read on the forward strand.
TCGGTATCCGTCAGGAGCTGGTTGCGTAAGTATTTCAAATAATCATCCTGGGTCATTCCCCGCAGCAATTCATTATTTTGAGTGATGGACACTTCGCCGGTTTCCTCTGAAATAACAATCGTCAACGCATCCGTTAATTCCGAAATGCCCACCGCGGCCCGATGACGGGTTCCCAATTCTTTGGGAATCAAATTACTTTGTGAAAGCGGTAAGTAAGCTGCGGCAACAGCAATCCGGTTATTTTTAATGATTACAGCGCCGTCATGCAGCGGCGTATTGGGAATAAAAATATTAATCAACAGTTCGCCGCTGACGTCCGCATCCACATCAATGCCGGTTTCAATATATTCTTCCAAACCAGTATTCATTTGAATCGTGATTAAGGCACCAATGCGTCGCTTGGACATATATTGAATTGCCCGGTCAAGTGCTCGAATCAGCTTTTCAGCCGCTTCATTTTCCTTTCTGCCCTTAACGAACAATGAGCCCCGGCCCAAGTGCTCCAGTCCTCGCCGGATTTCTGGCTGAAAATGATGACCATGGCAATAACACCCCAATTGATTACTTGGTCCATAATCCATGAAACAGTTGAGAGACCAACGTAAACACTGATTATTTTAATCAGGGCAATGATCACAATTCCTCGAAGCAACTGGACCGCTTTTGTCCCCCGGACCATTAAGATCAAGTTATAAATAATGAACCAAACAACCAAGATATCAATGACGTTTGTCAAATTATGGAGCGTAAATAAGTCTGACCAGTTCATGCGGTCTCCCCTCAAAATTTTTTCATAAATATTATATCATTCAAATTAACTGAACATCTAATCATACCAAATTCCAGGATATGTTTAAATAAATTATAAAAAGTAACAATTCATCAATTTTATGATAGCATTTACCGTCAAAACATAGTTTAATTATTATTGTGATAGGAGGTTTGGTTAGATGAGTACTTTGAATAAATGGCTTATTCGGACGTGTTTTATCGTCTGGATGGCTTTGTTATATTTATATCTAAAAACGCCTCCGTTTAATTTTTTGGTTTTAAATACATTTTTGGCTTATATTCCAATCGAGCTAAGTTTTCATATTTCAATTGGCAAGCCTAAAAACGCGCTTTTGTTTTGGCTGATAACGTTAACCTGGTTACTTTTTTATCCAAACACTCCTTATTTACTAACAGATCTGTTCCACCTTTCACTGCTGGAACCCTATGGTACCAACGGTCTCCTCAGGCTGGACAACATCATGTGGCTGAAATTCTCACTTTTATTAATTTCAACTTTGTTTTCAACACTGCTCGGTTTATGGGGATTGGAAAGAGTTGCCAAAGCTATTTCGGAAAGGCTTCGAATCCATCATACCATTTTTAAACATATTCTCATTATCGGATTATCTTTCGTCACATCAATCGGTATTTTTATCGGCCGGTTTTTACGAATTCACACGATTTATCTGATTTTAACGCCCGAGTTGTTTATTAGGCCATTGTTGAATATGTGGAGTAAAAACGCCTTGATATTTATCGGATTATTGACAATCATCCAGTTAGTATTCTTTTACACACTTAAACTAATTATCAATTCTCAACCGGTCTCTAAAAAGACAATTGAAAAGTAAGCGCCTGTGATCAGGGATTTACCTTGACCACAGGCGTTTATTAATTAACCGGCATTAACCGGAAATTAGCTAATCGGCATTTTGATAATCCATTATCAAAACGGTTTCTGAATAATTAATATATTGACGCAGATGAGCCGCCATGGACCAATCAATGTGCCCCTGCTCCAACAATACCTGAACGCCCTCCCGCTCGGCGGCCAGGGCTTTTATCCGCAGATGCTGGTACTGCATTGTATGATCCTTAATTTGACGCTTACTGTGCTCCTTCGCCAATTCAATCTGGTTCCGGTAATGAATAATCAAATGATAAACGGACTGACTATCAAACCGATTATTATCAATATCATCCCTGGCAAAATAATCGGAAAGCGCCTTAATGGCCCCCTTGGCCTGTTCCCGCTGAACCAACGCCAGCTCATCAGTAATATCGGTTTGACTCTTCCGTTGAATCAGCCAAAGTGAAAATTTATTTTTTAACCGAATCATCTGCTGGATCGAGCCGCGACCCATTCGAACTTTTCGACCAATTGAATGAATCATCTGCCGTTCCAGTCGTTGAAGCCGCTCATTTGAAACCAGATATGTTTCCTTAGAAATTTGCTTTTCGTCAAATAATTTCTGAATTGCTGATCGTTCACCCCGCAAAGCAACTCGGCGCAGTGCCAATTCGTCAGAAATAATCGAAGCCATTTCTTTTTTGTTTTGAAGTTTTAGTTCTAACCGTCGGATCAAAAATTGATAATCCAAAATCAGATCGTAAGCTTCCTTCTGATTATTGGGACGCCGTTCTTCTTCAATTCGCTGAACAGCCAACTTCATAATGTATAATTGGGCCTCATCCTCTGAAATGTAGTGGGTGTGATCGTCATTTTCGTCAGCCCCCGCATCTAAATCATCATCGCCGGAAAAATTAGCCCGGGTAAGTAACGGCGCTTTATTTTCAGAAATCAGCGGCAGCATCACGGTTGCAACTACCAGGCTGATAATAATGACACTGGCAGCGACAAACAAGGCCAATGAACGCGATGGAAAGGGCTGACCGTTTGAAACAACCGCGGGGATGGATAAGACCCCGGCCATCGTAACAGCGCCTCTAACGCCCGATAAACCGGCTAATAAGGCGGCTTTAAAAGACGCCATCTGCTTTTTGACTTCCGGATGCGTTTTTTTAGTACGTAACCTGCTGACAGACTGATAACCATAAATCCAAATTACTCGAATTGCCAACAAGATCAGCCAAGCAACAAATGAAAGACCAAACGCTGAAAAAGTGTTGATCTTATCATTTTCAATAACGTTAGTGGTCGCAATCGGCAGCTCAATCCCAAGGATCAGGAAAACAATCCCGTTCAGCGTATAAATAATGATATCCCACGTTTTCTCACTAACCAAGGTTAACTCGGGTTGACTACGATCCGGAGCTGTTCCGTAGAAGTGAAAAACAATGCCGGCAGCTACCACGGCAATCACACCGGAAGCGTGAAAAAGCTCCTCAGCAATCAAATAAACAACAAATGGCGTCGTTACCCGCAAAACCGTACTGAAGATAACATCATTGATTCCCTGACGGTACAACCAATTTTCCAAGATCAGAATGATTGCAATTACGATAATACCGCTCACAAATCCCATAATGCTGATGTAGAAAAAATCAATTGTGGCAGCTTTAATTGAAAAAATTCCGGTAACAGTGGCAGCAATTGCGTATTTAAAAGCAATCAGTCCGCTAGCATCGTTAATTAGACTTTCGCCGCTGACAATGTGCAGCACCGATTCGGGCAGGTTGGCCCGTTGTGAAATGGATTGAACCGCCACTGGATCAGTTGGTGACAGAATAGCCGCCAAAGCGAAACTAACCGAAAACGGCATTGTTGGAATCAAGACATGAAATAGCAAACCGCCTAATAATGTTGTTAAGAAAACCAAAACAATCGCGTTGGCCAAAATTGGCCCCCGCAATTGCCAGAGTTCACGTTTGGGAAATCGCCGACCATCGTTAAACAACAGTGGCGCGACGAATAATAGTAGAAACCAATCTGTCTCCAACGGGATCGAAACTTTCAAAACCAACGCTAATCCCAAGCCCAGGCCAACTTGAATCAAGCTGACCGGAATTGCCGGAATAAAATGGTCAATGACGTTGGAAACAACCACCAAGACCATCAATAATATGACAGCTTCAAGTATATGCACACTCTGCTTCCCCCTTTTAAATAGTGCCGTTATTAATAAAACACGCGTGCCCAAGAAGTCGATTCAATTAATCTCTGGGATCTGACTACTTTTAAAGCACGCGTCAATCTGTAACAATTCACAAGCTTTTAACCGGTTCTTCACCGATAATTCGAACTTCGGTTTCCAAATGAACCCCAAATTTGTCAAAAACTGTTTTTTGAACATGGGTAATCACATTCAGGTAGTCGGTTGCCGTTGCATGATCAACATTAACGATAAACCCGGCATGTTTTGTCGATACCTGAGCCCCACCAATTTGAAATCCCTGTAAACCGGAATCATGGATCAGTTTGCCGGCGAAATAACCAGTCGGTCGCTTAAAGACACTCCCACAAGAAGGCAGCTCCAATGGCTGCTTGCTTGCCCGCAGTTGGTTCAAATGCGTCATCCGCTTTTGAATCTTATCGGCAATGCCCGGCGTTAACGAAAACGTTGCTGCAAGCACAATTTGGTGATTATCCTGAACACTGCAATGCCGATAGCCAAAATCAAGTTGATCAAAGTCAAGGTGTACAACCTGATCATCGGCCGTCAAAACCTCGGCACCGGTTACAACATCATCGATATCACCACCATAAGCACCGGCATTCATGAAAATTGCCCCGCCAACACTTCCCGGAATCCCAGCGGCAAACTCAACGCCACTGAAAGAATGCGCCTGCGCAGCCTTGGTAACATCAATTAAAGCAGCACCTGCGTCGGCCGTAATCGTGTGATTCTCATGAACTTTTATTTTATTCATCTTGGTTAAAATCATCGTCAAGCCGCGAATGCCACCGTCACGAACAATTAAGTTACTGGCATTGCCGATAACGGTTACCGGAATTTCGTGTTGATTGGCATAGGCCAATAATGACTGGGTTTGCCTGACCGTTTCCGGGAAGGCTAAAATATCTGCCGGCCCACCGGTTAGTGTGTGTGTGTATTTAGAAAGCGATTCATTAAACAGTATTTCAACATTGGGATTAGCTTTAACGATTCCTTCATTATTAATCATTGTCAATTTCCTTACCTTCAAAATGCTTTAAAATGATACATTTAAAACGGATACTTTTATTTTACCACGATTTTTGCTGCCAATGTTGGTCAACAAAGCTGATTGTATTTAGTATTCCCCGTATTCAACCAGCCGGTTTGGTTGCACTTCCCAGTGAACATTTGTAAAATAGGATTCAGAAAATGGGGTGAAATAATTGAACTTTGTCGCAATGGATTTTGAAACCGCCAACGCCAAACGAGCCAGCGCCTGCTCAATTGCCTTGGCAATCGTCAGGAACAGTCAGGTGACACACGAATTTTATTCATTAATCAATCCAGAAACTGATTTCAGCTGGCGTAACATTAATGTCCACGGAATTCATCAGCAGGATGTCGCCGACTCACCAACCTTTCCTGAGGTATGGGCACACATTGCCCCACTATTTACAGCAAATAAACTAGTAGTCGCACATAACGCTTCTTTTGACAACAGCGTATTAAAGCGGACATTGGTGCGTTACGGCGTAACACCACCGCACTATTTAACGCTGGATACCTTGAGAACCTCAAAACAGTTCTATCCACAAATGGTTAATCATAAGCTCAACACGGTCTGTGACCAATTGCACATCGAATTGGAGCACCATCACAATGCCCTTGACGATAGTGTTGCCTGTGCCAATATTTTATTGGCACAACAACAGCAATTTGGCAGCAACGCGTTAAGAAGTTTTGTAAAAGCAATTTAAGTTTAAAAAGAGTGAGACGAAAGGTGGTTGCCTTTCGGTGTACGTCTTCGCTCGGTAATAAATGTGATTAAAGCAAACGGGACCGGGACAAAATTACTTTTGTCCCGGTCCTGTTTATGCTAATTATTATAGAGACGCTATTTTTTAACAGGTAAACTCATTTTAAGGATGATTCGGTCGTTACGCGACTCAGTGCCGGTCTGGTTAAAACCTAATTTTTGGTAAAGGTGGACTGCGGCAGCATTATCTTTGAAAACCGCTAATTTCAATGTAGCCAACTGACTGTATGTTTTGGCCCAGTCAATTGCCAGTTCCAATAAATTGGTTCCAAGCGTATATCCCTGATAAGCGCTTAATACAGCAATCCCGACTTCACCATCATTGGCACCAAGGCCGTCAACAGTTACAATTCCCACCGGTTGATCGTCCAGAACTGCCAGCGCCATCAGGTTTCGATAGGATTGATTAATCAACAATCTGCTTGGCCTCCATTTCGGGCGTCAGCTCGTCTAAATTTGAATCAACCAAAAAAGTATCTGTTTCCGACTGCAGCCGTTTTAAAAGCACTAGTACTTTTTGCGCATCGGCAGGATCTGCCAGTCTAAAATTTATTTCTTCACTCATTTTGGTCACCCAGTAATTCATTCGTCAGTTTTTCAAACCGGCCGCCCCGGGGTTCAAAAATAATTGTGCGCACATTATCCCCCTTTGAATCGTCTCGTTTGAAAACAATTCTTAAATAATTACTCGGCAGTTCTTCGGCAACAAACTTCGACCACTCAACAACATTAACACCATCACCATTAAAATATTCGTCCAGGCCCAGTTCGTCGCCACCTCCCTGCTCCAAACGGTAAACGTCCATATGGTAAAGTGGTATTCGCCCGCTTTGGTATTCCCGAATAATGGTGAAGGTCGGGCTTTTAATCGGCCGCTTAATTCCAAGACCCCTGCCAAGCCCTTTTGTAAAAGTCGTTTTTCCGGCACCTAAATCCCCATCGAGTAAAATGAGGTCTTTTGGCTGTAAAAACGCAGCCAATTTCTGTCCAAGGGCAACAGTTTGATCGGCCGACATTACCGTTAATGTTTTTTTCAATCGATCATCACTTCCAATATTTTTTAATTGTCCAAACCGTCTATTATCATAACACACCCACATTATCAGTCACTTTTGTCCCAGTGGAATTTGGGCGACAAATAAAAAAGATCAGCAACTCCAAAAACAGAGTTGGTGGTCTTTTGTTTCAATTACTAAATTGATTTATTTTTATGATAATGCCTGGGCTGCTGTAATAATGGCAACCTTGTAAACATCTTCTTCATTACTTCCCCGAGACAAGTCTGATACCGGCTTGTTTAAACCTTGGAGAATTGGACCGATTGCTTCAAAGCCACCAAATCGCTGGGCAATTTTATAGCCGATATTGCCGGACTGTAACTCTGGGAATATAAAGACAGTTGCTTGACCGGCGACAGTTGACCCCGGCGCCTTCTTTTTAGCAACAGTTGGCACAAACGCAGCGTCAAATTGCAACTCACCATCAATTGGAATATCCGGTGCCTGTTTCTTAGCCAGCTTGGTGGCTTCTTGAACTTTTGTTACCATGTCACCCTTTGCTGATCCTTTGGTTGAAAAACTGAGCAGGGCAACTTTAGGATCAATATCAAAGGTTTTGGCAACCTTGGCACTTTCAACCGCCACCTCGGCCACCCCGGCAGCATCCAAATCGATGTTAATCGCACAATCAGCAAATAAGTATCGTTGGTCATCTTTTTGCATAATAAAGGAGCCACTAATTAATTTAACCCCCGGCTTAGTCTTGATAATCTGCAATGCCGGCCGTACTGTGTCACCAGTTGGATGATTTGCCCCGGAAACCATGCCGTCTATTTTGTCCATGTAAACCAGCGTTGTCCCAAAATAGTTGGGATCCTTCAACCATTCACGGGCTTTTGCTTCATCGGTCTTGCCCTTTCGTCGTTCAACGATTGCTGCAACCATCTCGTCAATTTGAGCTTGAGGTTGATGAAGATAGTCGATAATTTGAACATTACTCAAATCAATGTTTGCGTCTGCTGCAGCTTTTTTAACCGCATCATCGGTTCCCAAAACAACCGGTTTAACCAAACCATCCTTAGCCAAACGACTTGCAGCTCCCAGAACACGAACATCATCACCTTCAGGAAAAACAATCCTGATATTTTTTCCGGTGATCTTTTGCTTGAGACTTTCAAATAGTTCCATGACAAAATCCTCCAATTCAAATAAAGTGACTTGTATTTAAGATGTTTGGGTTACCTTTTCCGGCAATTGCCAATCAATCGGTTCTTCCCCCATTGCAATCAGCGCTTCATTGGTTTTTGAAAACGGCTTGGAACCAAAGAATCCCCGATTAGCTGATAATGGACTTGGATGGGCAGACTGCAACACCACATTGGTATCAGTATCAATTAATGAAATCTTATTCCGGGCAGCCCGGCCCCATAAAATAAAGACAACCGGTTTTTCCCGAGCCGATAGTTTCTCAATGGCGGCATCCGTCAACTGCTCCCATCCCTTTCCTTTGTGGGAAAATGCTTGACCATTTCTCACTGTCAACACAGAGTTCAGCAACAAAACCCCTTGTTTGGCCCAACTTGTCAAGCAGCCATGCTGAACCGGTTTGATTCCGAGATCGGATTGAAGCTCCTTATAAATATTTTGAAGCGATGGCGGAATTTTAACCCCCGGTAAAACAGAAAAGCTCAAGCCATGCGCCTGATGAGGCTCATGATAAGGGTCCTGACCCAGGATTACAACTTTTACTTTACTGAATGGCGTCAATTGAAACGCCTCAAAAATATGGTTCATATCTGGGTGAATATACTGAGTCTTATATTCAGAAATCAAAAATTGGCGCAACTGCTGATAGTATGCTTTCTCAAATTCGGGTTGTAAAACATCCCACCAATCATTTTTTATAAACGGTTTCATTCCCAACACCTCACGTTTTATTCTACCATATCCCCTTTCAAATAACATTAGCAACTATTTGACCAATCCGTGTTAGAATGTTGTTAATAAACGAAAAGGAAATGTCTCTATGAGTCGAAAAATTCAGATCAATTTATCCGAACTGGATCATACCAGGTCCTGCAGAATCATTGATGAATATAAAGACACCAAATATCTAATTGTAGGAAAATGGGGACTGGTTTCCGATACTTTTTCAGTCTATTCAATTACAGGCGATGTCTTAGCCGAAGCCCGCCAACAATCGCTGGGAACCACCCCGCGGTTTGACCTCTTTTGCGTTGGTCAATTCGTTGGCAGCTCGGTTCTTCATTTCTCAATGCATTATACCACGCTGTTTATCAATGGTATCAACTGGCTGGTCATTGGTAATCAAGAAAAACAATCTTATACGATTACCCACGGCAGGCAAAAAATTGCGACAATCAAATCATACGCCCAAGCCGACCAGATTATTCGGATAATGGCCGTCGAAAATATTAATCACGAGCCAATTGTGGCATTAATTGCAGCAATTCTCAATCACCCATCATTAGTCCACACTGCCAATTTGAAACTACCTGCTCTTGATAAATACCTTAAGGGGACCAAAGCCAAACCGGAGTGGGGCGAATTTCATTTTTTCAAAAAATAACGGCTTAGCTGCCTAAAGATGCTTGATTTTAGATTGTCGTTATCTAGTTCAACCAGGAACGGGACTGAGACAAAAGTAATTTTGTCCAGCCCCGTTTTTTTAATCATAATTATTACCGAGTGTCATCGTCGAAGAGTAGAAGAGTAGCTTCCAGAGATAATCGACTTTCGTCTCACGCTGCTAATAACGCTTCATCACCCGTTCAATTGTCCGCTGTTCATCACGGCGTTTAATTGTCTCTCGTTTATCGTACTCCCGCTTTCCTTTGGCAACACCAATCAATACCTTGGCAAAGCCCTTTTTCAGATAAACTTTTAACGGGACAATGGTAATTCCTTTATCCTGAGTTGCCTGCCCAAGCTTTTGAATTTCTTTTTTGTGCAGTAACAACTTTCGATTACGAAGCGGATCATGATTAAACTGATTGCCCTGGGCATACTCACTAATGTGGACATTCATCATGTACGCCTCACCATTTCGAATCTGCACAAAACCATCTTTTAAATTGATTCGCCGCTCACGAATTGATTTAATTTCGGTCCCGGTGAGGACAACGCCGGCTTCATAAGTCTCAAGTATTGAATAATCATGACGGGCTTTTTTATTTTGCGCCATCAAATTATCATTATGCTGCTTATGCTTCTTTTTAGCCATTTGATCTCACCTGCTTTTCCAAGCAATTAGCGTCTTTTTCGACCAAATTGCTTTTTGGATTTTGAGTTTTTTGAATTTTTATTTGACTGATGCTGTTTACTGCTAAAGTGAATATTCGCGCCACCACCATGATTATTATTTCGTCGATCATTGTTGTGTCGGTGATAAGATTCCTTTGGCAGATAATTGCTGGTTGGCGTCTCTTGGGGATTAACAATGTCAAAGTCAACAGCACTTTGAGAAACATCGACATTAATAACCTTGACCCGAATCGGCTGGCCCATCTTATAAGTCCGATGGGTTCGCCGACCAACAAGTGCCATAAATTGTTCAACATACTGATAGTAATCATCATCCATTCGGCTAATATGGACCAGTCCTTCAACTGTGTTTGGCAGTTCAATGAACAGTCCGAATTTCATAACCGAACTGACAACCCCATCAAATTCTTCGCCAATGTGGTCGTTCATGTACTCGGCTTTCTTCATGGCATCCGTATCCCGCTCGGCATCTACTGCTCGACGTTCATACTCTGAAGTTGTCGTCGCAATCTCATCCAGCACATTGACATACTTTTTCTTCGTCTCGTCATTAATCCCATTGTCCTCATAATAGTGAATCATTCGGTGAACCATTGTATCCGGATAACGCCGAATTGGTGAAGTGAAGTGGGTATAAAATGGTGCAGCCAGGCCAAAGTGTCCAAGTGACTGGTCAGCATAGCGGGCCTGCTTCAAACTTCGCAGTAACATTACAGAAACCATCATTTCTTCCGGTTTGCCGGCTACCCGCTTCAAAACGTTTTGCAGCATTTTAGGCGTAATATGCTTGGGATCACCTTTCACATTAATGCCAAATGCTGTTAAGGTCTCAAAGAAGGTCTTAATGCGATCGGCATCCGGCTGCTCATGAACCCGGTAAATAAAGGGCACGTGGGCTTCATAATAATGCTTGGCAACCGTTTCATTAGCCGCCAACATGAAGGATTCAATCATCTTCTCAGCCAAGCCACGAATTCTCAGCTTAATGTCAATTGGATGACCCTTCTCATCAACAATGATTTCAGCCTCGTTATCATCAAAATCAATGGCACCGCGGGCATGCCGGTGCTTATACAAAATTCGATGAAGCTCGCCCATTGTTTCAAACATTGGAACCAACTCATGATATTGATCCATGGTCTTTTGATCATGAGATTCCAAAATCTTATTAACGGCCGTATAGGTCATCCGTGCTTTTGAGCGCATTAAACTCGGATGAATTCGATGCTTAACAACGTTTCCAGCTTGATCAATTTCCATTTCACAGCTCATGCAAAGACGCAGCTCACCCTCGTTTAGTGAACAAATTCCATTGGACAAACGGCGCGGCAGCATTGGAATAACCCGATCGGTCAAATAAACCGATGTCCCGCGGCGATAAGCTTCCTTATCAATCAAACCACCCGGCTTAACATAGTGACTAACGTCAGCAATGTGGACTCCTAAATGATAATGACCATTTGGTAATTTCCAAGCAGTAACGGCATCGTCCAAATCTTTTGACGATTCGCCGTCGATCGTTACCAGATCCTGATCGGTAATATCTTCACGGCCGACTTTTTCTTCATCCGTTACATGATCCGGAATTGCATCAGCAGCCTGAAGCACGTCTTCGGGAAACTCTGCTGGAATATCGTGTGCGTAAACAATCTGTAAGATATCAATTCCCGGATCATCAACGGAACCGATCACCTCATCCGCGATGCCAACCATGTAATCAGGATGGGCTTCGTTGGGATATTCAACAATCTGAGCTGTAATGACCTCACCGGGCGTTGGCTTTAGCCCAACATCGGTAATGTAAAACTTATACTTGGCAATCTTTTTATCCGTTAATTTAACCTCACCGAAATACTTACGATTTTCAGATCGGGAAAACGGACCGACAACCCGCTTGTATTTTCGATCAGTGATTGCCGTTACTTTACCTTCTGGCCCACGATCGGAGCCTGGGTCTGCCGGCTTAACAATTTCCATGTCAACCGTGTCACCATTCAAGGCGTTCATCGTATTATCCGGGGCAATAAATGCATCCGGGGCGGTTTCGTCATAAGCAACAAACCCAAAGCCCTTATCATTGGCATGAAAAATGCCAGATAATTTTTGCTTATCCGGATTTAATTGAAACTTACCATCCGCCGTCACAATAACAAGTTGGTCCCGTTCCAGGGCAGCCAGCTCCTGAACAATCAGTTTAAATGCCGCTGAACCGTGATACCGCAAAACATCGGCAATTTTTTCAACAGAAAATTCATTATCAGGATACGTCCTCAATACATTTTCAATTTCTTTTTTTAAATCATTATCTTGCAATCTTAATTCCTCGTATTATTCATAAATTTTAGTTAAAAAACGACTTAAATCGGTTTCAAGCTGCTGATGAGCAGAATTGACCGTAATCATATGACTGGCTGCTGGATATTCATGATAGCTGACATCACTGTTAATCAGCTGATCACGCACCAATCGGCCACTTTCAGGATTAACCAGTTCATCTTTCATCCCTTGGCCAATAAAGTACGGTTGATGAATTTTAGACAAATCACCCGCAACCACCGCACTGAAATCCGAAATTTTTTGGAGTGTCACATCAATATGGTCATCCAACCACTGCAGCTTCTCAGCCATGACGCGTGGATCCGTTTTATAACGTATATAATTTGCCTTCGCCATCTGGATAAAGGTTGCATGAACACTAAACTGCCGTTTTCGAACAATCGGCGAGCCAAAAGAGCCGCCGCCAACCAACTCAGGGTGAAGTTCCAATGCTCTGGCAGCAAAAATACCACCAAGTGAAATGCCAAAGATACTAAGCGACTCAAAACCTTTGTCACGCATAAACTGAATTGCCCGCTGCGTATCGGCCAGCCAGACTTCCGGCGATCCTTGAAGAATGATATCTTTAAAGTCCGGCGTTCCATGGCCTGTCAGCAATGGCGCATAAATCGAATAATTACTTCGCTCAAGTCGACGGGCCAAAAGCCTGACATCGACCGGACCGCTGGCAAACGCGTGTAACAGGATAATCGCTTTTGGACCGTGTTCAAAATAAAACGACTGTGTTGGTGCCTGCATAACCCTTCATTCCTTTCTACAGTAAAACAATCATCATTCTTATGATACCATCAACCTCGGTTCTCTTGGCAGACCAGTACTTAAAAATAGCGGTTGAGACAAAAGTAATTTTGCCCAGTCTCGTTTTCGACGATATCTTACCAAGTGGCAATTTGCTCTGGAAGTTAACCGCCCTTCGTCCCACGCTCAAATGATCGTCGCAACAATATCAATTATAATAAAAAACCTCCTGTATTTAAACAGGAGGATTAAATACTAATGAGATGACAACCAAACCAATCCCAGAGACAAAACAAAAAAGATAATGCCCAGGATAAGGGTTGTTTTCTGCATAAATGCTTCAAAACCGCGGGGCTTCTGCTTGGCAAACAAGTCATCGGCACCACCGGTTAAGGCAGACATTGCGTCATTAGTTTTAGATGGTTGCATTAATACTGCGATTGTTATTAAAACACAGTCGATCAATAGCAATGTTATTAATAAGTTGTACACGTTACAGCCTCCTACCGTAAAATCGGCTCAATACCACTCATACTAAGTTAACACATTATGCCGGTTTATTCCATACTTAGCCGTTAACTTTCTGAACTTAACCCGGTTAATTTAACGGTGATTGCATGCTGATTCTTTGTAGAAACATTAATATAAAGCGTATCACCCCATCGAAGCAGCGTGTGACCGGATGGCACAATTTCGATCCCGTTTCTTAAAATTTTAGTTAGCAGTGATCCCTGGGGCCATGGAATTTGACTTACGGTTTTGCCATCCATAAACGAACCGGCAAAGACCGATGTCATAATCTGAACCGTTTTCCCCAAATGGTATTGCTGCTTAACTTTCAGTAATTGCTGCAGCATCGAATAGTAAACCGGTTGGCCGTTTAAGAGATCTAAAACACCGTATGCAATCAATGAAACGGTGGCCAAGCCCAGTAAGTGAGTCAGTGTGCCGACCATCTCTGTTATCAGAAGAATTGCTGTAAACGGCGCCTTACTGATTGCCGCAAAATAGCCGGCCATTCCCATTATAATAAAACTCGAGAAGTATACTTGTGAGACCCAGCCCGCTTCAACGGCAACACTGCCGATAGTTGCGCCAATCAATCCGCCCAGGCAAAGAATTGGCAGAAAGATGCCGCCCGGCACACCGCTGCCGTATGAAATCATCGAAAAAACAAATCGAATCAGGAAAAAAAGACAAAGCACCAGGGTTGAATAGCCGGCACCGGTCAAATGAAGGATAATCGAACTGCCACCACCCAAGAGTCTCGGAAAGTAAGCACCAAGCGGCACGATGAGAATCAAGGGCAACAGACTTTGAAAATACCAGGGAATTCTGAGCAGCTGTTGATACCACCGGCCAACTCTAAGGATTACCAGTTGATAAAGGCGCCCAAGAACTCCCAAGGCAATTCCCAAAATAATTACCCATACAAAGTACCTCAGGGGCAATGGATTGCTTTTCATATACAAAACCGGCTTTAAACCAAAAACATAGGTTGCTACCATATCGGAAGTTATCGCCGAAGTCAACGAAACAACCCAAATATTGGTTGAAAAATTATGATAAATTTCTTCCAGCACAAACAAAGTACTGGCAATCGGCGCATTAAACGCTGCGCTTAAACCGGCTGCCGCGCCACTGGAAATCAGCACTTGACGATCAAAGCCAACCTGCTTGGTAAAGTGGGCAACTCCCTGACCCAAAGTAGATCCCAGTTGAATTGACGGTCCTTCACGGCCAAGATAAAGACCGCTGCCGATTGCGAGAATTCCGCCAACAAACTTTCGCCACAGGACCGACCACCAAGGATAATCAATTTCACCCAACAATTGGCCTTCAACCTGTGGAATCCCGGAACCTTTAATATCCGGCTGCTGGCGTAGAAAAAAACCAACAATCAATACAATCATTAAGTTAATCCCAATGCCGGCTGCTATTAAAAGTGGCTGCTTAAGCCCACCCACATAAAGAAACTGCATAAAAGCCATCATGTGTTGAATCCCCCACCTAAAAAGGGAAACCACACCGCCGGCAAGCATCCCGACTAAAATGCCGTTTAGGATTGTCTTTATTTGAGTCATTTTATAACTGCCGTGAACTTGCACAACTAATACCCACCTTCTAATTTGTTTCGGTATTAATCATATCACAGGTTAGCCAAGCCGCTTTTTAAAAAAAGATGTCAAAAGCGTCAAAAGAAGCCCAATTCCACAAATAATGCCTCGGCTGCCATCACTATCACCAGTTTGCGGCAGGCGATGACCAACGGCTGTTTTACCTACCCGTTCAGTTAAAGCGGGTGTTGCGGTATCTGATTTTTCGGATGCGGTTACTTGGGCCTTTTGGCGGGACTTATCGCTAAACGCCTTTTAAGCGCCCGGGCTTGGGCTGATTGGGAATTCCCTTTTACCTTCTTTTTCGAACCAGCTGCTACTTTACGTGAACGCCGTTTGGTTGTCGGAGATTTGCGCTTACCATCTTGAAAGGCCTGCTTGCCACCTTGCCGGTCAGCCTGAGCCGGTTTACTGTCCGGTTGCTTTGATTGTTCGGTAACACTGTTTGCAGTTGGTTTAGAAAGTGGTTTGGCAGTCCCCTCCACCAACATATCAATCGGCAACTGTTTTTTAACCTGGTTATTGTTAACCGAGAGATACCGAATTATGATATCGGCGGGCGTTAATGTCGATAAAGCAATCTTCTTGCTGCTGATTGTTGGCTGATAACCGGCAATTGGCAGCGGCTGATAATCCAATTCATCGCCAAATTTTCCAGACAAATGATCTGTTGAAAGCTGGTGGCCTTCTTCATCCAAATTGATAACCTTAACAGTCACTTGACTGCGTTGGTATTGAAGCAGGTAGCAATTTTTCTCTTGATCATAACTGCTTCTTTGAAAGTCATAACCGTAATAGCCTGTGTGCTGCTGCAGCCAAGTTTGAATGTCGGCACTTTTGATTACTTTATCGAATAGTACCAAGCCGGCTCATCGATACCTTTAACCGTAATTGATTTTGGTTTCACCTGACGACTTTCTTTGACTTCGACTGGTTGTTTTTTATGCCGTAAAGCCGAATTAACAGGCGCTCCTTGTGATCGCTCATCAGCTAACTGACTGTCAGCCGGCACTGTGTCAATTTTATTACGCATCCTGGTTGGTTTTGGTTGGTGATTTTGAGAAACCTTATCCAAATGAGCCGCTTTAACAACCGCCGAACGACTTTCGTCACCTTTTTTCTCATCGGTAAGCAACTTAGCTGAACGATCGGCTGGTTGAGAATCCTCCTTAATTGCTACCTCCTTGGAACTACCTGGCGTTGATAGTTCAGGCTCCCCATGATCAGTCTGTATATCAGACGCGGTCACGGCTTTTTTATCAACTGCTTTTTCGGCTCGATTATCGTCAGAATGGTTGTTGACCTTATCAGTCATTAATTGGGACTCATTAGATACCGATTCGATCAACCGAGTACTTGAAACAGCAACTACCGGTTTAATTTTTGCCTGGGGGTCCAAAACATATTGCACCCGAAAGCCGGCGTTGACGCTTCCAGAAATTGCGGGTTCATTTTTTTCATTAAGTGCGACTCGATATCCCGGAATCTTTTTTGGAATCAATTTAAAATGTTTCTCATCCGAATTAATGATTTGGGTATATGAAGCCGAACTGCCATCGGCGTTTCGTATTTTTCTGCTCCCAACACCATTTTCATCTACGTATTTTTCCGTTACCACCACCCTTACTTCTTTAGGCTTGCCGGCATCATGCCCAACAGCCGCCTGTCCGGTAATCGGCACCATCAAACTTACTAATCCAACTGAAAACAAAAGTACTCTCTTCAATGTAAAAACCTCCATTTGGTAGTTAATATTAACTACGCAAATTGGCGGCCGTTTTATTTAAAAAGCACAAAAAAAGAATCGCATTTCTGCGATTCTTAGCCATCAAACGATGATACTACTTGTTTTGAATGTCTTCGCGAGCTTGCTCTGACAAGTTGTAGAATGAGTGAATACCTTTGTATTCGGAAACATCCCCAAGTTGATCTTCGATTCTCATCAATTGATTGTACTTAGCGATTCGTTCGCCACGGCTCATAGAACCAGTCTTGATTTGACCAGCATTCAAAGCAACAACCAAATCAGCAATGGTTGTGTCTTCAGTTTCACCTGAACGGTGTGAAATAATAGCAGTGTAGCCTGCTTCACGAGCCATTTCAACGGCTTCGACCGTTTCAGTTAATGTTCCGATTTGGTTAAGTTTAATTAAGATAGCGTTGGCAACACCCATCTTGATTCCCTTCTTAAGGTAATCAGTGTTTGTAACAAACAAATCGTCACCAACAATTTGAACTTTCTTGCCAAGGCGTTGTGTAGCCATTTGCCAATCTGCCCATTCGTTTTCATCAAGTGGGTCCTCGATTGAAATAACCGGGTACTTGTCAACGATGCCTTCAAGCAGGGAAACAAATTCATCAGCTGTGTATGACTTGCCATCACCCTTCAAATCATACTTCTTGGTTTCAGTGTTGTAGAATTCAGATGCGGCACAGTCAAAGGCAATTGCGATGTCCTTGCCTGGTTTGTAGCCGGCACGTTGAATTGCTTCAACCAAGATTTCAAATGGTTCTTCGTTGTTCTTGAGATCAGGTGCAAAACCACCCTCGTCACCAACAGCAGTTGAGTAACCACGTTCGTTCAGCAAATTCTTCAAGTTATGGAAGGTTTCTGAACTCCAACGAATAGCCTCTTTAATACTTGGTGCGCCAACAGGCATGATCATGAATTCCTGGAAGTCAACCTTGTTGTTGGCATGCTTACCACCATTGATGACATTCAACATCGGTGTTGGTAATAAGTGAGCATTGAAACCGCCAAGGTAATTGTACAATGGCATTTCCAGTTCATCAGCAGCTGCACGGGCAGCAGCAAGTGAAACACCAAGAATGGCATTAGCACCCAATTTGCCCTTATTTGGCGTACTGTCAAGCTTAATCATTGCCTTATCAATAGCCAATTGATCAGTTACATCATAGCCAACAATTTCTTTGGCGATGATGTTGTTAACATTATCAACGGCCTTGGTAACGCCCTTTCCCATGTAACGGTCTTTATCACCATCACGGAGTTCAACGGCTTCGTGTTCACCGGTTGAAGCACCTGAAGGCACGATTCCACGACCCATAGCACCTGCTTCAGTATACAATTCAACTTCAACAGTTGGGTTACCACGTGAATCAAGAACCTCACGGGCATAAATATCAGAAATAATTGACATATTTTTTTCTCTCCTTAGCGAAAGTTGTGACCTTCTGTACAAGGTTCACTTCAATTTTATTAGTTTAGCGACCAAGTTTCAATATAAAACTGTGAATCTTAGTTATTTTTGTAAAAAATTTGCAAGTTTCAAAAACGAATCGGCCTTTAAACTGGCACCGCCGGCCAAAACACCATCAATATCTATTTGTGCCAAGATATCGTCAGCGTTGTCGTCATTGACACTGCCGCCGTACAACACTCGGATTTCATTAGCAATTTCATCCGAATAAAGATCGGCAACTGTTTGACGAATTAAATAACAGCCCTCTTCGGCTCATCAGTACTGGCTGTCTTCCCACTACCGATTGCCCAGCTTGGTTCGTAGGCCAGAATAATATTTTTAGCCTGATCAGCGGTAACCGACTTCAGCGCGTTGGTTACTTGGCTGACTACCCAGGAAATTCGATCAGCAGATTGGCGCCGACTCATCGTTTCATCACAACAAATAATCGGCGTTAAGTGATTGCGAAAAGCGGCATGGACCTTTTTATTAATAATATCGTCCGTTTCGTTAAAGTATTTTCGCCGCTCCGAATGACCGATGATCACGTGGGTCACACCCATTTCACTAAGCGCTTTGGGGCTGGTTTCACCAGTATAGGCACCCTCATCTTCGTAAAAGCAATTTTCAGCTGCAATCACCAATGGTGATCCGTTATTGTGCTTAATCATGCTCTCAAGAAAAAGCGGTGAGGCAGCAATACAAGTTTCTGTAACCTTAGGATCAGGCAACTGTCCTTTAATTGTTTCTAAAAAATTAACGGCCTCTTCAACCGATAAATTCATTTTCCAATTACCGGCAACAAATGGAATTCTCATTATCAAATCATTCCTTTACAATTAGTCACTAAGGTAATTGTAACAAAAGAATTTTTAAAAGCCACAAATAAACCGAGGTACTTTAAAGTCGCTGATTGTTTTTGGTGCCTGCACGATTTTAATAACACTGAAATCCATCATAAAAAAACCCCGACAAAGCGGGATTTTCACATAATTATTTATTGTCAATTGCAGCAATACCAGGCAATGTCTTACCTTCAAGATATTGAAGTGAAGCACCACCACCGGTTGAAATATGCGTTAATTTGTCAGCAACGCCAAGTTGTTTAACGGCAGCAGTTGAATCACCACCACCAACAATCGTTGTGGCATCAGTTAATGAGCCTAAGAATTCGCCAACTTTCAACGTTCCTTGGGCAAAATTAGCCATTTCAAAGACACCCATTGGGCCGTTCCAAACAACCGTTTTGGCATCTTTAAGCACTGCTTCAAATTCATCGATTGACTTAGGACCGATATCAAGGGCCATCCAGCCATCATCAATGTCGCCTTCAACGACTTTATGTTCAGCGTCATTATTAAAGCTCTTAGCAACCACGTTATCAGTCGGCAAGACAATCTTGTCGCCGCCTTTTTCCAGAATATTCTTGGCAACGTCAATCTTATCTTTTTCAACTAATGAGTCACCAACTTTAATCCCTTTGGCAGCATAAAAGGTATATGTCATCCCACCACCGATGATGATTTTGTCAGCTTTACTCAAAAGATTGTCAATGACACCAATTTTATCGGAAACTTTAGCGCCACCCAAAATAGCAACAAATGGTCGTTGTGGATTGTTAACCGCTTCACCCAAGAATTGGATTTCTTTTTCCATTAAGAAGCCGGCAGCAACTGGTTTGCCGCTCTTGTGCATTGCTTCAGCAATCCCAACGTTGGAAGCATGTTGTCGATGAGCAGTTCCGAAGGCATCGTTAATATACTCGTCACCCAAGGAAGCCCAATATTCACCAAGTTTCGGATCATTGCCGGATTCACGCTTAACGTATTCTCCATTAACAACATCTTCATAACGCGTATTCTCAACAAGCAATACGTTACCGTTTTCCAACTTATCAACTGCGTCTTCCAATTGCTTACCTTCCGTTACCGGAACAAAAGTAACCGGCTTATTCAATAAGTTGGAAAGGCGTTCGGCAACTGGCCGTAATGATAAGCCTTTTTATCTTCTTCTTTTTTAATTCGGCCTAAATGTGAGAACAAGATAGCCTTGCCCTTGTGATCCAAGACAAATTTGATGGTTGGTAAAGCAGCCTGAATTCGGTTGTCATCACCAATCACACCGTCTTTAATCGGCACATTGAAGTCAACCCGCATTAAAACTTTCTTACCTTCCAGATCCAAATCAGAAACTGTTAATTTTGCCAATTTAGAAGTCCTCCCATACACAAGTTATTTGTGATTATTGGAACATATACATAGATAACAAAAGACGGAGAAGACGTCCTCTCCGCCGATTGTATAACTTACTTATTAAAGTGAAGCAAACTTCAACAAAGTACGAACCATGTTGCAAGTGAAGCCCCATTCGTTGTCATACCAAGCAACGGTCTTAACCAATTGTGCACCGTCATCACCATTGGTGATTTCAGTTTGGGTTGGATCAAATACTGAACCATGAGGATCATTGATGATATCTGATGAAACAATTTCGTCATCATTATAACCAAAGGCTTCGTTGCCCTCAGTATGCTTCTTCATTGTTTCGTTAATTTCTTCAGCAGTAACTTTCTTATCAAGAACACTGACTAATTCAGTTAATGAACCATCAACAACAGCAACCCGTTGTGCGTGACCCATCAACTTACCGTTAACAGAAGGAACAACCAAGCCAAGCGCTTTAGCAGCACCTGATGAATGAGGAATCGTGTTAGCTGAAGCAGTTCGGTTGTTACGCTTCTTCTTAGTCTTAGGACCATCAAGAATTTGTTGTGAAGCAGTGAAAGCATGAACAGTTGTCATGGTACCAACTTTGATGCCAAAGTCTTTATCCAAGAAGTAAGCCATTGGAGCCAAGCAGTTGGTTGTGCATGAGCCGGCTGAAACGATCACATCACTTGAATTAAGGGTATCCAAGTTAACACCAGGAACAACTGTCTTGATTTGACCAGCAGGAGCTGAAATCAAGACACGCTTTGCACCAGCCTTGATGTGAGCTTGTGATTTTTCTTCGGATGTGTAAAAACCAGTACATTCAAGAACAAAATCAACGCCATCATTTTTAACCCAAGGAAGGTTGGAAGCATCTTTTTCTGCGTAAACAGGAATTTCTTTACCGTCAACAACAATCCCCTTGTCAGTTGATGAAACATCTCCAGGGAAACGTCCATGTGTTGAGTCATACTTCAAAAGGTATGCCAACATTGATGGTGTGGTTAAATCGTTAATTGCGGCAACTTCGATTTCATCGGAGTGCAATTCATGAATTCGCTTGAATGCCAAACGACCAATTCGGCCAAAACCATTAATACCAATCTTTACAGTCATACTGTGTTTTCCTCCTTTAGGAAATAAGAAAATATTAAATATGATTAATAGTACAAAATCATCGTACCACTAATTGGAAATAAAGTCAGCACCCTTGTGAATAAAATCTCAATCCAGGTGCATCGAGTAAATTGAAATATTACCCAAGTACGAGTATAGCAGACCGACAAATAATTGCAATGCGTTCTACGCTAGTAACCGCTTTCACTAATTTCATTTTTAATTTTGCTTGAAAAATTTATTAAATTCTAGTATATTGGTATAGTGAGTTGTGACAGAAAAGTTTTTTGCGCCTGTAGTGTAATGGATCGCACGTAAGATTCCGGTTCTTGAGATGAGGGTTCGATTCCCCCCAGGCGCATTAAATTAAATCATAAAGACACATTAATAAAAGAGGTCTGGCAAATCATTGTCATGGCCTCTTTTATTGTGTCTCATAATAATTACGATATCTCTTAGTCATCCGTATCGTGGAAATCAACACCCTGCTTCGCGTAAAAATCAATAATCGTTTGCTTTTGAGACATAAATTTCGGTGGCAGGGATAGCTGACTGCCCATTGTTAAAATTGATTCTTCCAAACTAAAGCCGGGCGTTGTAGTGGCCAGCTCGATTCGATTATCACCGGGATCGCGCACGTAAATGCTCTTAAACCATCCTCGATCAGCGTATTCCTCACGATTAAGTCCCATTGCCTCGGCTTTATCCCAAAAAGCAAACAGCGTCTGTTCGTCTGGCGCCTGCAAAGCAATATGATCAATGCTGCCACGACCAAAGCGGGTCCGGACATCCGGCTGGGTACTTTTGAAAAGCTCAATTGACTCGTGATTATCCAGTTGCACCTGATTGCCGCTAATCGGAATCTTGAGCCAATCATGAAAGAAAGCTGCTGTCGCCGTTGGGTCGGGCACGTGCAGTTCGGTTCCCAGAAACCTGGTAATTTGATTTTCTGCAGAAATCCCATTGTTTGGTACCACACGCCAATCAGTCAATTTCTCTGCCGTTTCCAATAGTTTAATTTCAATGTTATCAGGATCTTTAAATTTTAAGCCGCCCTTAATTTCGGTTGTTTCAATCCCTTCTTTTGTTAATCGGGCCTGCCAAAAAGCAACGCTGCCTTCGGGGATTGCCAACTTAATATTATTGAAAAAATGACGGCCATCGGTTCGCCTGCCAAGTAACGGCAATACAAAGAAGGTAACGACCGTCCCCGGTGTCCCCAAATAATCACCGTAGAATAAGTGTCTGATACGAATATTTTCCTGGTTAACCGTATTCTTAACAAGCCGCATCCCCAGAATCTTCGTATAAAAATGAACATTTTGTTTGGCATCTCTGGTTAGTAAGGAAATATGATGAGTCTGCATATGAAAGCCCCCCTGGCTGCTAATAACGTCAATTTGATTGTACCATGAATGTATCCGCTTTCTAAGAAAAACGCCCCTTTTATGCAGCGATTGATAATCGGGCATTTAACGGTCTGGAGAAGCTGCTCACCGTTTTTTTGCAGCAAACCAGGCAAACTATTTGACCTTTTTTGACCAATCAACTAAACTGTAAACATGAACTTGGCAAAAGCCAACTTTCATAAAACTGATAAGGAGGCATATTCAATGAATCTAGTGCCAACTGTTATTGAACAATCCGCTAACGGCGAACGTGCTTATGATATTTATTCGCGTTTGTTAAAAGACCGTATCATCATGTTGTCAGGTCCAATCGAAGATGACATGGCAAACGCCATCATCGCACAGTTACTGTTTCTGGATGCTCAAGACTCTGAAAAAGATATTTATCTTTACATCAACTCACCAGGTGGTGTAATTACATCCGGAATGGCAATCTTTGATACAATGAACTTTGTCAAAGCAGATGTTCAAACAATCGTTATGGGGATGGCTGCTTCAATGGCTTCCGTTTTGGCTTCATCCGGTGCCAAGGGGAAGCGGTTTGCTTTGCCACACGCCCAAGTCTTGATTCATCAACCTTCCGGTGGTGCTCAAGGTCAACAAACCGAAATTGAAATTGCGGCTGAGGAAATTCTAAAAGCGCGTAAAATGATTAACGAACTTTTGGCCAAAAACTCGGGGCAACCAATCGAAAAGATCAATAAGGATACTGAACGTGATAATTATCTCACTGCTCAGGAAGCCGTTGATTATGGTTTGCTGGACGGCATCATGACAAACAGCTCTGAAAAACAATAATCTAAAAACACTATATTAACTTGTTCCTGCCGAAATCATGTAACGTGGTTTCGGCTTTTTTGATACCTAATTGGCTTTCGTCAGCGAGTAATGATTATTGATAAAAAAGTCCAATCGACTTAAAATAAAATTGTAAAAGTTAATTGGGTAACAAGTTGAAATCATTCTTAATCAAAGAATTTCAAATTCAAATCGAGGTCATTTATATGAATATGACAACAGCATCAACAAAGACCAATTTAAATGAACAATCGATGGCAGCCGAAGATATCCCCACCGAAATGCGCGCTTGGGAAGTCGTTAAACCCGGACCGATTGACTCGGATCCTTCCCCACTAAAATTTACCACCAAACCCGTTCCAACGCCAAAACAGGGCGAGGTCCTGGTACGTGTCATTGCTTGTGGTGTCTGCCACACTGACCTGCACGTTACCGAAGGCGATCTTCCCGTTCACCAGGAACACGTCACGCCCGGTCATGAAATTGTCGGCAAAGTCGTTAAAAACGGCCCCGGTACCAGTCGATTCAACCTGGGCGACCGTGTTGGCGTGCCATGGTTGCGTTGGACCTGTGGGGTTTGTGAATATTGTCGGGCCGGCAAAGAAAATCTTTGCCCCAACTCACTTTATACCGGCTGGGATCATGACGGTGGCTATGCCGAATACGTAACCGTTCCGGAGGGATTTGCCTACCGAATTCCCGAACGCTTTGATTCATTGACAGCTGCACCCCTGCTTTGTGCGGGAATCATCGGTTATCGGGCATTTGAACGCGCCAACGTTCCTGCCGGCGGTCGCTTAGGCCTGTACGGCTTTGGCGGTTCCGCTCACTTGACTGCTCAAATTGCCATGGCTCAGGGAATCGAAGTTCATGTCCTAACCCGCGGGAAAGATGCCCGTAAGTTTGCTTTAAAGCTTGGCGCCGCTTCAGCAAACGGTGCCTATGATCTGCCGCCGGTTAAGCTTGACTCGGCAATTATTTATGCACCGGTCGGCGACATTGTTCCCAAGGCTTTGGAAGCTTTAAAGCCGGGAGGGACCTTGGCAATGGCTGGCATTCACTCGACTGATATTCCACAGCTGACCTATACTGAACACATTTTTCACGAAAAGAATCTAACCAGTGTCGAAAGTAACACCCGCCGGGATGGCGAGGAATTCTTAACGTTGGCTGATCGGTTGGATATTCATCCAGAAATTCACGAGTACCCGCTTGCCAAAGCCGATGAGGCACTGAAGTACGTAGCTGCCGGTGATATTCAAGGTGCCTGCGTTTTAAGAGTTAGTGAAGGATAATTTAAAAAAGTGGGACAAAAGGCGGTTAACTTC
>NZ_BAKI01000023.1 GCF_000583655.1 Lentilactobacillus farraginis DSM 18382 = JCM 14108
ATCGAATTCGGTAAAAATAATCACTTTTCAGCTGCTGATATTCTCCATGAATTATCATTAATGGATCAAAAACACGAAAAGATCCTAACCGCTACTTTTGAGCTGGACTACGTTGATGGTGTTAGACTTTTCAATAATAAAGCCAACCATTGGTTAACGGAAAAGGGGCGCCAATATCTTCAAGAGTTGAAACTTTTGGAAAGCCATGCAATTCACGCCAAATTCAATACCGAAAATGTCAATGACGCTAATACAGCCTATGACGGCTACCTCAGCCAATTAATTGCCTGCAAAGATAAAATGCAGACCGAAGCCGATAAGGTCACCCTTCAGGAATTCACAATTGATTTGCGCCATTTGCTGACAGATAGTAAGAAACTCGAAGAAGGCGCACTTAATAAATTCCAGCCGTTTATCGAACGCAACTGGCGGGAACTGGCTACCCCGATGACGCCCATTTTAGTTGAACTGTCTCGCCGATTCCTATTCACAATGACTTACGATGCTTAACAAAAAATAAGACTGACTATGGCAACAACCGCCAGTCAGTCTTATTTACGTCCGATCTTAAATTAAATTATTTTATTGAATACCAACAACTTCCTGCAGCCATTCCATACCCAACTCAAACCAACGGGCCATGTGTTTATCAGATCGGTCACGGTTAACAATCGCCGTCCACTTATTAGCCAACGCGATCCCGTGATTGCCGGTGCCAAATTCATGAACTTCAAACGGCACTTTGTTTTTAGCCAACGCTTCGGTATAGACGTGGATGTGGTCCAAAAATGGTGTCAATTCATCGTTAACTGAACCCCAAATAAACGTTGGCGGCGTCCCAGCCGAAACCGTCTTGGAAACGTCCAGACTTTTAACGCCCATTTTTTCATCCAACGTCGGCTTAATAACCGGGTAGCCCAACATCACAAATTTGGCATGGGTGCCCTTCTCATTACCATAATCGGCTGCCAGCTGACCGCCGGCTGAAAAACCGATAATGCCAAGTTTATTCGTGTCAACGTTCAAATCGTCGGCATGCGCGAGAATATAATCAAATGATTGTTCAATGGCTGTTTTGGCATCTGAATAATTTTTATTTTCAAGCACCGGATACTTAACAACAAAGGCTTGAAAGGCTTGCGTTGCAAACGTCAAGGCCACTCTTTCCGTATCCCGTTCCTTTAATTGTTTATAACTGCCGCCACCAATGATCACGATTCCAGGCAGTTTTTCATCAGTCTTACTCTGGTAAATATCCAACGCTGATGCTGCCGGTTGGTCCAATTTAATTGTTTTGATATCCATGAAATCACCTCAATTATATAATAAGAGGAAGTTGGCAAAAATGCCATTCCCAAACTAAAAGAAGTCGACCGTTACCCTAGCGGCACGGTTATTTTTGCGGCCTATAACAATTCGTTATGGGGTTATTGATAACACTGATAGCCAGGTAAAAGTCGGCATAATCATTAAGATTCTTGGAATGAATTGACGGGAATAAATGAATAACATATAATACAGAATGTTATTTTTAGAGGGATCTATATTAATTCTGAGGAGAATTCTGAACATGTCTTGGTTGTTTAACCGTCGAAATTTCGTAGTTTGTCTCGTTTCGTTTCTAATAACTGCCGGCGGGTTCGCTTTAACCGGCACAATCGCCAATACCAGTTCTGAAGAAGTGCAGGTTGAGTACCGGGCCCCGGTCATTACCCACGCTTACGCGCTTCGGAAAAGGGCGATTTTATACAATAATGTCGGCCTGACTCAGGCTGTCAGTGGTAATCCGTTTCTAAAGTCGGCTTGGTATCGAACCTATTCCGCTAAATTATCAATCAACGGTAAATCTCAAATTGCTTATCAGGTAAAAGATACCAATGGCAAACATACTTTTTGGGTTTTAAGATCCCAACTAAAATCGATCAACAGTAATTCCTACAATCTGAAGCTGACAGGTGCCGGCTCCCGATTTTACCACAAAAAGGTCGGTTTCTTCGGTGATTCAATCCCGGCCGGCTGGGACGGCTATCATTTTTACATGAACAATGCCTACCCGGATTGGTTGAATAAATATCTTGGCACCAATAACCGAGTTGAAAACTTTTCGGTTCCGCATGCCAAAATTGTCGGCAATCGCTTCGCGTACATCGGCACCACCAAGGTTGCCCAAGACTTGCCCGTAGCCATTAAATACCATGAAACCAATATCCGGAATATGAATATGATCTTCCTGCATATCGGTACAAACGATTACACCAACTACTCCGGATCGGGTAACTTAAAAAATGTAATGCGGCATTTAAAACGCAGTGTTATGGCCATCAAACTACTTAACCCCACTGCCAAAATCTACGGGGTCCTGCCACTGACCCGATTTACTGCCGATGGACAGAACCGTCAAAATATGTCGAACATGTATGGTTACACTTTCGGCCAGTTGAGAAGTGCCGAAGCCAAACTTTATCGTCGACTGGGTGTCCAGGTAGTTAACTTTGACCAAATTGCGCCCAACCTGATCACCGATCAAAATAAAGACATCGTCTACGAAGATCATGAAATTCACCCCACGCCACAAATTGCCCAAAAATTAGGCTATTACCTGGCAAAATATTTAATCAGTAATCACAATTAAACGCTAAAAAGACTTGCGGCCATGATTGAAAATTATCGTGGCTGCAAGTCTTTTTACTTGGCACTAATTTTTAACATTTAAGGTAATCAGCTGATAATTCGTGTTAACGTTGCTGACTTGACGCTGCGTTTTTTTTCCCTTTTGCTTAATCGTTGTGACCGTATGCACATTGGATTTGGCCTTTTGAATTTTGGTAACAATCAATTTGACGTTACTTTTCAACAAATACTCCTTTTCACCAACGTTGGTAGAAATCGGATCAATATAAGCGCCATGGTAACCGATCGGTAAATTGATTTTTAAAACCACGTGCTGCTTGGAAAAGCCCAACGCCGTCATCTGGCTGAGCGTGCAGGATGAGTAGGCCGGATCCCGGTACTGCTGACCAACCCGTAACGATTTATCCGCCAATGATTTTTTCAAACCTTCTTTAGAAATTCCCCGATAGATCGTCGTCGGCTGCGTTAACCGGAACCGCTGAATCCCGGCATTAATTGCCTGAATACTGGTTTTTGTTTTTTTAGTTGCTTGATTACCAGGGGTTCGAAGCGCCGTATTGATCTTGTTATAACCGGTATCCGTGTAGTAACGAATTGCCTTGACTTCGGTCTTATTCAACTTTTTAGCCCATTGTTTAGCCGCTGCTTTTAGTTGGCTTACTTTCTGCGGCTTGTTTTTAACACCCTTGGTTGCATAAGTAACGCCGGCAGGATTAACAATCGCCAATTGATTCTGATTACCCGCGAGATGCACCACGTACCCCTTGTGGTTAGTCAGCCGATCTTTTATCGTCAAGACCGTATTCTTGGGCACCCTGATCTGATGGCGCTCATCCAGATGGCCGTTGACAATACTATATAAACCAGTGGGCCGATCAGTGACCAGTTTTTGGCTGCCGACATTAGCGGCATGGGCCGTATAAGCCGTTGTTACGTAAGTTGTCCGGTTGCCTGAACTTCTTTTTTAACTGATTGCGCCCGAACCGGTACCTGAATCAGTAAACTCAAAATCAGCGGCAGCACCAGCGCCAACTTTTTCAATTTTGTCATTAACATAACTCGTCCCTTCAAAAACAAACAATCTTCGATAACTTGGAAAATATTCCCCTATTTTTACATGGATATTCAAACTTTGCAAGTTGGCCCTATTTTAACAGTCATAATCAAAAGCTTGTAAAATTAGTGTAATTTTTTGATTAAAGTTGGTTAACAACCTTCTCAAAATAATTAAAAAATGACTTTTGACTTGTATTGAACCCCTTTTTCGGCTAACAATAAGGGTGAGTTATTAGGAGGGTATTTCGATGCAAGACAACGTTTTAACAAAAAAGTCACGAAAAATACCGTTATCGCTTCTCTACACGATAACGTTTATTTTCATCTGTTTATTAACTTACTCACTGCCTTGGCTGGCCGGAAAAACCTTAATTTGGGATGTGGACGGGATTGCCCAACACTTTCCGATTTTGGCCCAGTTTCAACGCATTCTCCAGGGAACCGCCCATCAGTCATTATTTGGCTGGTCATGGAATCTTGGTGTCGGTGCCGACCAACTGACGACATTTGCCTTTTACATAGTCGGTGACCCGTTCAGCTACCTGATCGCCCTTTTTCCAGCTGATAAATTGGAGTTGGGCTATCAGATATTGATCCTACTGCGGCTTTACTGTGCCGGGCTGGCCTTTCTTGGTTGGGCCAATCAGCGATCCTTTAGCCGCCACAGCAAACTAATCGGGACATTAATTTACACTTTCGCCGGGTTTAACTATTACGTTTCCATGCACCACCCGTTTTTTCTACTCCCGATGATTATTTTTCCGCTACTGGCGATGGGTGTCGAAAAGGTGCTTCACCAACAAAACTGGCTGCCATTAGCGTTGGCGACTGCCCTGGCATTGATTAGCAATTTCTACTTTGCGTACATGCTGGCTCTGGGAACCCTGGTTTACTTAATTACCCGCTGGCTTCATTATCGCCGGGTTGCATCGGAAAAACTGCCCGGCGGTCGCATTATTTACTGCCTTGTTCAGGCAATTGTCACCGGGCTGATAATGGCGGGGATTACCCTGTTTCCAACTTTGATTGCCGTGTTCAACTCCACTCGGGTTGCCTATCACGCCAAATTTGCCAACGGTTTGTTGCTATATCCGGCAAAATACTATTTAGCCCTGCCCAACCAATTTATTTCCAGTACAACGGTTAAAGATTACTGGTTAATTTTTAACCTCTGCGGGTTGGCCTTTTTGGCAGCAGTTTACGTACTCAAACACTTTAAAGCCAACCGCTCATTAGCCATTATTCTAGTGGTTATCTTGGTTTCGATGCTGCTGCCGCAAATCAGTGCCACTACTAATGCCTTCACGACGCCCTCAAATCGTTGGCTGTTTCTGGCAGTCCTGCCAATGAGCTTGGCCGTGATGGTCTTTGTCGATCAAATTCCCAATCTAACGCGAAGCGATTTACGTTGGCTGATTGGCATTTCGGTTGGCCTCATTGGCTTGGTTTGGCTGACCAAGGGCTTTACGCTTAATATTCCCCAAAACGACCTGATCGCTTACGGGTTTTTAATGGGCTTTTTACTATTAATTGCCTGTCAAGCTTCCTTGAAGTTGTCTGTTAAAACCGTTGCAACCGTTCTAACCGGCCTGGTTTTAGTCAACCTCGTCAGCAACGGCCAAGGCTGGCTAAGCCCCAACAACAGCCGTAATCTAAACGCCCAACTGGGAGTCGGGGCGGCTTCCAAATGGGTTAAAGATTATTACGACGGTGCTGAAAAGGCACTGCCAAATAAGGGCGGCTTTTATCGGACTGCCACGATGAATAATTACTATCAGCACCGGACCGCCGGCAACAACATTCCCATGCTTTTGGGGACTCATGACTTGGGTGCTTATTACTCCATTCAAAACGGCTACGTACTGAAATTCAGCCGTTCGCTTGGAAACGCTGATTCGGTCGTCAATTCCGTCATTGGCGAAGCCGACGGTCGAACAACCCTATTAAACCTGCTGGGGGTTCAGTATCTATTTGCCAAAACCGATATCGTTAAGCACCCACAAGACGTGCCGTACGGGTATCACTTTGTCAAAAACCGGCGCGGCGGTATTTTGGATTTTCCGGAGCTACCGGTTCCCGGTCTGAGTAATCATTCCGGAACAGTCTTGCTGAAATCCAACTTTGCCCTGCCGCTGGTTTACATGCAAAATCACGTCATCACCGCTGCAGATTATCGAAGCCTGTCACCGCTTCAATGTGAACAGGCACTGCTGACCGGCGCAACCGTGGAAAAACCAATTGATGGTTTGTCAGCCGTTTCACCAAAGCCGACAATTAAAAACGTCGGTTATATCACGCAATTATACGATCAGCACCTGGTTAACAATCCCATCAAGGCAACCCTTTATCGAATGCGGCATTCGCCAAACAGTCGGTATCGTCAGGCAGCCGCCAAATTCAAGACAAACCTGCCGGCCAATAAGGTGGCGATTTGGGAAAAAGCAACTGGGTTAAATCCTAATGGTCAGGGCTTGCGCAACGTTATTAATCAAAACCGCGAAGTTGTCGAACGCCATCAGGCAGAAAACCAGGCCGGCCTTAAAATAATGGATAATGACGCGCAAGGGCACCATTTGGCTTATCGATTAAAGTTAAAAGATCCTCAAAAATATCGTCACTGTGAGCTTTATCTGGTTATCGACGGAATTACCGAAACCCGGCACACCCTAATGGACCGGCTCAACAACCTGCGGGCCGATTCGATTGTCAGTGGCACACCGGTTTCCAAGCTTCAAAAAATCAATCGCTTGCGAACCGCAGCGGCTTACCCGGACCTAGGAGGGTATTCAATTACGGTTCAGACCGGTACCAACTCGGCTTGGGCCCGTCAACTACCGATTAACAATCTTTCCGACTACGAAGACCGTCAGCACATTGTGCTCAACTTGGGATACTCTGCCAAAGCCCGCCGCGCGCTGACAGTTCGTTTCAGAGGTGTCAAACAGCTGCACTTTAAGCGCCTGAGAATTATGGCGGTACCATTTAACAAACGCTATAACCAACGAATCAATCAGTTGCAGCAAACCGGCCTGCAGTATCAAAAGGTCACCAATGATTCAGTCTCCGGATATACTGATTTAACCAATCATCCCCGGTTGATGACCACTTCGATTCCATACTCGACCGGCTGGCGTCTAAAAATAGACGGTCAGGCTGCCGAGACCTTTAGGGTCAACAGCGGTTTTATCGGTGCTAAAATTCCCGAAGGCCGGCATTTTATCAAGCTGACTTACCAGACTCCCGGTTTTAACGTGGGAATTATTCTTTCGATCATCGGAATTGCCTGGTGGCTGATTTTCCTGCTCTTACATGGCATTCGGCTGTTACGAAAATTTATCAGCCGTTAATCTCGATTATAATTATTAGTTAATCGTTCACAAATTACTTAATTCGATTACAATAGAGATAGTGAGTTGCTACGACCATCAATCCAAAAACTAAGTTCCAGTCGTCTGCCAACGGCTCAACGTCAAACCACACCATTTAGAAAAGTATTTTTAACACCCGCAATTAAACGACTGACAAATAATTTGAAGTCACCTGATGGCTACTAAAAACAAAGAAACCCTTAAGCAAACAGTGTTGATTCCTATTTTAAGGTTGATTTATGGTTATTATGAAAAAATGACGCCAGTAATCAAATGAAACCAACGTTAGCATTTCTAAAATAAATTTATGTAAGTTCTATTACAAAGGCAGGGTGATCGCTTAAAAATTATGAAGAAAAAGAGAATTGAATGGATTGATATTGCCAAAGCCTATGGGATTATTGCCGTTGTTATCGGCCACGCGCTGGTAAGCGGCACCACCACCCACATTATTTACTGGTGGCACATGCCACTATTTTTCATCGTTGCCGGCTTTTTCCTTAAACCGATCGATGCTAAAAAGTTATCGGCATGGCAAAAATTCTTTAATAAACGTCTCTACCGGGATTTATTAATTTATTTTATGGCCGGTATCGGCTTGATCTTACTTTACAGTATCCTGTACAACGAAGATTGGCAGTACTTGGTTAATCATTTATCCAGCTGATTGTCGGTGGTCGAACACTGAATCTGTACACCAGTACTTTCTGGTTCATCAATGTCTATCTGGTATCAATTTCAGCCGTGACGTTATTAATTTCATTGGTTAAATCACGCTGGCTTCAGCTGGGCATTGTTTTGACAATGCTCTTTCTGGGAACCTGTTATGATAAAATAACCTGGCTGCGCCTGTACAGCTTTCAGACCATGCCATGGAACCTGGACATTGTTTTAATTGCCGCGTTCTTCATCTACATCGGTTACCTTTTCTTCCACACCAACTATCACTGGATTGAAAATCCGGCCGCCATTGCCGGACTGGTTACCCTTGCCGGAACGCTAATTGTCCTTTACCTGAACCATGACTTTAATTTCCAGTTTTCAATGAAATCTCATGAAATCCAATCCTCACTGCCAAAAGTACTGGTTTTGGCAACTATCCCATTAATCTTTTCATTTGGGGTAATGGGGCTTTCGTATTTAACCGCCCACTTTGAAGGCAGTTTTATCTTGGCAACCATCGGTCAACACACGATGATCATCATGTATCTGCATAACGCGCTGCTGGATATTGCTTCTATGGCCGGAATTGACAACATTGCTACCAAGGTAATTGTGGCTTTGATTGTGCCAATGCTGATTACATTGGTTAAACGACCAGTTACCAAAAATCGCAGCTTATATTTAGATAGTTGATAAAAATTCGAAAAGTGGGACGAAAGGCGGTTAACTTCCAGAGCATAATTGAATTATCCAGACATTCCGAACTTGAATGTTTGGATAATTCGATTATGTGTCAGGAAGTTGCCTTTCGGCGCACGTTTTCCACAGGACCGGGCAAAATTACTTGTCCCGGTCCTTTTGTCATTGGAAGATTGAATTCTTTTCTGAACGTCTCACCATAAGTCGGTGCTACAATAATCTTTGAACAAATAATCATCGTTTGGAGGTGAGTTTTTGGAAAGCCCAAGAACCAAACCACGTCAAAAAGATAATGATCAGCATTCAATACTGGCAAGTGCCTGGAAAATCGTTCAAGATGCCGACTACCAAGCTGTTACCATGGACGCTGTCGCCATGAGCGCCAATATTTCCAAAACAGATCTGTATCGAAAATGGCCGGACCGGGCCACCCTGATAATGGCCGCTTTTGCCCAGTACGATTCAAAGGCCGTCAAGCTGCACGTGCCAAACGGCGGCCACTTGGAGCGGGATTTTAGCAAGCTGTTTGAGCAATTAATACCGGAAATCAATGAATTAAGTCGGCCGAAGTTTGCCGGCTTGATAACCGAACGGCTGCAAGACGTCCCATTGGATCACGTTCTTTCAATCGCACCGGGAAAAGATTTTCACAGCGTTTTGATGAGCATGCTGAAACGGGCCAATAAACGGCACGAGATCCAATTAAACCAGTTATCGGAAAACGTCACAAATTTGCCGGCACTCTTGCTGATCAATCAGATTATCCAAGAAAAACAGGTTACTAAACAGGATTTGGATCGCTTAATTACCGAAATTCTCTTGCCTGTCTTCACTGCTTCAAAGATTAAATGGATCTAAAAACAGGTCTGATTACCAATCTTAACAATAAGATTGTCAATCAGACCTGTTTTTGATGCTAATGAAACGTTCAATTAATGAAAGACCCGGGCAATTCCGGCAATATCTGAACGTTGACCATTTCGAATTGGCTGAACCATAATCCGTGGCGGCCAGCTTTCAATAACCCGGTTGCCGCCAAGGTAAATCGCCACGTGCCAAATTGTGTGGGTCCCCGGTTGATAGTAGAAGACCAAATCACCTCGCTGGCGATGATTATAAGCAACGTGCATCAATTTTTTGCTGGCCCAAAGATTTCTTGAATTCCACTCATTGCCCGGAAAGGCATGGTGAATAGCACTAATCGGCGCTGGATTAATACCACCGGCATATAACGCCTGCATAACCAAGCCGGAACAATCCGTTCCATACTTGGGGCTGGATGACGAGCCCACCAGATACGGATTGCCCATATACCGGTAAGCTTGGTGAATCATTGCCTCAATGTGGGCTTTTCGACCCTGCCAAGCGTGAACTTTTAATGGGGCAACGTAGCTGTCGATTCCCGTCCAGGCTTTCCTGCTGAAGCCCATTTTTAGCCAAGTGGCTTCATTCACGTTACCGGTCACTTTCAAGTGGTGTCGGCTTTGGAATCTCTTAACAGCGTTGTAAGTCGCCTGGTTATATTTATCATAACCGCCAAACGTTCCCATTTTTCGCATGATATACCAAGTCTTGATCCCTTCAAAGCCCCGTTTGACGGTGTAGCCAACCTGTCCATAAGGCTTGATCTGCTGGTAATGAACCTGATAGTAACGCTTGGGGTTTTGATAGCCCTTGGTCTTGGCCACAAAAGCCCGATTGGCGGTAATGTATTGATGATGGTTGGTTTCAAGCGCGGTCACTTGGTTACCCTTTTTCACCACATCATTAATTTTCAAAAAATTGCCTTTTTTTACCAAGGCCGCTTTAGCCGTTCTGGCTGAATCTTTATATAAGCGAATTGTTTTTTTAGTTTTCACGATCCCCGGATTGGTTGTAAACGACGATGCGTTAGCCGTGCCGATCCCGACGCCGGTTCCCAGTACTGCACCGATTCCCAGTAAAAATGCTAATTTAACCCTTAATTTCATCTTAATAACCCCTCAAACTATTTTAATAACTCAATGCCCGATAAGCGTCCCGACTCCGATGGCGCTGCAGCTCCCGAATTGACATACTCGACCGTTTTGCCGTCCACGGATCGTTATAGTAAGCCCTAGTTGTTGAATAACCGGAAATAGTCAGCGCGTGGTTTACGAAACCATCGACACCATGAACCCAGACAACTACCGGGTGATCCTGGTTGATGGACTGCTTAATCTTACCAAAACCGGCACCCGTCAGATTAATTGCTGAACCGGCGTGGTTTCTGACCAATTTCATCAATCCTTTGGGATAAATCCACCAGCCGGATTTCGAGTACGGACTGCCGACAAACCCCTTATTGGGATCCTTGCTGCGGGGCATTTCCCGTGCCAGCTGCATTTTGGTCACGTTGGCGCCCGCGTACAACAACATCATCGTCGTTGCCGTAATTTCACAACCGGTTGGCAGCTGTGGCCGCTGCGCTACCATCGGTACATTTAGCCGCAAGTAAGTCGCATTCATCGCGCTTTTTCGAATCCAGCCGATTGCTTTATGCTGATAGGCAAATTTCAGCCAAGTCCCGTCAATTGTTATTTCTTCGCGAATAACGTGGACTTCCTTACCCGCATACCGACCACCCTCACCAATTGGTTCAACGTTAGCCGCGGCCGTCATATAACCGCCCGTTTGATAAATGGCAGCGCTTTTCTCCGGCTGCCGAGCCACTTTGACATAATAATCAGCAGGTGTATTGGCATACACTTCCCGGTAGGTTGTGTCAGCAGAAGCGCTGCCAGCCAAGCTGAATAACATCAGACCAAATAAGACCCCCACAAAATAATAAATACCCCTCATTTTAAGCTCGCCTTTCAGAATTAATATAATTGCTATCAAATGATAAGTTAAATTATATATGAAAATGAGTTGTTTGCAAACTATTTTTGGGATAAAAAGTAAAATTATTTTCCATTTTTTCCAAATAAATATCAGAAGAGTGGGATGAAAGACGGTTAACTTCCAGCGGATAATCATGATTAAACAAACGGGGCTGGGCAAAAGTAATTTGACGCTAGTTCCATTTTACGTAATTACGATTATTGCCGAGCAGAAATGTGCGCCAAAAGGCAACTTCCTGCCTCGTAACCGAATTGTCCAAATATTCAAGCCCGAAATATTCGGATAACCCGATTACGCTCTGGAAGTTAATCGCCTTTTGTCCCACTCTCCTAATAATTTATGATTTGTTTTTTGGCTGTCGACGTTTCCGCCACCCCTTTATTAACCAACAAACAATGACCCCCATGCCGAGGTATAAAATACTAAAAGGCAACTCCGCAAAAAAATCATTTAGTAGACCCCAAATGCTAAAGATAATTGCACCGAAAACAATGATTATCAACAACCACTTCACTACTTCGTACTTGATAAAATCACCCACCTTTAGCGTTAAATTAGCATTTCGACGCTATCGTGTCAATTCCTTAACGCCGCCTGTTAAATCAAATCCAGCGCAACTATAACACCCATTTCCGGCGCTGCTGTCGATAGGCATCTCGGCTAATTCTTCTAAGCTGACGCTTGATTCGTAGATTGGTAACCCATTGCCACCAGCGGCTTGGACGCACGTGTGCCTTAAACAGCCGATTCTGCCAGTATGTAATATCAGCCGCAATTTGTTTTTGGCTGAACCATGGATAATCATGCTTTAAATACGTATTGCAGATTTTAAACGGTCTGACCGACCAATACTGATAGCCGATAAACTGACTACGGGAAATTTGAAGGTGATGAGCCCGATTGGCAGACATTCGATAAATTTTTTTAACCATCCCAATACCAAATGGCGGCACACCCGATTTATCCTTTGACTTACTGCTTCTTGGATCATAGTAAGGCGTCAATGGAATCACCAGGAGTGCCCTTTGCATCTCATTTCGACCACGGGAATCGCTGTTTAAAGCCATCTGAAGATCCAGTGTCAGTCGATATTGCACCATCTTGCCGTCACTTCGAATAACATCCGCACACCAATATTTTTTTAGCTTCATTAATTTCACCCGCCTCGGATTTTAATCTGCTGCGCCTATTGTATCATCTCAATTATGATTGACGCAGGGAATCAGTAAATTGTTAATTGAATTTAATGCCGGCCGATTAAAGGCCAAAATAAAACACGCTAAATTTTAATTCCTGAACAAGCGTGCGAACTTTCCGGATAAAACCTAGTGTGTTTGTGAGGACCACTTTGTAGTTGCAAAGGGTCATTAAATTAGTAAATAATTGGGGTAACATATGGTTTAAGAAATTTGATCCAAAAACGACGTTCCCGGTAATTGATTGTGAATTTTAAAGTTTGATAAAATTGTGGCGCCCAGATCACTTAATGTTGAGCGAATGCCCAGCTGACCGCCATTCGCATTGGGGGATGCGGCAATCAACGGGACATACTCCCTGGTGTGACCGGTACCACTGTATGTCGGGTCATTTCCCTGGTCGGCAGTAATCATCATCAAGTCCGTCGGAGTTAGTTGGGTCATAATTTTATTCAACTGGCTGTCAATTTGCATTAACGCCAGCCCATAGCCCCGTGGATTTCGAGCATGACCAGCTTCATCAAGACTACCCAAATCCGCAAAAACCAAACCGGTAACCTGCGTTTT
Organism: Lentilactobacillus farraginis DSM 18382 = JCM 14108; assembly: GCF_000583655.1. GTDB lineage: Bacteria > Bacillota > Bacilli > Lactobacillales > Lactobacillaceae > Lentilactobacillus > Lentilactobacillus farraginis. The sequence goes on from NZ_BAKI01000023.1 coordinate 13,043, forward strand.
CACAGCTTCAAGCAGCTGCTTGAAGTTTGATTCACGACTATCGAATTGCGTTGTAATTCCCCGGCCGGAAAAAAGATCAATTAGGCTGCCGATTCCGGCAACCGGCACGTGACGTTCAGTCAATAGCTCCAGTGCGGTATCGGTTGGCGGTACAATCGTTAAATCCTGTCGATTGTTGGTGAGCTTAAAATCTGAAGGGGACTCACCAACAAACGGCCGGGCAATAATTCTACCAATCCTTAATCGACTTTCATCGACCATGAAACGAATATAGCGACAGATTCGGTACAGCTCGTTCACCGAAACAACCGCTTCATTGGCGGACACCTGCAGTACTGAATCATTTGATGAATATACAATCAAGTCACCTTCCTTTGACTCCTGCTCACCGAAACCTTTCAAAGCCGCTATCACTGAGGCTGGCCGATTCAAAAGAACTTTTCGATTTGAAAAGGTTTCAATCCGGTTAATCAGTGGCAACGGAAAGCCATTCGGAAAAGTATCCAATGGCGGGTTAACAAACGTCCCCATCAGTTCCCAATGGCCGTTCAAACTATCTATATCGGCAGAAGCCGGCTTCATCTTACCAACTTGACTGGTTAGCGGCTTGACCGCTGAAACCCCCATCAGCGGTGATTCTCTTGGAATGTTGCCAAGTCCCAGCCGAGTTAATGTTGGCAATTTTAAAGTGCCCTGCCAATACTGACAAACATGCCCCAGGGTATCTGCTCCCTGGTCACCGAATTCGCCGGGATCAGCTGTTGCGCCAATTCCAACTGAATGAAGTACGATTACAATAATGCGTTTAAATCTCCTCATTTTTGCTCACCCGGTGAACCTTTCGTTGAATCCCCCTTAACTGAAAAGCAGGTATCTTTGCTTTTCGATTGTTAGTGTAGCATTTGTCGGCCAAAATATTGTTGTATTAAGTTACAAAATATCAACTGTTATTATTGTAGTAGTGCACAATTAATTTTGAACCGATTTGCCGCTATAATGCGTCAAATCAACATTGCGTACTTATTAGTCCTTAATAAAGAGATACTTAACAGTGTATACGTACCTACTAAAATGCGGTAAAGTAGATTGAAAAGTTAGTAAACTTTTAGGGTGGGAAATAATGATCGATTTGCGCACAGTAGTAAAAAAAGAAGAACAGCGAATCTGCCAGGTTAATAATGCTTCCTTACAGGGGCGAACCGCAAATGCCATTACCATCATGGATAATGATACGATTCATGAATGGGCCAAAGACGGTGAGATTGTCATTACGAGCTCCCGAATGATGCCACAAAATGTTCAAAGCGCCAAGTCAGTCATCCAACGGCTTGCGCAGCGAAATATTTGCTGTCTAATGGTCAAACCATATTCCCAGGATACGCAATCAAAACTCTCCAGGGAAATCATTTCATATGCGGATACGCTTAATTTTCCGTTGTTTGAAATTAAAGAAAAAGTTACATATATTCAATTGATTAATGACTTCAACAGTCTGCTCTTCCAAGATCGGCGAACCAGCAAAATGGCCGACCTGGATCTGGACTATTTGTTGAAATCCAACTCGGCAACCGATAAGGATTTTGATTTTATTTCCGGTTTAAAAGGTGTCGATTTATACAAATTGTTTGCCAGGATTATCCGGATTTCATTGGTTGAAACGCCAAAATCCAGTGAACGAATGATGGTTCAGTATAACTTGATCAGCCAGCTGCACAGTTTGTTCGCAAATCTGGAAGCTCAAAACAAAATTACGACTTATTTTGTTTTAGAATCCGCGAATGGCGCTACCGTTGTCGCATTTTTCGATGAGAACCAGGCTAAAAAACCACCGTATGACCGGCAAATTTATCACAAATTAATGAGCAATATCCGAATCCCCCATTTTTCACTATATGAGGGCGTTGCCAGTCTTCATAAAGCCAAGAACCTGCATCGCTCGTTTACCGAAGCCTGCTTTGGTATGGACGTTGCTAAAACCATGGATTGGCAAAACCACCCGATTTTTTATCGGGATGTCAGCTTATGGGAGTTAGTTAACCAAATTTCAAGAATTCAGGACAGCCGGCTTTATCCGGTTGAAATGGACCAAATGTTGACTAATCCGGAAATTTTCGAAACCGTTCAACAATTTTTTAACCATAATGAATCAATCAAGGAAACCAGCGAAGCGCTGTACACCCATCCCAACACAATTCGATACCGCTTAAACATGATCTATAAGCAAACCGGCTTGGATTATAGAAGAACCAATGATAAGTTTTTGATCTATATCGCATTGATAGAGAAGTTGTTAAAGGAGTAGTGTGCGGAGCAAAGCGGTTAACACCCGGAATATAAAGAAGTTGTCTCTTGGAACACGTTTCAGCTCAGTAATCTTAATAGTGGAAAAACAAACACCCGCAAATGAGTCTTTAATCTCATCAGCGGGTGTTATTTCTTCTTAAATTTCAATTTTTACACAAGCCACGTTCCGTCCATACTTTTAGAGATCAATTTGGTACGACCAAAGCGCACATCATCTTGAGCCAACTCAGTGATGCCCTCCTTTAAAGGATCAGACAATCCCCACACCATTTTATGAAACTCTTCGGTAGTGATTGACTTACCCGTAAGTGCCTGATATTGACGAATTGCCTTTTGCCGAAGTGCGGAAAAAATTTCGCCGGCTTCACGATCTGAATACAACTGTTTTTGCAGAAAAACGACCTGAAATTGGTACAAATAATCTTTGGCGATGTCCTCAACCGACGTATGTTCCAATACCTTCATTTGTCATCAGTCCTCCATTTTTCAAAACAGCAACCATTCACGGGATCTCTCTTAAATCCCGATATGATCACCCAAGACCTGTTCTGTTCATTAACTAACAGCAGGTGATCATTTTGCAGATTTGGTGTTAATTTCTCTGCATAAACAGCATACCATCACTGCTAATTAAAAATAGGGACTTTGCCAAATCGATACAGAACTTTTACAAGCGCCGTCCCAAGGTTCGAGTTAGACCTCCAAAGTTTTCAGTGTTTGTTTAGGTGTGGTAAAGGCGGCTTCAACAGCGTCAAGTCCCGCCTTTAGGTCAACTGAGATCCCTGATTGAAGCAAAGCAGCACCAAAAAGAGCAACGAAATTTGTAATAAATCCCTTTTGAGCACTGTATCCCATCGTACCGATCCGCCAAATCTTGCCCTGTAGACTGCCGAACGAACTGGAAATCTCAACCCCGAAGTTACGCAACAGCTTCGCCCGGAACGCATCGCCATCCAAGTCTTCAGGAATTTGAACACAAGTGACCATCGGCATCTCGTGATCGCCGGCATGATAAATCGAAAGGCCCATGGCAGTTAGGCCGTCGTTTAGGGCACGATGAATCTTCAAATGGCGGCTGAATCTGCTATTCAAACCCTCTTGAAGTGCCAATCGCAAGCCTTCATGAAGCGCGTAGTCGGCAACGGTGGCCTCAGTATGGTGATTTAACCGCCTTGGTGACCAATAGTCCTGCAATTGGGTCAAATCCAAATAATTACTGGTGATAAAGTTGCGGCCTTCACGGTCAGTCGCTGTCCGAACGCCCTGTTCAACTCGTTTACGTTGATTGATTTCTTCAGCAAACCGGTCATTAAATGTAATCGGTGTAATCCCCGAAGGAATCGAAAGACACTTCTGGCACCGCCAACAACGGCATCCAACTGCCATTTATCAACTTCCACCGGTGTCCCCATGTAAGAGGCTACGGCATCCACCACCAGAAAGCCACCGTATCGATGAACCGCTTCTCCCAACCTATCAATTGGCTGCAGCCGCCCGGTAGAAGTTTCACCATGGACAATCGCAACAACCTTGGGCTTTAAGCGATCAATTTCGTCAATAATCCGATCTTGGTCAAAGACAGTTCCCCACTCAGTCGTCATAGTCGTAACTTTACCACCGGCTCGTTCAGCCAACTCGACAAACAAATCCCCAAACCGGCCAAAGACAGGAACCAGTACTGAATCTCCGGGACTGACAATACTGCCGATAACCGCTTCGTTACCGGCCCGGCTGGTACCATCAATCGGAAAGGCCCATTGGTTTTTGGTTCGAAAACTCTTTCTGATCAAAGCCATATTTTCATTCATAATGTCGGTAAAATCCGGATCAAATTGACCCAGGATTTGATTGCTCATCGCTTGGGAAACCCGCGGATCGACCATTGTCGGCCCTGGTGTCATAATTAATCGCTGATTGATTTTTAATTCGCTCATTGTCATTTCTCCTTGTATTGTTGTTAGTTTAATAGCATTCCTGATATAATTGCGCCTTCAAAATCGTAATCCCGGTTTCCAAATCTGCAGGCGCCGTGTACTCTTTTGGTGAATGACTGATTCCGTTTCTGCTTGGAACAAACAGCATTGCCGTTGGAACTTTTAAGTTCATAATCTGCGTGTCATGCCCAGCACCTGAAGGCAGGGTCATATAAGCCAGCCCCCGCTTGGCAATTAATTGCTCAAACTGGTGCTTTAATCGTGCGTCCATTATTGCCGGTCGACTATCCAGCCATCGGTCAACTTGAACAGTCACTTTCGGTGTCTGGGAAGCCTTCTTTCGCAGCAGCGCCTCAAACTGGTCAACGATCTGCTTATCAGGATGCCGAACGTCAACGGAAAATTTAACCAGTCCCGGAATCACGTTTGAAGAACCCGGCTGAACCGTCAATTCACCAACTGTAAAAACCAACGGCTCACCAATTTTTCCAGCCGCTTCATCCAAATCACAGATTAACTTAGCAGCTGCTTTTAAAGCATCCCTTCTTAAATGCTGCGGGGTAGTCCCAGCATGATTAGTTTGACCGCGGACCGTAACCGTAAACCGCTTTTGTTCACAAATTGCCGAGACAATCCCAACCGAGAGGCCTTTTTCCTCCAGAATTGGTCCCTGTTCAATATGCAGCTCAAGGAATTCGATTGGCAGCGGTTGTTCAATTACCGGCCAAGTTTTGGCTAATTGAGAAACGGCCGACTGCCGAGCTTGGCCAAACGTCATCCCCTGATGATCCTGCAGATCGGCCGCCGTTTCTGTAACGCCGGCATAGTGCTTGGAACCCGAAAAACTGGTTGGAAAGCGGCTGCCCTCTTCTTCACTGAAGCAACGGCGGTCATTGTCTTTTTAGGTTGACCAAATTCAGCAACCAGGCTGCTCATTGCCAACACTGCCGCCGTCACGCCATAAGCGCCATCATAAAGACCGCCTTGATTAACCGTATCGATATGGGAACCGGCTGCGACCACTTGATCGGCTGTTTTTCCTTGATAAGTCATGAAGCCGTTTCCGTATGAATCAACTGAAGCAGCCATCCCCCGGGTTCGCGCATCCCGCAAAACATGATTCATCGCAGCAATCCACGCGTCGTCATACACAAACCTGGTAACGCCACCGTTCTCCAGTCGGCCAAATTGACCAAGATGTGTTAAATAATCAATTGCTTTTTGATCCGTTAATTGTTCCATTCGCACTCGCCTTCTTTTGATGTTAGATTAAATTTAAATTTATTTAATAAGAAAATCATTGGCAAATCTGCACAAAAATATTAGACTGGTTGTTATATATCACCAGATTCAACTTAAAATCATGAAAAGAGGCGTCACCCAATGAAAATGGAACACTTGTTAAATGTCAAAGAATTGGCCGGTATCAAACTGATAGCCGGGGCTGGTGGGCGTTTTCGAGATGCCAAATTGATCGGCATGATTGAAGCACCGGATATCGAGTCGTATTTATTTCCCGGCCAGCTGCTGGTAACAACTGGTTATCACTATTATCAACACATTGATCGACTAAAAGAGTTGATTGAAAAAATGGCAGCCGTTGGGTGTGCGGGACTGGGGATCAAAGCCAATCGCTACTTCAAAAAGATTCCCGAAAGAATTATTCAACTAGCCAATACACTTAATTTCCCGCTCCTCTTAACGCCGGCGGCTGAACCATTAAGTCAAACCGTCTCATCACTCATTAAAGTTGTTCTCCAATCCGATGCGCTAAAACTCAGCCGGGTGATCGAACAAAACCAACAACTTTCTCAATTGGCGCTCAATAACACAAAGTTCAATATCGTTTTGGACCAGTGTGCCGTTTATTTAAACCACGATATTGTCTTGCTGGACAGTCATTTTCGGGTCTGCTACGCTAACCGGCACATCTGGGATCAACGGGAAATCATTTCCGATAATTTACGAAAAAATAACCAGGTTGATTACCTGTCGCTGGATAAAGAAACCAACGTAGCCTGCGGTAAACGGCAGCTTCACGTCATGCCGTTGATGGTGATGTACCCCGAAAATAAATCATTTATCGGCATTTTTGACTTGGCAACTCTCACATCAACGCAGCAGCTTCAACTTCAACAGATTCAAAACATTATTAGCCTGATGAACAGTCGAACCGATGTCAGAAAAGAAGATGCCGGTCACCAACGAAACGAATTTTTCAGTAACGTTTTAGCTGGCCGGATCCGCGGTGACTTAACTGACCGTCAACCTAACGAATTCAATATCGACCTTAACCAGCCGTGCTATTGTGCGCTGCTGGGATTGAGGCCTGCCAAAAGCGGCGTACTACTTTTTCTAAACCAGGCGGAACAAATCCGGCGATTAAGTGACTGGTTTATTGAAGAATATGGGATTGCCGCTACCAGTTTTATTTTTCAACAACAGTTGATTCTCATCATTTCCGGTTCTCAAAATCCTGAACATTTTCTAAAAGCATTGGCGCTTTTTCTAAAAAAATCGTTAGGGGACCGCTATTTGTTAAAGATCGGGCTTAGTCACGCCAAATTGCCCGTTGATCAATTGCCGGCACTTTATCAGGAAGCCACAGAAGCCTATACGTTGGCCGAGCAATCCGATACCGTTCTCCAGCGATTCCGGCCCAAGGAAGTTTCGGAACTCCTCCAGTTGATTCCCAAAAATGAAGCACAATCCTTTATTGATGAAATTTTAGGACCACTTCTCCAACTAAAGAATCCCCAGGAAACCACGGATCTGCTAAAAACTTTACGGCTCTATCTTTACAATCACCAACAAATCAATTTGGTCGCCAATCAATTATTTATTCACCGCAACACTGTTGTTTATCGGTTAAAGAAAACAGCGGCCATTTTAAATATTGACTTAAAAGATTCCGACGTTGCCCAACGCCTACTAATCGCATTATTGCTGCATGGTAAAACCGTTAATTAGCCTGAAGGTCCACAATCAAGTGTTAGATAACATTACACTCGACTGTGGACCTTCACTAATTTCGGTTATTTTTTTGTCTCTTGTAGCTAATGCACATTAGGAAAAATCCCATAAAATTAAAATCAATCGTTTCAACAAAGAAATTACAAGTTGCGTCATCCACAACTTTTTCATTTAGTTTTCTTTGCCATTCATTGTTCATAAAACAATCTGATTTGATTTATTTTAGAAGGGACTGGCTATTATGCAATATGATTTAGTAATCACCAACGGAAAAATTGTCACCCCAACCGCCATTTTAAACAGCGATTTGGCAGTTAAGGACGGTAAAATTGCCGCAATCGGCAACCATTTAACTGCAAATACTGATCAGGTGATTGACGCGAAGGGACAATTGGTTTTACCCGGGATGGTTGACGCCCACGTTCACATTAATGAACCAGGCAGAAGCGATTGGGAAGATTATCATACCGGCAGTCAAGCATTAGCCGCCGGTGGGACGACCAGCATGGTTGTCATGCCATTAAACGCATTGCCGGCCCGAACAACAGCTGCCGAATTCAGAAGGCAGCGGGCAATTGCGGCGGGAAAATCCTATATCGACTTTGCCTTTATGGTGGCCTGGTCCCGGGAAATCTGGCAGAAATCGCTAAGCTGGCCGATGCCGGTGCGGCGGGGTATAAAGCTTTTATGGCCACTACCGGTACCGATATTCCGGGAGATTTCAAGAACGTTGACGATTACGAGCTTTTTCGGGGGATGCAAGCAATTCAAAAAACCGGGTTACGACTATCCCTACACGCTGAAAATCCAGTCTTAACTGATCGCTTTGCGGCGGAAAAAATTGCCAACCACCAAACTAAAATTCAGGATTATATCGATTCACGACCACCAATGGTGGAAGTTGAGGCCGTTAGACGAGCTCTTTACTTTGCTAAAATGACCGGCTGTAAGCTTCACTTTGTCCATTTATCAACCGGTGAAGCCGTCAGTGAAGTGCAAAAAGCTCAAGCTGACGGCCAGGATGTAACTTGTGAGACCTGTGTCCATTACTTGGCTTTGGATACAGACGATTTTAGAAAGATCGGCCCCTTGGCAAAGTGTTCACCAGCCTTACGGACTAAAGCAGTGCAGGCGCAACTTTGGGAAAAGGTCCAGGAAGGTGCCTTAAACGCGGTTACTTCCGACCATTCACCGGCTCCAGCCAGTATGAAAGCTAATCCAAATGACAATATTTTTGATGTCTGGGGTGGTATCAGCGGTGCTCAAAATAACGTCGATTTATTTTATGACATCGCGGTCAAGTCGAATCGATTAACCATTTTACAGTTTGTTCAGTTAATTGCAGCTGGTCCAGCTGACTTATTTGGCTTAAAAAATAAAGGCCGGCTTGAAATCGGCAAAGACGCCGACCTCATTTTTCTGGATCCAAGCCAAACCTACACACTGACGAAAGATGATCTTTACTATAAAAATAAATTGTCGGCTTACGAAGGCTTTCGAATCCATGATCGGGTTACCCGAACCATATTACGAGGCAATACTATTTACACCCTCGACAATGGCTTTACCACCCAACCCGATGGCCAATTCCTAATGAATCAAAACAGAAAGGAAGGTTTAGCCCATGCAGACAACGCTGACGCAAAACAAACCATTCTCAATTGAAGCGGCACCGATTGCTGAAGATCTAAAGCCAATTTCAAGTGACCAGCGCACAGTCGGCATCTTTGCCTACATGTCAATGTGGCTGGGGGATGGTTTTAACATCGGCAATATCACCTTAGGCTCTTCACTGGTTGTCGCTGGTACCGCTACAATGAGTTTACTGCAGACACTGACTGCGGCCGCCATTGCCATTCTGATTATTTCGATTATTTTTGCCCTGAATGACCGGTTTGGCTATCTGACCGGTGCACCGTATGTCATGCAGCTGCGACTGTCATTTGGCAAAACCGGTGCTAAATTTGCCAGTCTACTGCGGGGCATTCCGGCAATTGTCTGGTTCGGTTTTCAAAGTTGGACCGGTGCACTGGCACTCAACCAGATCGCAAAAATTGCGACCGGCGGTACATTTAACAACACGGCCATCTGTTTTGTAATCATGCAGATCGGCCAGATCCTGATCGCGCTAAAGGGATTCAAATCAATCAAAGTTGTCACATCGGTTATTTCAGTGATTGTCATGTTGGCACTCTTCAGCGTATTTATTTTATTGATTACCCGCCACGGTTCAGTAATTCAAGCTAAATTAATTGATGTTCACGGTTCTTGGGGACTAACCTTCTTTAGCTTTATTGTGGCGTTTCTAGGCAATTACACGGCAATTTTTGAATCCGCCGCGGACTATTCTCGGGAGCTAAAACCCAACCTGTCCAATAAGTACCGCGGGTTTCTCTACTTCCTGCCAATCGCTATTGCCTATGGCATTACAATTGTGACCGGTGCCATGTTAGCTGCTGTTACCGGTATTTCCAGTCCGGTTAATGCGATGTCTCATATTTTTAACAACAATTTAATCACACTGTTTGTCTCCGGGTTCATCGTTTTAGGTGTCATCACGACCAATTCGGTAGCTAATATTATGCCGCCAACCTATGTCCTGACTTCACTATTCAAACTACCGCAGAAATGGGCAATTGCCATCGTCGGCTTACTGGCCGCTTGTTCATTTCCTTGGCTGTTGGTTCAGGATTCCTCATCGGCTGGACTGGCAATCTTCATCCGCTCCTACTCGATCTTTTTGGGACCAATGACCGCTATCATTCTGGTCGAATACTACATTGAACGGCACCAAAACGTCCGGTTGGAAACGCTTTACAATGATGAAAAACAACAAACAATTAAATGGAACGCGCCGATTGCACTGGCAATTGGTGCAGCCGTCGCACTTTTCCAAGTAGATCTTTCCTGGCTGATCGGCTTTGTTGCCGGTGGCATTGCCTACCTGGTTTTGAATCGGCTTCGAAAAGAGAAGCGGGAGCTGCCGGTAACCGAGGAAGAGCCGGTAGACTTGGACTGATGAATTAATTAATTTCACAAATATTGAAAACGGGTTTGCACAACTAGAAAATAGCTGTACAACTCCGTTTTTTATTTATCAATATTTAACTGTCACCGTTAGCTGATTATAGATGGTTTGAGATCATATTGAATATAGAACGCTTTCAAAAACACCAACCTTAAAACATCAAGACGCCACTTTCCACCAATACATAAATTCCAATGGCGATAAAAATCACCGGAATCAAAACCTGACGGTACCGCTCCAGCTGATCCTTAATAACCGGCAGATTGGCAATTATCAACCCCAAGCAGCACCAAACACCGGTCATTAATGTAAAGACCAATACTGTAATGACAAGCTCAGGGACGCTGTATCTTGTAAACAAAGGAATATACACCGTGAGATTCCCTGCCCCGTTTGAAATTGTCACCAATGAAACACTGACCATCTGCGGATTAATCACTTTTGAAATAGCAGTCGCCCTAGGGCTGATTTTCTTTTTCTGCTTAATTTCAGCTGCAATAGCCGCCTCATCATCAGCTGGATCAGGCTGATGGCGATAATTCAACCACCTTTTAACACCTAAAATAATTGGAATCACACCCAGCCAGCCAACTTTATCAGTTGGTAGAAAGCTGAGTCCATAAGCCGCAAACACACTTACCAAAACCAACAGCTCAAAGCCGATAAATTGTCCCCACACAATATCCCGTTTCCGCAACACTGCGTTTACCTGAGAGAACCAAACTGCCAAGACAAAGGTATCATCCACGTTGGTCCCAATGAATGACACAATACTTGTGATGATTGTTGTTAACATTGGTAACCCCTCCAGTCTTGGTAGTTTTTCGGCTATTAACAAGTTAATTATTTCACTATCTTTAGTATACCCTATTTCCGAGTCAAAACACGTTCCAAAAGACAGCTTCCGGCCATATAAGCAGATCAAGCAAACAGTCTCATATTTCCCAGTAGGACTGCTACACAAAGCAATACCACTCCATATAAGGATGAATCTTAAAAATCCAAACCCGGGATTTCCAAGATTCACACCTTATATTCCGGGTATTACCCGCTTTGCTCCGCACACTGTTTTAGGACTGCTGCTCAAAGCAACACCGCTCCATATAAGAGATCGATTCGAAAAATCCAAGCCCAGGATTTTCCGAATCGACGTCTTATACTCCGGGTGTTAACTGCTTTGCTCCGCACACTCTAAGACTAAGTATTTGCCTAACCCCCCATTTCTTTGTATGCTTGGGGAGAATAAAGTCACTGTGCGGGTTCGAGCTGGTTTATTTGGTTATGGCACCTGTTCAATCAATCACTATCGACGTTTGATTTATCTAAGGGGGATTTTACAATGACTAAAGTTACTTTTATTGGTATTGGGGACATGGGGTCTCAGATGATAAAACACCTACCACCTGCTGGTTTCGACGTTACAATTTGGGATAAAGACCCGCAGAAACTAACTGGTTTTGACAGCCCAGACATCCACGCGGCCAAGTCTCTGGCTGAAGCCGTCAAAGCTTCCCGGGTAATTATTACCTCCGTCATGTCGGATGACGTGCCGGCTTTACACCTTGGCCATGATGGTGAACCCGGAATTGTCGATTTTCTTCAGGCCGGTAGTACGCTTATCGTTACTTCAACCCTTGACCCTCAGAAAATCTTTGCGATCAATAAGGCACTACCAAAGAATACCCAAATTCTGGACGTACCACTGATTGGCGGTGTCCGTTACGCCAGAGAAGCCGCCTTGGTCCTGATTGCCAGCGGTGACAAAGCCACCGTTGAAAATGTACTGCCAATTCTCAAAGTCTTTGGAACCGTTAAATACGTTGGCGCACTTGGTAATGGTGCCAAATTAAAACTGATTACCAACGTGGCTATCATGGCTGCTGAAGCCGGGATCCGTGAGACCTTAGATTTGGCTGATGCCTACGACATTGATTACGATACTGTTCTGGGGCTCATGCAGATGGGACCACTAAAACCGGTCGTCAACCGAGCACTTGATACCAATAATCCCCGTCCGCTTAAGGCTTCCGTTGCTGATGAGGAAGAATTAATGAACGCTACTAAAGACCTCATCAAGTTGCCGCTGGCTAAAGGGTCCCGTGATCGTTTAAAAGCCGCTGTCGATGCGGTTGAAGGCGAAGCCGCTTCATCGATATTACCAACAAAAATACAGCGTTACCAAAATTTAAATCAAAGTGATATTTAACAGACAAACAGCCATCGTTAATTTTCAATTACGGAAATTAGCGATGGCTGTTTATTTGGTTTTGGAGGAAATCAATTTTATGAAAAAGCTGAATAAAAAGGCTAAACTTCTGCCAGTGATTCCTTAATCGATGTTTCAAAAATCTTTAGCCCCGCATGGATTTGGTCTTCAGTTGCAACCAATGGGCTCAAGAAACGAATAACGTTATCATGAACACCGGCATTTTCAATAATCAGGCCGTGGGAAACCGCATGCTTGATGATTTTGGCAACCAGTTCCGGATAAGGTTCTTTAGTTTCCCTATCTTTAACAAACTCAACCCCCAGCATACTGCCAATTCCCCGAACATCCCCGATTTCTTCGTAACGTGACTGCATATCAGAAAAACCGTCAAAGGCAATTTCACCAATTCGTTTGGCCCGCTCGGTTAATTTCTGATCTTTAATGATGTCAAGTACCTGAAGACCAGCCGCGCAAGCCAGTGCGTTACCACCAAATGTACTTCCGACAATTCCCGGCTGAACGCCTTCCATAATGTTGGCGCCAGCGGTTACGGCTGCCAGCGGTAAGCCGGCCCCAATCGATTTAGCCATGGCGATGATATCCGGCGCAAAACCTTTTTCTTTCCAATAACTGGAAACAAACAATTTTCCGGACCGGGCAAATCCCGTTTGCACCTCGTCGGCCACCAACATAATGCCGTTCTCATCACAAATTTTACGCAAGGCAGCGACATACTCGAACGGTGCCGGGATAAACCCGCCTTCCCCTTGAATCGGTTCAATAACAATTGCGGCAACCTGTTTGGCTGGAATACCCTGTTCAAAAACATATTGCAATTTATCCAGGTAATATTGAATACTTTCCTCACGGGAATATCCCCGCGGTGCCCGGTATAAATATGGAAATTCTGCCCGATGAATGCCACCCATTGCCGGCTCAATTCCGTAAGAATAGGTTTTCTTAGCCGTCATCGTCGACGTTAGCGCTGTTCGCCCATGAAAAGCACCGGAGAAAACAATCACATCGCCGCGACCGGTAAATGATTTAGCAATCTTCACAGCATTTTCAACCGCTTCGGCACCTGAATTGACAAACATCGTCTTTTTCAGGTCCGCATTAACCGGTGCCAATTCGTTAATCCGAGCCGCTAAGTCAACGTAAGTGGCATGCGTGGTAATGTTGATCATCCCATGGAAAAATTTGTCGGCCTGTTTTTTAACGGCATCAATCACTCGCTGTTGCCCATAGCCAACATTCATGACGCCAACACCAGCAACCCAATCCAGAAAACGATTACCATCTACATCTTCGATCATGGCACCGCTCCCCCGGTTAATGACGACCGGATAACTACATAGAACCGCTGAAGGAACATTTTCGGATCGCTTGGTCAAAATCTTTTTGGCATTCGGTCCTGGAAGCGGCATGGCAACTTGAGGCAAAGCTCCTTGCAAATCATCAGTTTCGAGCATAAACAACACACCTTTCATTTTGAGCAGATGTAATATTATATAACAAAAATAATCAAAAATGTTTGCTGACAAAATTGATTGATTAATATTGATTAGAATATTACCACTTTTTACCGTTAATTCAACCCGGAAATTAAAATAATGTTAGATTATTTTACATTCGATTAAATTTTGATTGCTTTTTGCTCATTTAAATTCTATAATTTCATTAATTCATGTTATAAAATATAACAATAATTGTTTTGAATTATTGCCATCACAAGGAGCGTGTTGTTTATGCGAGAAAAATTATCAGATACCAACTATCTTGAAGATAATCAGAAAATTGTGGCCCAGCAGCCTGGCACTATCGAACAAACTTCGGGGTTAAAAACCAATTCACTTTCTTTTTTTGAAGTTCTCGGTGAATCTGTCGCCAATATTGCGCCGACCGCGACGCCGGCCATCACCATTCCGGTTGTTTTTGCACTAGCCGGTAATGGCACTTGGATCTCCTACTTAATTGCAACGATTGCCTGTGTTTTACTCGCTAAACAAGTCAACGTTTTTTCACGGCGATACGCGACTTCCGGCAGCCTCTATACTTACGTTACCGATGGACTGGGCAACCGAGTCGGCTTTATGTCCGGTGCCAGCATTCTGTTTGCCTATATAACAACGGCTGTTGCGGTGCTTGCCGGTTTTGCCATTTACGCCCATAATCTGTTGGCCTATTTCAACATTGCATTACCCTACCCGGTTCTGATGGCTTTTGGAACGGCCACGGCCTGGTTTATGGCCCAAAAGGGCGTCGAATTATCCACCAAAACCATGATGACTATGGAATTTCTTTCCGTTTCAATCATTTCAATTTTGGGAATTGTCCTGCTGTTTAGCCACCATTTTTCAATCAATCCTCACAATATTGCTTTCACTAACGTCTCATTTGGCCACGTCGCTTCCGGCCTGGGATTAGCCTTTTTCAGTTTTGTCGGCTTTGAGGGGGCAGCTTCCATGGGTAAGGAAGCTAAAGAACCCCTAAAAAACATTCCTCGGGCCGTCATCAGTAGTCCACTAGCCGTTGGCATTTTCTTTATCATCATGTCACTCATTATGATGATGGGCTTTGAAGGCACTGGTCACTCTCTTGGCGAATCCACCTCGCCATTGGCTTTTCTGGCTACCAGCAACCACGTTACCTTCTTAGGATACTGCATCACATTAGGCGCGGTTATCAGCTTCTGGTCCAGTACCGTCGGCGTGATTACTGCCGGCTCCCGAATCATGATGAAAATGAGTCATGAAGGATACCTTGGTAAACCATTTGCTTTCGTCAACGAAAAGAAAAAAACGCCAACCATTTCGATTGGCATTTTAGGCGCCTTAATTGGAATCTTTGGTATTGCATTTGCGCTGATGACTACAATTGAAAATACGTACGAATGGTTCGGAACCATCGCTGTTTGGGGCTTTCTGATCGCCTACCTACTGGTCACCATCAGTGCACCGGTCTTTCTCCACAAGCACGATAGTTTGAAATTCAGAAATGTAATATCGGCACTGTAACGGGAATTCTCCTGATGATCCCAATTATTGGCAGCATCTATCCCCAACCGGAAGGCCCGGCTAAATTCTTCCCATACATCTTTGGTGGCTGGTTGCTGATTGCCTTTATTTATCGAGAAATTAGAGACAGCCAACTTACAGCTATTAAGCCAACTGTTACTGATGAAGATTAACATCTCAAACATTTTAAAGCCAGCTAATCGGAATCAGCTAACCTAATCTAACCCGACCTTCGGTATTTTTAATTCTGATTGCCCAAGCCGAATAGATTCTGCGGTATACTAAACGTGAGTAGTTTAATAACCGTATTATTCAAGGGGGTCGATCTATTGAGAATTAAAAATATTAATGTACCATCAGCCGTAAAAGCTGGCATGGTTGCTGGATTCCTATCCGGTCTCGTTAAGCTCGGCTGGGAGGACATCCTGCCGCCAAGAACACCGGCACGTGACGCCACCAATCCACCACAAGCAATGCTTGAAAAATTCGGTGTCCCCACTTCTGTCACCCACGCTACCTATACTTATTCCGAACAAAAGATGCCATGGGTCAGCTTTTTAATTCATTTCGGCTTTTCAACCACTTTTGCGGTAGGATACAGCGTCTTGCAACATGTGGTACCGCCTGTTCGTTGGGGCCATGGTGCCATGGCTGGCTTAGGCCTCTGGGGTGCCTTTCACTTAGGCGTTTTACCAATGATGGGTCTTACACCAGCTGCTAAAGATCTTCCATCAGAGGAACAAATTTCAGAAGCACTTGGCCACATTGCTTGGATGAGTACAATTGATCTGGTAAGCAATGCGTTATATCAAGGAAAACAGTTGGATAAATAATTATGAATCGTAAAATAAAACATGTGTTTTGAAATGCTAATGGCATTTTGAAACACATGCTTTTCTCATTATTTATTCATATAAACGTTCAAGAAATAGAAGTTTATTGAACACAAAACAACTGTACTACTAAGGAAACTGCAAGAAAGGGATGTACAACTAACCCCACATGCGTGGGGAATACGATTTGGTACCTCATCTTTGAACCCCACCTTAAGGATCACCCCCACATGCGTGGGGAATACATGATCAGGAGATAAGATTAATGTATCTTTCAAGGATCACCCCCACATGCGTGGGGAATACACTAAAGGATCCCTATTATACCGCCATTCTTAAATCCGCAATTTGCCGTTTTTCATTAGTTTGAACGCTAAATCTAAAGTTGCTTTGGCATCTGATAGCGCATTATGAGGCGTTTCATTTTTTATATTATATGCTGCTAAAACTGTGGCCAATCTGTAATTATCAAGGAACTTTTCAGTCTTTTTAACCACGGGCATCAAATCCAACATCTTATTAGATAGCGCCGATTGCTTTAATTCTCTAAAACCATGTGAAAGAAAGGTTTCATCGAATCGTAAATTATACCCAACAATTACCGATTCCTTAACAAATTCTCTTAATTCTTGAAGTGCAAGATCTAAGTTTACTCCTTGCTTTTCCAGCATTTCTGACGTAATTGCCGTTAACGCTGTTATTTGCTTAGGAATCTTCTGATCATCTCTTATTAATTTATAAAAGCAATTATAGGCACCGTTTTCTGCCTTTTTTACTGCGCCAATAGAGATAATTTTATCCTTCTCTACTTCTAATCCCGTGGTTTCAAGGTCAACTGAAACAACCCGTGCTTTTGCATCATTCACTTTGCGACTTAGTCGTTTATGTGCCATCACCTTAGCCCGATGAAATTTGGCTGCGTTACTAAAGCCGTGCTTTACCGACCTTGATGCAGTATCTGTATTCAACCGCATCATCAACGGAATCCCATCAAAATCAGCAACCTAGTATCCTCTTCGAGTTGTTTTAATTTGATAGCCCAACTCGTTTTTAGCATTATAAACCATTGTTGCTTCGCCGTTACCAATGTTCTTGATAATTCTTTCCCAAAGCAGATCTCGAATTCTCGCACTAACGTTACCAACATAAACACCAGTTTGGATTTCCTGATACCATTTGGTCAAATCGCCTCTCAAAGATTGCGGAACTTTTGTCAAAGTTATTACAATCATAAGCCGCTATCCTTTTGCAATTCATGATACTGAACACCGAACTTTTGCAGGCCCATTCTATCATCCCAAAGATTAATCACACCAACATCAATGGCTGTCTCATCGACGCCCAAAATATCTTTTAAATCCGTTACCATCCGAGACAACAGCTTCCCATTAGCGAATGCATCCCGCATCGCTAAACGCGTCCTAGTTCCAATATCTTTTTCATTCCCAAACTCGGCTGCAATTTTAAAAGCAATTGGAATTGAAATTTCAGCTTTATACAAATCAGCAAAATCATAGACAAAAGATAAATCATGACCGGTATGCACAAAGCCAAGGCCTGCAGAAGCGCCCATCGCCGCTATCACACTATAGCTCAAGCCGTATAAAGCTTGATGAGCTGCGGTCAAAGCCTTATTAATCGGCGTCCCGGCATCGAAATTATTAGGATTGTATTCCCGTCGAGACCAGGGGACTTTCGTTTTCTGAGATTGTTCCTGGTAAACCCGTCGTACCCGACTACCTTCCTTTCCTCTCAACTCCTGCATCGTCAATTGCGAAACATCTTGATCAGGAAACCGCATTTGATACATTTTGCGAGCTACTGCAACTCTTGAGCGATTATTGGAAACCAACTTAGCCTGTGCTTCCAATAAGCGTGAAGAATGATTTAAGGGACGCCCATATGCATATTGGCGGACTCCTTGTTCACCAACCCAGACAACACCCATTCCGGAAGTCCCAATCAACTCCATCGCCCGATGTGTAACGTCGACGCCCGGTCCCAACATTAAAACACTGACGATTGCCGCAGGAACAAAAGCAGTTCCCCGACTATCTGCCACCGAGATGGCACTATCTTGGCGATTCAACTTAGCGTGTTCCAAATAAAGGAATGTAATTCTATCTCGAACTCTGCTTAACTCTGAAAGCTCGGGCTTTTTGGCACCAAACTTTTTCACCATAAGCGATCCCTACTTTCTGGGAATAACCGTCATTAATCCCATGCCAAAAGCTTTTTCCCGACCAATGCCATGTGTTAATGTTTGCCTAAACTTATCAACATCTTCTACTTTCAAAAAGCCTTCAAAAGTAACTTTGCTAAGCCGCACCCTGCGACCGCCTTTTCTGTAAAGCACCGGCCAGTCACGGCCAACAACATCAAACGCTTGATTATCCTGCGGTTCGAATTGCACCCTTTGCGAACGTTCAACCAGCTGAAAACCAGCTTTTTTAGCACGATCAGCTAACCATTTTCGCTGTTGTGCCACTGTAACATGCGGGAAAATTTCCCTTGCCGCTCACCGGGTTTACTAACAGTGTGCGAAGGATTAGCAGTTAGCCTAAACTGCATCAATTGCCCTGCTTCAAGCTTGCTCAAAAACTTATCGTACGGTTTAATCATCGCTGTCCCAGGTACGCCATATCGCGCCAGCTCATCCTTATCCGGTGATGTTTCACTTAATACCAGTAAATAACTTTTTCCGGCTAATCGATCAATTCGCCATAAGTGCCGTAAACGCTTATTTGCCGCAATTTCATCAGGAAAACTTTGTTCAACCCAGTTATGATAAGCACCCAGATGTGTTAAATCTTTTGTTTTTTGACGATTATTTACGTCTATTTCAACTCTTGATAAATACATTTAGTAGTCCTCCTTTCTAGAGGAAGTCCACAATATCGTGCTGTGTTTCTGTTTCATTCCCCTTAAATTCTGGATTCTTTAAACTGACTGACATTGTTGCAACTGCTCGAAATCCATGTTGTCGCTTTCGTTGATCAAATGATACAACCCGATCTTTCACCAATCGATCCCTTTTATCCGGAAGCAACTTGGCGTCAGCAATAATTTCCACTGAAATAGATTCTTTTTTCTTTAAACGTCTTTGATACCAACTGGACGCCTGCCAGTCCAATTTTTGTAACACTGAAACCGGATTATCATCAGCAAACTCCTGAAGTTGTAAAACACCAGTTGGAATATTTGAACGGCGACCCAGAAATATTGGATAGTACGGTCGTCTCAAAGCGGTCTTAATTTCACGAATTGTTTCATCATCACTGCCAATTGCAACAACGAACACCGCATCCTGTAAATAGTCACGGTACGTAACCTTTCGGGCATCTGGTTTCCATTCAACTATTTGAAAATCAGTCAGTATTTTCCCTGGTTGATCAACTCTAACAGCAAAATCCAAATCGTTTAGCCCCAAAACTCGATGATCTCCCCGACCATAACCCATCGCTGCAGCTATCATCCCAATTACTGCACTTTTCGAAGGATAGTCCCCGGTCATTCGTCTTCCAAAAGTTGCCTCACTACCGTAGGATTGTAAGGGCGAAGATAGTCTAATTGTTAGTGTTTTCATCCTGCACCGCCTTTGATAAAGCCCCGGTGACTTGATCAAGAAGTCCGGATAAATTGTCAGCTTGATTATCAATCTTAGACTGATAGTCAGTGAGAACAACGTTCAAAATCGGCTCATCAATCAACTTAGTCGTTGCACCATATTTTTCTTCTAATTTTCTAATGGATTCCTTGACATACCCATTTTTGGAAGTAACCGCCTCTTCAAATGCCGAAGCTAAGTTCACTGGCGTATCCTTTCGAATTGTAACCATGACATAATTTGGTAATGTTTTGTTTGCAAACGTATTTTGCTTTCCTGTAGGCATTGAAAGTAAGAAGCTTTAATAAATGCCGCTGTTCCTTGAATGGCGTCAGCCTCACCAAGATTATGCATTAACTCTCTGACATTCAAATCAGCATACCGATACAGGGTGGATGAGGTAAACTCTACCGCTCCCAACATGGCAGCTCCTGTTACATCTTTGGGTCGTAAGTCATCCAACGCCGTGAAGTAATCAAATTCCGGCACAACTTCATGCGTTGAAATGGCATGAGCAACTTGAGCCGATCCTTCTACATTTAACTCAGGGTTATCTGCAACCATCCGCCCAAAGAGTGCCAGATCAATTGAGTTATCGCTCTTTAAAATCTTTTTGATTTCTTTTTTATCCAACTCTTCATTGTTAATTGCATAGCGAGCCAATTTTTCAACCTGGCCTGGACTAACCAGTAGAAGAGCACCGGTTTCGTTCTCTTTGTTAAGTTTTATACCAGCATCCTTAAAGATTTCTGCAACTTTTTCCATTGCTGTTTTTTCGTCTACAGACTCAGATAATAGTTTATCTGTCAATAACTTAGCTGCTTCTTTTGTCCGAGTTCCAATTGAAACATTATCTTGCTTGAATTCAGATCGAATAGCTCGTTTCCAACTCTGAGAAGAAACCCGAGCCCGGTTGACCCCACCATAAAGGGCCGTCTTGGGTGCCCCGGTATCATCCCGATTAATGTTAGACGAGGGTACTGTTTGTAAAACATGAAGATCAATGTATAAGTTTTGGTTAGTCATAATTACTGCTTCCCTTCAGATTTAGTTGTCTGTTTAATTGTCCGAAAATATTGTTGACCCCACAATAACTGAACCCGACTGGCTGATTTAAAACTTCGTTGAAACCAGAAAAGATCCTGTGCCAATCTTGGATAATCAATTTTTTGTGTCCAATCACTTGCCTTAAGAATGGCTACTAAGTGGGCCAACGAATCAAGTACGCCGGCTATATTGGTTGTTTTTAAAAGCGGTTGAACACGACGATCCAGCGCTGCTCTTGTATCTTCGTTTCTCCTTAAGCTGGCAAGTGCTTCAAAAAATGTAATGCCGTCTTTTGAATCCTTTTTGGATGAGTCACCACAAACAAACACTTCTTTTCCCTGCTGATGAATTGCATAAAATCGAATAGCTGCATAAATCGCAATTTCAGCAGGTGTTGGCTCCCCGTCTTTACTCAATTGTCCTTTGGGAAGTTTGGCCATTAAAATCGGCCAAACTTTTTGAGCTCGCTGGCTCGTTATCGACGAGGCGCTTCTAACGCTCGCCAGAACTGCTTTATCCGGATTCCCATGACCATAAAGTGCTTGAATGATACTCGATGTAATGTCTCTAATCTCATTATCCATTACTTACAATCACCCTTTCCTTAAATCTAAGTCATCTTGAACCTTATACCACAAATAATTATTTGCAGTGAAAATATTTACCAGCCCTCGTTCTTCAACAACACCGCTAACATCTCGAGGTGAACTAGCTTTCAGCACCTTCTTCGCAGTGTTCAATACATAAACTTTCAACCATTCTTTCCACCAATTGATTTTTTCATCCCGATTATCCTGATTTGTTAAACCTGCAAGCCATTTTCTAAATGGTTCATTTAAACCTTGATAAAATTCTGCACTCAACTCATTTGCAAATGCCCGATTATCAACATTTCGAATTTTGCCAATTTCCGAAGCAAATTGCCAGTAATCTTTACCAATTGTTTGGGTCAGCTCAATAACTTCCTCAATCCGTTGCGGCCAATACGTTTTTTTATCATTATCACTGTCAAAAAGAACGTCTGCATTAATGTGCATATCGTCATAAGACTCAGCAACCGGCGTTTGTGAAGCTGCGTTACCATCACTGATTAATGCGACAGACGCTAAAGTTAATAGTGAGTTTCGTGGAATCAACCCCTCATTTTTAAGAAGTTGAAGCCACTGAACAATTCCAGGATCATGAACGTCGTCTGTTTTAGTGACATTGACATACTGGCCAAAGCTACGCCACATTGCTTTCCCTAAAGATTGCAGCCCTTTAACTGCCGGTTTGTAACCATTGGACTTTTTGTCCCTTCTCCATACAGTCATTGGTTCAACAAAAGCATCTTCATTTCCAAATATTGGTAACCCGGCGCTAAAAATTATCGGTTGTTCATCGTCACCCCATTCGATATGCAAAATCCTTGACCAAACCGTATACACTGCAGCCACATTAGTTGGCAAAACCTGCTTCTTCCGATCAGCAACATATGATTGGACATCCTTGTATTCCCATACGGGTTTTTGAATCACACTGTCGAAATCTTTAACGGCTAAAACCAGGTTCAGCATCAACGTTTCAAATAGCGTTCGACCATCCACAAAGACAGGATTCAATTTGTAAAGCCAGCCTGGTGAAATCGAGAACTTTTCCTTTGTCTTAATCTTGGTCTTATCGGTAACTCCGGTAAAGTTTTGATACGTAATTATCCATCGTACCAATTCATCCAGCTGAATTTGATTTTTGAACTCCCCTGATCGTGGCGCAAAAACTGACGGCGTATGCCCACTTTCTGAAATCTGCCGATTGATTTGCTTAACCGCAACCGTTCCTTTCCCATGAGCAATCTGTTTCTTATCCGGGACTAGCGCATCATAGTCTGCTGCTGTTACTTGATAAAAAGGAGTCGTTCCAAAAAAGTCAAACTGTTTTGAATATTGTTGCAAATATCGGATCACAATTTCGGAAAAATGGCCATCCTCAAAGAGGTCATGCCAAGTAGCCAATAAGTCATCTTGAATTTCGCCCTTCTCAATGTCATCGTCGACATCGAGGACAGCCTGTAAGGAATCCGAATCAATTTTCAACCAGCCATATGGCTTACCACTTGCGTTAAATCGCGAATACACGGTAGTTAAAACCGCTAGTAGTAAACGCAACACTGCCAAATCCTGGGACCGCATTTCACCTGCCAGTTGCCGATAATTCTGAGCATTCTTAAATAACTCGATCATTGATACGATCTCTTCCTGATCCGTCCGTTTATCGATCACCTTTATCCAAGGATCGGTCGTTAGATTAAAATGTTTCGTCATGATCATCCTCCTTCGAATAACGCAAACCCAGTTTTGAAGAATAGTGCAGAAGACAATTATTAAGTCGACCGGAAAAATGTGCATCTAAAGGAAGCGCCAATGATCCTTTCAACCAAACATTTTCCTGCCACTCCGGATAATACCGATTGGTTAATGTCTCCAATTGATTAATTGCCCGGTCAATATCCGGCGTCACTGCCGCCGGAATTCGAATAACTTGCTGGGCAATTTCTCGTCCGTCAACATCCCTTAAGCGCCGACCATCCAGCAAAAAGTCACCTTTATCAGTATGCTGTGTCAAAATAACTTCCAAAGTTTCCTTAATATCACGTACCGCCGCATTGGCTTTTTGCTCATCTTTGTCAACATCAGCTTGATCTCTGTCCAACCAGCCATGAATTGTCGCAGATTCTTTAAGATTTGGTTTATCAATTTGGAAAACACCGGCCTTACGTTTTTCCTTTTCAAGATAAGTATCGAATTCTGCTTTGGGCTCTCCAATTTCGGAAATATCCTCGTCAGTCGCAGGACTGTATACTTTCTGAACCAATTTTGAAATGTCCTTAGGTAAAGAAATCAAATCTTTTAAGAAATAATCAGTCTTCATAAGCAGGTATTTTGGATAGATCGATTCATTCGCATCACCATAATCACCAAATGCGTTAACGCCCATAATAAAAACTTGAGGTGTCTGTAATGCACGAGGCCGGTCAATCTGATGACGGTGCAAACGTCCCGCCCGTTGTAGGATTAAATCCATCGGTGCGATATCCGTATATAGGACGTCGAAATCAATATCAAGCGACTGTTCCAAAACCTGCGTCCCAATTACGATCATTTTCAAAGGTCGCTTACCGGATTTGCCAATCGCCTTTTGAAGTGCTTCTTCTTGAGTTGCCCGGTCAGTTGCCAGAAATGACGAATGAAGAATCATCAACTTTATATTTTCAGGCACCAATTCGGCAAGTGCCTGAGCTCGTTTGACAGTATTAACAACCACACCTGCAATGCCACCGTCGTTAATCTTTTTCAAAATAGTTGAGATAAGATCTTCGTCGGATACACTTAACCGTTGAATCTGTAATTTTAGTGGTTTTTGATCACTTTTCCCGGGAAAGTTGTCAACTTGTTTTAGTCGATGCCCATCCAGGATACTCAATAATGGATAAGCTTGATTTTCTTCCCACGATTCGGGAGCTTCAAAAATTCGTTTGTACTTTCTGCCGTATTTTCCTTTTAGATAGGCATTAAGTAACGAATTCCTTTTTTCTTTAGGAAGCGTTGCTGATAAGACCACAATTGGGACATGATAAGCGCCCAACCAGTTAATTGTCTTATAAAGATATTGATTCATAAAAATATCATATGCATGAACCTCATCAATGATTACGACTTTGCCACTAAGACCTAAATGCCTCAAAAATAAGTGTTTCTGTTTTAATCCCATTAACAGCAAATTGTCGATCGTCCCAACAGTGAACTTGGTTAAAATCGATTTTTCCCAGAAAACCAACTATTCACAACCACAGCACCGGAATCATCAATATTAGCTGCATTAGGCAGTTTATGGAAAGTCTGATTAAACTGTGCTTTACCGTGCATCAATTTAATTTCAAAATTTTCATCTTGTGATTTTGCCAAGGTTGCCAGCCACGTATCGACCCGATCAAACATCGCGTTACTGGTTGCTTGGTTGGCAATCCCATGAACAGCCCATCCTGGCCTCTTATGTAAGCTAGCTGTTCAGCGGCAAGCAGCGCAATTTCAGTTTTCCCGATGCCCATCGGAGCCTCAACGATAATCATCCCCGGATCAGTAGTCTCGCCAATTGCTTTCGTCATCGTTGCTTGGACCGGCCGAGCATGGAATCCCCAACGAATCTGATACGGATCACTGGTATCCTCAACCTTTTGAGGATCCCACTCGCCACCCAGATACCATGTATTGATTGCATTGTGAAAACGGGCCCTCATGTCAAGATCGTCCCATGATTGATCAACCCTGATTAGTGGAAACAAAGGCTTTTCCTGATCATCATTCATATACTCACTGGAGCCAGCCAATCGGCCATAATTAATAAACCTTCTAAAATGACCGCTTCCGGCTGCCCAATTGACGGTACTTCACCAGCTGCCTGATACCCAGATAGTTTAAGTCCATAATTTAAAAGACCTTCTTGTGCCCGTTCCCAACGTTTCTGCATTGCCTGATCATTATCACTCTGTAAGTAATTCGCCGTATGAACATCGATATCATCATAAGGCAATCTGGTCAGTGGCTTGCCATGATGACCACCAATAATAGCCCCCACGGATTCTGGAATACCAAACTTCTCTAAAATTGCCTCGCCGGCTTTGGCATGAGGTGAATACTTTGCTGATGAAAGAGAAAGATCGTTCAATCCAGAAAAACCACTTCTAACCAATTTTTCAATCAACTGATCATCAAGTGACCTGTCGCCACCATAGGAAGGCTTGGTCTGAAAAGCCGGTGTTGCTTTTCCGATGTCGTGAGAGAAGCCAAGAAATTTTACTAGTTTCTGAAGTTCCTCTTCCGGTAATCGTTGTTCCAAAAATTGTCGCTGACCTGCACTGAGCCAGTGATTAAATAGCCAATTAATAGTATTTTGTGTATCAACTAAATGTGCAATTAACGGCAACCACAGTTGGCTTCCATTCTCCGTTCGTTTTTTTGCCCATAAATCCAATTCCGTTTTCGATAAATTAATCATATTCAAATATCCCCCTTATTTTATCTGACATAATTTATATACGTTTAAAACCCCGTTTTTTTGCACTTTTAAGTAGAAATCGGAAATTTAATTTTTAAAATTGATATGTAAGCCGGCTTCACTATATTTCTGTCAGCTAATCCCCCATTTAAAAAAACTTTTTACCGCTAAATATAAACGATAGCTTTTTACTTAACTTTTAAAAGACTTTGGCAACTTACTTCATCCAAACATAACTTATATCTTAATTGATTTAATTATCTTACCGGATTAATGAATAATCAATAGTAAGTTTATCTATTTTTAATGTTGATTATCCCTATTTCAAAAACAAAAAGAGCACCCTCACAGATGCTCTCTTCAATCCTATTTAAATCTCAAGCCAGTTGCGTTCCGGCACTCAAATCATTATCCAACTTATAAATATGTTCAACTGTAATCACCACAACTGCTGCCCGCGGAAACCGATCAAAAATTTGCGGTGGTAAGATTTGCTTTGCCAGTGCATCATTTTCATGAATTTCGGCTTGGCCTTCAAAACGAAAGCCCTTTTGTGCGGTACGATCCGCTACCGCCACGGCTGCCCGACCGGTTTGTTTCAAATTCTGGTAGGCGTGACGGAAAGTATGCTCGTAATACAATAAATGGGAATCGTCCATTACCTGAATGGAGCCTTTAGGGCCAACCTGGGGTAAGCCTTTTTCATCGGCAGTTGCCAAAAATGGTAATTGTGCTTTGATCATTGCTTTCATTTCATCTGTTAGTTCAGCCATCTTGTTGCCCCCCTCATATGAAGTGTTACCTTCTATTATGCAGACGATTAAAAGCCGAATCAAGTTTGTGCAAAATCCATCAAACGA
>NZ_BAKI01000022.1 GCF_000583655.1 Lentilactobacillus farraginis DSM 18382 = JCM 14108
ATTTAAAATCGGTTGACAGAAACCATCTTTAAGGCTCTGTCAACCGATTTTATTTATTATGGTTTATCTACATTATTTTGAGAACGGGTTGTCTGTCGATGCTTGAAATGAAGTTGTTTGAAATTAAAGCCTTCATACGTTAACCTCATCAGTCCGGGCATAATCGACGGTACGACGACCCCGAAAATAATCAGTCCAAAGATTACCGCAATCGCCACTTGAATCAGCGTCAAGACACCTGAAGAAATCAATGAAGCAAAGGTAACGCCAATCACTACAATCGCAAAAATAATCACGGTTCCGATTAAAATGGCGGCGTTGATCATTCTACCAGCTGACTTACCGGTGCCTTCGGTCTGACGGTATTTCATTAACAGATAAATACTGTAATCAATGCCGAAAGCCAATAACATCATAAACGTCAGGAACGGCATATCGGCAGTTAACCATTTCTGGCCAAGGAATTGCTGGCTGAACCATCTGGTAAACCCAAGCGCCATCAAATAGGTAACGGCTAACGAGCCAAGCAGATAAACCGGCTGTAAAATTGATCCGGCTACCAGCATCAAAATTAGTGCTGCCGCGATGCCAAGTATGATGGCAACCCGTTTAAAGCTGGCATGAGCAATCTGCTGGTTATCAGCAACTACCGATGAATAACCGCCGGTCGCAACCGTCGCGCCCTTCAGCTGAGTTCCTCTTAAATCATAATTTACCTGGTTCTCCAAATCCTGAACCAAATCAATTGATTTCTTGGAACCCGGTGTGGCATTTAAAACAACATCAATCCGAGTGGTCTTCTCGTTATCGGATAGATATTCACCAATTAACGTCTTAAAATAATCTGCGTTAATGACGTTATCCGGAATATAAATCGTATCGCCAACTGAAGACTTAGCCAAAGCCTTTAGGAAGTTATTCGAGTTTGTCAGGGAGCCATTCAAGCTATCCAGCGTAGATGCATAGCCACGAACTTGATTTTGAACATTTTGTAATTCAGATTTAAACGAATTGGTGGTTGAATTAATTGAATCCGTCTTCAACCCAATGTTGGATAAGGCACTGTTCATTTGGGTTTGCTGCTGCTGATCATTCAGTGCCCGACTCAAAGCCTCTGTCACAACTATCCGCTGCACTCTGGTTAGCCGTCTTCTGTGTTGACTCTTCAGCTTTTGTTGAAGCTCGTCGACAACCTGGGCCGGTGTTGAGAAGACGCCGCTGTTGTTAAAGTCGTTTTGAATCCCCGAAACCATCGACGTAATTGATTGCGCGTCACCGGTCAGTGAATCCAAGCCGTCCGTTGGAATCGACGTATCTTTCAACTTCTTAGAGGTATCGCTCATCCCGCTTGAAACAGCGTCATTGTCACCGGTTAGTGTATTCAGCTGCTGATTGACATAGAGTTGTTTTAACGGTTCTCCATGAGGTTCAGTAGCTGAATTAACACTGTGAATCCCCTTTTGATCGCGTAGCTGCCGGGTAATCGTTTCGATTTGCTGCAAATCGGTTTGGTTCCGTAACCCATGATCGGATTTAATATAAATCGAAACCGGCGCGTTCATCCCGTTGGCATAATGTCGATTAACAATTTGATAGCCGGCCTTGGCTGGATACTTTTGAGTAATCTCAGCTGCGGCATTATGGTTCAAATGTTTCTGGTTCAATAAAACAAACGGCGTTGCGATAATAATTGCAATTAACAAGGCAATTACCGGATGGGCAGCCGATTTAGTTGAAAGAAAGCCCCACGAACGACTGTAATTATGGGCATCCAAATTCGTCGACGGCCAGAAAAGGCTCTCACCCATCAGGAATAAGAAGAACGGCGTAAACGAAATCGATACCAGCAACAGAACCAGGATACCAATTGCGATGCCAGCCAATGATTCATACAGTGAATAGTTGGCAAAGCCCAATAAACTAAACAGGATAATTAGTGTCAGGCTGGCAATCAAAATTGTCTTCCCAGCCCTTTTGCGGGCAGCCAGCGTTGCCGCCAACTGGTCACTGCCATCCCGCAGCTGCTGCTTAAACTCGGTAATCAGCAAAATACTAAAATCGGTTCCCAGTCCCAACAGCAAAATCAGCATGGCAACCTGCGTAAAATTGGAGAACGGGAAATGGTAACGAGCAACCAGATTCAAAACAATTGCCATTGAGATTAAATAGCAATGCCCGTTGAAAC
This sequence comes from Lentilactobacillus farraginis DSM 18382 = JCM 14108, assembly GCF_000583655.1. Taxonomy (GTDB): domain Bacteria; phylum Bacillota; class Bacilli; order Lactobacillales; family Lactobacillaceae; genus Lentilactobacillus; species Lentilactobacillus farraginis. The sequence goes on from NZ_BAKI01000022.1 coordinate 2,186, forward strand.
AAGTGAAACAACCGGAATAATCAATGATCTAAACAGCAAAATTAATGTCAGCAGAATAATAACTACGGCAATAATTACTGTTTTTAAAAGACCGGCTTTGGTTGCCCGCTGCGTGTCATTAACAATACTCTCGGGGCTGGTTATGTAAGTCTTAACGCTGGCTGTTCGAACCGCCCGCTTCAACTTGGCATCCATCTGATTAACAGAATCCCGCTTGCCAACATTCAATTGTGCCAGCATTGTCGTACCGTCTTTAGAATTTAAATCAGCTGAAACAGTCGGATCACTGTTTAGGCTGTCAGAGTTGGCCGATGCCGATGATGTGCCGGGCATGCTTTGGGATGAACTTGGAACAGCAGCCGTACTCTGCGCGTTTGAAGGCTGACTGATCGCAGCTGCTGAATCAGTACTCGGCTTAACGATATTTTTAATGTCATACTGGTCTTTTTTATTCTCAAGATTGGTTAGTGTGTTATTAATTTGGCTTTTCTGGATATCATTCAGTTTTGTTTTACCATTACTGAAAACAACCAACACCTGTCGCGTATCGCTGAGCTTTGGACCCCAGTTATCCTTAAGGGTATTAGCAGCCTGACTTTGGGCAGACTTGGTAGTTTCGTCTGGCCGTGACTGGCAACCAAATTAAGTGAATTCGGCATCACAAAAATGGCCGCAATCGCGACAACTACCCAAGCAATAATGATACCAATGTATTTTTTGAAGAATTTATTCATGTCTTTCTCCTTATCTTCCCAATTATTTATTCGTCCCGACTGCTAAAAAGCAAATCCCCCTAAGCACCGGTGGTAAAGATTTCTTAGTTATATGTATAAGCCATAACGCAAAGCATAACAAAGCTGATGCATTTACGCCGGCCGAATTAAACAACAAACGCCCTACCTGTCAATATATCATAACGCTTGGTTAAGTTACAATAACACATATATAAATTATAATTGTAATCACCAATAAGTCAATGATAGATCTGCTTCAAGTGCCCGTCTAACAACAAAAGCACGCCTCAAAATAAATGAAAAATTAATTTCAGGGCGTGTTATGGTTACAAGCTTGATTCACGTTTTATAAATCGATTACCAACAATCACCTTTTGCGGTGTATGATTGTCATCCTCGTCATCTTCGATTGCATCGACCAGTGAAACGGCAACCTCCCCCATTTTACCGGTATCAACTTTTATAGAAGTTAATGAAGGAATTACATATTTGGCAACAGCGGTATCATTAAAGCTGACCAGACTGACATCTTCCGGGACCCGAACGTGGTTTTCATGCAGCGCCTTTAATGCACCTACCGCCATAGCGTCATTAGCAATGTACAGTGCGTTGGGGAAATCCTCGCGATTGGCTTTAAGCGCATTGTTCACTAAATCAAACGCCGATTGGATGGTAAAATCGCCTACAAAAACGTTTGCCGGATCATATAATGAATGATCTTCCAAATAATTCTTAAAAACATCAAACCGAGGATCCATGATCTTTAATCGATGATCACTGGAATACTCAACGCCCGACAACATCCCAATTCGTGTCAGTCCGTTATCAACAAAATATTTCAAGACGGTTTTGGTTGCGTTTTCAAAGTCAGTCACCACGCAATCATAGCCCTTGGCCAAAGTATCGAAATCAACAAAAATAACGTTTGGCGTAACTTTCAGCATGCTTTTAATCTGGCGGTCACTAAACTTGCCAATTGCAATAATTGCCTTGACATCCCGAATGTTTGCCAGGGAATCATTGGCGAAGAACCGGTGCACCTTATAGTGCAGCCGCTCGGCTCGTTTTTCAGCTCCCATCCGAATCGATAAATAGTAAAGATCGTCTAATTCCTGCTGCTCCGTATACCACTGAACAATTGCAATATTATCCTTGACACTGCCGGCTTTTTTCTTTTTGGTGTACGCCAAATCTTCCGCGACCCTGAAAATCTTCTTTCTGGTCGTATCACTAACCGACAGTGTCTTATCGTAATTTAAAACCCGGGAAACCGTCGTGATCGAGACGCCCGCTTTTTTTGCAATATCTTTAATTGTTGCCAAAAATAAGCCACCTCTTTTTTCCAAAAAATAATTATCGTTGTTTTTAAAATAATTTACTAAAATAAATATATTTTCTTTTACTTGATAAGTCAAGGATATTGCGATATATTGGCATTTTCAGCTAGTAAAAATGTTGACGAAAAGCACGTAAATTTTTATAATGAAGCTGAACTAATAAAGGGAGGTCCATCTCGTGAACGACAATATTGAACACGCTTACCAAGAATGGTCTAAACAACCAAACTTACCAGAAAACATTGTACTCGATTTAAAGAAACTGCAAAATGACCCAAAACAACAAGAAGATGCATTCGGCACATCCCTATCCTTTGGAACTGCCGGCATGCGGGGGATCCTGGGCGCCGGAACGAACCGGATGAATATCTATACGGTTCGTCAGGCAGCTGAAGGATTGGCTTCGTTTATGGACACACTGGATGAAGCTACCAGAAAACGTGGCGTTGCCATCAGCTTTGACTCGCGGTACCACTCAAAAGAATTCGCGCATGAATCCGCCAAAGTATTGGGTTACCACAACATTCCGACTTTCGTCTTTGATGATATCCGGCCAACACCGGAATTGTCATTTGCTGTTCGTCATTTACACACTTATGCCGGTATTATGATTACGGCAAGCCACAACCCAAAACAATACAACGGTTTCAAGATCTATGGCGAAGATGGCGGCCAAATGCCACCGAAGGAATCTGATTTAATCACTTCCTATATTAGAAAGCACAGTGACTTATTTGCTATTCAGGTAAAGCTCGAACAGGAACTGCGTGAAAGCAAAGTCATGAAGTTAATCGGCGAAGATGTCGATATTGCTACTTAAACAATGTCAAAACCGTCAATATCGATCACGATTTAATCCACACCGTGGGTAAGGATATGAAGTTTGTTTATTCACCACTTCACGGAACCGGTAAGGTAATCGCCCGGCGCGCCTTGGAGGAAGCTGGTTTCAACAACTATGTAGTAGTTCCCGAACAAACCATTGCCGATCCCGAGTTTCCAACCACACCATTTCCAAATCCCGAATTTCCACAAGCCTTCGACTCGCCCGTAAGCTCGGCAAAAAGGTATCGGCCGATATTTTAATCGCCAGTGACCCGGATGCCGATCGATTGGGTGCCGCGGTTCGCCAGCCGGACGGCAATTATCAATTGTTGAGCGGTAATCAAATTGCCAGCGTATTACTCAATTATATCCTATCTGCCAAGAAAAAAGCGGGTTCTCTGCCGGAAAACGGCACAATTGTTAAATCAATTGTTTCAACCGACCTGGCCGTTAAAATTGCAGCAGATTATGGTGTTGCCACCAACAATGTTCTGACCGGCTTCAAATTTATCGCCGAGGCGATTCACCATTATGAAACCGAACACGATCACACTTTCCTGTTTGGTTTTGAAGAAAGTTTTGGCTACCTGATCAAGCCGTTTGTCCGTGACAAAGATGCCATTCAAACAGTTCTATTACTGGCTGAAGTGGCAGCTTATTACAAGAGCCAGGGTAAGACACTGTACGATGGCGTTCAAGAGATGTTCAAGAAATATGGTTATTACGCTGAAAAGACTGTCGCAAAAGAATTTGACGGTCTCGACGGAAAAGATAAGATGGCTCATATTATGACTGAACTTCGTGAAAACCCACTGACTGAATTCAACGGCCACCAGGTTGTTCGTCACGCCGACTATAACGCCTCGGTACTCACCGACAAAGACGGCAGCCAGGAACCAATTAACCTGCCGAAATCAAATGTATTGAAGTACTGGTTGGATGATGAAACCTGGTTGGCAGTCCGACCGTCCGGAACCGAACCCAAAGTAAAATTCTATCTGGAAGTTGTTGACAAGAACCAGTCAGCCGTCGATGCTAAACTTAATAGTTACGTTGACGCATTAGATAAAGAAATTAACCAGTTGATTAACCACTAGGACCTGTCGTTCATACTAATTTAAAATTCAGATTAAGTTAATAATCATGAACGTTTCAAAAAGCTTCACTGAAAACCATCGGTAAAAACCGGGGGATTCGGTGAAGCCTTTCTATTTGCCGGTCTGTCGCGCTAGTTTTGAGGCATCCCTTCACTATCACTGACATCCTGCAATTCGTTCGAGTAAATCAACAAACGCTGGGCATAACTCGGATGATCAAACGTTGTCTCAAGATTAACCTGTAATTCATGCAGATTATCCGTAATAATCCCGTCAACGTTCAAAAAAATCATTCGGGTCATATCGTCATCATCATCAACGGTCCAGGCAAAGACCTGTTGGTGACGGTCATGGGCCTCATCTACAAATTCCTGATTCAAAGTGGTTTCTTCCATTGTGTAGGCATTGGCCTTGGTTTCGGGAAATGAAAAGTTAAACGGTAGAATATAGCTGACAAACAGCTTGGGGGCCTGCTTCTTCAAGCCGCTGATCACATGATAATCCAGTGAATGAATTCGGTCATGGTCACGTAAAAGTCGTTTTTCGTAGCGTTTAATGAATAATTGCAACATATTGGCACTATCATATTTAGTCGTTTTTATTTCAACCAGCAGTTTTTGGTGGTCACGCTCGGCAGCGGACAAGTATTGGTCGAAACCGGCAATGTGGCTGAATGCCCATTTTCATGAACCTTTAGTTTTATCAGCTGCTTTAATGTCAGCTGATGAGGGGCCTTATTTACCCCGGCCAAATCTTTTAAATTTTCGTCGTGCATCACAACAAACTGCTGGTCTTTGGTTTCGTGGATATCCATTTCAACGTAATCCGGTTTCTCCCGGCTGGTTTTATTCAGCGCTGGAATTGTATTCTGAACGCCATTTCCATTGTCAACGCCCCGGTGAGAAATCGTTAACGGGCGATTTAGTAGCGCTCCCTGTAAATAAACGGCGTTAAAAGTAACTTCCGCGCCCAGAAAAAGCAAAACCAAAAAGGCAGCTGAAAGCCGGCGACGATACCGGTGCCGGTTGGGACGATCAGCGACAGCCGGTGACAATTTTGGTAAATCACGGTCATCTAAATTAAAGATCAGCACCAAAATGAAAACAACCAGGCTAAACGCGCCAATAATATACTGCCAGATCGACAACAAGCCCATATTAATAACCGCACTGATAAAAGCAACAACGTTGTCTTTTTGATCAAAGTAAACCTGAACCTGGTAAAGCACCCCGGAAAGCAGGGTTGTTGTCAACACGCTGATTGCCCCCAACACGACAATTCGCCAAAAGAATCGCCAGCTGTTATGTCGGGTCATCTGCCAACTCCTTTTAGCCGCCGCAAATCCATGCTGTCGATTTAAAATCATTAACGGTAACACTTCGATAAGTCGAATTCCCAAATAAAAAAGCAACAAATAAACCAGCCCAACCAAGCTGATTAACAGCCAGCTTTTATCAACAGCTTCAAAAATGAAGGCCGGCATCTGGACCTTGGATAACAGTGGTGAATTCAAATAAATGTCGGATAATGGCAATACCAGAATGAAATAGCCCAAAAAGAACAGAAAGCTGCCCACTCTCAAATGCCCCAAGTTTTTAACCGCCAACCAGGCAACACCGGGCAAGTGTTGATTTTGTTTTTTAGCAATGTTTTGAATACCAAACAACAAGAACGCAAACTGCCAAAAGACCAGTGCCAAAATAATCACCAGCAAGATCAGCAGTTCACCGACTGCGACCGGCTTTTTGGTCAACAACCAACCCACATTGGTGTACGACAAATACGGTACGCCATTTGAGCGTAAGATTAAGCCGGTAAAAAAAGTGGTTAACGGTACGACAATGCCCAACATCAAAAAGTTGATTGCAACCACCAGGATGGTGTAGGCACCCCAATTTCTAAAAAATGTTTTAAATGCTCGTCTTAAAAGTGGTTTTCTTTTCACTTCGATTCATCCCCCAATGCTTCGATTAAGCGTCCGTTCAAAACTGGTTTCATCATACACAGATTGCTTTAGTTGAATCAATTAATTCGCTTTGATCGGGATATTTTTTTATTGTCGGTAAAACTCTCCTGTGACATCTTGAACGATTCGGGTTAAACTAAGTGGGTATGGTGAACTCAAAGAAATCGTTACAGGAGGATTAAATGAAAACCGCAGTCATTACCGACAGTGCCAGCTATTTGGATCAAAAAACTGCTGCTAAATATGGCATTAAGGTCCTACCAATTACCATCATTTTCGGTCTGTCAGAGTATCAGGATGGTGTCGACATGACATCACGCGAATTTCTCGAAAAATTGGCCGATGCTGATCAACTGCCAACAACCGCCCAGGTAACGATGCATCAAATGCAGGCCGCTTTTGATGAACTGAGTGGTGCCGGCTATGACGAAGTGATCTGTGTTAACTTGTCTTCCGGGATTACCAGTTTTTACAACAATCTGGTCGCTTATAGCAAAACCGTCACCAACATTAAAGTCTATCCATTTGATTCTAAAATTGCCAGTGCCGGCGAAGCTGATTTGGCACTATTAGCAGGGACCATGGCGCAGAGTGGCGAAAATGCCAAGACAATTTTACCGCGACTAGTTGAACTTCAAAATTCCATTCACGTTTCACTGGTCGTAGACAACTTGGATCACCTGACACGAACGGGCCGTATTTCAAATACATCTGCCTTTGTCGGCAATCTGCTGCGCATAAAGCCGATGCTGACTTTTAATGAAGCCGGTCAAATCGTACCACTTGGAAAAGCCCGGACGATGAAACAAGCTCTGGCAAAAATCCTCAACGAAATCGAAGCATCACTGCCTGATTTAAACGGCCAGATTCGCATTTCAGTCGCTGATGCCGACAATCCCAAAACCAGTCGGCAATGGGTAGCTGCTATCAAAGAACGCTTTGCCAACGCGGCCATCAGTACTTATCGAATCAGTCCCGCCATTACCGTTCATACCGGCAAAAATGCCATGGGCGTTGTTTGGGACTATGATTGGGAAGCTATGTAATGTTTAAAGTATCAATTTTTCTTAAATATAACCGGGCCGCGGCAAAAGCTAAAATTTGCCTGCGGTCCTTTATTATCAATTTTTAATATGGAGTGATTACTTTGGAAGAAAAAATTAGTCATCAAACGCTGCTGGCATTACTTGCAGCAGCATTACTTTCGTTTACAGGTATCCTAACCGAAACATCTATGAACGTAACCTTTCCGGAATTATCCCGGCTATTTAATGTGACGCTTGATACAATTCAATGGTTAACAACCGGTTACCTGCTGATGGTAACGGTTGTGATGGCAACGACTGCCTACCTGCTTAAAAAGTTTCGGGCTAAAAGCATCTATATATTTGCAGCTTGTGCATTCTTTGCCGGCGATCTGCTCTGTGCGATCGCCCCGAGTTTTCCAATTCTCTTAGTTGGCCGCCTAATCCAAGCTATTGCAACCGGTCTTTCTACACCACTCATGTTTCACATTATCTTTACCAAAATTCCCAAGAGCCGAATTGGATCAATGACGGGGCTTGCCGGAATGGTTATCTCATTGGCGCCGGCACTTGGACCAACTTATGGTGGCGTTATTTCCTCAATCACTTCGTGGCGGTTGATTTTCTGGTTAATCCTGCCAATCGTCTTAATTGGCTTATTCTTGGGAACCCGCTATATTAACATCGCACCGTTTGGAACCGATGAATCGTTCGACTTTTTAAGCCTGCTCTTTCTTGCCGGCACACTAACAGCCTTTGTTTACGCTGTTAGTAAAGCCGCTTCAGCCAGCTTACTTAGCCTATCCGTCCTACTACCGATTTTAATCGGATTTATCTGCCTGATACTATTTATTCTAACAAATACCCATGGCACAAACGCCCTGATGGACTTAAGCATTTTTAAGCAGCCAACAACATCACTTTCGGCTTTTACCTACTTCAGCCTCCAATTCATCAATATCGGCATCTCGTTTGTAATTCCGGTTTATTGTCAATATGTCTTACATACGTCCGCTATGATCGCCGGTTTAACATTACTACCGGGCTCGATTATCGGTGCGTTAACTTCGCCACTAGCCGGTCATATTGCCGACTCCCACGGATACGCGCTGCCAATTATTATCGGACTGAGCTGTTTAACACTTGGCAGCCTAATCTTTTTAATCACCCAGCAATGGTTAACGGCCCTATTGGTAGTTTTGGCTTTCTGTGTGTTGCGTTTTGGCTTTAATATGGGCTTTTCAAATTCAATTTCCAATGCTTCCATGAATGTTCCCAGAAAAAATACGGCTGATGTTAATTCATTTTTCAATATGCTCCAACAATTTGCCGGCTCTATCGGCGTTGGGATTATGGCCGCTATCATGGCGGCTAGTCAAAACAGTGGCGCCGGCTCCTTTAGCCAGCGTTCTTATAACGGCGGTCACTATGATTATCTGTTCGTAACGCTATTGAGTATCTGTGCATTGATTGCGGCTGTTATTAATTTTCGGATTCAAAGGTCAAAACAGAAATAATGCCATTTTAAATATTAATTACGATTAATAATCCTCGGCATAAAATTAACCGGGGATTATTTACAAGCATAGGATAACAGTGTTATCTTTTGATTATACAAGGAGGTGGTGATATGGCCGGCAAAACCAACCACACAAAAGCTGACATTATTGCTTTAACAATCCGCGAAATCAAGGAAAATGGTGCCGCGTCAATCTCATTAAGAAAGCTGCTGGCAAAGCTGCATCTGACTACCGGATCCTTTTATAAGCATTTTGATAACAAAGACGATCTTTTTCGAACCGTCACCGCGATACTTTCCGAAAGAATCAGTCAACTGGCTCGCCAAGCCACTAACGGGAATACTCAAAAGACGCCACTGATCCGATTAGTTGATCTTGGCGAATTTATTATCATGCAGTTCAAACAGCAGCCCAACTTAATGACTTTTCTATTTTTTAATCATAGTATCCAAAATCTGTATCGAAACGGCGCAATTGATCAATTTCCGTTACTGATCGATACCCGAAAATTAATCGAAATAATCATTAACACCTACCCAACAAATGATTCGGAAGACACGCTATTTATTAAAGTCTGGGCATTTATCCAGGGTTACGCAATCCTGATTCAAAGCGGCGTGGTCCAGTACAATCGGAATTTATTGCTTACTACTGCCAAACAAATGATTGGAGATAATCTAAAATGAAAAAAATCGTACTTATTTACTGTCATCCTTATAATCAAAGTTTCAACCATGCTGTTTTCGTTCAACTTTTACACAATTTAACTCGCCAACACATAACAACCGACGTGATCGATTTATATGCCGATCACTTTAATCCTGTCTATGATTTAGAAGAGTTACGCCTATTTCACGATGGTAAAACCCACGATCCATTGGTAACCAAATACCTTAACCTGTTGAAAAGTGCTGATGGGATTATCTTTGTTACCCCAATCTGGTGGAACGAACTGCCAAGCATGCTGAAGGGCTTTATTGATAAGGTCATGAAAGAAGGCGAGGGACTTTCACATACGGTAACCAAAACCGGTATTCGTGGTGAGTTGACTAACCTTAAGCGGGCATACGTCTTCACCACTTCTGCCTCCCCCACCTTCTATCTTCAATTATGCTGCGGCAACGCTATTAAGAAAATCTTTATCAAGGTCACGCTAAAACAGTTAGGCATTAAATCCGGCATTTGGTACAATCTTGGTGGCATTTCTAATGCTCCGGCCGCCAAAAGACAGGCTTATTTGAAGAAATGCGGTGAGATGACCTTTGATTTTAGCTAAAAATAGCGTTTCATTTTTAGTGAACTAGTTTACGAATCCGTTTATAATTAGCTTAAACGGGTCTTTTAGAGGTAATTATTATGCGGGAAAAAATTCAATCATCCGAAAATCATTGGGTGATGTTTTCACTATCATTTAAATAACATGTGAACTACTCGGCCATGAATGACCGAGCTTCTGGGAACACGAAGTAGTATTTAGGCTGTTACATCGGTATGCCGAACACCTAACTTACAGAACCCCGCTCTCTTACCATGCTAGTCCCTAACCAGTAGCTTTTAAGCCGCGCTTCAGGATATTAACTGCCGCATTAATATCCCGATCATGATGGGTTTGACACTGATGACACGTCCATTCTCGAATTGCTAAGGGTTTGGCGCCGCCATTGTGTCCACACGATGAGCAGATACGGGAAGTGTTGTTGGCACTGACCACTACTAACCGTTTCCCATACCAGTCACACTTATATTCAAGCATGGTCCGGAATTGATACCAACTGGCGTTAGCAATGGCCTTAGCGAGGTGGTGATTGCGCATCAGATTTTTGGTTTTCAAATCTTCAATCACAATCACATCGTACTTCCTAACTAAGGCTGTCGTGAGCTTGTGCAGGTAATCCTTGCGCTGGTTGGCAATTTTAGTTTGATAACGGGCTTTGGTCATTTTGGCCCGTTGCCAATTTTGGTAATCATTGAGTGCCATTTTGGACAGTTTATGATGATGGTTCCATTGGTGCATCGCAACGGTAGCCTGGTGCCTGCGTCGACTGAACTTGGCCTGCCACCGTTGGGCTTGCTTTTTCAGCCACTGCGCATTGAACGTCCCATACTTCACCCCGGTGGAATCAATCGCTAAATCAGAAACGCCCAGGTCTAAACCGACCTGCTGATTGGTCTTCGGTAGGTCATGAACCTCAATTTCCACCTGCAGGGAAATATAGTAACGGCCGGTAGATTCGTGGCTAATCGTGTAGCGCTTAATTTTAGCGTTAGCCAAACGACCTGTCTTGCTGGTGCGAATACTGCCGATTTTTGGCAGTTTTAACCGTCGTTTGGCTTCTACCAAACAGATTGAGCGGCCCGTATAGGCTTGCTTGGCACTGTGCCGGGATTTGAACCGGGGATGGCCACCCCGATGTTGGAATAAGTTCTGATAAGCCAGCGCCAGATTATGGTTAACCACCAACAAGCTGGTAGCATCGCTTAACTTTAAAAAGGGGTACTCTTTCTTGAGCGGTTTCAGCAGATAGTTCATATCGTATTCGCCAACGAACCGACTGGCCGGATTGTTTTCATACCGCTGGTTGGCCATGGCTAACATGTGATTCCAGACAAATCGATCATTGCCAAACATTTGCCATAATAAATTGATTTGCGCTCGGTTGGGGTATAAGCGTAGTTTAATCCTTTAACCACCATCGTCATACGGGGAACCTCCTCTCTATTTTTTGTTTGCTGACCTTGCTAAGTAAGATTCTTGATCATAACCGGTCCATTGCCAGTAACGTGCTTTTAATCGCGAATCCCGATAATCCCGATAAGCGGCCATTTAGTTAATCCATAGAAACTTAGCTTAACTATTATAACATATGGTCATTGTTGATACACATATATATTTTAGGATGTTTCCAACATTTATTCATTTGATAATTATTAGAATTGCTTTTTTAAATGCAAAAAAGGGCAATTCATCACGTCCTTAAAAGAACGTGTTTCCTTTCCTTATATCAAAAATATTACGGGAGATTTTATATTGTGAAACAAATCCATCGATGTTCATGGGCAAATACCGAAAATCAATTATTAAAAGACTATCACGATCAGGAATGGGGTCGTCCCTGCCACGATAGTCAAAAATTATTTGAACTGCTTTCCCTTGAAATTATGCAGGCTGGGTTGAGTTGGCAAACCATCTTAAATAAACGGGCAGCTTTCAATCAAGCATTCGACCACTTTGATTATCGACGTGTCCGAAAGCTTATGCCAAAATTGCCGGAGCTGTTAACTAACGCGGCCATTATCCGAAACCGGCGAAAATTAATCGCCATAATCAACAATGCGCAAGTCATCTCGCGGCTTGCCGATGAAGCCCAGACATTCGATAATTACATTTGGCGGTTTGTCGATAACGTTCCAATCCGGCACCATTATCAAAGTCACGATGAAATTCCTGCCACAATACCGCTGGCTAAAACCATTAGTAAACAAATGAAAAATGATGGTTTTTCCTTTGTCGGACCAGTAGTTATTTACTCGTTCATGCAGGCAGCCGGGATTGTTAATGACCATGAAACCACTTGTTTTCTGTACAGGCAGTCTTAGCTTTATCAGCAAATTCACCAATTTAAAGGGCAGTCAATCACGTCTCAAATGAGATATGGTCGACTGCCTTTTAATTATCCTTACTCACATTATTTAAAATAGAACCAGCTTTATTGATCTACGACATCTACATCAGTTGCCTTTACAAATCCAATCCGGTGATTAAATTGAACTTGCACATACTTTGTATTTTCTTTAATGACATTCTTGGCCGTATTGGAATTGAAATGGGAGTTAAAGTAATCTGCCGTCATTTCACCGCCGAACACATATTTTTGACCAGCCGGCATTTCATATAACGGAGTTGCTTTAGTACCCGTAACCTTGTTTTTCTTTAGAATCGAATTGTCCGGATAGGCGCTGCCATATACCGGAATGGCCTTGTCATTCTTGGGAGTTACCAGTTTACCTGCTGCGGCCGTTGTATTGGCATTATCCGGATTATAGAACCATGCGGCCTGACCACCGTAATCAATTTCCGTCCAATCACCGGATTGGCCAACCTTATAGAATTGCTGACCAGTAACAGCTTTGTCCGCCCAATCATCTTTCTCGGTTGTCCCAACGGTACTATTTGAAAAATCTTTATCGGCAATCAACTCACTGTCAAAGCTTGGCTGCTTGTACAGGTATACAAAGTTGGACCCTTTCAATGGCAAAGAAACCCCATCATCGGTTACCGTTTGCCTGAATCAGTCGTAAGATTATGAGCCGGATCAGGGGTAATGGTTACAACATTCCCATCTCCCTGACTATCTTTAAAATTAACACCTAACAGTTCAAAATAGTGCTGCCAGTTCCAATAAGTTCCCGGATCCCAATGCATTGTTTTCTGATTAGCAGGTGTTAAACCGGGGACGTTATCATGACCAATGATATGCTGGCGATCCAATGGAATGTGATACTTGGCAGCCAAATATTTTACCAGCGCCGCCGAAGAACGGTACATGGCTTCCGTAAACCAATAACCGCCAACCGCCGCATACCCTTCATGCTCGATGCCAATCGAATGTGAATTAATATACCAATTACCGGCATGCCAAGCAACGTTTTGGGGTTTTACCATTTCGGCAATTGTTCCCTGTTCGGAACTAATCACATAGTTGGCCGACGTATAACTCGGTGTTGACGCAAATAAATTAGTCGCTTCGTCAAAGGTCGTTTCGGTATTATGGATGACAATATAATTGATTTTCAACCCGTCATTTGGTCGATCTGCCAAATCGTAATTACCATAGTCACCTTGACTATCAAATTCTTTGTATAAAGCCGGCACCCATTCAATCGGTAAACCTTCCGGGCCATCGGTGGTAGTCGGCATTGACACCAGCTTTAAGCTTTCAGACTGACTCTTTACCGGTGCTACCGATTGGGCCGCAATTGTAACGCCATTTTTCGTAACCCCGGTCTTAATTGTGCGATAAACGTTGTCGGCAAAAAATGCCGCAGCTTCTTCAGTGGTATCCTGACTGTATTTTTCAACCGCGCCATACCAAAGATTTAAATCACTGCTTAATACATAGCCAAGTTTCTTTTGATAATCAGCCAGCAATGCTGCTCCGCCGGCAATATTAGCAGCATCATTGGTTTTTAGTTTGGTTACCGATATTCCGGTAAGTGCAGCCGCCTTGTTTAAGGTATGCAATACCGCTGTGTTCGGTATCGATTGCGTCGTTTTACCAGCGTTGGAGACGTCCCCGCTGGCTGCGTCCGTCAAGTGCATAACCCCATATCCGCCGGCAACACTTGGTTTGCCGTTATGGTTCTCAAAGCGGGTCTCATTATAGGAAACTGCCATTAAAACTTTAACCGGAACTTGATATTTCTCAGCCGCTTTTTGGAAATCCCGCTGAAGAGATGATTGACTATCTGCTCGAGCAGTCGTCATCACCCCAACCATTAAAATTATCCCTAATAACATGCCGCCAAAAACTAAATACCATTTTTTTAAAACGCTGTCTTCTGTCAAAAAAACGCCCCGCTTTCTGAATAGATATCCGTTAAACAACTCCAGATTGTTTAAAACTAGGATACACCGATTTCATTCAAAAATACATTCAAAATTAGAATGTTTTTAATTTTTCGGGGATAAAGTGGTTTTACAGGCATCCTAAATGTTATGTAAGCTGACGTAGATTAGCCCCTAAAATTAAATTCTTTTAATTTAAAATAGCTTTCGATTCAAATTCAGTGTATACTTTTGGCATAATTATCATTTGGATTGGAGGAGATCTTTTGAAAAAACATTTAACCTGTATGCAAGTAATCCTAACTACCATTGTATTTCTATTGGTAACTGGTTATGGATTTTCTACCACTGCAGCCGCGTCATCAACAGTGATCTCAAACGAGCCGTTACAAACGGCTACCAACACCCGTAACTACCTGCCAACCGGAACACAGCCACTTTATAACAAAATTCCCGGACAGCAAGGTGCTAAAATCAGTGTTAAAGCAGCCAACCTAAAAGCACAGGCCACAGCGACTGATCAGGGACAAACCTATTTTCGTGGTTATCGGGTTGCCCAGACTAGCGACGGTAAATTTTATATGAAAGTTGTTTCATTCGATAAAACCTATCGCGGCTGGATCTACATTGGTACAACCAATCCAACAACCGATTCAAGCCACGTAACCGAGGGGGTAAATCCGGTCCAAACTTTTAAAACTCAAGCTCCCTCAGCGGTTATTACAGATACTACCTTCTACTTCACAACACCGAAGGCCTCAACGTTAACTTATACAGCACCTGATTGGACACAATATAAAGTTGGTCGCAATCTAAACGCAACTACTGCTTATGTAAATGATGCTTTGAAAGTCACGCAAATGGGAACCAAGCAGAACAACCGTGACGGTAACGCAACCTATTATTACGTAACGGACACTGCCCACCCTCAAGTTAACGGTTGGGTGAAAGCATCCGCAGTAACAACTGTTAAACCAAATTTTAATTACTGAAACAATTCGTAAGCGTTAAGAGTGGGACGAAAGTCGGTTGGCTTCCCGAGCATAAAAGGTTGCCTTTTGGTGCGCGTTTTTGCCCGATAATCATTGTGATTACACACACGGGACTGGGACAAAATTACGCTTGTCCCAGTCCCGCTAATTTACAAGGTCAAAATCCCGAGTTTTCAAAAATCGGAAACCAGCAACTTGGTTTGCATTTAAAAATCAAGGAGAAACAATTAACGCCACCTTCAATTATTGGTACCATCGTGTTACGATTTTAGAAACAATCTTACTAATTTGGAGGAGAGTTAAATGAAACCAATCCGAAACCAAGCGATTTTTCTCAGCTTTTTAGCGATTAGTGTTTTAGTTACCGGCGGCCATTTCTATTTGGATACGGCTAGCGCAAAGGCTGACTTCCACATCAGTCATCAATTTGATGTGCCGCAGGTTAGTTCATATTCCTATAAAGAAACCAGCCACACAACTTACCAAGCAAACCTAGACAAGTTACCCATTATGTTCAGGGACCAAAAACAATTTCCGCCCACAACCTCGTAATCCAACCCGATTTTAGTGTTGGCAATCCAGCTGCACAAAACGCTATTAAGGCCGGCACTACAATTCAATTGAAAACCAGTAAAGCTGTGTTAGCGACATACACTTTTAAAGTGAAATCCGGGCATCGAGCCGCTATATTCTTCTATCCACGGATGATGAAAACAACCGGTACGCTAATCAACAAGTCTGAGGGTTACGATTACACAATCAAAAAGAAAGTTGTTGCCCGTGGTCCGGTTTTGCTTAGCACCGGCGAAGCTGACGGCACGTACAAGCTGGTTTATGTGAACTACTCGGCCATGAATGGCCGAGCTTCTGGGAACACGAAGTAGTATTTAGGCTGTTACATCGGTATGCCGAACACCTAACTTACAGAACCCCGCTCTTTTACCATGCTAGTCCCTAACCAGTAGCTTTTAAGCCGCGCTTCGGGATATTAACTGCCACATTAATATCCCGATCATGATGGGTTTGACACTGATGACACGTCCATTCTCGAATTGCTAAGGGTTTGGCGCCACCATTGTGCCCGCAAGCTGAGCAGATTCGGGAAGTGTTGTTGGCACTGACCACCACTAATTGTTTCCCGTACCAGTCACACTTATATTCAAGCATGGTCCGGAATTGACACCAACTGGCGTTAGCAATGGCCTTAGCGAGGTGGTGATTGCGCATCAGATTTTTGGTTTTCAAATCTTCAATCACAATCACATCGTACTTCCGAACTAAGGCCGTCGTGAGCTTGTGCAGGTAATCCTTGCGTTGGTTGGCGATTTTAGCCTGATACCGAGCTTTAGTCATTTTCGCCCGTTGCCAATTTTGATAATCATTAAGTTCCATCTTAAGCAATTTATGATGGTGATTCCATTGGCGCATCGCAACGGTAGCCTGGTGCTTGCGTAGGCCGAACTTGGCCTGCCATCGCTGGGCTTGCTTTTTCAGCCACTGCGCATTGAACGTCCCATACTTCACCCCGGTGGAATCAATCGCTAAATCAGCCACGCCCAAGTCTAAACCGACCTGCTGATTGGTTTTCGGCAGGTCGTGAACTTCAGTTTCGACCTGTAGGGAAATATAGTAACGCCCGGTGGCATCATGGCTAATCGTGTAGCGCTTAATTTTACCGTTGGCCAAACGGCTCGTCTTACTGGTCCGAATACTGCCGATTTTCGGTAATTTCAACCGCCGCCTGGCTTCCACGAAACAGGTTGAACGGCCCGTATAGGCTTGCTTGGCACTGTGCCGGGATTTGAACCGGGGATGGCCACCCCGATGTTGGAATAAGTTCTGAAAAGACGTCGCGAGGTTATGGTCAACCACCAAAAAGCTGGTGGCGTCACTTAACTTTAAAAAGGGGTACTCTTTCTTGAGCGGTTTTAGCAGATAGTTCATGTCATATTCGCCAATGAACCGACTGGCCGGATTATTTTCATAACGCTGGTTAGCCATCGCTAACATGTGATTCCAGACAAACCGATCATTGCCAAACATTTGCCACAATAAATTGATTTGCGGTTGGTTGGGGTATAAGCGTAGTTTAATCCCTTTAACTACTGTCGTCATACGGGGAACGAACCTCCTCTCTATTTTTTGCTTGCTGACCTTGCTAATTAAGATTCTTGATCATGACTGGTCCCTTACCAATATCACGCTTTTAATTGCGGATCCCGATAAGCGATTATTTAGTTAATCTAAGGAAGCTTAGCTTAACTATTATAACATATAGTCATTGTTGATACACACATATATTTTAGAATATCTTCAACTTTTATTGATTCAGTAATTATTAGAACCGCTTTTTAAATGCGAAAAAGGGCAATTCATCACGTCCTTAAAAGAACGTGTTTCCTTTCCTTATATCAAAAAATAATTCAAACTTCTCAAGTCTGCAATGATTTTAATGTCACTGTCACCCGAAACCAGCCATCTTCACTCGTTAAATGTAGTCGCCCACCAAGCGTTGTTACCAATGATTGGACAATACTAAAACCCAAACCAACGCTTTGATTGGTTCTGGATTGATCAGCCGTATAAAACCGATTCAGTAATTGGGCGGGATCCTCAGGCAAATGGTCCCCCAAATTTGCAAATTCAATTTTAATATGCGTATCATCAACAGGCGCCAAGGTCACTTGAGCCTGTTTTTGGCCGTACTTTAAAATATTTCCGATTAAATTCTGACAGATTCGGGTAAATAAGGTTGCATCAGTTTGTAGTACAACATTCGGCTTGATGTTGAGCGTCATTTTCAAGGAACGTTTCGTAAACTCATCATAATAATTAAACAGTTCGTTTTCCAATAACTGCGAAATGTTTACCGATTTTAATTTAAGAACGATACTTTTTTCCCGCATGAGGTTAAAATCCATTAAATACCGCAAATAATAGTTAACGGCTTCCAAATTACTTTCGATTCGCTTTAAGCGTGGTTTTTGAACTGAAGTTGCCGATTTAGCCATCAACTGAACATACCCCATTGAAACAGTTAATGGGGTTTTAATATCATGGGTCAAGTTAGTTAACATTGTTCGAATTTGATTTTCCTGATGGGCTTGGTCCTGCTGTAGCTCCCGACTGACTTTGAGACTAAGATTACTCGCCTTAATCAGGTCACGAATAATCGGAAAATTTGTATTAGCCGTTACAAAACCATTTGTTGTATGTTCATTAATATAGATCAGCTCCTTCGTTACCCGCCGAACATCAATAATAATGAGCAACAAAGCGCCGGCCAAGCCCAGGCAAATAATCCCCAAAATTATGATCATCATCGCTACCCCCTAATCAAACCGAACACCAATCCCCCAAATAGCGTTTACATATTGGGAGTCAGTTAATAAGTCACTAATTTTTGTCCGTAAATTACTCAAATGGACATTCAACGTATTCTCAGCATTCACGTAAGGTTCACCCCATACCGTCTCGTAAAGTTGCGCCTTTTGAAAAACCTGATGGGGGTGGGCAATTAAAATTTGAAGTAGCGCAAACTCTTTTTTAGGCAGAATTAGTTCATGACCGGCAACCAATACCTGATGCGTTTTCTGATTCAAAGAAACCTTCCCATACGTCAATACGGCAGCTTGTGGCTGAGAAGCCCGATTAGACCGTAATTGTACCTTAACTCTGGCGATCAGCTCATCAATATCAAAGGGCTTGGTCAAATAATCATTAGCACCGTTTTCAAGTAGTTCAACAATCTTTTGTTTCTCTTGAATTGCCGTTAATACCAAAACGGGAACTTGAGATGTCTTGCGAAGCGTTTTTAGGACACTTTCTCCCATAATTCCCGGTAACATAAGGTCCAGAATTACCAAGTCAGGTTGTGTCTCGCGAAACTTGGAAAGGGCACTAACACCATCAACGGCTTCAATTATCTGATAGTCCTGAGCTAAAACATCTCGTAATAAATCCCGAATATCCCGATGATCTTCAACAATCAATATGGTTGCAGCAGCCATAAGCACATCCCCCTTTATATAAGTTAAGTGTACCGCTTTAGGGTGATTGCCACAATTTAGGTTTAATTAAGGTTTCCTTATGATCAGACTTAAGAATCCACCCGTATGATAGAGATTGAAAAGGAGATGAAGCTCATGAACACCACAATTTTGACGATTGACCACGTCAGCAAGCATTTTGGTCATTTTCAAGCTTTGAATGATGTCACATTTTCAATCAATCGCGGTGATATTTACGGGTTAATTGGCGAAAACGGGGCTGGGAAAACAACTCTGATGCGCCTGATTACCCACCTTTCACCACTTACTGAAGGTAAAATCACGCTCCTTGGCGAACCGGCTACCCATTATCAACAGGCACTTAAACACGTGGGCGCTGTTATTGAAACGCCGGCCGCTTTTAAGAAGCTAACTGTTCGCCAAAATCTTAAATTGGCAGCCATTCAACATGGCATTCAAAATAAAAAGTTGATTGACCAAACAGTGGCTTTTGTAGGGTTGTCAGCTAAGCAAAAAACGAAGGCTGGTCATTTATCATTGGGCCAGCGTCAACGGCTCGGACTCGCCCTAGCTCTGTTGCCGCAACCGGATTTCCTGATTCTTGATGAACCGATCAACGGCTTGGATCCATCCGGAATTGTTGCTTTTCGAAAATTATTAAAAGAATTAAGTCAGGAACGAAACACGACCATTCTTATTTCCAGCCATATTTTATCCGAATTATATCAAGTTTCAACCAAGTTTGGCTTTATCCATCATGGTAAATTTATTAAAGAAGTCACCAAAGAAGCGTTAGATAAAGAAAATCAGTCAGGCATTCTAATAGATGTCAATGACGTTAAAATGGCCGCTCAGTTACTGGACAATGATCATGTAGGAACATTTTCAGTCCTAAATGATCATCAGGTCCTCCTTCATGATCTTTCGATTGATACCGCTCAACTCAATCAGGCAATGGTAACCAGTGGAATTGCAGTTGCCGGAATTACCCGCCAAGAAGGCTCGTTGGAGCAATATTACACCCGGCTGTTGCAACACCAAGGAGGTAAATAACCATGATTAATCAATTAAGAGCTGATTTTTACCGGCAGACCCATACGTTTGGGCATTATTTACTGATGGTGTTAGTCGCCGCTTTCAGTATTATCACTGTTTACTCCAAAAATGTTGGTGGTATTATGGTTAGCGCGCCCGAGGATTACCTGGGTCGCTTAGCCGGCATGAAATGGACTTTATTATCCGGAACCCGGGGATTAACCATCTCTTCCAGTGTACTAATGTATGCATTTATCAGCATTTTTATCATGGTAATCGGTTACGAATTTAGCCAGCAAACCTACAAAAACACCCTTGTTTCAGGGATTTCCCGCTCCGGATTTATTATCGCCAAGTTTATGACAATGCTGCTGGATATTTTTTTCCAAGTACTGGTCTTTTATATTGCGGGGATTCTTACCGGCATTGCCATGGGTCGAAAAACCGGTACCGACTGGGGAAACCTTTTTAGTACAACCTTATTAACGGCCATTATCGTTGCTTTCTTCATCAGTGTCGTTTTCAGCATGGCAATTGTTATTTTAATTTTAACGGGTTCATTGATTGGAAGTGCGGTCTTTATCGTTGCTTTCCCCATGCTGATTACGATTCTCAGTTCAATCACTAACTGGAGCTGGTTAAAATACATTGATTTCTTTAGTGTTACTGTTAAGATCAGTTTAAAAGAAATCACCGTCAATCAATTTCAGCCATATATCTGGACAAGCTTTGCGATTCTAGCCGTTTGTTTTGGATTGGCGCTAACTATCATCAAGCGAAAAGAACTATGAGTAATTGTAGGGCTAGCTAGCAGCCTGCCTTGCGGAATGAACCTGCTGATCAGCAGCAGACCTTGCTAAGCGATCTGTTCGACTGGCAGCTTTGAAGTACTTGACCGCCACATCTTCATAAGCGGCAATCACCTGATAGAAGCCACTTAGGGTCGTATACTCATCCACTTGATGGGAAACCGCTTTTTCATCGGGGCCCAAAATCACAACCGGCATGGTTGGATTTCCTTTAATAAAGACACTGGCATCAGTAGCGCCATTTGTGATTTCCAACCCGACTTTTCGGCCCACAAACGCATCGGCTGCTGCCTGGTTAACCAACTTGACGAAAGAATTATTTGGTGCTGTTTCAACCGGTCGAAAGCTGTGAATTAATTCGAATTCCAGATGGTAAGTTGTCTGTTGATTGATCTGCGCAATTGCATTTTGGATTAATGCAATCACCTGCTGGTTATCAAAGCTTTGCGTTGGTCGAACGTTTCCCGATAATTCTGCATAATCAGGAATCGTATTCACCTGTTCGCCACCGCCAATAACTGTAATACTATGCCTTACAGCTCCTAAAATCGGATCGCTTGGTGCCTGATAAAAGAGGGCTTTCTCTTCAGCAGCAAACTGTAACAACCCCGAAATGGCATTCACTCCCTGCGCTGGCCGGGCGCTGTGCGCTGACTGGCCATAGCTTTTAATTCGATAATTCAAACTACCGGAATGCGCGTAAACAACCTGCCCATCGGTTGCTTCACCCACCAGCAGAGCGGATAAGTCGTCAGCAACACCTTGTGCCAACAGCCGGTTTGCGCCGGGAGTACCGTATTCTTCGCCGGCAGTGGCAATAAACCGAAGTGTGCCCTTAATTTCTCGCTGTTCATGTAATTCAATGAGTGCAATCACTTGGGCAGCCAAACCACTTTTCATGTCGGCGGCTCCACGGCCATATAATTTATCACCCGCAACTTCAGCCGCAAACGGGGCATGCGTCCATGCTGATTGATCACTCACGTTAACGGTATCCTGATGGCCGGTAATTCCCAACACGTCATCAGTTTCTTTCAATCCGATTTCGGCAACCAAGTTAGCCCGGTTATTGTCAAAACGGTCAATTCGATAAGGAATTTGATGCGCTTTGAAAAGACGCCCAATATACGTCGCGGTTTCAAGCTCGTTACCATTTTCAGTGTTAATTTGAATTAAATCTTTTAAAACTTGAAGTTGTTCGTCTTTTCTCATTGCTGTCAGCCTCCAAATACCTGCCGCTTCTGCCGGTTTCTCACTCATTTTAATTGCAAATGCAAAAAATCCGTCCCTGTATTTTTAATAAATACAGGGACGGATTTTCCGCGTTACCACCCTTCATCGTGACCACTTTACAGTCGTCACCTCAGCAACTCACACTTAAGCTGTGTAAGTTCGGGAACGTAACGTGTCCTCACGTAGCATCGCTTTCACGTGTCTAATGCTCGGAGTTCATCTTCATTAACCTTTCAAAGCCGCCCTTTCACCAACTGACGGTCGCTTTCTCTTCTACTCAGTTAACTACTCTTCTCTTCATCGCAATTTATGTTAAGCAAAAGATACGCCTTACTGGCGAATTTGTCAACCAAAGAATCCCAATAGAAGGTGCAAAGATGACAATTTTAAAATAAAAATCAATTAATCATACAAATCTGCTAATTTCTTCTGAACATCCGGATGGTTAATAAACGCATCGTAAGTCGTATCAGCCTTATCAATTAGGCCATTATTCGATACTTCAATGATGTGGTTGGCAATCGTCTGGATAAATTCATGATCGTGGGATGTGAATAGAATCGCACCCGGAAAACCTACCAAACCGTCATTCAACGATGTAATGGATTCCAAGTCCAAATGATTGGTGGGGTCATCCAACAACAGCGTATTGCCTTTTTCCAACATCATCTTGGACAACATACACCGCACTTTTTCACCACCGGATAAGACCTTAACTTTTTTGTTAACATCATCACCGGAAAACAACATTCTACCCAAAAATTGGCGAAGAAAGGCGTCATCATCACTGCCCTTTGGCGCGTATTGACGCAGCCAGTCGATAATCCGTAAATCGTTATTGTTGAATTCCGAAGCAAAGTCCTTTGGCATTGCCGACATTTTAACGGTTTGTCCCCAGGTAACCTCACCGGTATCCGGTTGCAGTGTTCCCGCCAAAATCTGCATCAGCGTAGTGGTTGCCAAATCATTTCGGCTTACAAATGCCGTCTTATCGCCGGGACGCAACGTAAAAGTAACGTTATCCAAAATTTTAACGCCATCGATTGTTTTTGACAGCTTATCCACCCGCAATAAATCATTTCCAAGTGGCCGCTCCTGCTCGAATTTAATGAATGGGTACTTTCTTGACGATGGTTTAATATCATCAAGGGTGATTTTTTCAAGCTGTTTCTTTCTGGAAGTTGCCTGTTTGGATTTAGAGGCATTGGCACTAAAGCGGGCGATAAACTCTTGCAATTCCTTTACTTTTTCAGCCTTTTTGGCATTTGAATCAGCTTTCATTTTGGCAGCCAATTGACTGGACTGCAGCCAAAAATCATAATTTCCCACATACATTCTGATTTCACCAAAATCAACATCGCACATCATCGTACAAGTCTGATTCAAGAAGTGGCGATCATGAGAAACAATAATCGTAATCTTAGGATAGTCAGCCAAGAAATTTTCCAACCAGTCGATTGTGTAAACATCCAATCCATTAGTCGGCTCATCAAGCAAGAGAATGTCCGGTTCACCGAAAAGTGCCCGGGCCAATAAGACTTTCACTTTCTGCCCTTCTGTTAATTCGCTCATCAATTGCTCGTGAAGACTCTCGGCAATCTCCAAGGACTGTAATAGCTGTGACGCATCCGATTCGGCATTCCAACCGTCCATTTCAGCAAATTCTGCCTCCAGATTGGCTGCTTTAATGCCATCTTCGTCGGAAAAATCCGCTTTGGCATATAAGGCATCTTTTTCCTGCATGACATCATACAAATGTTCATAGCCTTGAATAACCGTCTGCATCACGGTTTGATCTTCAAAGCCATAATGGTCCTGACTTAAACTGGAAATTCGTTCGTTTTTATCAACGTGAATATCACCCGTAGTCGGGGATAGTTTGCCTTCCAAAAGTTTGAGAAAGGTGGATTTACCGGCACCATTTGCGCCGATTACACCGTAGCAGTTCCCCGGCGTAAACTTTAAATTCACATTTTCATACAGCTTTTTGCCTGAGAGCTGTAAACCCATCTCTGAAATTGTAATCATTAATTTTTATTCCTCACGTTTCACTATCGTTATCAAGCAAAGAGGCTGCGGCAACTTTACTTGTCCCAGCCTCAATCATCTTAAGCTAATCTATCATACATATGCCGGATTAGCAATCCTAAAACGGCCTTCTTATTAGAATAAAGGCCACCATTTCAAATTACTGATCGATGGCATCCAGTTTATTCGCCCATTCAACTTTAATATCATCATCGGTAATAATTAATTTGGTAATCGCACCATTTGCGATCGGCACACCCGTATCCAAATCAGGTGCGTATCGATCTACAATCGAGCGAATCGTCATCCCATGTGAAACGATGAGAATATTCTGACCATCTTCCGTATTTTGACGAATTTTGTCGAACCCAAAATTCAGGCGTTCCCAAAACATTGCGTTGTTTTCGGCATTATTATACAAATCCGCTCGATGAATCAGATCTCTGGCCCGTTCCAAGCCAAAGTCTTTCAAAACTTCTTTTTCCGACGTTTTTTGAACTTGAGCACCAACGAACTGCCACATTTGGTTCAGGTCATTTCCTTCAAAATAACCGTGAAACTGCTCCCGTAATTCCGGATACTGATAGCTGACAATATTCATGTTATGAGGGTTGGCCCGCAAAATAAGCCGAGCAGTATCGATCGCCCTTCCGGAATCACTGGAAAACGCGGCGTTAAAATTAATGTCTTTTAGCCGTTCACCGGCATTTTTGGCATCCTGAATTCCCTTTTCAGTTAACGGTGAATCAATCCATCCCTGAACTTTGTTATATAAATTCATATACGTTTGTCCGTGTCTAACGAGATATGCAGTGACTTTTTTCACACGAATCAGCCTCATTTCCTATATTTTCAACTACTTACACTTCAAGTATAGCGAAACATTGATAAAGATTCATCAAAATGCAATTACTTATTGACGGATATGATCACCCGATCACCACTTTGACTGATATGAACGAAAGGAAATGGCATTATTAGCATACTCGGACTTTATATATTCCAAATATAAAAGGAATTCAATCCCAAAAGAACACTCAAGACCTGACTAATAATCAGAAAACCCATTACCGTTTTATTCGCTGTCAGCAGTGTTTCAAAAGTTAAAAATAACAGCCAGGAGAATCCCAGCACCCCCGTTAGGTCAAGAAATACCACGCTTGCATTTGAAAACCTGGCCAAATCAACAAAACCCAAACTGAAAAGTACAAACAGGCAATAAATAACCGTTACCTTAGTGTAAAACGACTTTCGATCAAACTGTTCCCTGGTTAACTTAGTGAATCGCCAAACACCGAAATAAAAAATCACGCCTAACCCAACAGCACTGTCCAGCAAGATAACTATCATTCCTCCAAAGGGTTGATAGGTGCCCGATACGTCACTACCAATTTTAACTACTTTAAACAAAGTCATGCTATTGAGCAAAATAATCAGAATTGGACTTAATAAAAATAACAGCCAGTCCAATACTATTATTTTAATTACTTTCAAATCCAATTACTTTCACCACCTGAAAGCCATAATTACAACGTTTCCCAGTTACAAGTAATTTATTACTTATTACTTGTAACTTGTTACTTGTTACTCACCATTTTCCGAGACTTACTTGATTCTTGCATACATGTAAATCTGATAGCCAACCTTACTTGATCCAATGAAGAAAATTAACTATCCAAAAATCGCCCCATGATAACGTTATCGGTTACCCGGGGGGGCGACAGTCAATCGACTTATTTTATGGTTGTGAATTAATGGTGTGGATATTGATGCCCAATTTCATAGACCATTTCCGGTTCCTGACTGATCCGTGTGTTGCGATTTAAACCAGCTATCTGCTCCATTTCATCATCGCTTAACTCAAAATCATAGATATCGGCATTTTGCTGAATTCGTTGTGGGTGAACCGACTTGGGAATAAAGGTATCGCCCCGTTGCAGGTGCCAACGCAAAATAACCTGAGCTGCCGATTTATCGTGGGCTTCAGCAATTTTAACGATTACCGGATCATCAAAAATCCGTCCCCGGCCAAGCGGTGCCCATGCCTGCGTAACAATATGATTTTCCCGATCAAAATCGACCATCGCCTGTTGGGATAAGTACGGATGAACTTCTAATTGATTCACCACTGGCATTTCATTAGCCTTGGTTGCCAAATACTGTAGATGAAGCATTCCGTAGTTACTGGTCCCAATTGACTTAACCAGCCCTTGTTCTTTCAAGCTTTCAAATGCCCGCCAAGTCTCAAAGAAATGGGTATGAATCGGCCAGTGAACCAGCAACATATCGACATAATCTAATTGAAGTTTTTTTAATGATTCTTCAAACGAACTCATAACTTTATCGTAGCCCTGATTTTCCTCTGCAATCTTGGTTGTGATAAACAAATCGTCACGATTAACATTTAAATCCTTAACAGCTTTCCCGACTGCCGCTTCGTTTTTGTACATCTGAGCAGTATCAAATAACCGGTAGCCATCATGATATGCTGATTTTACCGAATTAATTACCTGGTTTTCATCCGTCATCCGATAAACGCCCAAACCTTGCACGGGCATTTCATTGCCATCTGCCAATTTAACTTTTGAACCGATATTTTGCTTAGTCATCAAATTCCTCCGATTTATTTTAACTTTTTAATGACGTGGGCGGGATTACCGCCAATCAAAACATTATCACCAAATGATTTTGTGACAACAGCGCCTGCCGCAATTATAACATTGTTCCCCAACGTCACATTAGGTGTAATTACCACACTGCCACCGGCCCATAAATTATCGCCGATCGTTACCTTACCCGGGATCTCAATTCCCCGATTCCGTTCTTCAACATCAAATGCATGATCGACCGTATAAATTTGGCAGTTTGGGCCCAACAGACAATTATCACCGATCGTAATCGGTGCTACGTCGATAAATATACAACCGTAGTTTGCAAAAAAATTATCACCAACCGTGATACTGTAACCATAATCACACTGAAAGGGGGCCATTACATTAAAATTTTTACCGGTCTTTTTGAATACGTTGCTTAACAGCTTCATCGCTTCATCAGGTGTTTCTTTGGAAAGATCGTTAAATTCATTAACCCGCTTTCGGGTTTTCCAACGATCTTCTGATAGTTCCTTATCTGTGTTCAGATACTTCATTCCCGCAAGCATTTTTTGCTTTTCAGTCATTTCCATTAACTCGGGCCTCCGTCTTTATCGTTATTCTTCGTTAAATCTATTATAGCAAATGCCGACAAGTTGAATTTTGAAAAATCCAAACCCAGGATTCCCCGCTTTGGCGCCTTATGCTCCGGGTGCTAACCGTTTTGCTTCGCACACTAGTTGAGGACTGCTACGCTAACCATAAACCTGCATGTAAGGGATTCATTTCAAAAATCCAAGCCCGGGATTTCCGAAATGAACGCCTTACATTCCGGTTTATCCCAGGTTAGCTCCGCACACTGGTTGAGGACTGCTCCACAAAACAATGCCACTGCATATAAGGGATAAATCTTAAAAATCCAGATCCGGGATTTCCAAGATTCACGCCTTATATTCCGGGCATTACCCGTTTTGCTCCGCACACTTCATACCAAAATGAGGTTAAGACAACCGAATTGATTGCCTTAACCTCATTCATTTTTAGTGGTTTGCAGATTTAAAAACTAAAACTGCTTCGCTCACTACTTAATATCATCAAATGGGAGATCAAACATTGTTGCAAGGTCTGCGATTTGTTGTTCACTAGCAGCAAATGTCAAAACAGTATGGTGTCCGCCACCATCGTGAATCCATTGGGTAGCACCGGCTTTTAAGCCGACCTTTGGTGTCCACATTTGTTTTGCAACAGGCAGATGTGGTGTTGGCTTTGGTGCCTTATGACCTTCAACAGCGTAACCAATCATGCGATACTCGTTGCCAAAGTCTGAAATGGTAACATCAAATGCGTCACCCTCACGGCCAGTAAATACCAGACGGGCAGGATCAGCTTTACCACCAATGTCCAATGGATGAACTTCAACCCGTGGCTTGTCACTGGCAATGCCAGGATCAACTTCAAGCATGTGTGAACCAAGAATGGCTTCTTTGCCCTTTTGCAATTCAAGGGTGTAGTCTTCCATGAATGCAGTTGCTTGGTTATGGGTCAAGATCTTCATCAAACGATCCAAAGCAGCTGTCTTCCAGTCACCTTCAGCACCGAAACCATAACCTTCATCCATCAACAACTGAGCTGCCAGGCCAGGTAATTGTTCCAAACCATAAAGGTCTTCAAAGTTAGTTGTAAATGCAGAGTAGTTATTCTTATCCAAGAAGTTCTTGATACCGAAGTACTCACGAATTTGATAACGAACTGAATGTTCATACTTATCTTTATCGTTATCACCTTGGACAAATTCATATTTGTCTTGTAATTCTTTGTATTTAGCATCAATGTCGCTTTCAGGAACGGCATTAACTGCTTCTACCAAGTCACCCAAAGCATAGTAGTCAACGGTCCAGCCAAATTGAATTTGAGCTTCAACTTTGTCACCTTCAGTAACAGCAACATTTCTCATGTTGTCACCAAAACGGGCAACCTTGATCTTGAAGCTTTCGTTGTAAGCAACTGCAACGTCTTCCCAATCAGCGATTTCCTGTTGAACTTCTTCATCACCCCACCAGCCGTAAACAATCTTGTTGTTCTTACGAAGGCGAGCATTGATAAAGCCGTATTCACGGTCACCATGGGCACTTTGGTTCAAATTCATGTAATCAAAATCAATTGTGTCATATGGAATGTGGTTCAAATATTGGGTAGCTAAATGAAGCAATGGCTTCTGAAGTAATTTAGTCCCTCTAATCCAGTTCTTGGCAGGTGAAAATGTGTGCATCCAAGTGATCACACCGGCAACGTTATCGTTGTAGTTGGCATCCTTCATCAATTGTGTGATGCTGTCGGCAGTGGTTGCAACCAACTTGAACTTGACTGGGTAAGGAAGCTTGTTGGTAGCGTTCAGCTTATCAACGATATCACGGGCATCCTTCTCAACTGATTTCAATTGTTCTTCACCATAAAGATGCTGACTACCGGTAACAAACCAAAATTCATAATCAGGAACTTGTAACATAGTATTTTCTCTCCTCTTTGATAAAATATAATGAAACATTTTTATTAATATTTGAGATCAAAATCTCAAACATTGATAACTATTTAATAGTTGAAGTATCGGATTCCTTGATACCAGCACGTTTGTGAAGGTCAAGTTCGATCTCTTCAAGTGACTTACCACGGGTTTCAATGAATTTAGCGTGTACGAAGAAGATAGCGATACCACAGACAACTGCGTAGAATAGAAAGGCGTTATCAAGGCCCCATGCACTAAGCATCATTGGGAAGGTTAATGAAACAACCATATCAGCCAACCAGTTGGTTGCTGAGCAAAGTGACGTTCCCAAACCACGAATGTTAAGTGGGAAGACTTCACCAATCAGAACCCAAGTAATTGGTGCCCAAGTACATGCATAAAAGGCAATGTAAACCGTCAACGCAATCGCACTAACCATTGCGGCAGCTTGCGATCCGTTATCAAATTTCAAAATGGTGTACATGACAATTAATGAAAGCCCCATGCCACTGGCACCGAAAATCAACATCTTCTTACGGTCAACTCTATCCATCAATAACATAGCGACAACCGTGACAACCACATTAATCACACCAATTCCGATGTGGGCAAGCAAGGCAGCAATGACTCCCCAACCAACATCAGTAAAGATTGTTGGCGCATAGAAGATAACACTGTTTGAACCGATAACCTGCTGGAAGACTGCGGCGCCAAGTCCGGTAATCAAAGCTGGCCGAACAGCTTTTCCAAACAATTCTTTCCAGCCACCGGTTTTTTGCTTGGCTGTTTCTTCAATTTCAGTCATCGCTTTGTTAACAGCGTTGACATCACCCTTGTTTGTGTTCATCAAAACCGCATGGGCTTCTTCTTTCTTACCAATTTTAACAAGGAATCGTGGACTTTCCGGCAGGAACAAAGCACCGACATACAGGATAGCTGCCGGTAAAGCAGCAAATCCTAACATCCAACGCCAGCCGGTATACATATGAGCAAACGTGTAGTTCAAGATGTAAGCTAATAAAATACCAATCATGATCATCAACTGGAACATTGTTGCAACCGCACCGTGCATGCTCTTTGGTGCAAGTTCATGCAGGTAAGCAGGAATCAAGCTGAGGTAATCCCAACACCAACTCCCAAAACAATTCGAGTAATCAACAATACCCAGAAATCCGGTGCAAATCCGGATGTGATGGCACCAACGAAGAAGATAATTGACGCCCAAACAAGTAATTTACGACGACCATACGTATCCAAAAACTTACTGGTTGCCAAGGCACCGATAATGGCACCAATTAAAACTGAACTAACAACCATTCCTTGTTGCCATGGTCCTAGGTGGAGTTGCTTTTCAATAAACAGAATCGCACCTGAAATCGATGCAATATCGTAACCAAAAAGCAATCCGCCCAAGGCGCCGAAACTATATATGAATCCATTGGAAACTTTTTTCAAAACAAGCACCCCATTCGACTTTTTAAATAAGATTAATAAAACAATTGCAAAAACTTAATGCGCGCACTTGTAAACGGTTTCTGACATCGCTTACAAGTGAAGTATAAAATATTTATCCGCATAAATCAACACATATTTTATTTATTAGCATAAAATTTTTTTGCAAAAAAAGTCGAAAAGGAGCTTAACACTAGGAGCATCACCACCTTTTCGCTATTTTAGATTTCAAAAAACATTAACGGGTCTTAGTTGTATTAACTGCTTTTGTAGAATCTCGAATCACTAATTCGGCATCAAAGACTTTAGATTCGCGGTCTTTTTTATTAATCATATCAATTAACATTTCTGCCGCTGTTTCTCCTAAATGCCGCTTGGGATGAATCATCGTTGTAATTCCTGGATTAATATACTTCGAAATTTCATAATCATCGAAACCGGCAACCGAAATATCATTTGGAATATCAAAACCTTCTTTGCCCAACATGCCAATAACTTCCATTGCTAATTGGTCGTTATAGCAGACAATGGCTGTCGGCTGTGCATTATCCGGTACTTCTACCCGGTTCTTGATTTTTCGCAGAACATCGTTAATATTATCAGACGATCGATACATCATAATGTCACCGGATGACGCAACGTGTGGGTGAGTCTGATAAGACCGGATGAAACCATTCATTCGATTAACCCCTTGCATATCGTCAACCTGAAACACACCTAATACCCGTTCATGGCCATGATCCAAAAGATAATCCATTAATTTCTTTTCACTAGCCGTATCAGCGACTTCAACATGTGGGAAGTCCAGCTCCGGGTAATGCGCGTTAATGAAGACAGCTGGCTTACCAGACTGAATAATCATCTGGTAGACATCCAAATTAGGATTTTCCAACGTACTTCTAGTTGGCTCGATAATAAATCCTAAAACATCATTATCCAACATATTAAGTAAATTGTGTCGTTCATTCTTGTGCTCATCATGTGTATTCCCTAATAATAATGAGTAGCCGGCATCAGAAATAACCTGATCAATGCCACTGATAATATTGGGAAAAATATATCTGCGATATGCGTCGTAATGACCCCGATACTTTGATTCGACCGTTCTGAACGAACTTTATTGTTAATCCAGTCATTAACGTACATCCCACCGCCCTGAACGCGATAGATATATCCCTCATGTTCAAGGTCGCCTACCGCTCGTCGAATCGTATATCTACTTACAGAATAAATTGCCATTAATTCAGATTCGGTGGGGATTTTTTCATTAATCTTGTACTTACCGTTAATAATATGGTGCTTAATATTTTTTTTAACCATTACATACTTGGTTTCCATTGCTATATCCCCCCACTCGATTAAATAGAGCTTTAAAAGAGCCTTGGCCGCACGCTCTGATCGAAGCATTCTTCAAATTATTAAAATTATCAAGAGGCTATGATGCACTGGCGGCCATCATTAACACAACCGTTACAGTCAGCGTTGCCAACGTCCAAAGACCGTAATGATGGTTATGCTTTGGCTTTTCCTTGCGGGCAAAATCAAATCCCCACAAAAAGATCAGTACAATTAAACTTAAGTCTGAAATGCCGGATAAAACGTACAGTATGTTTTGCATAATAAACCCTCTCACTTTTTCCCTTAGAATATCCCTACCAATAAAATATCATATTTCTAAGAGAAATAACATAGAATTGTACGGATAAATGTTAAAAATCGGCTTGCACCTCCGTACAAAAAAATATTATAATACATATAAAAGCGGTTTCAAAGCTTAAATTTATTTTTTTAAGGAGCGATTCACGATAATGCAAGCAAAAAAAGAATTATTTGATACGTATAATAATCAAGATATTCAAAAATTTACATTAACCAATGACAATGGCGTATCGATTGCTGTCATTTCGCTGGGGGCAACCTGGCAGGCTTTTAACTTTCCGGATAAGACCGGTAAATCAGCCAACGTTTTATTAAGTCAGGCTTCCAGTAAAGAAATTATGGCCAATCAATATTTCTGCCAGGCAATTGGCCGAACTGCCGGTCGAATCACCAATGGGACATTCTCCATTAAAGGACATGAATACCATGTTGCCCAAAACGAAGGTACCACCACGCTTCATGGTGGTCCTCACGGTTTCAATACCCAGGTTTGGAACGGCGCAATTGAAGATAACCAAATTGTTTTGGAAAAACACATTACTTCATCAGACGATTCGTTCCCGGGAAATATCGACGTTAAGATCACTTGGACCTTGGATGACGATAATACTGCCACTGTTACTTATAGCGCTAAAAGTGATGCCGATACGTTGTTTAATCCGACCCAACACGCTTACTTTAATTTAGGAGACACCGATAACGTTTACGATCATTCGCTGACAATTAATGCTGATAAATATTTGGCATTAAACAAAGATAAAACACCTTCCGGCAAGATGGTCAGTGTTGCCGGATCGGCTTATGATTTTCGTGCCGGCCAAAACATCAAGCACGGAATTGACGACATGAAAGCCAGTGTCGGTCACACTTATGATGAAGTTTATGTCATTAACGACCATTCCGCTGACGCACCGATTGCAACCCTGGCCGATCCGACATCAGGCCGCAAAGTTTCAATCTTCTCAAAACGAAATGCGTTGGTTGTCTTTACGCCGGATGATCTGAATGGCATTAACTTTGAACGGGGCGCCGGTGTCGCTCACATGGGCATTGCCTTGGAAGCCCAAACTTTACCAGACACGCCTAATCACGAAGGCTTTGGTAATATTTTATTACCGGCAGGCGAAGAAAAGCACTACAGTATCAGCTATAAAGCTGAGTTTTAATCCCTCCTGAACAAAAAATATTCCTATTTTCGCTTTGATAAAGGTGAAAATAACCCGACTTTTAAACTAATCAAACGAATCGTCCTTGCGGCTTGGGCAGCAAACGATTCGTTTTTTATTCTCTAAAATCCATTTCTAAATCACAATCTTTACCGTACTAACCTTCAAATCTTTTTTGGCCGCAAAATACCATCATGCAAATACTTTTTCAGCAAACCATGGCCGTTGTTTAAAATAAATCGGCCTCGCTTGTGAAATCGGTTTCATCACCTTATAATTAAATTACATTATCTAATTTTTAGTCTGGGAGGAATTAAATTTGAAGAAAATTACGATTCGTTTATTGGGGTTATTGGGTACTTTAGGCGCTATTACCATTTTGTTAACTGGTTGTGGTCAAAACAAATCCGCATCTAACGCAAAGGGGCCCATTATTTGTGCGACTTCAGGAACATTATATCCAACCTCGTTTCATGATGAAAAAAGTAACCGTTTAACCGGTTACGACGTTGAAATTGTCCGAGCCGTTGCTAAAAAATTGAACCGAAAAGTGACATTTAAAGAAATGAGTGTGGATGGCCAGTTAACCGCTGTTAAAACCGGCAAAGCGATATGGCCGCCAACGATTTTGCTGTTTCGCCCGTCCGGAAAAAGCAGTTCACTTTTTCAACACCCTATAAGCACTCATTTGACAGCATCATCGTTCGCCGAAAAGACAATTCGGGAATTCACACTTGGGCCGATATAAAGGGAAAACGAGCTGCTGGTGAAGCCGGTACAAATTATCAACGGCTAGCCAAGCAGCTGGATGCCAAGACGGTCAATTATGATAACGTTTCAAACGATATCTATATGAAAGACGTTAAAAACGGCAAGACCGATTTAATCATGAACGATTATTATCTGCAAAAATTAGCATTGGCTGCAGTTCCGAATAACGGCTTAAAAATTCTTAATAATATGTATTTCAAGACCAATGAGGACGGCAAGGGAACCGGAATTATCCTGAAAAAAGGAAATACCAAATTGCAAAAACAAGTTAATAAAGTCCTAAGTGAGCTAAAAAAAGACGGTACCTTGAAAAAGCTGTCCATGAAGTATTACCACGCCGACGTCTCTAAACAACCTAAAGTCCATATTTCAAAAACTTTCACAATCAAATAGGTGAACATAGTGAATATTCTCAATTACTTTTCCATTCCCAACTTTTTTAACGCGCCTTTGGCTTTTCACGCCATCCCAAAAATTCTGGCCGGATTACCAATGTCCTTTTATTTAACCGGTGTGAGTTTCATTGGGGCTTTGATTCTGGGCCTATTTCTTACCCTGGCTCAGATGAGTCAAGTCAAGTGGCTGCATTGGCCTGCCAGGGCTTTTATTTCGTTTATGCGCGGCGTCCCAATGCTGGTCCTACTGTTCATTATCTACTTTGGCTTTGGCGCCAATGCCCTGCCAGCTGCGGTGATTGCTTTTACAATTAATTGCAGCGCCTTTGTTTCCGAAGTATTCCGTTCATCATTCAATGCCGTTAACCGCGGTCAATGGGAAGCGGCATACTCACTGGGGCTGCCATATCGCACGGTTGTCGCCAAAGTAATTTTCCCACAGGCTTTTAGAATTGCAATTCCGGCACTGGGAAATATTTTACTGGATCTGTTCAAAAGTACGTCATTGGCAGCAATGATTACCGTTAGTGAGATGTTTATGGACGCTAAAATCATTGCAGGTGCCTACCAGGACTACATGAGTATTTACATCGTAATGGCAATTATTTATTGGTTCTTCTGTTGGCTGCTGACATTGGGACAGTCCCTACTGGAACGATACCTGGCTTCATAATTTTGAGCTTGTTAATTATTTTTTAATTAATATTTTGTCACATAAGCGGCATCAAAATCGACTTGGAACAAATTGATTTTGATGTCGTTTGTTTTGCCCGTTTTTATCACAATTAAAGCGTTAACAACCAACTTCCCGAATCATTCAATCGGTTGCACAACCTCAGTTAAATGTTATAATCAACACTAATTTAGAATTTCTCTCAGAAAGCTTGAAAGGAAGCGTTTGATGTTAAGTAACACCAAAGAAAATTCTTCAGATAGTGATTCAACCCATCTCAATAAATTTGCGGATGTTGGTTTGCGAACCCTAATGGCTTTTGTTGGGATCGCGATTCTATCATCCGGAACAACCCTGCTTCGCGAGGGAAATGTTGGTTTGGATCCGTTTACCGCCATGAATACCGGTTTAGCGGCCAAGTTCGGCACCGGCCTCGGAAACGCGCAGTTAATGGCCAATCTGGTCATTTTCATCTTTATTCTGATTCTGGATCGTAGAAAAATCGGTATCGGCACAATTCTTAATATGACCCTGGTTGGTTACGAAATCCAATGGTTGTCCGCGGTGTACAAAATGGTTTTACCCAATACCGTTAACGTCTTTACAACCGTTACTGACTTAATCATTGGTCTACTGTTATTTACGCTTGGCTCATCCCTTTACATGGGCGCTAATTTGGGCGTTGCACCCTATGATGCCATTGCGCCGATTGCCTCAACCAGATTGCACATCAAGTACCGCTCTGCTAGAATAACCCAGGATGTTGTATTTATGGCAACGGCCTTCTTTGTTGGTGGTGCGGTTGGTTTCGCAACGATTATCGTGGCTTTCTTTACAGGCCCACTGATTGCCTATTGGGATGATCATGTAAGCGAAAAGATAAAACAGGGCATCACTAATTTCAGTTCCACACCCAGCTTTTCAACTGCTGGCAGACAATTAGCAAGCGTTGGCAAAAGCGGTTATTATACTGTTCGCCACGCCTACGAATTAACCGAACAAACCCAACGACAATTATCAAACTATTCAAACGAAGAGTTGAACGAACGAATCGCGCGAACCCGAAGTCGTTCCAAAGAACTTGGTCAAGTCTATGAAAACACCCAAAAACAGCTCAGATTATTGCAGGGTGAAGCAGATAAGCGTAAGAAACACTAACCACTCACTTGACTTGTCCGGCAAAATCTCTGTATGTTACCAATACATGGAGGGATCAAATATGTGCACGAGTGTAACCTTTTTATCAGAAACCGGCGATAATTTTCTCGCCAGGACAATGGATTTCGCATTTGAACTAGATGGTCGGCCAGTTGTCATTCCCCGTCGCCAACACTTCGACTCTGCCGCTGACCCAAACGGTTATGATACCAGGCTGGCATTTGTTGGTGCGGGACGTAACTTGGGCAGTGGTTATATTCTTGTCGATGGCGTTAATGAACGAGGATTCAGCGGCGCTGCTCTATATTTCAGCGGTGAAGCCAGCTACGCCGATCAAATCAAGCCTAATCACACCAATTTAGCTTCTTATGAAGTTCTCAATTGGCTTTTGGGAAATGCAGATAGTTGCGCGGACGCTGCTGACCTGATCAAAAAACTGAACGTCGTAAATGTCCCCATCAAATTAATGGGGACGGTCGTACCGTTACATTGGATCGTTTCAGATCGTTACGGTGACTGCCGAGTCTTGGAAATCAGGCTGATGGCGTTCATTATCTTAAAGATCCCGTGGGCGTTATGACTAATTCCCCTGATTTTGAATGGCATTTAAAGAATCTTAACAACTATACCGAGTTACAGCCCGGACCGCACCCGGACCGGGACTACCATGGTTATCGAATCTCATCTTATGGCCCGGGCAGTGGTGCCTTGGGAATGCCGGGCGATTACACTTCAACTTCCCGCTTTATCCGAACTGCCTTTATGCGCCAGTACACAACCGGCGCTCAAAGCAAAGACGCCGTTAATGTGTTGAGCCATATCCTAAACGCTGTTGAAATTCCCAAGGGCGTTAAGCTCAAAGAAAATGGGGAAGCTGATTATACGCAGTATCGTGGCTATATGGACTCAGCCAATCTGACTTATTACATGCAGCCTTACGATAATCAAACCATTTCAAAGGTTACGTTGACCGACGATTTAATGAATGCGGATCAGCCCGTGGAATTCCCGTTGGAACACGAGCAAACCTATCATCAATTAAATTAACCAGCAGTCAAAAACCACACCTTCCCAATCGAAGCGTGTGGTTTTTATTTTCGGTTATAATCATTTCTAAACCGTTTTTTCTAAAATTGCCGTTACAAGCTTGTCCAATTCATGATACATTACTTGTGGTCTTTTGATGCCGGCCCTTTTAAACTTTGACCGCCACCAAGCTGCCATCAGCTTGTTAATTTTTCGACAAACCTGTTCGCCCTTATCCGTCACCGTCAGCCAGCTGTTTCTTCGATCTTTCTGGTCAGGTTCCTTTTGAATATAACCGTTTTTAAGTAACCGATTCA
Organism: Lentilactobacillus farraginis DSM 18382 = JCM 14108; assembly: GCF_000583655.1. Lineage (GTDB taxonomy): Bacteria > Bacillota > Bacilli > Lactobacillales > Lactobacillaceae > Lentilactobacillus > Lentilactobacillus farraginis. Next base: position 40,074 of record NZ_BAKI01000022.1, read on the forward strand.
GTTCCCGACTAACCGCTGCTTTACTAAGCACCAGCCGGCTGGCAATGGTTCGCGCCGTTATCCGTTTTTCATCTTTGATAAAAAGCAATAAGTTAACATTGGCAGCCGTTAACCCCTCCAGATCCAGTTGCCGCTTCAATTCTACAAAAGCCGATCTCTTAATAATACTGGCATATCTACTGATTTGATTAGCCTCAACATCATTCACGCGAATACCCCTCCATCCATATGCCAATATTATAAATGAAAATTTGTTATTTTAAAATAAGTTAAAGTAAAACAAGCCCCCGCCATTTTTCAAAATCGGAAAATGC